>DASSOC010000089.1:0-138654 GCA_035700965.1 Solirubrobacterales bacterium
CAGATCGCCGTCCTGCCGCTGATCGCGATGTGCGACCGCTGGGACATCGGCGGCCTCTCGACCAACGTCCACTTCCAGACCGGCCGCTCGACGATCTTCGTCTACGACGGCCACCCCGGCGGGGTCGGGATCACCCGCCGCGGCTACGAGGAGTTCGAGCGCCTGCTCGGCGACGCCGAGCGCCTGATCGCCGAGTGCCCCTGCGAGTCCGGCTGCCCCTCCTGCGTGCAGAGCCCCAAGTGCGGGAACCTGAACGAACCGCTGCACAAGGCCGGCGCCCTGGAGCTGATGGGCCTGATGCGGTCCGAGCTGTGAGGCCTCTGCTTCGTCTGTTCCTTATCGCCGTATGACAGCTAAAAGGAACAGACGAAGGAGGCAGGTCGCTGTGATCGGTGGCCGCGGGGTCGAGGAGGGATCGGAGATATGGGCGCTGGCCGAGGAGGTCGGGCGGCGGCTCGCGGAAGCCGGCGTCACCGTCGTCTGCGGCGGCGGCGTGATCGAGGCGGCCTCGCGGGGTGCCGCCGCCGCGGGGGGCCAGGTGATCGGCGTCGTCCCCGGCACCTCCCCCGACGACGCCGGCGAGCACTGCACCCAGGTCGTCGCCACCGGCATCGGCCATGCCCGCAACCTCGCGGTCGTCTCCTCCGGCGAGGCGGTGATCGCGATCGGCGGCGAGTGGGGGACGCTTTCGGAGATCGGCTTCGCCCGCGTCCTCGGCCGCCGGGTGATCGCCCTGCGCAGCTGGGAGCTGGGCGGCCGAGAAGCGATGGCCGGGGCCCCCGGCGTCGTCCCCGCCGAGACGGCCGAGGGGGCGGTCGCCGCGGCCCTGTCCGCGCTCTAGCATCACCGCCATGTACGAGGAGTCGATCCGCAGCGAGTTCACCCACCAGACCGAGAGCTTCGCCCGCAACGAGGTCGCGAAGATGAACGAGACGCTGGGGGCGCTGGTCGAGCTGGTGCCGGAGGGCCCGGAGGCGAGCTGGCTGGAGGTCGCCTGCGGCCCCGGCGTGATCGCCCGGGCGCTGGCACCGCGGGTCGGGCGCGTTCACGGCGTCGACCTGACCCCTTCGATGGTCGAGAAAGCTGCCGAAGAGGCCGCGCGCGAGGGGCTCGGCAACGCCGACTTCTCGCTCGGCGACGCGACCGCCCTCGGGTTCAACGAAGGCAGCTTCGACTGCGCCGTCACCCGCTTCAGCTTCCACCACATCCCGGCGCCCTGGCGGGTGATGGCGGAGATGGCGCGGGTGGTGCGGCCCGGCGGCTGGGTCGTCGTCAGCGACTTCATCGCCGATCCCGACCGCGACGTCTACGCCCTGGTCGAGGAGATCGAACGGCTGCGCGACCCCTCGCACTGGTCCTGCCTGACGGCTGAGCAGCTGCGCACGACGGGCGCCGAGCTCGGCCTCGAGCTGGAGAGCGAGCAGCTGATCCCGTTCGACCTCGACTACGAGGACTGGCTGCGCCGTGGTTCGGGCGGAGCCGCCTCGGCCGAGCTGATCGACCGCCTGCTCGAGCGGCTGCCGGAAGGCTCCGGCTGCTTCCGCGTCTACGACGGCGAGCGCGGCCGCCGCCTCGGCCTCGTCAACTCCCTCACCCGCTGGCGCCGCCCCTTCTGACGAGCTGCATCGACCTCTACTTCTGTCGGGGGTAGAAGTAGATGCAGCTCGGTTTGGCCGGAGCTCGGTTTGGCCAGAGCTCGAGCAGGGCGAGGATCGCGAAGGCGTGGGACCAGGCGAGGGGGGTGGTGGAGCGGGGGACGCCGCTGCGGGCGTCGACGCGCTCCGGGAGCAGGCCGGTGGGGGTCGCCGCCCGGCGCAGGTCGGTGAGCAGGTGCAGCGCCGCACGGCGGTCGGTGCGCGACCTCCGGCCAGCTTCCCGCTGCGAGAGGGTGGCGAGGGACCAGGCGGTCCAGGCCGTCGGGGCACTCCAGGGATCCTCACCCGGCCAAGCTTCTCCGGGCGTGATGCCGAAGCGCCCCGCGCGGCGGACCAGCGCCAGCATCGTCCGTCGCGCGGCCGCGTAGAGGGACGGCCGCGAGAAGGGCTCGACCGCCCAGGCCGCCGCCGAATCCAGACCCGAGGCCGGGTCCCCCGGCACCCTCACCAACCGAGTGGGCGATCTTCCTTCACATGGGAGGGCTTTTGTCCAGTCGGCGGTGTGGGGGTGGACGTTGTCAGCACCGAGGGCGCCAGCGGCGAGGGCGTTGCCGAGGTAGTCGCCCGGCGCGCCCTCCTGGTAGTCGGCGCGGTTGCGCCAATCGAGCGAGCGGGGGAGGGCGGCGAGGCGCGCGATCAGGCGAGCGCGGCCGACCGAGCCTCCGATCCGGGAGGCGCCGCTGGCCCTGGCGGCAGCGGCAACCCAGCCGAGCGCATCGCCCTGGGCGCTGCGACCGGGCACCGGGGTGCCGTCGCCGTGGAAGCGCGCCGCGTCTTCGAGTCCGAGCCTGAGCAGGAACCCGGCGGTCCGCTTTGCCTCCTCCCGGTAGCCGGCCGCGGCGAGGGCGATCGCGGCGGCCGAGGCATCGCGGGGCCAGACGTAGGCCCAGCCGTCCCTGGCTCCGGCGGCAACCGCGCCGCTGCGCCGGTCGGTGAGGATGTGGAGGACGAGCAGCGAGCGTCTATATAAGGAGCGCGCCCAGGGCGGCGCGCCCTCGCCAAGCGGGGCTGACCCGCTGAGCCAGCCGCGGTCGCCCCGCTCGGCGGCTAGGACGATCCGCCGCGCCCGCCCGTCGTCGCAGCGCAACCGCCGCTCCGCCGCTGGTTCGCTGATGCGCATCGACACCCGCGCGCCGCCGCTCGCCTCCGTCGTACAGGCGAGCAGCGAGCGGCCGGCGGCGTAGGCGACCCGCACCCGGGCCGCCCCGAAGCGAGCGGTGGTGACCAGAACGTTGGTCCCGGGCCGGTAAGCCTGCTGAACGGAGTCCGCGGTCCAAAAGGGTCGGGCCCTGCGCCCCTCCACAGACACCCACGGCACGATCCCCGTGTCCGCCGGCACCGTCCCCGCCGCTTGCCGATTGCTCGGGTTGTCGATCAGCGCCCGGCCCGCCGGCCGCGGCCGCAGGTCCACGACGTCGCCATAGGCATCGACGGCCGCCGTCAGCCGGCCCTCGCCGACCACCGCCACCCCGAGGAACGGCGGCGGCATTCCCGGCAGCCCCGCCGGCGTCCGCGGGTCGGCCGCAGAGCCCCCGGAGACCAGCAGCGCTCCGGCCGCCACGACGGCAACCAGCCCCAGCGCAGTCCGAGCCCAGCCCATGCCCCCATGCAATCAACCCCGCTGCCTCCGCTCCCGCTAGCCTTCCCCCAGCGCAGGCAGTCCGCGCGTCCGGCGAGATAGCTCAGCTGGTAGAGCACACGACTGAAAAGGGAGGTGTCGCCGGTTCAAGTCCGGCCCTCGCCATTCGCAGAATCGTTTGGGCGACGAAGGCCGATCTCGTCGCCTAAACCCGCCCGGAACTCCCGGTATTTGCGGGCAACTGAGAGACCCGACCTGCGATAAGATCCCAAATCGAGGTACCCCCGGATTCCGCACTGGGAAGCCATTTCCGGACCTTTAGGGCGGGGTTTCTGACCCTGGTGAAGCCCACGGCTGAAAACCGTCGGCGAGCGTCGCGGCGTGCGAATCCTCACCCCGCAGGTCTGCTCGCCGAGCTGCGAGGTGACTGAGCCTCGACCTCTCGCGGCCGGGGGTCGCGTGACCGGATCCACGCCGATCCTGGGCCATATCCAGGGGTGCGAGCTCCCTATCGAATAGGTCCTAAGCGGGTCGTTCCCGGAGATAGCGGCGAAGCCGCTGCAGGACGAGGTCAGGCGCCTCCTCGACGATCCAGTGGCCGACGTCGGGTATGTGCTCGAAGCTGATGTCGCTCGCGCGCTCCTCGTACCCGCGGTGCAAAACGGGTGCTACCACCGGGTCGCGAAGCCCGGTCACCCAGCGCATAGGGACCTCGGCGCGGATGCCGTCGTACTCGCCCCGGGCCCAGCGGAGCCACTCGCTCGCCTGGAAGGTGCGATACCACTGCGATCCGGCATAGGCCCGGGCCGGATCTCGCCAGCGGCGCAGGTAAAGCTCGGCGTCCGCCTCCGGCCATCGATAGCCGCCACCGACCCAGCTCTCCAGCCAGCGCAGGTAACCCTGTCTCGGACCGCCGATCAGGCGTGGGCCGATGACCGGTGCGGCCAATGGGTACTGGTAGAGGAAAGCCGGAGCGTGGCGAAGCCCGGCGCCATCGACCTTCAGCCAGGGCGCGACCGTGTTGAAGCCCGCGAAGCCGGCCACCCGGTCGGGGTTGCGCAGGGCGAGGATCGAGCCCGCCAGGCCGCCCCAGTCGTGGGCGGCGACCCAGGCCCGCTCGACGCCGAGCTGGTCCAGCGCCGTACGCAGGTCCTCGGCCATCCCTGCCTTCGGGTAGCGGCCACGGGGTGCGTCGCTCCAGCCGGCGCCGCGGAGATCGGGTGCGAGGACCCTGTACCCGTCGTCGGCCAGCGGGCCGATCAGTCGATGCCACTCCCACCAGTGCTGGGGGAAGCCGTGTACCAGCATTATCGCCTGCCCGTCGGTGGGGCCGGCGTCGGCAACGTGGATCCTCGCGCCGTCGGGCGCCTTGATGTAGCGGTGCTCGACGCCGGGAAGCTCGGGAGGCGGGGACGATGCGCTCATCCGCATCCTCGCCTCACCGGCCACCGGCCGACAGAGCTTCGAGGGCGTCGGCGGCCTTCGCGACGCCGCCGGTGGCTTCGAAGCCGGCCCTTACCCGTGTCGCGCCCGGCCGGCAGGCAAGCGCTCCCTCGACGGCGGCGGCGAGGCGGGCGGGGGAGAGACGCCGCCGTGGCAGCTTCGTCCCCGCTCCCGCCGCGACCACCCGGGCGGCGACGTCGAGCTGGTCGCGTCCCCAGGGCACTACGCAGACCGGCACGCCGGAGGCGAGCGCCTTCTGGGTGATCCCCATGCCGCCGTGGCAGACGACGACGTCAGCCTGGCGCAGGATCGGCACATGCGGGAGAAAGCGGGCCACCAGCGCGTCGCCAGGGTCGCCGAGCGCGGATGGGTCGACTCCCGCTGTGGTGACGACTAGGCGGTAGCGGTCGCGCAGGCTCGCCAGCGCCGTCGCGGCTATCGCGCCGTCGTTCTGGAACTCGGAGGAGCAGCCGACGAGGACAAGCGGGCGGTTTCCGATGGGGAGCTCCACCTGTTCCGTGGCGGCCGGGTCCCAGAGGCTCGGCCCGACCGGCACGACGCTCGGTGGAAGCCGGCGCGGGTAGTCGAACGGGGTGGAGGTGAAGTAGAGCGTCAGTGGCGCCCGGTGGCTCAACTCGGCGACGCTCCGCAGCGGCGACAGGCGGGCGGCGTGACGCGCGGCGTTGACGGCGGGGAGGTGAACGATGCGGTCGAAACTGCGGGCGAGGAAGCCGAGGGCGCGATTGCGGAGCGGCCCCAGCGGCGGCCCCTGCGGCTGCAGCCCGAAGCCGAACGGCGTCCCGTCGGCACTCGCTTCTTCGAGCAGCCAGGGTCGCGAGAGGGCCCAGCGCAGGCCACACCGCTCGGCCAGCGCCTGGGCGCCGAGGGTGGCCGCGTCGACCAGGAGGACGTCGGGGGCGACCGCGTCGAGCGCCGCTTCGAGGTCGGCGACCTCGTGCCCGGCGCGGTTGCGCAGCGTCGCAAAGGTGCGGGCACCGGCGGTGATCTGACTGCGCGCCTTGTGATCGTCGAGGGCGATCGCCTCGATCTCAGGGGCGATCGGCTCGGCCTTGAGGCCGGCCGCGCGGACCGCGTCGACCGCCGCGCCAAGCGTGCGCACGTGGACCTCGGCGCCGCGGCGGCGCAGCTCGAGCAGCGGTCCCATCATCGGCGTGAGGTGGCCGCGGGAGGGAGGTGTGTAGGCGAGGATTCTCATCGTCATCTCTCGGCCGCGGCGGCGCTCGACTCCGGGGAGCCTGCGGAGGTGAGGCGACGGGCGCGTGGCCGCTCCTGCCACGCCTCCCGCCACGAGGAGGCACGGAGGAGAAGTACCCCGCCGAGCAGGAGGGCCGGCTGGCGAAGCCTTCGCAGGCGCCATACGAGGCCTCGAGTCACTCGGGCACCTTCCGAAGCACGATCCGCGATCCGCAGCTCCTCACGAGTCTGCTCCTACGAGATCGTGACGCCCGCGCCCGACCCGGTCGCGGCCGCGGCTTTCCCAGGATCGCGCTCGCGCAGGCGCACCTTCAGGCCGCGTGGCACCATGACGAAGCCGTAGTGCTCCTGGACTGGGCCGCCGCTTTCGTCCAGCTCCAACTCGAAGTCCCGCGCGATCATCGCCATCGCGCTGCGTGCCTCGAGCATCGCCAGGTTGCGCCCGGGGCAGAACCGGGGCCCGGCGCCGAAGGCGAGGAATGACCGTTGGTCGGGGGCCCGGTCCCCATCCAGCCACAGATCGGGGTCGAACTCGGGCCCGCCGGCCTCGCGGCCGATTTGACGGGTGGGGATCACGATGCGCGTCCGGGCGGGGATGCGCACGCCGGCGATCTCGACGTCGGCAAGGGGTTCGTGCATTAGGGCGGGAGCCACTGCCTTGAGCCGCATCGACTCGCGCAGCACCGCGTCGCCGTAGTGGAGCCGCCCTACCGTCTCGTGGTCGGGTGGCACCGGCTCCTCGCCGAGCACCTCCGCCGCCTCTTGCGCCCAGCGCTCCTGAACCTCGGGCTCTCTCGCCAGGTACCAGAGCGCCCAGGCCATCGAGTGGGCGGTGGTGTCCTCGCCCGCGAAGAGCAGCGTCATCGTGTTGCCGAAGATCTCCTCGTCGTCGAAGCTCCCGTCGCTCGATTGCGCGGCAAGCATCGCCTCGAGGAAGTTCGTCGGCTCCTCGCGCCGCTCCGGATGCCGGTCGAGCTGCTGTCGCGCCTGGTCTATGAAGTCCCCGACGGCGACCTCGAGCGCCGCAAGAGCCCGCTTCAGCCTGCGGTCGGCGGGGAGTTGGATCCAGCGCCAGTAGGGGATCGGCAGGAGAACCCGGCGGCCGAGCATTTCGAAGGCGAACTGGATGTTCCGCTGCAGCTCGTCCTCGCCGCGCTCGAGCGTGTTGATGTCGACGCCGAAGGCGAGGGCCGTGGTGATGTCCACGGTGAAGGAGGTCAGCTCCCGCTGGATTTCGATCGGTTGCCCCTTTCGGGCGGCGGCCTTCAAGCGCCGCCGCAGCCTCTCGGTGGCAGTGCGGATGATGTGGAAGTGGGAGTGGAGGCGGTTGGAGTTGAGCGCGGTTACCGCGAGGCGGCGTTGGCGCCGCCAGTCCTCCCCCTCGAAGGAGAAGACGCCATGGAAGCGAAGTTCCCTGTAGACCGCCTCGACCTCGCGCTGGCGCCGGAAGCCCTGCGGCCGCTCGCGCAGGAGCTCGTTGGCGGCCTCCCGGTCGGAGACGACGACATACCTGCGGAGGCCGGCGCGAAAGGTGTAGAGCGTGCCGTAGCGCTCGCACCACCGCTCGATGACCAGGTGCACGTCGTGCAGGCGGAACCTGTGCAGGCTGCCGAGCAGCGGCAGCCCTCGCGGCCCCGGAAGGTCGCGGATCTCGCGCCTCGCCGGGATCCTGACTGCCACCTCTCGCAGGCTCTCAGGGGGACTCGCCGAGAACTATGGCCAGGTGGCCAATCTTCCGATTCTCTGGAAGGGCTGCCGGAGCGTGGTGCACGGTCCCGAGCCCTGCGCTGCGGTTGCGCAGGTGCTCCCCGAACCACCCCTACGCCGACCGCGTCACGATCGCTGGTGCAGGACAGTCGCGGCCGCGGCCACACCCGACAAGGCAAACGCGGTCACGTGGACGCTCGTGCGCTTCGGCAGGTATCCGCCGCCCCCGGCGGCGATTCCGGCGAGGGTGTCGGCACCGTCGCACACCAGGCCGGCGAGCAGCCACTGTCGCTGAGCCTCGCCGTCGGTTCCGTGGGCGCCGACGGCGAGAACGAGATCCCGCACGGCAAGCAGCCGAGCCACGTAGACGGCCTGTGGATTTCCGTCCATGTCGAGGCCGAGGGCCCTGCCGACGGGTCGTGGCGCCAGCCATGCCGCGACGCCGAACGTCATCCGGCCCCAGATCAAGCCGTTGAGCGCCAACTTGTCCGCAGAGGGCCGATTCACGGCGCCCATCCCATCGGATCATCGGTCAGAACCGCTTGGAGGACAGCCATGGGCACACTCTCTCAATCTTCGCTTCCAGAACCCTGTCGGTCGCTCGCGCGACCGACGCGCCGCGGGTCGAGCCGGCCACGAAGCCGCACGCTCTCACGGATCCTCGGCGAAAGCTATGGCCAGGTGGCCAAACCTCCCGATTTTTTGGAAGGATCAGCGGCCATGGTGGTCCGGGGTCCGCTGATCGGTCGCGAGACCGAGATCACCGAACTCGAGGAGATCTTCTCCGAGGGGCGGCTTCTGACCGTCACCGGGGCGGGGGGATGCGGGAAGACTCGCCTGGCGCTCGAGCTGGCCGATCGCATCGCCGGCGAGCAGGGAACCGCCCCCGCGGTGGCGATGCTCGCGAGCGTCGCCGGAGAAGATCAGCTTCTCGACGCGATGCTGCGCGCGTTCGGCGCCAGGGAGCAGTTCGGGCGCAGCCCCAAGGAGGTTCTGCTCGAGTGCGCCGCCGAACGACGCTTGCCGCTCCTCGTGCTCGACAACTGCGAGCACCTGCTCGCTCCAGTGGCCGACGTCGTCGGCGAGCTGCTCGCCGCGGCGCCGGAGATCAGGATCGTCGCGACCAGCAGGGAGGCGCTGGGCGTCTCGGGGGAGGAGGCGTTCGACCTCCGGCCGCTCGGATTGCCCGAGGGCGACGATGGCCTCGCGGCGTTGGTGCGCTCGGATGCCGGCCGCCTCTTCGTCGATCGCGCCACCAGCGCAGACCCCACGTTCGAGCTCACGCCCGACTCCGCGCTGGCGGCGGCCGAGGTCTGCCGCGCGCTGGACGGGCTGCCGCTTGCGCTCTGCCTCGCCGCGGCACGTCTACGCGAGGTTTCGGTGGAGGAGATCGCAGGGGAGCTCGCGCGGCCCGGTTTCTCGGAGGCAACCGGTCAGGTCGAGCTGTCCCGGCACGACTCGCTGGCCGCGTCGCTGGAGTGGAGCTATCGCCTGCTCGACGAACGGGAGAAGCAGCTCTTCCGATGCCTGTCCGTGTTCTCCGCTGGCTTCACGGCCGAGGCCGCGCATGCGGTGGGTGCCCCAGACCTGGACGAGAAGGAGGTCCGCGCCCTGCTCGGATCGCTCGAGGCAAAGGGCCTGGCGGTGCCCGTATGCGGGGTGACGGGCAGGGAGCGCTGGGCGCTGCTCGAGACGGTCTCCGAGTTCGCGAAGGGCCGCCTCGAGTTGGAGCGAGGGGAGGACGAGGCCGCCGATCGCCACCTCGCCTGGTTCGCGAGCTACGCGGCCCGGGCCGACGAGATGCTGGCGCAGGCCGACGGGCACCGCCTGATCGACGAGGAGACGGCGAACCTGCGCCGCGCCCTCGAGAGGGCGACCCGGCGCGACCCGGCCGCGGCGCTTGGCATTGCCGCTTCGCTTACGCGCCACTGGGTTCTGGGCGAGCACTTCCAGGAGGGGCGATCGGCCTGCGCGGAGGCGCTCTCGGTCTCGACGACTGGCGAGGAGGCTGGATCGCGCGCGGTGCTTCGCAGCGGCGCAGCCGTCTTCGCGCTGATGACCGAGAACTACGCGGAGGCGCTTGAGAGCGTGCAGGCGGCTCTCGAGCTCTTGGCCGAGGTGCGAGACCCCGACGCCGAGGCCGAGTGCTTGGTCTTCTCCTCATCGGTTTTGATCCAGACCGGCGCGGACCTGGAGGAGGGAATCCGCTGCGCCGAGCGGGCGGCCGAGCTCGAGCGGTCCTCCGGGAGACCTCTGCCGCTCGCCTACGCGCTGGTCAACCTGTCGATCTCCGCCGGGCTCTGCGAGTGCTTCGATCTCGCCGCCGCCGCATACGAGGAGCTCCTCGCGATCCGGCCCGCCTGCGATCACCCGAGGCTGCGGACCTGGGCGGAGCAGGCCGCGGCGTGGGCTGATGTCAGCGTCGGCTCGCCGCGGCGGGCGCTCCAGCACGCCGATCGCGCGCTCGCGCTCGAGGGTGAAGGGCCGACGATGACGCATTTCCAGGCGCTCGGCTTCCGCATCCAGGCGCTTGCCCGGCTCGGGGAGACCGACCGCGCACGCCGGGAGGGAGCGGAGGCGATGAAACGAGCCGAGGAGTCCGGCGCGCTGGTCGCGGTGCCGGCGCTCGAGATGGCGCTGATGGTGGTGGATCTCCAGTCGGGAGCCTTCGACGCGGCGGGGGAGCGGGCGCAGCGGCTGCTGGGGATGCCGCACCTGCATACGCTGGCTCTCGCCCACGAGACGCTCGCGCGGGCAGCGTTTGGTCAGGGCGATCTCGCCGGGGCGGACGCCGAGGCCCGGGAGCTCGAGGCGATCGCCGAGCGCTCGGGCGGTGCCCGCCAGGCCGCGGTCGCGAAGCAGCTGATGGGCTCGGCCGCGGTGCGCTCGGGGGAGCTCGAGCGTGGCCGGGAGCTCCTGCACGACGCCCTCCGGGCGTGCGCCGAGTCGAGCTTCGAGCGCGACGCGGCGGAGACGCTGGCGGAGCTGGCGCTTGCCGAGGTGGGCGGCGGGTCGCTGGAGCGCGCAGCTCGGCTCGGAGGCGCGGCGGCGGCAACCTGGACCCGCCTCGAGTGCGCCCCGCCGACGGCGGAGAATGAGCTCCGCGCCCTCGCCGCCGGCCTCGACGGCGAGGCAGGGCGCTGGCGGGCGGCGTGGGAGCAGGGCGAAGCGCTCACGTTGGAGGAAGCGATCGCCTACGCGCGGCGGGGGCGCGGGCCACGCGACCGCCCGCCGGCCGGCTGGGAGAGTCTCACCCCGATCGAGTTACAGGTCGCCGAGCTCGCCGCCGATGGCATGTCCAACCCGCAGATCGCCGCGCAGCTCTTCGTCTCGCGCAGCACCGTCAAGCTGCATCTCTCCAACGTCTACCGCAAGCTGGGGGTCGGCAACAGGGTCGAGCTCGCCGCGCTCTCGCGGTGAGATTCGGGCCGCGGAGTGGTTTGACGGGCGTCGATCACGATCTTGCCGACGCCGCTGCATGGCCCAGAACGCCGGGTAGTCCCTCACCCGGAACCGCTATCCGCTCTGAAGGCCAAACGGTGCGGGCGGCCGGCACGCGACGGCACCATGCGGAAAGATGATCCTTAATGGGAGGAGTCGCGATCGTCCTGTTCAGCGACCTGGTCGACTCGACCGCGCTGCTGGCGACCCTCGGCGACGACCGGATGGAGGAGGTGAGGCGCGCCCACGTCCGCGATGTCGCGGGCGCCGTCGACGCGGCCGGCGGGCGCCTGGTGAAGACGCTCGGCGACGGGGCGATGGCGAGCTTCGAGAGCGCCCTCGGGGCGCTGCGGGCCGCCGCCGCGATCCAGGCCGCGGTCGAGCGGCTGGACGCCGAGCGGGGCGGGATCGGGATCGCCGCCAGGGTCGGGGTCGCGGCCGGGGAGCCGATCGCCGACGGCGAGGACCTGCACGGGATGGCAGTGGTGATCGCCAGCCGCCTCTCCTCGGCGGCGGGGACCGCCGAGGTCCTCGTCCAGGACGTGGTGCGGGCTCTGGTCGCCTCGCGCGACGGCGTCGTCCTCGAGGAGGCGAGCGATTATGAGCTGAAGGGGGTCCCCGCCCCGGTGCGGGCGGCGAGGCTGCGCTGGCGCGAGATGGCGGCGGCAGCGGAGCCAGGGGGGGCCGCCGCCGGGGCGGAGGCGAGCGCACCGCCGCCCGCCGCCCTGCCGATGCCGCGGCTCCTCGCCGCCTACGCCGAGGAGCCGCTGATCGGCCGCGACCGCGAGATCGAGGCCCTGCGTGAGGCCACCGCCCCGCGCCCCGGCCGCCGCGCGGTGCTGATCCTCGGCGAGCCGGGGATCGGCAAGACGCGGCACGCCGCCGCGGCCGCCACCGAGGCGCATGCCGGTGGTGCGCTGGTTGTGCTGGCCCGCTGCCCACCGGAGGCGGTCGTTCCCTTCGAGCCCTGGGTGCGGGCGATCGGCGAGCTGGCGCGGGCGGGAGATGACGCCTGGCGGGCCTCGCTCGGCGAGGCGGCCGGGCCGGAGCTCTCGGCGCTGGTGCCCGAGCTGAGCGGTCACGCCACCCAGGGCGAGCAGGGTCGGAGCGGGGAGGCCGTCGCCGCCGAGGGCGCCCGCTACCGGCTGCTACAAGGAGTCGGCGCGGCGCTCTCCAGCGCCGCCGGCGAGGCGCCTCTGCAGGTCGTGCTCGACGACGCCCACTGGTGCGATCCGGCCTCGGCGCAGGCGCTGGCGCACCTGCTCGACAGCGCTCCGACCCCGCGGCTCGTCGTCGTCGTGACCGCGCGCGATCGCGAGCTGGGCCACCGCCACCCGGTCTCGCGCGTGCTCTCCGACCTGCGGCGCACCGGCGACCTCGGTGAGCTGCGGCTGACCGGCCTCGACCCCTCCGGCATGGCGGCCCTGGTGGGGGCGCGGACCGGCCGGGCGATCACGCCGCGGCTGGCAGAGCGGCTGCGAAGCCGCACCGCCGGCAACCCGTTCTTCGCCGGCGAGCTGGTCCGTGACCTCGACGACCAGGGGGTGCTGCGAGACGACGAGGCGCTCGAGGAGGCGCCGGTGCCCGATGCCGTCACCGGCCTGGTCGAGGAACGCCTGGGGCGGCTCGACGCCGACACGGAGCGACTGCTGCGCGCCGTCGCGGCGATCGGCCCAGTGGCGGAGGTCGACCTCGCGGCCAGGGCCGCCGGCCTGTCTCCGGAGGTGGCCGCGCAGGCTGTGCGGGAGGCGCTCTCCGAGCGGCTGGTCGACGACGTGACCGCCGCCGAGGCAACGGTCGCCTTTCCGCATGCCCTCATCCGCGAGGCGCTGATCGCCGCTACCGGCGACGCCGACCTCGCCCGTCTGCACCTGGCGATAGCCCGGGCGCTGGAGGAGGACCCCGAGGCTGAGCCCGCCGACCTCGCCCGCCACTACGGGCTCTCGATCGGGCTGGCCGGTCCCGAGCCGGCGGTCGCCGCCTACCGGGCGGCCGCCGCCGCGGCGGCGGAGGGGCACGACCACGAGCAGGCGGCCGCCCACCTGCGCAGCATGCTCGGCCTGCTGCCGGGCGAGGACGACGCTGCCCGCACCTCGGCGCTGCTGGAGCTAGGCGAGCAGGAGCTGCTCAGCGCCGACCTGGTCCGCGCAGGCGGGTCCTTCCTGGAGGCGATCGAGATGGCGCGCCGCAGCGGCGACGGCGCCGCGCTCGCCCGCGCCGCCCTCGGCTTCGCCGGTGGCGACATCGGCTTCGGCTGGGAGGTCGACACCGGCGATCGGACGGCGGTCGAGCTCCTGCACGAGGGCCTCGAGGCGCTCGGCGATGACGAGCCGCGGCTGGCGCTGCGGATGATATTCCGGCTCACCTACCTGCAGGCCTTCACCGAGGACGACGAGGTGATGCCGGCGCTGGTCGAGCGCGCCGCGGCGCTCGACCAGCGTCTCGGCGATGCCGAGTCCGAGGTGTTGGCCCGGTTCACGCGACTGGCCGCGCAGTTTGCCCGCAGCGCCGACCCGATGTCCGCTTACAACCGAATCGGGGAGATCCTCGAGCTGGTCGAGATCGCGGAGCGATGCGGGCGAGAAGAGCTGCTGTTTCGGACGGTCCTCTGGGCTGCGGTGGTCCACTACGCACTGCGCCGCATACCCGAATGCGAAGCGGCGATCGAGCGCGCCGGGGAGATCGCCGAGCGCCTGGGCAGCCCGCGCTTCAGCTGGGAGGTGGATGTCAATCGCGGCTCACGCCTGATCGACCGCGGCGATCGCGCCGCCGGCGAGGCGCTGGTCCGTCGCGCCGGGATGGTCCTGCGGCGCCTGCGCCCCGACCTCCACATCTCGATCGAGCTCACCTTCCTGACCGCGGCCGGATTGATGTTCGACGCCGAGACGGAGTCGTCCCGCACCGTCTACGAAGCGGTCAGCGCCGGCGTGTCGCAGGGATACCTGCTGGCGGCGCTCACCTTCGGCACGGCCCTCGACGGCGACCACGAGGCCGCGCGCGAAGGGCTGGCGAGCCTGCTCGGCGCCGACCTCGCGATGATCCGGCGGCCCGACGCGCATCTGCCGGCCAGCCTGAGCCTGCTCGCGCTGACCGCGACGATCGTCGGCGACCGGGTGTCCGGCGAGCAGCTGCGTCGGCTGCTGGAGCCGCTGCGTCCCTACCTGATCCAGGCGCCACCGTCGCTGTTCTTCGGCTCCCTGCCCGCCTGGTGCATCGGCCGGCTCGAACTGCTGGCCGGCAGGCCCGAGGCGGCGGTCGAGGAGCTGCGCGAGGCGGTGAAGCGGGCGGACGAGCTCGAGCTTGCCATGGTGAGGACCTGGGCGCGGGTGGACCTGGCCCGGGCTCTGCACCACCGCGGCAGCGCCGAGGAGGCGCGGGAGGCGCTCGCCGAGGGCGAGGAGTTCGCCGCCAGGTACGGCTTCGGCCTGATCGCCCGCTGCGCCCGCGAGGCCAGGGCCGAGCTCGAGGGTCGCGAGCTGCCGGCCCGGGCGGCCCCAACGAAGCGCAGTCGGCCGATCCGGGCTCTCACCACCCGGGGCACGCGCCGCGCGCTCTCGACGATGGTCGGCGGTCTCAGTGACGCCGACCTCGAGCGTCGCTTCGCTGATCCACGACGCCAGCGGGCGTTGGTGAGGGGCATGGCGCGCGGGTTCCAGCCGGCGCGGGCCGGGGGCTTCGACGGGACGATCGCCTACGAGCTGGAGCCCTTCGCTATCGACCCACCGCTCGACTCGCCCTGGCGCTGGGCGATCGAGGTCGACTCCCGCGCCGGGCGTGCCCGGCTGATCGAGCCGGCGCCGCTGGACGCGGCGGTGACGGTCCATTTCGGCCTTGCCGACTGGGTCCGGGTGCTGGCGGGGATCGAGAACCCCCTCGCCGCCATGGTCGCCGGGCGCTGCACGGTCGAGGGTGACGTGATGGTCGCCGCTCGCCTGGAAGCCATGTTCGGGGCGGTCGATCCAGACGAAGGTGCGCGCGGACTCTATCGGCGCGACGGGCAAGAACACGACTGAACGTGCGCGCCGACCTCGGGGTTCGCCGGTCCCTCGGCGGCCGGCTCGGCGGTCGCCCGCTCGGCCGGCTCAGGCAGCGGAGTCCGACCTCGGCGCTCTCCACATCCGCCAGAAGGTGGGGCCGCCACGGCCCAACTGGAAGGCCTCGGTCATCTTGAAGCCATGGCGTTCATACAGCGCCCGGTTGCGCGGGGTGCTGGCCTCCAGGTAGGCGGGCACCCCTTCCGCATCGCATCGCGAGAGGATCGGGAACATCATCGCCGAGCCGCGGCCACGGCCTTGGCTCTCGGGCTCGACGCCGAGGATCGGGAGGTAGTAGTGGGGCTCCTCGGGATGGCCGCGTTCAGCTGCGCCGAGGGCCGAGAGCAGGCGGGGGAGGCTGCGGCCGAAGGCGCCGACCATCGCCGGCAGCATCGAGAGCTGCTTGGTGGCGCCGATCTTCCAGGTGCCGGGTGGCTCCCATACGCAGGCGCCCACCCCGGTGTCTCCCACCGTGTAGGTCTCCTCGTGGCCGATCCAGACTCGCCGCAGGAAGAGGTCAAAGCCCTGCTCGATGATCGCCAGGCGCCGGGCCGGGTCGGGGACGACGTAGATGCCCAGGGGATCCTCGAAGAAGGCGCGGGCCAGCGCCCGCGAAAGCGCCAGGGTCTCGCCCGGCCGGGCCTTACGCACCTCGTGCCCCCCGGGCCCGGGCAGCCCCGCCCCCCTCTGCGCTTGCGATTCCATGATCCGACCATATATCGGCCGGTGCTCGATTTTCGGACCGCGGGACCGGTTTGGCCAGGTGGCCAGTGTTTTCGTTGGCTCCCCTGGCTAGCGTGAGGGCCGCGATGCTCGGGCGCCCGCCGGCGCCTGAGCCCTGACGACCGGAGGAGGGATTGAAGGATGGCGGACGGTTTGGGCTGGGACGATCTACCAGTCGACCTGGAGGCGCCGGGGACCTCGATCCGGCGCAAGGACTTCGATGGTCTTGCCATGTGCCTGATTCGCTTTGGCGCGGGAGAAAAGACCGACGAGGTGTTCGCGGGACTACCCGAGGGTCGCTGCCAGTGCGCGCACTGGGGCTATGTGATCTCCGGCACGATGCGGGTGCACAGCGCGGACGGCGCCCGCGACTACACGGCCGGCGAGACGTACTACTGGGCCCCGGGCCACAACCTCGAGGCGCTCACCGACGCCGAATACTTCGAGATCTCGAAGATCGAGGACTTCGAAGTGTTGACCGGCCACGTCAAGGAGGTTCTTGCCGCCGCCGAGGCGGCGGAGTGAGGCCCCAGGGGGCGGAGGGCAAAGCGGCCGTCGAGGCCACGCTGCGAGAGGTGGTCGAGACGCTCGCCGCGTTCGACCGCACGCCCTGCTCGCCGGGCGAGCGCAGCGCCGCCGAGTGGGTGCACGCGCGGATGAGCAAGATCGACGGGGTGGAGGCCAAGCTGGAGGACGAGCCATCGTGGGGCACGTTCCCGCCCACGTCCGTGGGCCTCGCCCTGACGGGCGTGCTCGGCGCCCTTCTCACCCTGCGTAACCGGCGGGCGCTCGGGGCGGTGCTCGCCGCCGTTGCCGGTGCGGGCCTCGTCGACGAGGCCCAAGTCGGGCCGCGGGTAGTGCGCCGCCTGGTGCGCCGCCGCCGGCAGACCGTCAACGTGGTCGCCCGCGCGGGGGACCCGGGCGGGGCGACGACCCTGGTCGTGTTGGCCCACCACGATGCCGCCCAGACCGGCGCCGTCTTCGACCAGACGCTCCAACGCAAGCTCCATGAACGCGCTCCGCAGTTCGTCGAACGCTCCAAGGCCTCGCCGCCGCTGTGGTGGCTGGGGCTGGCCGGCCCGCTTGCCACCCTGGTGGGAGCCTCGGGCGGAGCGCGCGTGAGGCGCCTTGGCGGCCGGGCCGGCTTGGCGCTCGGAGCGCTCGGGTCGGTGCTGCTCGCCGACGTCTGGCGCGGCGAGACCGTGCCCGGCGCCAACGACAATCTCTCGGGGGTCGCCTGCCTGGTGGCGCTGGCCGAGCTTCTGCGCGACCAACCGATCGCCGGGCTGCGCGTGCTGCTGGTTTCCTGCGGGGCCGAGGAGACGATCCAGGACGGGGTCCTCGCGTTCATGGCCCGCCATCGCGGCGAGCTGGACCCCGCCACCACGCGCTTCGTCAACCTCGACACGGTCGGCTCGCCCCACCTCGTGCTGGTGGACGCCGAGGGCCTGATGTGGTTGGAGAAGTACCACGGACCGTGGCTGTGCGATCTGGTGAAGCGGCGCGCGGAGGAAGAGGGGATCGCCCTGCACCGCGGCTACCGCTTTCGCGTCTCCACCGACAGCGTGGTCCCCAGCCGCGCCGGCTACCCGACCGCCACGCTCGTCTCGATGACCGCCTGGCGCGCGCAGGCCAACTATCACCTGCCAAGCGACACCCCCGACAACCTCGACTACGAGACGGTGACCGACGCGACCCGCCTCGTGTACGCGGTGGCGAAGTCCCTTGCGCGCTGAAATGCCACGTTCAGGCCGGCAAAGGCCGGTAAGCCGCGGCGGTGGAGAGCTGACTTCAGCCGCCGTTGGCCTCGGAGCGGGCGTGGCGGCGGGGATGGCTGGCAAGGCCGCGGCGGGTCTCTACGCGGATGAAGAGCGGGGCGAGCTGCGCGTCACCGCGCACTCGGCGCTTCCCTTCCTGGTCGGGGGCGTCGTCGCCGCCAACCGACCGGAGTCGAAGGCGGGGCCTTGGCGCGCGGGGTTCGTCGGCGCGCACCTCGTGCACGTTCGACAGATCGTCCGCTTGATCCGCGGCGGCGGCGCGCGCGATCCGGAAATACGCGCTGCGCTCGCCCTGGGGAGCGTCGGCTACGGCCTGGTCCTGGCCCAGGTCGCCCTGCACTACGAGCCGGTAAGGACATGGGCCGGATCGCGACGCGCGGCCGCTTGGGTCGATGCGATCGACGCGGCTCTGTTGCGGACCTACGCCGTCGCCGGCCTTGGAGGCCTCGTTCGGCACCGGCGCCCGGTGGGCGCCTACGCAGTCATCGCGGCTCTGCTTGCCATCGGCTTCGGGGCCCGTCGGCGACCACCGAGTGAGAAATCGCTTTGAGCGGGACGGGCGGTAGCGACCGAGGGCGGGCTGGGAGGCCCGGCTCGCCGACGGGCGGGCGCTGGCCTACGCCGAATGGGGCCCGCGCGACGGGCGGCCGCTGCTGCACTTCCATGGGATTCCCGACGGTCGGTTCAGCTGGGGCGCCGGTTCGGCCTGCGCGGATCACGACATCCGCCTGATCGCCGTCGACCGCCCCGGAGTCGGCGGGTCTGACCCGACGCCTGGCCGTTCGGTGGCCGATTGGGCCTCTGACGTGGAGGAGCTGGCGGAGCGCCTGGAGATCGCTCGCTTCAGCGTCAGCGGCCAGTCAGCCGGTGGGCCTTACGCGCTCGCCTGTGCCTGTGGGCTGGGGGACCGGGTCGAGTCGGCGGCGCTGATCAGCGGGTGCGGCCGGCTGGACCAGCCGGGATTCGTCCGCCAGATGCACACGGCGAGGGCCTGGCGGCTCGCCGATCGCCTCCCTGGCGCGATGGCGCTCCTCTACGCGGCGAGCGGGTGGCTCACCCGCCATAGCCCGGCTCTGGCGCTGAAGCTCGTCGCCGCCAATTTTCCGAAGGTCGACCGCGCTGTCCTCAAGCGGCCCGATGTCGCGCGGCGCCTGCAGCTCGCCTATGTGGAGGCGACCCGGGCGGGCGGTGGACGCGGCCTGGCCGAGGACATGCGGACCGTGCTTGCCCCGTGGGGGTTCGACCCGGCCGAGATCGCCATCCCGGTTTACGTCTTTCACGGCAGGCGCGACGCGATCGCGCCACCTGCCCACGCGCAGCACTGGATCGAGACCCTCGGCGATGCCCGCCCCGTCTGGTTCGAGGACGCCGGTCACCTGCTGATCGAGGATCATGGCGAGGAGATCCTCGATCGCCTGGCAGGGGGCGCCTGAGATGAGGGTCGCGCTGGTTTCCTACGGCACGCGTGGGGACGTGCAGCCCTTCGTCTGCCTTGGCCGGGCGCTGGCTGACGCCGGGCACGCGGTCGAGGTGACGGCTTCGCTCGACGGCGAGGGCATGGTCCGGGCCGCAGGGCTGCCGTTCCGCCCGCTTGCGCTCGACGCCCAGGAGATGCTCGGCGCCGAGGAGGCTCGACGTATGCTGGCGGATGGGCGGATGAGGGCTTTCTTTCGCTGGCTCGAGGATGCGGAAAAGCCCTTCTGGGAGAGGAACCGGCGGGTGCTGATGGAGCTGAGCGACGGCGTCGACCTGATCGTCTGCGGCGTCTTGATGACTGCCCGTTGCGGTGCGGTCGCCGAGGCAAGGGGCATCCCGGTGGTTCCCCTGCACCTCTGCCCGACCGCTCCCTCGCGCTCCTACGTGCCGACCATGTTGCCGCAGCGCAGCCTCGGACCGGCCAACCGGATCGCCCACAACCTGCCGATGTGGATCTTCTACCGCTCGCAGCTCGAGGACTTGGCGCGGCTTCACGACGAGCTCGGTCTGCCCCCTCCGCGCTGGCGGCAATGGCGCCATCGCTTCGGTCCGAGAACGCCGGCGCTTCTCGCCTACAGCCAAGCGCTGTTCCCACCTGCTGGCGAGTGGTCGCCCGACCTCCATCCGGCCGGGCCTCTGGAGCCCTGGCCCGAGCTGCGAGGGCGGCTCGGCGAGGTCGGGATCCCCAGCGAGCTTGACGAATGGCTGGAGGGCGGCCCGCCACCGGTCTTCTTCGGCTTCGGCAGCATGCCGGTCCTGGACGGGGCGGCGACGCTGGAGATGATTCGTAACGTCTCGGCGCAGCTCGGTGTGCGGGCGATCGTCGCTGCCGGCTGGAGCAGCTTGGAGGGGGCCGGTGAGGACGACCTCTTCGTCCTCGACGCGGTCGACCACCAGAGCCTGCTTCCGCGCTGCGCGGCAGCAGTCCATCACGGCGGCGCCGGCACGACCTCCGCCAGCGCGGCTGCCGGAATTCCGACCCTCGTCTGCTCGGTAATGGCAGATCAACCCTTCTGGGGAGCGCGCTGCCGCGCGCTGGGAATCGGCGACACGCTCCCCTTCACCCGGCTCGACGCCACCAGCCTGACCCGGGGGCTGCGTGCGTGCCTGAAGGCCGAGGTACGTACTCGAGCTGCGGCGCTGGGGCGGCGGATTGCGAGCGAAGACGGCGTCACCGCGGCAAGGACCTACATCGAAGGGCTCGACCCGGTAACGGGTGAAGGGGCTGGTCGACCGTTGTCGGTGGGTGGCGCCGGTGCGTCGCGAGCGTCGCCGCTACCGAGGCGATGAAGACGAGGGGATGTTCTAACCGCGATGGACGACGGACTCTGAGCTAGGATTGCGATCGCTGAGACTCGCCATAATGGCGCGGTTTCTGGCCCTGGCGAGGTAGCTCAGTTGGTAGAGCACTCCCCTGAAAAGGGAGGTGTCGCCGGTTCAAGTCCGGCCCTCGCCATTCGCAGAATCGTTTGGGCGACGAGATCGACCTTCGTCGCCCAAACCCACCCGGAACTCCCGGTATTTGCGGGTAACTGAGTGGCCCGGCCTGCGATAAGATCCCGAATCGAGGTACCCCCGGATTCCGCATCAGGAAGCCATTTCGGGCCCTCAAAGGCGGGGTTTCTGACCCTGGTGAAGCCCGCGACTGAAAAGCGTGGTGTCCCCGGTTCGAATCCGGGTCTCGCCATAAGGTCCCCGTAGTGCGGCGGGCATTTAGGTCCGTCGGAAGTGATTCCAAACAGGAGGGACTTGAACGTGAAAAGAAGGTCTTTGCTGCTCGCCCTGATGGCCGCAGCCCTATTACTGACGGCAGCAGCCGCCCCGGATGCAGATGCGAGAATTTCCGGCTTTCAGAGCTTGGCGCCGAGCCCGGTGCCGCTCACGGCGGTCACCACCGACCCCGGGACCGACCTCATCTATGCACAGGAAAACGAAGGAACGAGCTTCTTCGTCTACGACCCGAGAACCAACGCCTGGAGCGAACTCGCCCCGGCCCCGCTGAACAGCGGAAACAACGGTGGCGCGGCGTACCTCGGCGGGAAGATCTACATCACCTACACCGGAAACCGAGATGAAATGTCGGTTTACGACGTCGCTTCGAACAGCTGGACGACGATCGAAAACCCGCTCGAAGAAGGCACCGCCGACATCACGGCTGGAAACGGCAGGCTGTACATCGCCGTCAATCAGGAATTCTTCGAATACGACCCGGGAACCGGCAACTGGGCCCCGCTCGCCGAACCACCGGAATTCGCTCCGGAAGGATGTAACGACGGCTTCGAGCCCTGGGGCGCCCTGGAGTTCGACGGCAGCAAGATCTACGGTCACCAGGGGGACGGTTGCAACGGCTTCGCCGTCTACGACTTCGCCACGGACAAGTGGACGGAACTGGCCCTGACTCCGGCACCCGAATCAGAGGGCCCGGTGGCCGGCGCGGCGATCGACCCGGTTACGAACACCTATCTCACCTACGGGACGTACGGCGGGGAAACCCTCTTCCGCTACGACCTCGAAGCCGGCACCTGGTCGACCGACACGCTGCCCTTCGAAGTCGAAGACGGAGGCATGGCCTACGTCGACCTGCCCGGCCACGAAGGCGTCTACATGATCCAGGGCGAGGAAGGAAACGAATTCACCCGCTACACCGAACAGAACGAAGCCGACCTCTCGGCCGCGATCTCCGCGGGCGTGGCCGCTTCGGCCACCGGCGGTGAAATCACCTACTCGATCCAGGTCAAGAACAACGGGCCGGAACGGGCCGGCGGGGTCGTGCTCTCCGATGCCCTGCCCGGAGGCACGAAACTGGTCTCCGCCGGCGCCTCCCAGGGGTCCTGCGCCGGCACCTCGACCGTCTCCTGCGGCCTCGGTGCGCTGGCCGGCGGCGCGAGCGCGAACGTGACGATCAAGGTGACGGCCGGCTTCGGAACGCTGACCAACGCGGCGAGCGTGACGAGCCAGGCGGTGGACGGCAATGGCGCCAACGACAGCGCGGCGGTCACGGTGACGATCCCCGCGACGAATCCCGCGCCGGCTCCCACCTGCGTCGTCCCGAAGGTCCGAGGCTTCAGCCTGAAACGGGCCAAGAAGGCCCTCCGCAGGGCAGGCTGCAAGCCCGGGAAGGTGACCCACCGCTACAGCCACAAGGTCAAGAAGCGGCGGGTTATCCGCGGCAGCAAGCGTCCCCGCACGGTGCTGCCGGAGGGGACCAAGGTGAATCTCACCGTCTCCCGCGGGGCCAAGCACAAGAACCATCACAAGCGGAAGGCTCACCGCTAGGCACTCGCAGTTCCTCGGCCCGCTTGCTTCCAGCTTTCGGAGTGAGCGGGCCGAGGCCATCTCGTCCAGGGAAGTTGTTGTCTGCCGCATACGATAAGTTTCGCTATGCTCATGCTGACGATGGAAGAGAGAACGGCCCACGAGATCGGCGACCTCAAGGAGCAGATGAATCAGCGCTTCGATCTCGTCGACAAGCGCTTCGACGACGTGTCGACGGAATTCCGACGGATCGACTCGCGCTTTCAGAAGGTCGAAATGGACATCCGCGAGATCCGCAGCGATCTGAAGAAGAGCACCGCGGAAATCCGAGCCGACATGAGGTCCGAACTCGGTGAGCTTCGCGCCGAGATGAAGTCCGAAAACGGCGGTCTGCGTGCCGAGATGAAGTCCGAAATGGGCGAGCTTCGCACCGAGACGAAGTCCGCAATCGAGGGTCTGCGTGCCGAGATGAAGTCCGAGATGGGTGAGCTTCGCACCGAGACGAAGTCCGCAATCGAGGGTCTGCGTGCCGAGATGAAGTCCGAAATCGGTGAGCTTCGCGCCAGTATCGAATCGATGCAGCGAAACATGCTCTACGGCTTCATGACTCTTGTCGGGGTCATTGCTGGGTTCCAGGTCTTCTAAGACAACGCGTCGGCAATCAGCTCCGTGGTCCGGTGCGAGATCTCCAGCGCGCGGTCCTGGTCGACGAGCGGCAGGGCTACGAGGAAGACGAGGCTCGGCAGCAACTCGGGCAGCTGCTCGGCGTTGCCGCTGACCAGCACTCCCCGCAAGGCCATCTCGGCGCCATCGAGGGCGACGGCGACTACCCGCGCGCGCGGCGCCTCGCCGTCATAGCCGAGAGCGGCGGCGATCCGAGCCAGGCCCTCCCTCACGCGCCGGGCAAGCGCCTCGTCCTCTGGACTGAGGATGCCTCCCATCACGCCTTTGACCCCGAGCACGGAGCGCGCCCCGTGGACCGGCCCGCCCGCGGCGAAGCCGAGCTCGGTGCAGAGCTGATCGGCGACCTGTAGCAGCACCCCCCCGTAGTTCCCCGCCGGCACGGCCGGAAAAGCTACTACTACCTCAAGAAAAGAAAACTGCTTGTTTATGCGTGACAGCAGGTCTTCTGCTCGCGGGTCCCAGGGCAGTAGAAGTCTGTTCTTACGCTGACGGGCTTGTCGCAGAGCCATCTGCGCATGAAAACCACCCTCGCGGCCGGTGCACCCGGTCGCAGATCTTTATCTGATCGGGCCATCGCGGTATGCTCGTGTTCATGCGGGCATTACCGGGCAGGCAGTCTCGCGCGAGTGCCGACACCCCGCCGGCGTCGGTCACCCGCTCCAACGCGCACGCCGATCAGCGCCGCCGCATTCTCCGCGCCGTCGGCGAGCTGGTCGGCGAACGCGGCTACGGCGACGTCACCGTCGAGATGATCGTCAAGCGTGCCCGGGTCAGCTTCAGGACCTTCTACAAGCACTACCCCGGCAAGGAAGAGTGCCTGCTCGACCTCTGCGAAAGCGCCTTCGACTCAGCTGAGCGGACGGTCCGCGAGCGGCTGGCGGCCGAGCCCGAGGCCGGCTGGGCGGACCTGGTGCTGCTCGCCCTGCGGACCCTGGTCGAGCTGATCGCCGCCGAGCCGGTGATCGCCCGCGCCGTGATCGTCGAGTCGCCGACAGTCGGGCCGGCGATCACCGAGCGCTACGAGCTGGCGACCAAGGCCCTGGTGCCGCTCTTCCGCGCCGGCCGCGCGCTCAACCCGCGCGGTGACGAGCTACCCGAGACGATCGAGGACACCCTCGCCGGCTCGGTTTTCTGGTCGGCCTACCAGCGGCTGATCGTCGGCGAGGCCGACGAGCTCGCCGCCTCGCTGCCGGTCCTGACCGAGCTCGTCCTCCGCACCTACATCGGCCAGGCCGAGGCGAGCCGGATCGCCCGCGGTGGCGAGCGGCAACTCGAGCCCGCCCTCGCCTGAGCGGGAATAAGCGTTCGCTGTGGCGACGCGGCGGGGCGATCGACGGCAGGAGCAACCGAGCGAGCTCGGTCCCCTGCCCGGCGGCCACCACGGCCTCAGCCGCGAGCAGATCGCCGAGTCCCAGCGCGAGCGCCTGCTCGCCGCGATCGCCCAGGAAATCGCCGTCCACGGGTACCGCCAGACGACGATCACCGACGTCGTCAAGCTCGCCTCGGTCTCGACCCGCGACTTCTACGAGCTCTTCGAGGGCAAGGAGGACTGCTTCCTCGCCGCCTTCGACGCCCTCCGCGACCATCTCGAGGAGCTGGTGAGCGAGGCCGCCGCCGGCGAGGAGGACTGGCCCCACCGGACGATCGCCGCCCTCCGCGCCGCCCTCGAGTTCTTCGCCGCCGACCCCGACCTCGCCCGCCTCTGCCTGATCGAGTCGGTCAGCGCCACCCCCCGGATCGCGATCCGCTTCCGCGAGGCCGTCCTCGCCTGCGTCCCCGCCCTCGCCGCGGGCCGCACCGAGCTTGCCGATCCTGATTCGCTGCTGCCCGACACCGAGGATGCGATTCTCGGCGGCATCGTCTCCCTGGCGACGCGCTCGATCCTCGCCGGCGAGACCGAGAGCCTGCCGGAACTGCTGCCCGATCTGATCGACTTCGCCTTGGCTCCTTACCTGGGCGCCGAGCGCGCGGCAGCGCTGGCGCACGAATCCTCCGCCGCCTGATCGTCCCTCAGTAGGCCGCTGTTTTTCCCGCCCCGCGGCTGTAGGCGGCGCTTCGCGCAGGCTAAGGCGAAGCCAGTAGAGAAATGTTCTTTCCTTCAGAAAATTGTGCTTGCACCGATTCCTGAAGTGTGCTTCGATGCAACTGCCCGCAGGGAAGGCGGGTGGGTTTTACAGGAAGAGATCGACCCCTCCGAAAGGCGGGGTGGTGGGGGTCCTGAACGAGGAGACGAGTTCATGTTCGAGCCAGGGCTCGAAGTTCTGGAAGGGACGAAGTCGGGAGGGCGGATGAGGCCCGCGACCCGGGTCCACCTCAATTCGACGGACAAACAGGAGAGACAAGGGAAATGAAATTTCTGAGACACCCGGTTCGCTCGATTCGCGAGCCCTTCGGAACGGCCGGCCTGATCGTCGCGATCCTGGCCCTGGTGCTGGCGACGACCGGCGCCGCCTTCGCCGCCAAGGGGGCGCTCACCGGCAAGGAGAAGAAGGAAGTCAAGAAGATCGCCAAGAAGTTCGCCGGCAAGCGCGGTCCCGCCGGTCCGCAGGGCAGCCCCGGCGCGAACGGCAACGACGGTGCCGCCGGAGCGAAGGGCGACAAGGGGGACAAAGGTGAAAAGGGCGACAAGGGCGAAACCGGACAGCAGGGCGAACCCGGTACCGCCGGCGCGAGTGTCGTCGCGACCGAATTCAGCGGCAACGGCGGCACCTGCGAAGGGCGCGGTGGCACGAAATTCGAAGCCGGCACCACCATCACCTACGCCTGCAATGGAAAAGAAGGTGAAAAAGGCGAAGAAGGGAGAAGCGGCGGTGGTCCTGGAGAAACTCAGACCGGGGTGTGGGCGATCGAACCGATTGAAGCGGCGGCTCCACCGTTTTCCGTCTTGAAGCAGGCTCTGATCTCGTTCCCGAGTCGCCTAACGGAAGAAACCGCATTCACCTTCGTTGAATTCGGCGACACCGCGACCGGATGCACTGGATCGGCGGTGAATCCGACCGCTGGGGAAGGTCACTTCTGTCTTTACCAAGCGGAAGAAGAAGAAAACACCGAATTCATCGGATTCTTCAACCCTGAAACCGGAACCCAACTCAAGGCAGGCAAGTCGGGAGTAGCCGTCAAATTCACGAAGTCGTTTGCAGAAGAAGATGGCGAAGCAGTTACTCGCGGCAGCTGGGCAGTGACCGAGAAGGCGACTCCGTAATCGATTGAGCGGGAGCGGAGAGCGTGATCTCCGCTCCCATTCCAACAGCAGAAGGAGGAGCGAGTGAAAGCGTCGAACGCACGTGTAGCCCCCGTTGGAGGCAATGTCCTGATTCGGGGGGTTGTCTTTCTCGTAGCGCTTGCAACTCTCACCGTTTTCACCTTCCTGATTCGGAGCGTCCCTGCCGCTCAGGCACAGACTGGAGTCGCAGCCTTTTTCGGTGGTCAGGGAGTTCTCGGCGGTCAATTCGGCTCTTCGTCCCGAAATGGGCTTGCGGTAAATCAGACCGGGAATGGCGCTGCCGCTGTCGGCGACCTGTATGTCATCGACAGCGCCAACCGACGGGTTCAGCAATTCTCTGCCGATGGTCAATTCATCCGCGCTTTCGGTCTTGACGTGGGAGGTGACGGGAATGATGTCTGCGCCACTGAGTCTTTGTGTCAGGCGGGAACTGAATCGGCGTCAGCAGGGGGCCTGAGCAACAACCTTGGTGGGATCGCGGTCGATTCCGCCACCGGGAATGTCTTCGTCACCGACGAGTTATTCGGCCGGGTCGACGTCTTCTCGGCCACCGGTTCCTTCGAGGGCGCGTTTGGCTGGGAAGTCGATGCCGCTGACCCCGAACCGAAGCTGCAGTTCTGCACCATCGTCACCGGTTGCGAGGCTGCCGCGGCAGGATCCGGTCCGGGCCAGTTCGAGGCAGTCGGAAGCCCCAGTATCGGGGGGAGCAGTTCTCTGGAATCCTCGCTCGGACAGATCGCGATAAATCCGCTGAACGGGGACGCTTTGGTGGCTGATGTTGGCAATCGGCGGGTCGACGAGTTTTCCCTCACCACTGTTGGTGGCATCGCCACCGGCGCTGGCTTCGTGCGCGGCTACGGTTGGGGCGCCGTCGACGGCGCCGCCGCCTTTCAGATCTGCACCACGACCTGCCACACGCCAGGTCCGACCGGCTCGGCGCTTGGCCAGTTCACGCTCGAAGGGCCAGAGGGGCTGGTCGTTGACGGCACGGGGCGTGCGGTGGTGGCCAGTCGGCCGTATCTCGCCGAAAATCCGGAAGGAGAAGCAAACTTGCAAGCGTTTGATCCCTCCGGTTCCCCCCTTGGAAGGTTCGGCCCATCCTTAGATTTCGGTCGAAGTGTCGGGGCCACCGAGCCGTGGAACTTGGCGGTCGATCGCGCCGCATGCCATGTCTGGTTGCTGGCGAGTGAACTGAAAGCAAAAGGGACGGCGCCGATTCGTGAGCTGAGTTGCACCGGGGAAGAACTCGCCGGCTACTTAGCCGAAAGCGGTTATGTACCGATCCAGAACGCGATCGCAGTAGCGGAAAGCAGCAAAATGATCTATGTGACCGACCGCAATCTTCGGGGCGTTCTGATTCTCGGCGAGGTCGTCAACCCCTCAGCGACGCTTGAATCCCCCCCCGAATTCATGCCCACCCCATCTGGGGGTTTAACGGTCACTGCGGAAGGCCAAGTGAATTCGAACAGCCTTCAAGCCGAAGCGGTCTTGGAAGTCTCGCGCGACGGCGTCAAATGGACTAAGGCAACCGAATATGCGGTTGATGGCGCGTCGTTCGCTCCGGTGTCAAGTGCTTCAATACCCAGCGACTCCAACGACCACACCGTGAAGGCGCGTGTTCCTGGGCTCCTTGGCAACACGGAATATCGAGCGAGGCTCGTAGTCAACAGGCTATACAGATCAGGGACCGCTGAAGTCGGCCGGCAGTTCACGACGCCTTCCGCGCGGCCGATTGTTTCGGGTAGTAGGACTTCAGCGATCTCGGACGTCGCGGCGACCCTCAACGGTGAAATCAATCCGGAGAACGAAGACACTCAGTACCGCTTCGAATATGTAACCGCTTCCGATTTTGCGGAAAGCGGTTTCGCGAGCGCCGTCGAAGCACCGGTCGGCAGCGCAACTGTCGGAGCGGCCACGGGCGCCGTCGTGGTGTCTCAGCCGGTCACCGGCTTGCAGCCTTTCACGACCTATCGCTACCGGCTCGTCGCTGAAAACGGCGGTGGGCAGACGGTTGGCGAAGAACAAAGCGGGACCGAAGTCGCTCGCATATTCACCACGTTTCCCGCGAATCCGAATCCACAGACCTGCCCCAACGAAGTGCTCCGTCCTGGCCCGGCAGTTGCGCTACCCGACTGCCGCGCGTACGAACAGGTCAGCCCGACTCAAAAGAACGGGAACAGCATTCAGGCAGAAGTCAATGCCGTGGAGGCATCCTCGGATGGCAACCGAGTCATCTTCTATGCGAACGGTGGGCTGCCGGGCGGCGAAGGAGCTTCGGAATTTCCGTCATATCTCGCAGCGCGCACCGTAGCTGGGGGTGAATGGTCAACTCAAGGACTGCTGCCTTCGGCAGTTACCGGCAGCAACGGGAAAGTGCTCGGTTGGAACGAAGCTTTGAGTGCGATCTACGATGAAAACCGAAGAATTCCCGGTCTCGCGACCCTCTACCAGAGGAGCAGCGAAAACGGTGACCTTACAGCGGTGGCTGCGAACGGAGAAGCGAGAGAAGAATACAAGCTTGCCGGCGACTCAGAGAATGGAGAGATGGTTGTTTTCGAATACGGAGCCGGGCAGCTGCTTCCGAATGCGGCGGCTGGAGAGCGGAACGTGTACCTGTGGGATCGAGCCACCGGCGAGCTCCACCTTGCGTCGGCTTTGAACAACGGCAGGGCGCCGACGAAGGGCGCGATCGCGGGACCCTACAAGTGGTATTCCAGCCCGATAAGCACGAACGACGGTGGCGCCGCGGCGCTCTACTACACTCAACCGGAGCACGTGATCTCGGCAGATGGGGCTCGGGTGTTCTTCACCGCCGCGGAGAGTGCCCAGCTGTACATGCGGGTCAACCCCATCGCTGCGCAGAGCCTCGAAGGCCCTGGAGGTCATTGCACCGAACCAGAAGCCGCCTGCACGATCCAGATCTCATCGTCGAAGAAGACGAACGGATCCGGTCCGGGCGGAACCGATCCCAACGGGCCGAAGCCTGCGGCCTTCGTCGGTGCAACCGCGAATGGCTCTCGTGCTCTGTTCATGAGCGCCTCAGAGCTGACGAATGACGCGAATACGGGTCCGAGCGACAGCGGCAATGACCTCTATCGCTACGAGGCCGGCAGCGAACAGCTCGAGGACATCTCGGTGGACGGTGCGGACCCGGCGGGTGCGGAGGTGAAGGGAGTGCTGGGGATGAACCAGGACGCCTCTTACGTCTACTTTCTCGCTGCCGGTCACCTCACCGCGGATGCTCCTGCGACGACCTGTAACGGCAGTGGCAGCCAAGTCACCGGGACCTGCAACGTCTACCTATGGCACGAAAGCGGTGGCGGTGGTGCGACCACCACCTTCGTCACCCAGCTCTCCGGCGCTGCTGATTTCCTCGATTGGGTGCCGACCAGTGCGCCGGTCGCTAAGAGAAGGGAGAACACTGCGCGCGTCAGCTTGGACGGCAAAACCCTTCTTTTCGCCTCCAAGTTGAAGCTGTCAAGCTACGAAAGCGAAGGCATTTCTGAGCTCTATCGTTACTCCGTCGGCGGAGGGCGGGTCGCATGCGTCTCCTGCGCGCCTACCGGCGCGCGGCCGATTGGACCAGCAAGTCTGCAGTCGCTCCCCGAACCCGTGACCGGACCGCATATGGGCTCGGCGGTGCTGACCAGGAACCTCTCGGAGGATGGCGCGAGGGTGTTCTTCAACACTCCCGACAAACTTGTGTCCAGCGACGTCAATGGGGAAGGTGGATGCCCCTTCATCCAGTCGGGGGGCGGCGGAGCTTTCCGCTGCGAAGACGTCTACGAGTGGGAGGCGAACGGGAGCGGCTCGTGCCACGAATCGATCCAGGGCGGCGGCTGTCTCTACCTGATCTCGACCGGAACCTCAAGAGAACCGTCGCTGTTCCTCGATACGGATACGAGCGGAAACAACGTCTTCTTCCTCACCGGCGAGTCGTTGGTCCGCCAGGACAAGGACGAACTCGTCGACGCCTACGACGCCAGCGTGAACGGCGGGCTCGCGAGCCAGAACCAGGCCCCGCCGCCAATCTGCGAAGGCGAAGCAGGCTGTCTCGGGACCGCTCCCACCGCAGGGGCGGCCGTGACTGCGGGCAGCGCCACCTTCGTCGGGCCGGGGAACCCGCAGCCGAAGCACTGCAAGAAGCCGAAGAAATGCAGGAAGCACCACCACAGGAAGCACCACCAGAGGAAGCACCACCACAGGAAGCACCATCCGAAGAGCCACAAGCAGGACGGAAACGGACGCAAGGGAGGGGTTCGATGAGGCGTGTGCTGATCCCGTTTTCGTTGCTGCTGGCCGCTCTGGCCCCGTCCAGCGCGTCTGCTGCTACCGACGCGCCTGCCTGGTCGATCGCGTCGACCGCGTTCCCGACGAACTTCGCGCCGGGTACGAACTACTCGGGTAGCGAAGCTGGCCCTGGAATATCGATTTACGCCGTGAACGTCGGCGGGGCGCCTACCGATGGCGTCTTCACAGTCACCGAGACCTTGCCAGCAGGGCTCACCCCCGCAGCGTCGTCGCAGCCGAAAGGCTCCTACGGGGGAGCGGGCGAAACCGGTCAGGGAACCGAAATGTCCTGCACCGTTGTCTCGCCAACGGTCAGCTGCATCGGAGGATCTCTGGGTTCCCCACCTCTGCATAGCGGCGAAGCTTTGGCCGTCACTATTCCGTTGGACGTGTCACCGAGCCTGAGCGGCAACGTCGTCGCCGAAGCGTCAATCGAAGGTGGTGGCGTGGCGTTGACGCGAACCGCCGACCAGATCCCGATCTCGGGCGCGTCAGCCCCATTCGGCTTCGATCCTGGGGCCAAGTCGCTCAGCTTGTCCATGGGGGATCAGAGCGGGGACCCAGCTGCGCAAGCGGGATCCCATCCCTTCCAGACCACGGTGCACCTGGGTTTCACGAGCTATCTGGCGGCTCGCATCGCCTCGGAACCGGAGGAAACCGCGATCTTGCTCGCGAGCGGGGGCGGACCCAGGGACATCAACACTGTCCTTCCTCGGGGGCTTGTAGTCAATCCCCAGGCAACCGTGGGACAATGCACTGAGGCGCAACTCGAGAGCCCTCAGGGCGGGGGCGGAGAATGCCCACCTGCTTCGCAGGTGGGCATGGTGACGATAGAAGACTCGTTCGGCACCGCTCCCGGTTCCATCATCCGTCCGCTTTACAACATGGTCGCCCCGGGGGGATCACCTGGTGTGTTCGCCTTCGAAGTGCTTCAAGGCACCTACATCCATCTGTTGGGGCGGGTGCGGAGCGATGGGCAGTACGAATTGGCCGCCGATGCCAACGACCTCCTCTCGAAGGTTCCGGTCCTGGGCGCCAATGTGACGCTCTGGGGAGATCCATCGGAGGACAGTCACTCCGTCCAGCGCCGGCCCTGCTATCTCGCCGACGAACCGGACCCGTCTTGCACGGTCACCGAAACCAACGCGTCTTTCCTGACGATGCCCACCTCCTGCGGCGCCGCGCCGGTTCTCTCGGCCCGGGCCGACAGCTGGGAAGCGCCGGGCGAATTCGTCGAACGGACGGCGGCGGCCGGCGACCGGGAAGGCAACCCGATCGCGCTCGCCGGCTGCAACGCGCTGAGGTTCGAGCCGACGATCGAATCGAAGCCGACCACGAACAGGGCCGACAGCCCCTCAGGCCTCGAATTCGACCTGCACCAGCCGCAGCAATCCGAATTCGACGGCCTCTCGACGGCCAACCTCAAGGACACGACGGTGACGCTGCCCGAGGGGATTGCTCTCAACCCGTCAGCGGCAGGCGGGCGGAAGGCCTGCTCCTCCAGCCAGATCGGCCTGCTGACGCCGGTCGGCCAGGCCAGCCCGGTTCACCTCTCCTCCCTGCCGCAGAGCTGCCCCGACGCATCCAAGCTCGGCCGGGTCGAAGTGACGACCCCCCTCCTCGACCATCCGATGACCGGCTCGGTCTACCTGGCGAAGCCCTTCGACAATCCCTTCGGCTCGCTGCTGGCGATCTACCTGGCGCTCGAAGATGAAGAGAGCGGGATCATCGCCAAGCTCGCCGGCAGGGTGGCGCCGGATGCGGCGACCGGGCAGCTGACCACGACCTTCGCGGAAAGCCCGGAGCTGCCGCTCGAAGACGTGAAGCTGGACCTCTACGGCGGCGCCAGGGGCGCCCTCACCACCCCGCTCGCCTGCGGAACCCACACGACCACCTCGACGCTGACGCCGTGGTCGACCCCCGAAGGCGCCGACGCCCATCCGGCCGATTCGTTCGAGACCGTGGGCGGCTGCTCGAGCTCGGAAGCGAGCGCCCCGAACAACCCGTCGTTCTCGGCCGGCACGGTCTCGCCGCTGGCCGGTGCATACAGCCCCTTCGTGCTGCGGCTGGCACGGGCGGACGGCTCGCAGCGCCTGGGCGCGATCGAGGCCACCCTGCCGCCGGGCCTGGTCGGCAAGCTGGCCGGCATCCCCTATTGCTCCGAGGCGGCGATAGCCCAGGCGCAGAACCGCTCGCACCCGGGAGAAGGGGCGCTGGAGGAGGCTAGCCCGTCCTGCCCGCAGGCCTCCGAAGTCGGCACTGCCACCGTCGCCGCAGGCTCGGGCACCAACCCCTACCAGGTGACCGGCCACGCCTACTGGGCCGGACCGTACAAAGGCGCCCCGCTCTCGATGGTGATCATCACCCCCGCGGTTGCGGGACCGTTCGACCTCGGCGTCGTCGCGGTCCGCACTGCCCTGCAGGTGAACTCGGAAACGGCGCAGATCCGCGCCGTTTCGGACCCGCTGCCGAGCATCCTCGACGGCATCCCGCTCGACATCCGCTCGGTCGAAGTCAAGCTCGACCGCCCGAGCTTCACCCTCAACCCGACCTCCTGCGAACCGATGCAGCTGACCGGCTCGCTGGCGGCGCTCAGCGGCCAGAGCGCTGCCGTCGCCAACCGTTTCCAGGTCGGCGGCTGCAGCGGCCTCGCCTTCAAGCCGAAGCTGAAGATCAGGCTGCAGGGCCCGACCAGGCGCGCCGCCTATCCGGCGTTGAAGGCGGTGGTGAGCATGCCGCCCGGGGGCGCCAACATCGCCAGCGCGCAGGTCAACCTGCCCCATTCGGAGTTCGTCGCCCAGGAGCACATCAAGACGATCTGCACCCGCGTCCAGTTCGCGGCCGGCGACGGCAACGGCTCGGCCTGCCCGCCGGGCTCGGTGTACGGGCGGGCGAAGGCGTGGTCGCCGTTGCTGGACAAGCCGCTCGAAGGCCTCGTCTACCTGCGCTCCTCCTCCCACGAACTGCCGGACCTGGTGGCTGCCCTCGACGGCCAGGTCCAGATCGCCGTGGCGGGGAAAGTCGATTCGGGACGCAACGGCGGTCTCCGCAACACCTTCGAAGCGGTTCCCGACGCCCCCGTTTCGCGCTTCGTGCTGGAAATGTCGGGCGGCAAGAAGGGACTGCTGGTCAACAGCGAAAACCTCTGCTCGCGCCGGGCGAAGAAGCGCCGGGCGATCGCCCGCTTCGTCGGCCAGAACGGTGTGGTCAGGAGCTTCAAGCCGAGGGTGGGCACCAGCTGCAAGCGGAAGCACGGACACCGGCACCGGCACCGCCGCTAGGTCGAAGTGCGGACGCATCCCGCAGGCGGGGAGAGGCGAACCGGCCGCTGGGCCCGACAGGCGCTGTGCGCGTCGGCCGTCTCCTTCATGGCCCTCCTCACCGCACCACAGCTCGCCGCTGCGGCCGCGCCCCCCACGATCGCCGCGACCTGGGTCACCGACGTAACCGCCACCTCGGCCAACCTGCGCGCCCGGATCAGCCCCGAAGGGGTCAGCGCCTCCTACCGGTTCGAATACCTGACTGAAGCTGCCTTCGAGCACAACCTGGCGGAAGGCCGAGAAGGCTTCGCAGGGGCAGCCAGAGCGCCGTCCGCCGGTTCCGCCCCGCTCGGCTCGGGCTCGGAAGCCGTCGCAGTGGTCCAGCACGTCGGCGGCCTCACCCCCGTCACCACCTACCGCTACCGGGTGTTTGCCATCAGCGCGGCGGGGACGACCCTCGGCGTCCCCCGGTCACTCGGCACCGAGGCGCCCACCAACGCCTTCGTGCCGCTGGACCACCGCGGCTACGAGCTGGTCTCGCCGGTCGACAAAGGCGGCGGAGCCGTCGCCGCTCCGGGAGCCCTGTTCGGCGGCGGGGACCTGCAGGCGGCAGCCGACGGCGAAGCGGTCACCTACGGCTCCAGCTCGTCCTTCGCCGGCAGCGCCGGCGCACCCGGCGCCGACCAGTACCTGTCGCGCCGGGGAGCGGAAGGGTGGCAAACCGGGAACATCACCACCCCGACCGTGTCCGGCGCCTACGGCGACCAGCCCGACGGCACCCCTTACCGCCTCTTCTCCACCGGCCTCGGGAGCGCCCTTCTCCTCAACGGCCGCCGCTGCCGCGGCGAGGAAGGCGAATGCCCGGTCGCCAATCCGCCCCTGCCGGGGTCGGGAGCCCCGGCCGGCTACCAGGACTACTACCTGCGTGAAAACGCAACCGGCGGCTTTCGCTCGCTGCTCGGTGCCGCCGAGCTCACCCATACCTCGCTCGCCGCCTCGCAGTTTTCCCTCGCCCTCGCCGGCGCCACCCCCTCGCTCAGCCACGTCGTCCTCTCCAGCTGCGCGGCGCTGAGCGCGAATGCAACCGAAGCAGCGACACCCGGCGATTGCGACGACGCCGCCGAGAACCTCTACAGCTGGACCGCGGGAGGCGGCCTCACCCTGGTCAACCTGCGGCCCGGCCAGAGCACCGGCACCCCCGGCGCGGCGCTTGCCGCACCCGCCGGCGCGATCCCCGAAAACGGCGCCCGCGTTTACTGGACCGACCCCGCCGGCGGCCTCTACCTCTACGAAGCCGGAACCGGCAAAGCGGTCGACGAATCGGGGGCCGCGGAGTTCCAGCTCGCCTCCGCCGACGGGGCGGTCGCCTACTTCCTCGCGGCCGGCCACCTCTACCGCTACCTGGCGCCAGGCGGATCCACGACCGACATCACGCCGGGGGGCGGGGTGCTGGGGGTCCTCGGCTCCGCCGCCGACGGCTCCACCGTCTACTACGCCACTGGCGCCGGACTGTTCAAGTGGCGGGGAGGGATAACGACCGAGGTCGCCGGCGGTGCTGTATCGCCCTCCGACTATCCGCCCGCCACCGCCACCGCCCGGGTCAGCGCCGACGGCAACCACCTCCTCTTCGCCTCCGGCGGCGAACCGACCGGGTACGAAAGCTTCGGCCTCGAGGAGCTCTTTCTCTACGGGCCGCCGCCGGGAGGCGGAGAGCCGCGCCTGGTCTGCGTCTCCTGCAACCCGACGGGCGAACGGCCGCAGGGAGGAGCGTCGATCCCCGGCGCGCTCGTCAACGGCACCACGACCATCTACAAGCCGCGCGTTCTCAGCGCCGACGGGGAGCGGGTCTTCTTCGACTCCGAAGACGCGCTCTCGGTTCAGGACACCGACGACCGACCCGACGTCTACGAGTGGGAGGCGGCGGGGGAGGGGACCTGCGACCGCACCCCCGGCTGCGTGCAGCTGATCTCCAGCGGGCGCAGTCCCGAAGCATCGACCTTCGTCGACGCCTCTGCCGACGGCTCCGACGCCTTCTTCCTCACGGGCGAGTCGCTGGTGCCGAGCGACCCCGGTTCGATCGACCTCTACGACGCCCGCGACGGGGGCGGCTTCCCTTTCCCGCCGACGCCGATCCCCTGCAACGGCGACGCCTGCCAGCCGCTGCCGGAAGCCCCCGAAGACCCCACTCCCGGCACGCTCGTACCCAACTCCGGCAACCCGCCGCTGCGGTTCCCGAAAGCAAAGGGCAAGCGGAAGCGGCACCGCCACAAGAAGCACCACGGCAAGCACCACCGCCGCAAGCACCACCAGCGGACGCACAAGGGGAAGGGCCGCTGATGGCGCTTAGCACCAGAGGCCTGCTCCGCAATCTCGCCTGCCTCCCGGCCGTGGCGGCGCTGCTGCTCGTCGCCGCTCCCGCCGCGGCGGCCGACTTCGGCTTCCTGCCCGGCTCGGAAGGCTTCGCCGTATCCGTGAGCGGCGAAGGCGGACTGCCCGATCGGCAGGCGGGGTCGCATCCGGTTGCGCTCACCGCCGCCTTCAATTTCAATCCCGGCGCCGAAGCGCCCGGTCAGGCCGGTGTCCCCTTCAGCGAAGGCGACCTGCGCGGTCTCCGCCTCGATCTGCCCCCCGGTCTGATCGAAAACCCCGCCGCCGTGCCGCAGTGCAGCCAGGCCGACTTTCACTCGCCCCGATCCTCCCCCTTTGAACAGAGCCTCTCCGGAGAGAGCTGCCCGCCGGCAAGCCAGGTCGGCATCGCCACCCTGCGCTCGTCCTACGGCGGCGGCACCACCCGCACCTTCGGCGTCTTCAACCTGGCGCCGCCGCCGGGGGCTCCATCCGAGCTCGGCCTCAACCCCTACGGAGCCCCGATCCTCTTCACGTCGAGCGTGCGCCAGGCCGAAGGGGAATACGGGCTGACGCTGGAGGCGAGGGAAATCCCCCAGCTGACCAACATCAGCGGGCTGACCCTGACGCTCTGGGGTACGCCCTGGTCGATCCTCCACAACGCCCAGCGCGGCAACTGCCTGAACGAGGCCGAACCGACCTTCGGCTGGGCCAAATGCTCGGTCGGCCGCCCCAGCACCCATCCAGCTACGCCCTTTCTGACCCTGCCCTCCGCCTGCGAAGGGCCGCTGACCTTCACCACCGCCGCAACGCCCTGGGGGCCGGACCCGGAGGCGCGTAGGACCTACTCCGCGCAGGGGCTCGAAGGTTGCGGAGAACTCGACTTCGCGCCGACCGCGGAGGCCTCCGTCTCCGACCCCCGCGCCTCCTCGCCGAGCGGCTACACCTTCGAACTCGACGCCGAAAACCCCGGCTTCCTGGAGCCCAAGGGGCTGGCGGCTTCGCCGGTTCGCAAGGCGGTGGTCAGCCTGCCGGGCGGGATGACGATCAACCCCTCGGTCGGGGCCGGTCTCGGCTCCTGCTCCCCGGCGGACTACGCCGCGGAGACCGCCTCCTCGGCCCCGGGCACGGGCTGCCCCAACAGCTCCAAGATCGGCGATTTCACGGTTCGCAGCCCGCTCTTCGCCGAGCCGATCGCCGGGTCGCTGTTCCTCGCCGCGCCGGGCGAAAACCCGTTCGGGTCGCTGCTGGCGCTCTACCTGGTGGCGAAGGACCCGGCCCGGGGGATTTTGATCAAGGTCGCCGGGAGGGTCGACGCCGATCCCGCCGCCGGCAGCCTCACCGCCACCTTCGACCGCCTGCCCCAGCTTCCCTACAGCGACCTGAGCATCCACTTCCGCGAAGGCCAGCGCAGCCCGCTGGCGACGCCGGCCGCCTGCGGCTCCTACGCCACCACCGTGGCGCTGACGCCCTGGCGCTCGGCCGGGACCGCGGTGACGGCGAGCTCCCGGTTCGCGATCGCCGCCGGTGCCGGCGGCGGGCCCTGCCCGTCGGGCCCGACGCCCTTCGCGCCGGCCGCGGTGGCCGGCACCGTCAACGCCCACGCCGGCTCCTACTCCCCCTTCTACCTGCACCTGACCCGGGGCGACGCCGAACAGGAGATCACCTCGTACTCGACCGTTCTGCCTCCTGGCTTGACCGGCAAGCTCGCCGGCATCGCCTATTGCTCCGACGCGGCGATCGAGGCGGCCAAGCACGAAACCGGCTTCGGCGAGACGGCCCACCCGTCCTGCCCGGCCGCGAGCGAAATCGGGCACACCGTCGCCGGCTACGGCCTCGGCTCGGTGCTCGCCTTCGCGCCGGGCGGGCTCTACCTGGCCGGCCCTTTCCATGGCGCGCCGTTTTCGATCGTCGCGATCGACTCGGCCACGGTCGGCCCCTTCGATCTCGGCACGATCGTGATCCGCTCGGGGATCGACGTCGATCCGCGCAGCGCCCAGGTCTCGATCGACTCCGCCGGCTCGGACCCGATTCCGCACATCGTCGACGGCATCCCGATCCACCTGCGCGACCTCCGCGTCTACATCAGCCGCCCCGACTTCACCGTCAACCCGACCAGTTGCGAAAAGTTCCCGATCACCTCGACGCTGGGCGGCTCGGGGCAGCGCTTTTCCGATCCCTCCGACGACACCTCCACCGCCGCCAGCAGCCCGTTCCAGGCCTTCGACTGCGGCTCGCTCGGCTTCAGGCCGCGCTTTTCGCTGCGACTGCGCGGCGGCACCCGGCGCGCCCAGTTCCCCTCGCTGCGGGCCGAAGTCCGGCCCCGCCCCGGCGACGCCGGAATCGGCTCGGCGGTGGTGACGCTGCCGCCTTCGGAGTTCCTCGAACAGGGGCACATCGGAACCGTCTGCACCCGGCCTCAGTTCGCCCGCGAAGCCTGCCCGCCGGGGTCCGTCTACGGCACCGCTCGCGCGGTGACGCCGCTGCTGGCCGAGCCGCTGCAGGGCAAGGTCTACCTGCGCTCCTCCGAAAACAAGCTGCCCGACCTGGTCGCGGCGCTGCGCGGTGGCGGCAACGACCTGGCCATCGACGTCGTCGGCCGGATCGACTCGATCCACGGTGGCCTGCGAGGCAGCTTCGAAGGCCTGCCCGACGCGCCGGTGACGAAGTTCGTGATGAACCTCCGCGGCGGCCGCCACGGCCTGCTGGTCAACGCCGAAAACCTCTGCGGTCACCGCCACCGCGCAGCCGCCAGGTTCGTCGGCCAGAACCGGCTGGGGGAGAGGCTGCGCACGCCGGTCACGGTCAACTGCAAGGGGAGAAAGAATAAGAAGAAGCGGCATGCCGGTCACCGCCACCACGGTGGCGGGCGGCAAGGGAGAGGGGCCAGATGAGAAGAGATCGCTCTGTCCTCGCCGTCGCGATCCGGGCCTTGGCGCCCCTCGCCGTCGCGGTGCTGCTGCTGATGCCGGCCGCCGCCCGGGCGGAACGGGCGCTGGTCAGCCGCCAGGTCGTGGACGCCGAAGAATTGCCCGGCGAACAGATCGAAGGAGCCTGCGGGCTGGCCATCGACAACAGCAGCCTCTACGTCTCCGACTACTACCACCGCACGGTCGAGGCCTTCGACCGGAACCCCTTCGGCGGTTTCACCTACCGCTCCGAGCTCAGCGGCGACCCGCTCGACGGTCCCTGCCAGCTCGCGATCTCCCCCGACGGCTCGCTTTACGCGAACGACTGGCACGAGGGCGTCGAACGGCTGGCGCCGTCGCCGCTGCAGATCGACGGCGGCGAATCGACCGGCGTCGCCGTCGACGGGGCCAGCGGCACGGTTTACGTCGACGACCGCACCTCCGTGGCTGTCTACGAACCGTCGGGAGCGCCCGTCACCGACGGTGAAGGGCACCCGCTGCGAATCGGCCTCGGCAGCCTCGGGGACGGCTATGGACTGGCGTTCGCCGCGGGCCGCCTCTACGTGCCCGACGCCGCCGACGGGACGATCAAGGTCTACGAACCAGCGACCGACACCGCCGAGCCGGTCGCCACGATCGACGGCTCGGAAACGCCTAAGGGCCGGTTCGTCTCGCTGGTCAACGCGGCGGTCGCGATCGACCCCCTCAGCGGCAACCTGCTGGTCGTCGACAACCTGCAGCCCGGCTTCGAGGCGCCCGAAGCGGCGATCGACGAGTTCGACACCGCCGCCGGCGCCTTCCTCGGGCAGCTGCCGACGCACATCGTCGACGGCGAACCCGCGGGCCTCGCCCTCGACGCCGAAGGCGACCTCTTCGTCACCTCCGGCAACAGCGAGGACTCGCAGGTCTACAAGTTCGGTCCCTATGTCGCCCCGCCGGCGCCGCCGGGCGGCTCCACCGAGGCGGTCGCCGCAGCGTCGCCGGCTGCCCCCGGGCCCTCGCCCGCAGCCCCACGCCCGGCCCCGGATGCCGCCGCCCCACCGCTGCTGCAGCTGTCGGGGTCGTCGGCGTCGGGTGGCCCTGTCGCGACCCTGCGCCTCAGCGTCGCTGCCGCCGGCAGGGTCGTCGTCACGGGTCGGCTGCTGGCGCCGGTGCGCCGCCGGCTCGAGCCCGGAGCGGCGCTGCTGCGCCTGCACCTCAACCGCGCCGGCCGGCGGGCGCTGGCACGGCGGCACCGCCTGCGGGTCTCGGCGCTGCTCTCCTTCTCGACGGCGGGGGAGCGGCTGCGACAGCGGCGGCGCATCGCCTTCGGCGCACGGAGGTCGTCCCGTTGAGGCGCACCGCCGCTCTGACGCTGGTCCTTGCCGGCGCTCTCTCGCTGGCCGGTCTGGCCGGTGCCGAAGTGGTCCAGCAGGGGGGGATGCGGGTCGCGCTTGGAGGCTCGGTCAAGCCGCATCGCTTGCCCCGCCGGCGCCCGGCGCCGGTGCGGGTCGCGCTGGCCGCGAAGATCAGCTCGACGAAAGCCGACATGCCGCCGCAACTGCGGCGGATCACGCTGGCGATCAACCGCTACGGCCACTTCGACACCCGCGCGCTTCCCCGCTGCAGGGTGAGGGACATCCAGCCCTCCACCACGGCGAAGGCGCTGCAGAGCTGCCGGCGCTCGCTGGTTGGACAGGGCAGCTTCTCCGCCAATGTCGCGCTCGGGCGTCAGGCGCCGTTCCCCGAGGCCGGCCGGCTCTACGCCTTCAACGGGACCTTCGAAGGTCACCCGGCGATCCTTGCCCACGTCTACGGAACCGACCCGGTCCCGACCTCGTTCACCCTGCCTTTCCTGATCCTGCCCTCACGCGGCACCTTCGGCACGATCCTGCGCGCCTCCCTGCCGGAGGTGACCGGAGACGCCGGCTACGTCACCGGCCTCTCGCTGGACATCGGCCGGACCGCCGGCTCCCCTCGCTATCTCACCGCCAGCTGCCCCGCTCCGAAGGGCTTCCACGGCGCGACGTTTCCCCTCGCCCGGGCAAGCTTCCTGTTCGCCGGGAAGAGGACGGTGACCACGACGCTGACCCGCAGCTGCAAAGTGCGACACTAGACTCTCCCGCGGGCGCCGGGGTTGGGGGAGAGGGGAGCTGGATTTGGTCAACTGGAAAGCGCGTTCGCGCCCGAAGCGGAGCAGCGGCGCCTTGCTCTGCGCCGGCCTCCTCGCCGCATCGCTTCTATCCGGCCCGGCCGCAAGTGTGGCTCGCGCCGCGCCTTCCGGCCCCGCCTGGCACCTCGACGTCATCTCGGTGCCGACCAATCTCGTCCCGGAAGCAGCGCCCGGTTCGCAGGGATTCTTCATCGTCGCGACCAACGTCGGCGCCGCCGACACCGCCGGCACCATCACCGTCTCCGATTCGCTGCCCGCCGGCCTTTCGCCGGAGCCAGGCGAATGCGAAGCACTCGGGCAGACCGTCACCTGCACGGTTACCGAAATCGTCCACCCCGGTGACTCGATCTCGAAGTTCGTTCCCGTCGCGGTCAGCCGGGCGGTCGACGGGGTTCCGCTGCAGAACGCGGTGACGATCAGCGGCGCCGGCGGCGCCACCGCCGAAGCGTCCGTCGAGACGGAGGTCGGCGCCCCTGCGCCTGCCTTCGGCTTTCTCACCGGCTCCGGGGGGCTGGAGGGGCTGCTGAGCGAACCGAACGGAGCGCCAGCCAGCCAGGCGGGCGCGCTTCCCTACCAGCTCACCGTCGACATCGGCTTTCCCTCCGGGCTGAAGGCGGGGAAATCCACGCCTGAACCTGTCAACGACGGCCACCCTCGCGACATATCGGTCGACCTTCCCCCCGGCCTCGTCGTCGACCCCGCCGCGACGCCACGATGCCGAGCTGCCCAGTTCGAACTCCAAGCGTGTCCACCGGGTTCGCAGATCGGGGTGATCAGCGTCGCGACCGCTTTCAGCTCCCTTCCGGCGCTCCTCAGCGCTCCCCTCTACAACGTCGTCCCGCCCTCCGGTTCGGCCTCCGATTTCGGCTTTCGCCTCACCAGTGGGGAATTCGGCGTCAGCGGCCACCTGCTCGGCTCTCTGCGGGCGGGCGAATACGATTTCACGGCAGCGACCTCCGACATCCCCATCTCCAAGTTCCCCCTGCTCGGTGTGCAGATACAGCTCTGGGGGAAGCCCTCCGATCCCGCTCACGACGTGGCTCGCGGCGGACCGGCCGAACCGCAGGAGATGCCGCTGATCGCCATGCCCGCGGCCTGCGGGCCCCTCGGGTTCACCGCCGCCACCGACAGCTGGGAGGAGCCGGGTTCCTTCGTCACTCGCTCGGTTCCCCTGCAGGGCCTCAGCGGCGATCCGATCGAAGCAGGCGGGTGCTCGCTGCTCGAATTCGATCCCGCCCTCTCGATCCAGCCGACGACAACGACCGCCGACAGTCCCACCGGCCTCGAGGTGGACATCCACGCTCCACAGCGGCTCGGCGCGAACGGCTTGATGAGCGCGAGCCTGCAGCGGGCGGCCGTCGCTCTTCCGGCCGGGCTGGTCCTCAACCCGGCCGCGGCCGGCGGTCGCGGCGCCTGCACCGCGGGCGAGATCGGCCTCCTGACCGCGGTCGGTACGCGGGACGCGCGCTTCGACGGCTCGCCATCCGCGTGCCCCGACGCGGCCAAGGTCGGTACCGCGAAGCTCCTCACCCCGCTGCTCGGGGACGAGCCGCAGGACGGCCAGCCCGCCCCGCACCCGCTGACCGGTTCCATCTACCTCGCCCAGCCCTACGAAAACCCCTTCGCCTCGCTGTTCGCGATCTACGTCGCGATCGAAGACCCGGGCACCGGAGTCGTCGCCAAGCTCGGCGGCGAAATCAGGGCTGATCCCGAGACCGGCCGGCTGACGGCAGTGTTCGACGGAATCCCCCAGGTGCCCTTCGAAGACTTCGATTTCGACTTCTTCGGCGGTTCCCGAGCGCCTCTGCGGACCCCCTCCGCCTGCGGCACCTCCGCCTCCCTGGCCGAACTCGCGCCCTGGTCCGGCACGGCTGCGGCCTCGGAGGAAGACCGCTTCTCGGTCACGACCAGCCCCGACGGCGGCGCCTGCGCTGCCAGCGCTGACCGACAGCCGAACGCTCCGCGCTTCGAAGCCGGGTCCGTCCTGCCTATGGCCGGCCGCCACTCGCCCTTCGTCCTGCGCCTCCAGCGGGACGACGGCAGCCAGGAACTCCGGTCGCTGGAAGTGACCCTTCCCCCGGGCCTGAGCGGCCGGCTCCGGGGCGTCTTCGCCTGCCCCGAGGGGTTGCTGGCGGGTGCGGCGACCAGGTCCGGAAGGGACGAGGAGGCCAACCCGTCCTGCCCGTCGGCGTCGCGGGTGGGCCGCGTGGTCGTCGGCGTGGGCGCCGGCCCGAGCCCCTACCACGGCGAAGGCGAGGCTTACCTGGCCGGTCCCTACCGGGGGGCGCCGCTGTCGCTGGCCGTCGTCACCCCGGCGGTGGCGGGACCTTTCGACCTTGGAACGGTCGTTGTCCGCGCCGGCCTCTATCTCGACGCAAGGACGGGGCAGATCACCGCGCGAAGCGATCAGCTGCCATCGGTCCTCGACGGCGTCCCGCTGGACGTCCGCTCGATCGTGGTCGAAATCAACAGGTCCGACCTGATCCTGAACCCGACCTCCTGCGAACCGATGGAGCTCGACGGCAAGGCGGTATCGACCGCCGGCACGGTTGCCGGGCTGCGCGACGATTTTCAGGTCGGGGGTTGCGATGCGCTGCCGTTCAAGCCGCGGCTGTCGCTGCGCTTCCGGGGCGCGGTCGGCCGCAACGGCCATCCTGCTCTTCGCGCGGTCCTGCGGACCGATCCCGAGGGCGCCGCGCTGGCGGGCGCGGCCTTCGTCCTTCCGCCGGGCGAGCTGCTCGACCTCCGTCATCTGCGTAGCCTTTGCCCGACCAGGCTCTCAGCTGAGCGATGTCCTCGCAGCTCGCGCCTGGGCCGGCTCCACCTCGAGAGCCCGTTATTGGAGGACCCGCTCGAGGGGCCGGTCTACCTTCGCCTCCCCCGCCATCGCCTCCCGACCCTCACCGCTGCACTCAGGTCCGGGCAGCTCCGCTTCCTCCTCGGCGGCAGCACTTTCCATGCCCACCGGCACCTGGGCATCAGGCTCCGCTCCCTGCCCGATATTCCCCTCTCGAAGGCGGTGCTCAGCCTGGCGGGGGGGCGGCAGGGGATCTTCGTCAACAGCCGCGCCCTCTGCTCCGGCGTCGGCGTGGCCGGAGTCAGCCTCACCGCCCACAGCGGCAAGCACCGCCACTTTCGCGTTCGGCCCCGGTTTCCCCGGCGCTGCTGAGCGGCCATAGACGGGTTTCCTTCAGAAAACCGGGATTGTCTTTCATGTCAGGTTGTGCTTTCATCGCGCCTGCAAGGAGGAGTCAGGGACCGATGAGGGGACGCCCTCGCAGAAAAGATCAGGAGCTTGTGGGTGGAGGGCGGCGTGAGCGCAACGCCGGAGGCTGAACCGCGCTCGGCACGCATTCGCGCCGCAGCCGTCCTCGCCGTCACCCTCGTCATCGTCGCCGCTCTCGGCCTGACCGGCCTCGGCGTCGAGGGCAGGCTGCAGCCGACCTCGCTGGCGATCGGCGGTACCTCATCAGCCAAGGGCGAAGCGCTCGCCGAGCGGCACTTCGGCGCCTCCTCGCCCTTCGCGGTCCTCCTGCGCGGGCCGGCGGGGGCGATCGAGCGGCAGGGGCCGCGGGTCGCCGCGGCGCTGCGGAGGGAGCTCCCGGCGCTCACGGTGATCTCGCCCTGGGACGGCGCCGCCGCAGCGCGGAAGCTGCCGGCGCCGCCGCCCGGAACGCCGGCGGACGAGCGCTCGCGGGCCCTGCTCCTGCTCGACTTCCACCAGCCGCTGGACCAGGCGATGCAGCACACCGTCCCCGAGCTCGAAGATACGCTTGCCGCCCACGTGCAGCCGCCGCTGGAAGCGACCCAGTCGGGCTACGCGACGATCTCCCGCGCCCTTCAGCACGAATCGCTCTCCGCCGCCGAGCGGGCCGAGCTGCTCGCGGCGCCGCTCCTCCTGCTCGTCCTCCTGCTCGTCTTCCGCTCGGTCCTCGCGGCTCTGATCCCGCTCGCCTTCGGGGCCGCGACCGTCTTCGCCGGCCGCGGCGTTCTCGTGTTCCTCACCTCGCTGATGCCGATCGACGCCCTCTCGCTGGTCGTCTGCACGATGATGGGGCTGGCCCTCGGGGTCGATTACTCGCTGCTGATCGTCTCCCGCTTCCGCGAGGAGCTCGCCGCCGGCCACGACCCGGCCCGCGCCGCCGCGCTGACCCGCCGCAGCGCCGGGCGGACGACGGCGATCGCCGGCGCCACCCTCTTCTTCTCGATCTTCCTCTCCGCCTTCTTCCAGCCCGGCTCGCTGCTGGTCAGCCTGGCCGCGGCGCTGGCGACGGTCACCGCGCTCGCGGTCCTGATCGCCTGGGCCTCGCTGCCGGCGCTGCTGACCCTGCTCGGCCCGCGGATCAACGCCGGTCGGATCGGCCGCTCCCGGCCCGGCGGACGTTCGCGGGTCGCCGCGGCGGCCTCGAGGGCGCTGCGCCGCCCGGCGGTGGCGGCGGTTGCCATCGCGCTGCCGCTGCTGGCCCTGGGGGCGCCCGCCCTCGCCTTCGACACCGGCTCGCCGGGAGTCGACGAGCTCTCGCCCTCGAGTGACGCCCGGCAGGACTCCGAAGCAATCGCCGCCGCGGTCGGGGCGGGGTGGCAGGCGCCGTTCATCCTCACGGTCGCCGCCCGGCGAGGGACGATCGCCAGCCGCCACCGCCTTGGCTTCCTCGCCTCGACGCAGCGGCGGATCGAGTCGCTCCCCGGGGTGAAGGCCGTCGTCGGCCCCGCCGCGATCGCCCGCACCGCCGGCCCGCTCCACATCCTCGGCAGCGAACTCGAACCGTCCTCCACCAAGCTGCTGACCCGCCTCGGCCCGCGCCTGCACGAAGCCTCGGCCGGAGTCGGCAAGCTGCGCGGCGGCTTGACCGAAGCCGCGGCCGGCGGCAGTCTCCTCGGCGAAGGATCCGCGCGGGCGGGAGAAGGAGCGCAACGGCTCGCCGGCGGCCTCGGAGAGGCGAGCGCCGGCGGCGATCGGGCCAGCGGCGCGCTCGAACGCCTCGCCTCCGGCTCGGGCCGGCTCGCCGAAGGGCAGAAGGACGCCTCGGCCACCGCCTACAACCTCTCGCTCGGGCTCCGCACGCTGCTGCCCAACCTCACCGCCCAGGGTGTCGGCCGCGCCCGACGGCTCGCTGCCCGCCTCGAGAAGGAAGCGGCGAGCGACCGCGGGTCCGCGCCGGCGGCCCACGAAGCCGCCGTCCTCGCCTCGGTCCTCGCCACCGATCGCGAAGAACTGGCGCGCCTGCGCGAACAGGCCGCCGCGCTGGAAGGCGGTCTGGAAAGGCTGTACGCGGGTGGCAGGCGCCTGCACGGTGGCTCGGTCCGCCTGGCCGAAGAAGCCGCCCGGCTCAGCCGCGGCCTGCGGGAACTCGACACGGGCGCCCAGCGCCTCGCCGGTGGCCTCGGCGAACTGCACGGCGGCGCCGCAGCGCTCAGCACCGGGCTCGCCGCAGGCTCGCAGCGTGCCTATCCGCTGCAGCAGGATCTCGGCCGCGCCGGCAGGCGCGTCTCGCGCGTCGCCGACCCGCTGGCGCGCCGGCTCGCCCACCTGCACGAGGTCTCGCCGCGCCTCTTCGACTCCGGCTTCCTGGCGATCGCCGCGATCGACGGCGCCGATCCGGTCCGCCGCTCGCTTGCCGCCGAGGTGATCGACGTCGACGGCGGCGGCAGCGCCGCCCGCTACCTGATCGTCCCGCGCGCCGGCTTCAACACCCCCGGCTCGCGCCGCCTCGGCTCCCAACTCGATTCGCTCGCCGCCGAGATCGACGCACGTCGGGGCTACCGCGCCGGGGTCAGCGGCGGTGCCGCGGTCCTCAACGACTACGGCAGCGCCACCAAGTCACGGCTGCCGCTGGTCGTCGGCTCGATCGTCCTGATCACCTTCCTGATGCTGGTCGCGCTGCTGCGGGCGCCGCTCCTCGCCGCCCTCGCCGTCGGGCTCAACCTGCTCTCGGTCGCCGCCGCGATCGGCGTCGTCACCCTTGCCTGCAAGATCCCCAGCGGCTACCCCCTGGGCGGTCACTCTTATATAGACACGGTCGGCGCTGCGGCGATCTTCGGCGTCACCTTCGGCCTCTCGATCGACTATGCGGTCTTCCTCCTCGCCCGGATGCACGAGAGCTTCCGCAGCGCCGGGGACAACCGCGCCGCGATCCGCTTCGGCCTCGACCGCACCGCCGGCGTGATCACCGGCGCCGCCGCGATCATGGCCGCGGTCTTCGCCTCCTTTGCGATTGCTCCGGTGGCGACCGTGAGCCAGATGGGCCTCGGTCTCACCGTCGCGATCCTGCTCGACGCGACCGTAGTCCGCATCGTCCTGCTGCCGGCGCTGATGCTGCTGATCGGCGACCGGGTCTGGCGCACACCCGGCTGGCTCGACCGCCTGCTGCCGAATCCGTCCCGACGACCGACCCCCCAGGCTGCGGAGGCAGCCGGCTGATGAAAACGAGCCGATCCCTTTTCGCCGTGCTCGGCACGACGCTGGCGCTGGCCCTGTCCTTCGCCTCCCCCGTGCTCGCGGCCGAAGAACCCACCCGCGCCGAATACGTCGCCCAGCTCGAGCAGATCTGCAAGCCGCGCTCGGAAGCGACCGCGCGCGCCGTCCGGGGCGTCCGCGCCGACGTCCGCGCCGAACGCCTCGCCCTCGCCGGCCGGAAGTTCGCCAGGGCCCGGCGCATCTTCGGCGCCACCGTCCAGGCAATCGCCAGGGTGCCCCGGCCCGCCGCCGACCGCCCGACCCTGCGGCGGTGGTTCGGCGCCCTCGGCAGCGAGGAGCTCTACCTCGGCCAGATGGTGAAGGCCCTGCGGCGGGACAGCGTCGCCGGCTTCCAGCGCGTCTCGGCCAGGTTCATCCACCAGGGCAACCGCGCCAACAACGCCGTTGTCTCCTTCGGCTTCAACTACTGCTCCTTCAAGCCGACGAGGTTCCAGTGAGCGGGACGCTCCTGCGCACCCTGCCGGCACCGGCGCTGCTCGCGCTGCTGGCCCTCGCCATGCTGGCGCCCGGCGACGCCGCGGCCGAGTGCAGCGGCGGCCGCGGGGTCGTCGTCTGCCTGGGCGGCTCGATCTCGCCGCAGGTCCTGCCCCGCCACAGGCTGGTCCCGATCTCGCTCCGCCTCGAAGGCACGATCGGGGCGCAAGGGGGCACGCCGCCGCGCCTGCAGCGCTTCGACCTCGCCTTCGGTGCCCGCGGCGGTCTCGACACGGCCGGCCTGCCGGTCTGTCCGCGGGCGCGGCTGCGCAACTCGACCCACCGCCAGGCGCTTGCCCGCTGCGGCCGCGCCCTGGTCGGCCGCGGCACGATCGCTGCCGAAGTCCCGCTCAACCCGGCCGAACCGATCCTCGCCCACGCCCAGGCGCTCGCCTTCAACGGCCGCGCGCACGGCCGCCCCGCGGTTTGGGTCCAGGCCTATTCGCCCTCTCCGCCGGTCTCCTTCGTGCTGCCCTTCTACCTCAGCCACCCGCGCGCGGGCGCCTTCGGGGTGCAACTGCGGGCCCCGACCGCCAGCGCCCTCGGCCGCTGGCCGCGCTTGCGCTCCTTCCGGCTCCACCTCGGCCGCCGCTACCGCGCCGGCGGTCAAGCCCGCAGCTACCTCAGCGCCAGCTGTCCGCTGCCGCCGCGCTTCCACGTCTTCCGCGTTCCGCTCGCCCGGGCCACCTATGAGTTCGATTCCGGGCCGACCCTTTCGACCACGATCCTGCGCGGCTGCCGGGTCGGCGAATGAGGGCGAGACGACCGTGCTGATCAACCGCCGCAGGGGTACGACCCGCCCCGGCACCGCCCGGCTCTTCGCCACGGCGGCATGCCGTTACTGGCTTGACGTCTTCCCGGCCGCCCGCTCCACCCAGCGCCGCCTGCTGGCCCTGGCTGAGGCGATCCCGGACCCGCTGCTGAGGGCCGACGCGCTTGCCTCCCACCGCGACAAGGGCTCCAACTCGGAGGGCCTGGCGGCGCTTGCGGTCCTCGCCCCGCCGGGCTGCCGTACCCCGGTCGCCCGCAGCCTGGTCTCCTACCAGCTGATGCTCGACTACCTCGACGGCGTCTCCGAGCGCCCGAGCGAGGACCCGTTTGCCAACGGCATGCAACTGCACCGCGCCTTCGCCGTCGCGCTCGACCCCGACGCGGCGCAGGAGGACTACTACTCGCTCGCTCCGGCACGCGGGGACGGCGGCTACCTGCGGGAGCTGATCGCGACCTGCCGCGCACCGCTGCGCGACCTGCCCTCCTATCCCGCCGCCCGTCCGGCGCTCCTGCGCCAGGCCCGCCTCTGCTGCGAGTCGCAGGCGCTGAACCACGCGCTCCACTTCAGCGGGGTCGAGGACGAGGTCGGCGAGTGGGCTGCGCGGACCGCCGGCGAGGCCGGGCTCGAGACGGGCTTCGAGTGGTGGGAGCTGGTCGCCGCCGCCGCGGCCTCCTCGCTTTGCGTCGGCGCCCTGCTCGCGCTCGCCGCGACCCCCGGGGCGAGCGAGGCCGACGCCCTGCGGGTCGAGGGCGCCTACTTCCCCTGGGCCAGCGGCTTGAACGCCCTGCTCGACTCGCTTGTCGACCTCGACGAGGACCCGGAGGGAGCGAGCCATCTGCGGCGCTACCGCTCCCGCGAGCAGGCCGCCGAACGCCTGAAGACGCTCGCCGCCGGGGCTCGCCTGCGCGTCTCCGAACTGCCCGACGGCCGCCTGCACGAGGCGATCCTGGCGGCGATGGGGGCGCTCTACCTGATCCACGAGGAGGCCTGGCGCCCGGACCGGGAGCCGATATCGCTCGCCGTCTTCGCCGCCCTCGGCCCTCACGCCCGCCCCTCCCTCGCCGTCCACCTGCTGCGCCGCCGCGGCCGCGGCGGCCGTGCCCTGCTCGCCGCCGGCCGCCGCTCGCGCGCCGCCCGGTGGAATAGATTCGCTACGAGAGCGATGTCCGACCCGCGATCAGAAGAGGCCCGGCTCCTCCGCGAGGCCTTGCTGGACCTCTGCCTCGAGCGCGGCTACGCCGACCTGCAGACGGGCGACCTGCTCGCCACGGCGGGCGTGGACGAAGCTGCTTTCCGCCGCCTCTACCCGGACCTCGACGCCTGCTTCGCCGCCGTCCTCGGCGAGGCCTACGCCGAGTTCTTCGCCCGCGCCCAGGAGGCGGTCGCCGGCGAGAGCGGCTGGCGCGACCGGATGCGCGCGACCGCCTACGCGCTGCTGCGCTTCCTGCGCTCCGACGAGCGGGTCGCCCGCCTCGCCGCGGTCGAGGCCCAGCACGCGGGGGAGGGGGCGCAGCGGCTCTTCCTCGAGACCTTCAACCGCCTCGTCGACCTGATCGACGAGGGCAGCGCCGAAGCCGGCGGCCCCGACTCGCCCAGCCGCGCCACCGCCCTCGGGGTCGGCGGGGTCGTCTTCGCCCGGATCCAGGAGGCGGTCGCCGAGGGCGAACTGGGGCTGGGGGAGGAGGAGATCCCGCAGCTGATGTACGCGGCGGTCTTCCCCTACCTCGGGGCGGAGGCGGCGGAGGAGGAGCTCCGCATCCCGCCGCCGCCCGAGGTCGCTTCGGACTGAGCTCCGCTCCGTCGGTCACTTCGACACACCACCGTGTGCTCAAGTGACCGAGGCGCAGTCTTGCTCAGCGCCGCGCCCTGTCGTTCGCCGCCGCCAGCGCCCGCTCGGGGCCGACGAAGCCGGCCAGGGTGATGTAGGTGGCCAGCGGCACCACGGCGGCGAGGCTCTCCGGCCCCGCCCGGCGCGCCCGCTCGCGCATCAGCGCGTAGACGGTGGCCGCGATCGCCTCGGCGGCAACCGCCGGCGCCTCCGGCTGCTCGGCGAAGGCCGGCGCCAGCATCGCCGCCAGCGAGTCGAGGACGCGGTCGCGGCGGGCGTGGGCGCGCGGCCCCGCCGCGTAGACGCCGACCAGTGTCAGCTGCGCCATCGCCGGTTCGGCGGCGAAATAGGCGCAAATCGCCTCGTACAGCGCCCGGACCCCCTCCTCCCAGTGGCCCGCCCGCCGCGCCGCCGGGACCGCCAGGGCGACGATCTGGGCCCCGCTCATCTCCAGCGCCGCCAGGGTGGCGTCGCGCTTGTCGGCGAAGTGGGCGTAGAAGGTGCTGAGCGAGATCGCCGCCTCGGCGGCGATGTCGTCGGTGGTCATCTCCTGGTAGCCCTTCTCGGCGACGACGCTCGCCACCGCGCGGGCGATCCGTTCGCCGGGGGTATAGCCCTCGAAGCGCGGCCCCGGCTGCGCCCGCGCCCGCCGCGCCGGCTCCAGCGGCCCCGGGGGAGGGGCGACACTCGTCATCCAGGCCCACAATTCCGGCGCCAGGTCGACGAGGGCGGCCTCTTCACCGCGGCTGAGCCGGCTGTGGACGAGCTTGCGGATGCCACCGAGCAGGGCCCTGAGCGTCTGCGGGTCCCAGCTGCCGCCGGCAGGCGGGCCGGCCTGCCGTTCGACGGTTTGCGCCAGGTCCTCGAAGGCGCGGTCGGCGACCTGCTCCCCGGCCTCGCCGGCGGCGTGGAGCTCGACGAAGCAGACGCGCGCCGCCGCCGGTTCGGCTTGCACCAGCTCGAAGAACCCTTCGAAGACCTGCCGCGGCTCGCGCACGCGGCCGTTCCCCGCCGCCGGTTGCAGCTGCCGTGCCACCGGCTCGAGCAGCTGGGCGGCGGCCGCGGTCAGGCAGTCGGACTTGTCGGCGAAATGCTTGTAGAAGGCGCTGCGCGAGACGCCGCTCAAGGCGAGCAGGTCGGCGACGGTCATCGCCTCGAACCCCTTCTCGGAGGCGACGGCGACGGCCGCGCCGAACAGTCGCTCGCGCTGGTTTCGCGCCACCTCCTCGGGCGGCGTTCCCCCGCCTGGATACAGACGGCGCTCCCTCAGCTCCGAAGCCGGTCCCCATGGGGTGCGGATCGTCGCACCCACGTTTTCAAGTTCCCTCAAGCGGCACTCGCTCTCTTTCACCCTGAGCGACTCCCGCGCAGACCCAGTCTATCCCCTTGCCCCGTGCACATCGAGATCCCCTTCCGAACCGACGGGCTCCCCATCGAGCGCCTAGCTTATGGATCTGTCCCTTATCTTCAGAAAAGTTTACTTGCCATCGCGCCGAGGATCTGCTTTTGTTAGCGGAGTCCTTCGTCCTCTTCCCTGAGGGGGCGCTGGCAAGGGGCCGCTGGATAAACCCAGGTGCGCCCTGAGGTATTGCGGTGGCGAATTGCGAGGGCGCACCCACCCTCCGGACGCGATCGCGAAAAGGACCGGCACGGGCGGCCATGGGGAACCCTGCCCCTCGCCCGGCCGGTCCGCCTCGCGGTCACGTCGCTAGAAGTGGTGTAACCGCCGCGTAGGGGCCGGAGAGAAGTTCCGGCCACCGCGGGTCCCAGACTCGTCGGTTGACCAGCAAGTCGACTGACGAAAGGAACACCACGATGGCCGAGAGCCAAAGCATGACGAGCGCCGGGGTCGTAGCCAAGGCGCTGATCGAGGAGCACTCCGACTTCCTGCGCGAGTCGGTGGCGATGATCGCCGCCGAGATCATGGAGGCGGAGATCGGCCGCCAGATCGGCGCCGGCAAGGGCGAGGTATCCGAGGCCAGAAGCACCCACCGAAACGGCTACCGGCCCCGGCCCTGGGCGACCAGGGTCGGGGAGATCGAGCTGGCGGTGCCGAGAAAGCGCTCTGGCGAGAGCTACTTCCCGAGCTTCCTGGAGCCGCGCAAACGCTCCGAGAAGGCGCTGCTGGGAGTGGTCATGGAGGCCTATGTCAACGGGGTCTCGACAAGGAAGGTCGACCACCTGGTCTCCGAGCTCGGCATCCACATGTCAAAGGACCAGGTCTCCCGCATCTGCGGCGAGCTCGACGGCCAGGTGCAGGCCTTCCGGACCCGCCCCCTGGACGGCGCCTACCCCTACCTCTGGCTCGACGCCAAGCACCTCAAGGTCAGAGACCGCGGCCACGTCCACTCCAAGGCGCTGATGGTCGCCTTCGCGGTGCACTCCTCAGGCCGCCGCGAGGTGATCGGCATCGAGATCGCCGAGGCGGAGACCGAGGCGGGGTGGGCGGCCTTCCTGCGCGAGCTGGTGGCCCGCGGCCTCGAGGGCGTCAGGCTCTGCGTCTCCGACGACCACCTCGGGCTGAAGGCCGCGGTGGCCAAGGTCCTGGGCTGCCCGTGGCAGCGCTGCACCGTGCACTTCATCCGCAACATGCACGGTCACTGCAAGGCGGGGCAGCGCAACATGGTCTCGGCGGCGTTGCGGGAGGTCTTCAATGCCGAGGACCTCCGAGACGCCAAGGAGCGGGCGGCGGCCGTGGCCGAGCGCCTGGCGCCGACGGTGCCGAAGGTGGCGGCGTTGCTCACCGACGCCGAGGAGGACCTGCTGGCCTTCTACCGCTTCCCGGCGGCGCACTGGCCGAAGCTGCGCTCGACCAACAACCTCGAGCGCGTCAACAAGGAGATCGCCCGGCGCTCCGACGTCGTCGGCATCTTCCCCAACGACAGCTCGGTGATCCGCCTCGTCGGAGCGCTTTTGATCGAGCAGAACGACGAGTGGCTGCTGGCCCGCGGCTACCTCTCCCAGGAGTCGATCGCCCTGGTCCTCGAGGACCAGGGCGATGAGAGCGGAAGCGAGGTGGCGGCCCTGGAGCGATGAGAGAAGTGCCGGCGAGTCCCGTTACACCACAACTCGCGACTTGACTCGCCTCGCAACTTCTGCGGGCAGCAGCCTTGAGCCCTCAGGCGGCGCGGCGGCGCCTTCTTTATCCCCGCATCACGGAGATGTGAAAGCGTTACGGCGGTGGATTGGTCCGTCCTGCACGCCCTCAACGACTTCATGTACCGGCACGACGGCGTCGAGGATCCGCTGACCTTCTACGTCAACGCCTCCGAGGCGCTGTTCATCGCGACGCTGGCAGTCGTCTTCCTTGCCGCCCGTGGCGTCGCCCATGCCGCCTGGCGGCGGGCCTCGGTGGCGGCGGTGCTCAGCGCCGGCCTTGGCCTCGCGGTCGGCAAGGCGATCAGCGAACTGGTCGACCGCGCGCGCCCCTTCGTCGCCGACCCGCACGGCGTCCACCTCTTCTCCGGCCACGCCGCCGACCCGGGCTTCCCCAGCGACCACGCCACCGCGGCCTTTGCGATTGCCGTGGCGATCCTGCTGCGCAAGCGGGGCTGGGGGATCGCGGCGCTGATCGCCGCCGCCGTGCTGTCGGTCGGCCGGGTGGCGCTCGGCGTCCACTACCCGAGCGACGTGATCGCCGGCGCCGCCCTCGGCTCCGCTGCCGCGCTGGTCCTCTGGGCGCCGCCGCTGCGCGCCCGGATCGACCGGCTCGCGGACTGGATCGGCGGCTACTGGGACCGCGTGATCGAGTGGGGCGCCGACAGCGTCGCCGGCATGCGCCAGTAGCGGCCCACCCGGCGATGCCGTCCGCCGCAGACGATAAGTTTCGGTATGCTCATGCAGACGATGGAAGATCGAGCAGCCCACGAGAGGATCGACCGCCTCGAGGAGCGGATGGACGAACGCTTCGACCGCGTCGATGCGGAATTCGGCCGCATCGACTCCCGCTTTCAGGTCGTCGAATCGGATCTTCGCGAGCTGCGCGGTGACGTCAAGGAAGTCGGCAAAGAAATGAATGCTCGCTTCGATGCGATGGGCAGCGAGATGAACGCCCGCTTCGGCGCTATGAGCAGGGAGACGAATGCTCGCTTCGATGCGGCAAGCAGCGCCACGAACCAGCGTTTCGACGCTATGGCCCTAGCCACCGACGAGCGTTTCGACGCGATGCACCGCACGATGATGCGCGGCTTCTTCGCCCTCGGGGGCATCATGGTTACCTGCTTCGCAGCGCTCGCCAAATTCGTCTCGTAGCCGGACTTCGCCATTGGCGAGTTAACCCGCCCATAGGCAGGTCAACTCGCCAATCGTCAGTCGGAGGGCCGGCTTACCCCACCGCGACCTCGTAGGCCTCCTCGGCCTCGAGGAACGGCGCCAGGGTGACGTAGACCAGCGTCGGCACCAGGTCCGGCAGCGTCTCCGGACCCTTTTTGTTGACGTGGTCGTAGAGGAGCGAGTAGAGGGCGCCGCCGATCGCCTCGGCGGCGATCGGAGGCGTCTCCGGTTTGAGCTCGTAGCCGGGGGCGAGCAGGCCCTCCATGCCTTCGGTCACCACCTCGCGCTGGTCGAGCGCCCGCTTGCCGGCCGCGTACATCTCTTTGCCGCCCATCCGCGCGTACTCGGGCTCTTCCGCCCCCCAGCGGAACATCGCTTCCTGGGTGTCGTGGACGGCGTGGGGCCAGTCGGGGGCGCGGCGGAAGGCGGGGAGGGCGGCGGCGAGCATGTGGGCCGAGCCGCTGTCGAGGGCGGCGACGATCGCGTCCTCCTTGTTCTTGAAGTGTTCGTAGAAGGTGCGCTGCGAGGTGCTCGCGCGTTCGACCACCTCTGCGACGGTCGTGTTCGGGTAGCCCTTCTCGGCGACTACGGCGGCGAGGGCGCGGAGGATCCGCTCGGGCGGGTTCGACTGCGCCTGGCGCTCCTCGAACGGGACCGCTTTCACCGCGCGCCGGCGGGTCGCTCGCAGCGGTCCCGGCGGCACCGGGTAGCAGAGCAGCCAATCCCAAAGTTGTGGGGTCAGCTCGGTCAGCTCCGCCTCCTGCCCCCTATATAGGCGCTTGTGGATCGTCTTCTGGATGCCGCCGACCAGCGCCCGCACCAGCTCGACCGGCATCCCCTGGCGCTCGGGCACCTGCTCCAGCAGCGAGGCGGCGACGGTGGTCGTCATGTCCATCACCCGGTCGACCAGGTCGGCCCCCTCCGGGCCGGCCGCGTAGACCTCGACCACGCACATTTTCGCCGCCGCCGGCTGCTTGACGATCTGCCCGATCAGTGTCTCGAAGGACCGCCTGGCCCGCTCCATCCCGAGCGGCTCGCCTTCGCCCGTTCCCAGTCGCTCCAGCGCCGGCCAGACGATCGCTTCGACGGCGGCGAGGAAGCAGGCCTGCTTGTCGGCGAAGTGCTTGTAGAAGGCGCTGCGCGAGACGCCGGACAGCTTGACCAGGTCGGCGACCGTGGTCGCCTCGTACCCCTTCTCGGCGACCGTCGCGACCGTTGCCCCGAAGAGCCGCTCCCGCTGGTTGCGAGCCGCTTTCTCCCGCGGCGTCCCCCTGCCCGGAGGGAGCATCCGGTCTCGCAGCTCAGCGGCATCCCCCCACGGCGTCCTCACCATCGTGCGCGGACCATATCCCCGCTTCCGGGGCTGTCTGAGGGTCGCCAATTGAATCCTCCTAAGCGGTACGAGATCGGCTCGAAATCAGCAGATCTACTCCGAACCGACTATAGCCGTACTCCGCATGGGATTAGGGAAAAAAACCTGTTGTACACGTTGACCAACGCCAAATCACCCTCGTTTTCTTGACAAACCGGTCCGTGTGTGTTCTCATTCCCGCAGTCCTTGGGAACCGCGCATCCATGACGGAATCCGGGGACGGGAGAAGAGATAAATAGGCCGGCCGCTTTCGGCCAGGGAACCCGGCGACGGGGTGGGACGCGAGCGAAGGCCACGGGATGCAAGGAGAAACTTGATGCTGACGCGTCTGCGCAAGCAACTGGGCCCGGCCGGGTTCGTCATCGCGATCGTGGCCGTGGTGTTGGCCCTCGGCGGAGCCGCGCTCGCCGCCAAGGGGGCACTCACCGGCAAGCAGAAGAAGGAAGTCACGAAGATCGCCAAGAAGTACGCCGGCAAGCGCGGACCCCGCGGTCAGAACGGCACCAACGGCACCAACGGCGCCCCCGGTCCGAAGGGCGACACGGGAGCGAAGGGCGACACCGGCGCTCAGGGCGCCAAGGGCGACAAGGGCGACAAGGGCGAAGACGGCACCCCCGGCGAACCTGGGACCCCCGGCGAAGACGGCAAGTCCGTCGAAGCAATCGCAATCCCCACCTCTGACACGGCCCACTGTGAAGAACAGGGCGGTGCCTTCTACGAAGTCGAAGAATCCGGTGAAGCAACGGAAATCTGCAATGGCAAGCCAGGCTCGGATGGCTCGCCGTGGACGGCCGGCGGGACGCTACCCAAGGGCGCGACCGAGACTGGAATGTGGACGCTCATCGGCGGCGGAACTGCGGCAGAACAGCCTGTCCCGATCTCCTTTTCAGTCCCGCTGACTACCACCCTAGGCCTTGGGCCATCGAAAGTGCATTTCGTTGGACCGTCCGGCGGCGGAACCTGCACGGGATCCAGCTCCGCACCTTCTGCTCCTGAAGGGGAACTCTGTGTCTATAAATCTGAACTGAACGGGGCGACCTTCGAGGGCATCTACAACGCCAGCGGGCAAGGCGAAGGGGCCAGCAGACCAGGCGCGCTCATATTTTTCACTGGTGTGAGCGCCAGCGCTTCCGGCTTCGGAAGCTGGGCGGTCACCGGGTCGTAAGCGAACCGATCGACCTCTGCTCCGGGTGGACCGGTCTATGGCCGGTCCACCCGAACTGAACGGATCATATGGGAGGGACGAGAATGGCTCCAAGACTCAGAAATATCGCCATCGCGACCGGGTGCATCATCGCCCTCGCTATTGCCATCTCTGCCGCTCCCGCACAGGCTGCCAGGATCAGGCCGCTCTTGGTGACTGAAACCCTGCCGGGAAACAAAACCCCAACCGGCGTCGCGGTGAATCAGACCACCCATCACTTCTATGTGGTGGGCCTTGGAGTTACGGCTGGTGAACTCTCTGTTGTCTACAACTTCGATCCGAGTGGCCGGATCGATAGCGTCGATCCCGAACTGACTGGTGCGCCCTCGCTGAAACCGTTCAGGATCGCTGTCGACAATTCCGCTACTGCCAGCGGTGGATACGTATACGTTACGGACGTTACGCATAAGCTGGTCCAGCAGTTCGACCAGGAAGGCCATGCAACCGGCCTCCAGATCAGCGAGTCATCGCTTCCTCTAAACGGGACGCCACAGACCGGCGGTCTGCCGCCGGTGGCCAACCACGGGAGTTGGGATCCGGGGTACGTAGCCGTCGATACATCGGGGACTATCTTCGTATACGACTCGTATTACAATTTTGATTCACAGGAATCCGAACCATCGGTAGACGAGTTCCTTCCGAACGGTGAATTCGTTAAGCAGTTGCCGATGAACGGGACTCGGACTTTCGCGGTGACCGGAATCGCGCTCGACTCGTCGGACCATATCTACCTCACCGCTACCGGTTTCCAGCCGGGCCTCTTCGAGCTCGACGGAGCGACGGGTGAATGCGTGCAGGCAGGGTGCGCCCCGATCGACCCGGAGCCGGCATACTCGGTGTCGTTCGACATCTCGGGCGGGGTCCTCTACGCCGGGAGCTTGGTCAGCGAAGACCGCGGCTTCGAAGGGAGGTTCTCGGAATACGACGCCGCCACCGGCGAGCTGCTCGGTGTCAATCGCCCCCAGACGCTGCACAGTCCTCAAGCCATCAGCGTGGATGAAACCTCGGGCAACGTGATCATCGGCAGCAGCCCGCCTTCGGGCAATGGAACGGTGCAGATCTATGGCCCGCTGGAAATCGTCCCCGATGTGGTGACTCTCACGCCCGAAGACGTCGACGACCGCTCCGTCATCATGAGAGGCGAAATCGGAGCCGCTGATGTGGACGGGGCGACCTGTACCTTTCAGTACGTCGATGAAGCTGGCTTCAAAACCCACGGGTTCGAAGGGGCGAGCGAGGCGCCTTGCGAAGCAGAAGGACAACCAGCCGGCCCTTACTCGGGAAGTGAAATGCATGAAGTGGAGGCCAAGGTCGAAGGTCTGCGCGGCGGTACCATCTACCACGAGCGCATCCTCGGCACCAACTCGAACGGCTCCATTGGTGGTGAAGACATTACCTTCACCACCAATGGCCCCACCGTCAGCAGCACTGAAGCGGCTGACGTGGACGTCGACGCGGCGACCCTGGAGGCGCTGGTCAACCCCAACGGGGATGAGACTACCTACCGCTTCCAGTACCTCACCGAGGCCCAGTTCGAAGCCAGCGGCTGGGCCGGTGCCAACGAAGCGCCGGTGGGCGGCCAAGGGCTCGGATCGGGCACCGAACCCGTTGCTATCTCCGAGCGGATCGAAGGCCTACAGGCCCACACCGCTTACCGCTTCCGCGTCCTCGCGACTAGCAGCGGCGACGAAAGCGCGGGGGAAACGCGTGGCGAGGAGGTTCCCTTCTCCACCTTCGCCCCCCCGACCACCGGACTGCCCGACACCCGCCGCTACGAGCAAGCGAGCCCGACCGATAAGAACGGCACCAACGCACAGGGAGCGGTCAACTCCGTCCAAGCCTCGCTCGACGGGAGCCGCATCACCTTTTTCGCCAACGCCGGGATCCCCGGCGGCGAAGGCGCCCAGCAGTTTCCGACCTTTCTAGCCTCGCGTGCCGCCGATTCAAGTGGCTGGTCAACCCGCGGCCTTTTGCCACCCGCCACCTTTGGCCCACGGGCCGCCGTAGTCGGCTGGACCGAAGACCTTGAAGGCACGTATGACTTCGCCTCCCGGCCCTTTGAACCGGGCAAGCTTCTGCTGCGCAACAGCGCAACCGGGTCGCTGAGCGAGGTCGGGACGATTCAAGCCCAGAACAATCCTTTCGCCTACGCGGGCTCGTCACGGGGCGGCGTGGTTGTGCTGCTGGAAACCGCGGCCGGCAGCCTGCTGCCGGGGGACCGGGAAGGCAAGCAGAACCTGTACGCCTACGGCCCGGAGACCAACACCCTTGCAATAGCCGGAGTGATGAACGACGGCAGCGTACCGGCCGGCGGGGCCATGGCGGGGCCCTACGACTGGTTCCGAAATAGGACTACCTTTGGCGGCGGCGCTCTAGCCGCGTACTTCACCCAGGCCCAGCACGCGATCGCGGCCGACGGCTCCAGAGTCTTCTTCACCGCGGGCGGTACCGGACAGCTCTACGTGCGGCTGAACCCCCTGGCCGCGCAGAGCGCGATGAACGGCGAAAAGTGCACCGAACCGGCAAGGGCCTGCACGGTGCACATCTCGGCCCCGGAAGAAGGGGTCGCCGATCCTGGAACCCCTGCCGCCTTCCTTGGCGCAAGCTCAGACGGAGACCTCGTCTACTTCCTCGACCGCGGCAGGCTGACCTCCGATGCGACTGCCGGTGTGGGCTCCGATCTCTACCGCTACGACCTAGAGAGCGGCGATCTGGTCGACCTCACCCCTGATACCGGCGACAAAGATGGCGCCCGGGTGGAAGGAATGCTCGGGATCGGCGGCCCGCGGGGCGAAGACGCCTACTTCGTTGCCGCCGGGGGGCTCGCCGAAGGCACCGCCCAGGCGTCGATCGGCGAAACCAACCTCTACGCGCTGCACGGTACGACGATCAACTATGTCACTCGGCTGGGGACGAAAACCGTCTCGGGTAACGACAACCAGATCGAACCGCTCAACTGGACCCCCAGTTCGCAGACGTCCAACCAAAGCGAAGTTCGCGCCCATGCCTCGCGCGTCTCGGCCGACGGGCAGACCCTGCTCTTCAATTCGGCCCGTCAGCTCACCTCATACCGGAACAACGGCGTCCGCGAGCTATACCTCTACCGCACGGGGCAGGGGATCAGCTGTATTTCCTGCAACCCGACGGGGGAAGCTCCGGCGGGACCTTCGGGGGTCCAGGAAATTCCCAACGTCGGCTATGCCCTCTCGCGCAGTTCCTCCTTCATGACGCGCAACCTCTCCGCCGACGGGAGACGGGTGATCTTCGACTCCGCTGATCGCCTCCTCGCCGCTGATCGAAACGACGTCAACGACGTCTATGAGTGGGAGGCTAGGGGCAAGGGGTCATGTAGCGAAGAAGCGGTAGCCGGAGGCTGCCTCTATCTGATCTCCGGGGGGGCTGAAGGAGCCGGTCCCTCCTGGTTCGGCGATGCCGACGAAGAAGGCGACAACGTCTTCTTCTTCACCGCTCAGTCGTTGGTCGCCCAAGACCGTGACGAACTGGTCGACGTCTATGACGCCCGGGTGGGCGGGGGCATCGCAGACCAGGAAGTCACCCCGCCGTCGCCCTGCGAAGGCGAAGCGGGTTGTCGCGGTTCGGTACCCACGCCGCCGTCTCCGCCGTCTCCCGGCTCCTCCGCCTTCACGGGCCCCGGTAACCCCAAGGCCGCGCGTCGCTGCCCCAGGGGCAAGGTGCGAAAGAAGCGCCACTGCGTTGGCAAGCACAACAAGCACCACAAAAGACACACCAAGCACCACAAAAGACACAAGAACGCGAGCCGCCACGGGCGCGAGAGGGGAGGCCAGCGATGAGGCGGCTGTTCGTAGCGGGATTGATGCTGTTCGTCGGAATCCTCGGCCTGACGGCAAGCGGCGCCGCGGCTGCGCCCGCGCCGGCTTGGACGATTCAGGCGATTCCCTATCCGTCAGCGTTCGAAGCTGGTTCGGCCTACGGCCCAGATAAAAAAGGCCCCGGCTACCTGATCCAGGCCTACAACATCGGCGCTGCGCCGACCAGCGGCGAATTCACGATTGTCGACACTCTACCGGCAGGACTACTGCCGGTACCGGCATTCCCGCCGACTGCTTACTACGGACAGTCCGGGGAATTCTTCACCTCGGAAACGAGCTGCTCGGTGCTCGGACGCCGGATCACCTGCACGGGGGGCGGGGACAAACCGGTCATTCCAGGGAGCCTGGTAAGCGTGGTGGTTCCGGTCGAGGTCCAGGACAACGCTGCCGAAAAGGCCGCATCCTCGGGTGGCTTTCTCTCCGAGTCAGTCTCGGTTGAAGGCGGCGGCGCGGTGCCGGCTAGCACGGTCCAGCCGACCCCTGTCTCCACTACCGCAAGCCCCTTCGGCTTCCTCCCGCAGCCGGCCGGTCTCTATGGCCTGACCACCAACGCCGACGGCTCCGTCGCCAGCCAGGCAGGGTCTCACCCCGACCAGATGACGGTGGCAGGGATGAACCTGGCGATGAACCGCAACGACCTGGCGCCGTTGCTTCCGGCGGGTGGAGGTCTGCGCGACGCGGTGGTGGAGCTACCAAGGGGTACGGTCGTCAACCCGGCGGCGGCGCCCCGTTGCACTGAGGCCGCACTGGAGAGTGGAAGCATCGGTTGCCCGGATGCGTCCCAAGTGGGGACGGTCGAGCTCGCCCTATCGCTCGGTGCAGGCTTCGGCACCGGACCTAGCGTCCACCCTGTTTACAACCTTGTGCCACCGCCCGGTTACCCGGCCGAGCTCGGCTTCGAAGTAGTCCAGGGCACCTATGTGCACCTGCTCGGCTCGGTCCGTTCCGACGGCTCCTTCACTTTGACCGCGGCGGGCCGGGACGTGCTGGCGCGGGTGGCGGTCGGCGGGGTGCGGACGACGCTCTGGGGCGTGCCTTCGGACGGCAGTCACGATGCCCAGCGAGGCACCTGCCTCTTCCACTTCGGCGAAACCGGATGTGCGGTCCCGCGCACCGCTCGCCCGTTCCTCGCCATGCCGAGCTCCTGTGGTGGTCCGCTCACCACCAAGGCGAAGATCGACAGTTGGGAAGCGCCGGGCACCTTCGTCGAAGGCACCTACCAGTCCACCGACCTGGAAGGCAATCCGGTCGGAGTCGACGGCTGCAACAGGCTCGGCTTCGAGCCCTCTATCGCCGCCCGCGCCACCACCGACCAGGGCGACAGCCCCTCGGGACTCGACTTCACCCTGCACCAGCCCCAGGCCGAAGTGCCGCCGCCGACGCCGGGCTCCTCGGTGGAGGTCTGCAACCGCGGCAGCTGGAAAGAAGCAACCTCCTACTCCTTCCGGTGGCTGCTCGACGGTACTCCGATCCCCGGCGCGGTCACGCGGGAACACGAGGTGAGCTCAGAAGACGCCGGGCACTCGCTGCAATGCGAGGTCTCGGCCTCGGGAAGCAGCAACGGCCCCGCCTTGGCGACCAGCGCACCGCTGGCGGTACCGCCGGCTCCGGCCACTCCCGTCCCGGCCGTGAGCGTGCGTCCCTCGCTCCACACCCGCACCCAGACCTTGACGGTCACCGGCTCAGGTGGCGAATACCTCCTCAACTATGGCGGGAAGACGACGCCGGCCCTTGCCTTCGATGCCGGCGCCGCCGAAATCCAGGAATCGCTGGAAGGGCTGGAACCGATCGGCGCCGGCAACGTTGTCGTGAGTGGCGTCTCCTCGCCCTATGAAATCGCCTTCGTCGGCAAACTCGCCGAAGCCGAACCGCTCTTCACCCTCTCTCCAACCCAGGAAGAGAAAGAAAATGAGGAACCGGCTCCGGCAGTGCTCTCGCCCACGCTGGACTGCGAGCCGGGGAACTGGAGCGAAGCACCGTCCTTCGCCTACCAGTGGCTCTCGAGCGGCTCTCCGCAGGAGGGTCAGACCGCGAGCACCTACGCGGTCCCGGTCGGCCAGCCGTCCCGCACGGTGCAGTGCGAAGTCACGGCGACCAACTCCTCCGGCTCCACCGTCGCCTTCAGCGTCGGAGCTCCCGAAAGCCTGATCGTCCCCGACATTCAGCCCAGCGAAACCGACATCCCGCTGAATACGGCGAACCTCAAAGACGCCACCGTGAACCTGCCCGAGGGCATGAGCGTCAACCCCTCGGCCGCCAATGGCCTGGAAGGCTGTTCGATCGGCCAGATCGGCCTTTCCTCGCCGGTCGGCTCCACGCCGGTCCGCTTCGTCGAAGAGCCGGCCCATTGTCCCGACGCCTCGAAGATCGGCAGCGCCGAAGCGATCGTGCCGCTGCTGGTCGACGAACCGAGCTTCGAAACTCAGCTCCCCCATCCCCTCCACGGCTCGGTCTACCTGGCCAAGCCCTTCGACAACCCGTTCGGCTCGCTACTCGGCCTCTACCTGGTGATCGAAGACGAAGAAACGGGCGTGATCGCCAAGCTCGCCGGCAGGGTCGAAGCCGACCCGGCCACCGGGCAGTTGACGACGACGTTCGCCGAAAATCCGGAGCTCCCGCTCGAAGACGTAAAGCTGAGTCTGTACGGGGGACCCCGGGCCTCGCTGACCAGCCCGCTGGCCTGCGGCACCCACACCACCACCTCCACGCTCACCCCGTGGAGCACCCCCGAAGGTGCCGACGCGCATCCGAGCGACTCCTTCCAGACGACCGGCAACTGCTCGGCCTCCGAATCCTCGGCCCCGACCGGCTACTCGTTCGCGGCCGGCACCGTCGATCCTCTGGCCGGCGCCTTCAGCCCCTTCGTCTTGAAGCTGAGTCGCCGCGACGGCTCCCAGCACCTGACCGGGCTCGACCTCACCCTGCCCGAGGGCCTGACCGGCAAGCTCGCCGGGGTGCCCTACTGCTCGGAGGCCCAGATCGCCCAGGCGCGGGCGCGCTCGAACCCCGAAGAAGGCAAGCTCGAGATCCAGGGCCCCTCCTGCCCGCAGGCCAGTGAAGTGGGAACGGTGACGGTCGCCGCCGGCTCGGGCCCCAGCCCGATCTACGTCACCGGCCACGCCTACCTCGCCGGCCCCTACAAGGGCGCCCCGCTCTCGATGGCAATTGTCACCCCGGCGGTGGCAGGGCCCTTTGACCTCGGCGTGGTGGTGGTCCGGGTGGCGCTTGAGGTCAACCTCGAAACCGCGCAGATCAGCGCCAAGAGCGATCCCCTGCCGACGATCCTGCAGGGCATCCCGCTCGACATCCGCTCGGTAGCGGTGCAGCTCTCCCGTCCCGGCTTCACCCTCAACCCGACCGACTGCGAAGCCGCCTCGGTCGGCGCCCAGGTGAGCACCGCCGCGGGCCAGATCGACGGCCTCTCCAACCGCTTCCAGGTCGGCGGCTGCGACAAGCTCGCCTTCAAGCCGAAGCTGAAGCTGCAGCTGAAGGGCGCGACCCGCCGCTCGGGCCACCCGGCCTTGAAGGCGGTGGTGACGATGCCCCCGGGCGGGGCCAACCTCGCCCGCGTCCAGGTCGGGCTGCCCCATTCGGAGTTCCTCGACCAGGGCAACCTCGACAAGGTCTGCACCCAGCCCCAGCTGAAGGCCGCGAGCTGCCCGGCGGGAGCGGTCTACGGCCACGCCAAGGCCTGGAGCCCGCTGCTCGAAAAGCCGCTGGAAGGACCGGTCTACCTCGGCGTCGGCTACGGGCACGAACTCCCCGACCTGGTCGCCGACCTGAACGGCCAGATCCGCATCCTCGCGCACGGCAAGGTCGACACCACCAAGAAGCACGGCCTCAGGAACACCTTCGAAGTCATCCCCGACGCCCCGGTCTCCCGCATCGTGCTGGAGATGAAAGGCGGCAAGAAGTACGGGCTGCTCGAAAACTCGGAAAATGTCTGCCACAAGACCCAGCGTGTTTCGGCGCGCTTCGCCGCTCAGAACGGCAAGGTCGCCCAGCTTCACCCGAAGATCGCCAACGGCTGCGGGGGCAAGCACCACAAGCGCCACGCAAGGCACCACGGGAAGCACCGCGGGTGATCGGTTGCACACTTCCCCAACTGCCCTGAGGCCCGGATCGACTGCCCGAGGAGGGCGCGGCGGTGCATAGGCTGAACCGGGCGACGGCGCTCGGGCTTGCCACGGGCGTCGCCTTGACGCTGTGTCTCGGCACGGCTGCGGCCACGTCCCTGCCTTCTGTTCCGGAAGCGTGGGTAACCGACGTGACCGCCACCTCGGCGCAGCTGCGGGCGACGATCAACCCCGAAGGGCTCAGCACCACCTACCGCTTCGAATACCTGACCGAAGCCGCCTACGAGGCCAACCGCGCCGCCAACCCCTCGGGCGACGGCTTCGAAGGGGCCGCGCGGGTGCCGAGCTCCGGAGCGGCCCCGGTGGGCAGCGGGACGCAGCCGCTCGCGGTCTCCCAGCACATCGCCTCGCTGACGCCGCTCACCGCCTATCGCTACCGGCCGGTGGCGAGGAGCTCGGCAGGGACGACGATCGGCCCCGAGCACGTGCTGAGGACCCAGGCGCCGACCAACGTCTCGGTCCCCCTCGACGGACGGGCCTGGGAGATGGTCTCCCCGGTCGACAAAACGGGCGGCGGCGTCGGGACGCCGGAAGCGGTCTTCGGCGGCGGTGATTTCCAGGCAGGCGCCGCGGGGGGATCCTTTACCTTCTCCTCGCCCTCTTCCTTCGGCGAAGCGGCCGGCGCGCCGCCGGCGAGCCAGTACCTCTCCGGCCGCGGCGGCTCGGGGTGGACGACCGCGAACATCTCCGCTGCGAGCGAAGCGGGCGGCTACGACGAACCCCTCGACGGGGCGCCTTTCCGCGTCTTCTCCGCCGACCTCTCGCGGGCGGCGATGCTGAACTCCAGCCGCTGCGCGGTCGCCGGGACCTGCCCGCCCGGCTACTCGCTCTGGCAGGGCGGCGGCTTCATCGCGCTGCCGAGCTCCCCGGGCCTGCACCTCGAAGGCGCGAGCCCCGACCTCGGCCACCTCCTCTTCAGCGCCGAGGGCGGGCTCTACGAGTGGAGCGGGGGAGGGCTGGAAACGGTGTCGGCGACGCCGGGCGCGAGGCTCGCCGCTCCGAGCGGCGCCATCTCCGCCGACGGAAGGCGCGTCTACTTCAGCCTCGGCGAAGACGGGCCGCTCTACCTCGGCGGCCCCGGTGCCTCCGCCAAGCCCCTTCCCGAAACGAGCGGCGGCGCCGCCTTCCAGGCCGCCTCGAGCGACGGTTCGGTCGCCTACTACCTGGTCGGTTCGACCCTCTACCGCTACCAGGCGGCGGGCGCGAGCTCGCAGTCGCTCGGCAGCGGGGTCAGCGGCGTCCTCGGAATCTCCGCCGGCGGCAGCGTCGCCTACTTCCAGGCGGCGGAGGGGCTGAGGCGCTGGCAGGAAGGTACGACGACGACGATCCTCGCCGGGGACGACGCGGCGCTTCCCACCGACTACCCGCCGGCGAGCGCGACCGCCCGCCTCAGCGCCGACGGCGCCCACCTTGCCTTCCTCTCGGCGGCCGAAGTCCCGCCCTTCGACAACGTCGACGCCGACAGCGGGCAGCCCGACACCGAGCTCTACCTCTACGGGACGCCTCCCGGAGGCGGAGCGCCGCGCCTTGCCTGCGCCTCCTGCAACCCGACCGGCGAACGCCCGAAGGGCTCGGCCTCGATCCCGGGCGCCGAGGTCAACGGCAGCACCGCCGCCTACCGGCCGCGGGCGCTGGCGGGGTCAGGCAACCGCGTCTTCTTCGACACCGCCGACCGGCTGGTCATCGGGGATTCCGACAACCGCCCCGACGTCTATGAGTGGGAGGCCGAGGGCGAAGGGAGCTGCGCCGAACCGGGGGGCTGCGTCGGCCTGGTCTCGGGCGGGCGCAGCTCGGGCGGGCGGTTCGTCGATGCCTCCGCCGAGGGCACCGACGTCTTCTTCACCACCGAAGAATCGCTCGTCGGCTTCGATCCCGGCGCGATCGACGTCTACGACTACCGGGCCGGGGGCGGCTTCCCCGAACCGTCGCCCCCCTTCGCCTGCGTCGGCGACGCCTGCCAGCCGCTGCCCTCCGCGCCCGAAGACCCGAGCCCGGGGACGCTCGTCCCCCACTCCGGCAACCCGGCGCCGCGCTACCTGAAGCCGCGCAGGCACCACAAGCACAAGAAGCGCGCCAAGCACCGCCACCGGCGGCGGCACCACCACAAGGGGAAGCGCTGATGCGGGCGCCTCACACCGTCCTCACGGCCTGCCTTGCCGCGCTCCTCTTCTTGGCGGTGCCCGCCGGCGCCCAGGCGGCGTTCGGCTTCCGCTCGGGCAGCGAAGGGCTCGAAGTGGCGCTCCGCGGCGAAGGCGGCGCGCCCGACACCGAAGCCGGATCCCACCCGGTCGCGCTCGCGGCGAGCGTCAACTTCAACCTCCAGGGCGGCGGCCCCTTCAGCGAAGGCGACGTCAGGAACCTCGATCTCGAACTGCCGCCGGGCCTGGTCGAAAACCCGACCGTCCTGCCGACCTGCTCGCAGGCCGCCTTCCAGACCGCGCGCTCCTCGCCCTGGGAAGACAGCCTCTCCGGCGAGAGCTGCCCCGACCGCACCCAGGTCGGGCTGCTTGCCGTGCGCTCCTCGCGCGGCGGTGGCGAAACCCGCACCTTCGGCCTCTTCAGCCTGACGCCGCCGCCGGGAACGCCGCTGGAGCTCGCCGCCAGCCCCTACGGATCGCCGATCGTCTTCGTACCGCACCTGCGCCAGGCCGAAGGCGAATACGGCACCACCCTGCGCGCCACCCAGATCCCGCAGACGGTCGACATCACCGGCCTCACCCTGACGGTCTGGGGCGTGCCCTGGGCCGCCCTCCACAACGCCCAGCGCGGCAACTGCCTAAACGAGGCCGCACCGGCGTTCGGCTGGGCGAAATGTTCGCCGGGGCAGCCCTCGCAATCTGAAAACACGCCGCGGCCCTACCTGACCCTGCCTACCTCCTGCGAAGGGGCACCGAGCTTCCAGGCGAGCGCCGACTCCTGGCAGGCACCCGGGGAGACGGTCGAACGCCGAGTCCAGACCCCGGCCCTGAGCGGTTGCGGGACGCTCGGCTTCGAACCGCAGATCGCCGCCCGGCTCTCCGACCCTCGCGCCTCGTCGCCCTCGGGCTACGTCTTCTACATTGAAGTCGACCAGAGCGGCCTCACCGACCGCGCCCGCCGCGCCGCCAGCCCGATCCGCAAGGCCGTGGTGGCGCTGCCCGAAGGGGTGACGATCAACCCCTCGGTCGGCTCGGGCCTGGGCGTCTGCACCCCGTCCCAGTACGCGGCAGAGAGCGCCGCTTCGGCCCCCGGCGCCGGCTGCCCGAACGAAGCGAAGATCGGCGACTTCACGGTTGCCAGCCCGGTCGTCTCAGAAGCCGTCGAAGGGGCGATCTTCCTCGCCGCACCCGGCGACAACCCGTTCGGCTCGCTGCTGGCGATCTACCTCGTCGCCAAGGCGCCCCAGCGCGGCGTCCTCGTCAAGGTCGCAGGCGAACTGCGGGCCGACCCGCGAAGCGGCCGCCTCACCGCGACCTTCGACCGGCTGCCGCAGATCCCCTACTCGCAGCTGCAGATCCACTTCCGCGAAGGCCAGCGCAGCCCGCTCGCCACCCCCGACTCCTGCGGGACCTTCCAGACCTCCGCCGACCTCACCCCCTGGCGCGACGCCTCCCTGCTCGTCCACGACTCGCTGCCGCTGCAGATCACCGCCGGAGTCGGCGGCGGCCCCTGTCCGTCGGACACGGCGCCTTTCGCGCCCAAGGCCGCCGGCGGCTCGATCAACTCGCAGGCCGGCGCCTACAGCCCCTTCTACCTGCACCTGACGCGGACCGACTCAGAACAGGAGATCACCTCCTACTCGGCGACCCTCCCGCCGGGGCTGCTCGGCAAGCTGGCCGGCATCCCCTATTGCTCCGAGGCCGCGATCGCCGCCGCGGCGGGCCGCTCCGGGACCGAGGAGCTCGAACACCCCGATTGCCCGGCGGCCGCCAAGATCGGCCGCACGCTCGCCGGCTACGGGGTCGGCACGGTGCCGACCTACGCGCCGGGCGATCTCTACCTCGCCGGCCCCTACCGCGGCGCCCAGGTCTCGGTGGTGGCGATCGACTCGGCGATCGTCGGCCCTTTCGACCTCGGCACGATCGTCGTCCGTTCGGCGATCCGGGTCGACCCGGTCACCGCGCAGGCCTCGATCGACGCCGCCGGCACCGACCCGATCCCCCACATCGTCGACGGCATCCCGATCCACCTCAGAGACGTCCGCGTCTACATCGACCGGCCGCAGTTCACCCTCAACCCGACCAGCTGCGACCCGCTGCGGATCGCCTCGGCGCTGAACGGCTCGGGCGCCGACTTCGGCACCGCCGCCGATGACAGCCTGGCAACGGCGACGGCGCCCTACCAGGCCTTCGACTGCGGTGCACTCGGCTTCAAGCCGGCGGTCTCGCTGCGGGTGAAGGGCGGGACGACGCGCGGCAAGCACCCCTCGCTGCACCTGGTGCTGCGGCCACGTCCCGGCGACGCCAACATCGCCGCCGCTTCGGTCGCCCTGCCGCCCTCGCTGTTCCTCGACCAGGCCCACATCAAGGGGATCTGCACCCGGGTCCAGTTCGCCGCCCAGAAGTGTCCGGCCAACTCCGTCTACGGCCGCGCCCGCGCCTACACGCCACTGCTGGGCGTGCCGCTGGAAGGGCCGGTCTACCTGCGGGCCTCCGACAACCTGCTGCCCGACCTCGTCTTCGCGCTTAGCGGCAGCGGCTTCGAGGTCGACCCGGCGGGGCGGATCGACTCCTACAAGGGAGGGATCCGCGGCACCTTCCCGACGATCCCCGACGCACCGGTGAGCAGATTCGAGATGACGCTGCGCGGGGGCAGGCGCGGCCTCCTGCAGGACTCGGCCAACCTCTGCGCCGGGCCGCAGCTCGCGACCGCGCGGCTCTTGGGCCACGCCAACCGCGGCTGGGCCTTCCATCCCGCGGTGAAGGCGAAGTGCCCGAGGCGAAAGCGCCACGGTCACCACCGGCGCCACAAGAGCCGCCACCACAACCCGAAGGGAGCGGGAAGATGAGGAGAAGGCATATGGGGCGAACTCTGGCCGGTGCCTTGGCGGTCGTGGCCTGCCTCGGCGCCTTCGCGGCTCCCGCCGAGGCAAATCGAGCGCTGCTGAGCGAAGCGCTGCTGAAGGTCGAAGGCCCCTCCGGCCCGCCGCAGGGACAGATCGAAGGCGCCTGCGGGCTCGCGGTCACCGCCTCGAACCAGCTCTACGTCTCCGACTACTACCACCGGGTCGTCGACAGGTTCGCGACGAGCGGCAGCTACGTCTCGCAAACAGCCTTACCGGGAGGGCCGATCCTCGGTCTCGGGGCGAACGCGCTCGACGGCGTCTGCGAGCTGGCGCTGGACCCGGCGGAACGGCTCTACGCGAACGAATGGCACCAGGGAGTGAGCCGCCTCTTGCCGAGCGCCCTGGCGATCGAGGAAGGGCACGAATCGACCGGGGTCGCGGTCGATCCGGCAAGTGGCGAGGTCTACGTCGACGAGCGCACCTACGTCGCCGTCTACGAACCCTCGGGGGCGGCGGTGGAAGTGGCGGGCCAACCGCTGCGGATCGGCCTCGGCAGCCTCGAGGACGCCTACGGGCTCGCCGTCGCCGGCGGCCGCGTCTACGTGCCGGATGCCGGCAGCGAGACGGTCAAGGTATTCGAACCCGCTGGCGATCCGGCGACGCCGGTAGCGACGCTCTCCCACCCGTTCGTCTCGCTGGTCGATGCGGCCGTGGCGGTGGACCCCACGAACGGGCACGTCGTCGTCGCCGATAACTCGCAGCCGGGCTACGAACACCCGCAGGCCGCGTTGCACGAGTTCGACTCCACCGGCGCCTATCTGGGGCAGCTCGACTGCGGGCCGGTCGACGGCGCCCCGAGCGGCCTCGCCTTCGACCCGGCCGGAAACCTCTACGTGACCAACGGCGACAGCGAGGGCGCCAACGTCTTCAAATACGGCCCCTACACGGCGAGCGTGGTCTCGAAACCCTCCTGCGCGGCTGTCACCGCCGCCGGGGGGAGGGCGGCGCTCGCAAGCCTCGGCGGCGGCGGCGGTGCCGGTGCCTCGACGCCGACCGCCGGTACCGAAGCGTTGGCCGGCGGAAGCTCGGCTTCCGCCTCGTCCTCGGGCGCTCCCTCGGTCGTCCAGCACGGCGGCGTACGCGTCTCCTTCGGCAGCGGGATCGCCCCCGACCGGCTGCCCCGCCACGGCGCGACGGGGATCAAGCTCGACCTCAGCGCCGCCTTCGCCGCGGCCCGCGGCGGCGATCTGCCGCAGCTGCGCCGGGTCGCGATCGGCTTCAACCGCGCCGGCAAGCTCCATCCCGGAATCGTCCCGAGCTGCACCGTCGCCGAGATCCAGCCCGCGACCACGGCCGCGGCGCGCGAAGCGTGCGGCCGCTCGATCGTCGGCAGCGGCACCTTCTCGGCCGACGTCCGCCTGCCTCGCCAGTCGCCGTTCCCGGCCCAGGGGAAGGTGCTCGTCTTCAACGGTCGCTTCAAGGGGCACCCGGCGGTGCTCGCCCACGTCTACGGGACCAGGCCCGTGCCCACCTCCTTCACGCTGCCGTTCACGATCGGCGCCGGGCGGGGGACCTTCGGGACCGTGCTGCGCGCGGCGCTGCCCGAAGCGACGGGAAACGCCGCCGCGATCACCGGGCTGACGCTGAGCCTCGGTCGCAGCGTCGCCTCGCGCGGTCACCGGCGCTTCTACGTCACCGCCGGCTGTCCGGCCCCGAAGGGCTTTCGCAACGCCTCGTTCCCGCTGGTGCGCGGCAGCTTCGGCTTCGCCGGGGGGCTGAAGGCGACGACGACGGTGGTCCGTACCTGCAGGGCAAGGGGCTGACGTCGAAGCTGAGACACCCCGCAACCCGAGGCATCTAGCATGGTTTCGGGACTGCCTTGGGGATTGTGGCCAAACCTGCCATCCGCTTGGCGCGCTCCTGCGCGCTGACAATCGCCGCTGCCGCCGGCTGCCTGGCTCTGCCCGCCGTGTCAACGGCCGCTCCGGCGCCGTCCTGGTCGATTGTCGTCAGCACCTACCCGACCAGTTTCGCCGCCGGCATGACCGGTGCCGAAGGTAGTCCGCCGGGCTATCTCCTCCTGGTCACCAACTCCGGCGGTGCCCCTACCAGCGGGGAGTTCACGATCGCCGCTTCCCTGCCGATCAGGCTGGGCTTCGCGACCGCGGTGGGTGCCTCCGGGGGGTACGGAGCACAGCAGACTCCACTGACCTGCAGCGTCGCCGGAAAAACTGTCTCCTGCACAGGTGGTGAACCGAGCCTGCAGCCGGGCGAGACGGCGCGGGTGCTCATCCCGGTCAACGTGGCGTCGGGCACCTCGAACACGCTGGTGAGCACAGCAACCGTCTCCGGTGGGGGTGCCGTGCCGGTGTCCACGAGAGCCGCGACGCCGGTGGGAGGCGAACCGCTCTCCTTCGACTTCCTTCCCGGGTCGTCGGGGTTCGCCGGGGCGATCTCGCAGGCGGATGGCTCCGACGCCGCGGTGGCCGGCTCGCATCCCTACCAGTTCCGCGCCGACATCAACTTCCCGACCGGCCTGTATCCCGAAGGCCTGCTCGCCATCGGCGGGGGGGTGCGGGACCTCGGCATCGCCCTGCCACCCGGCTTCGTCGTCGACCCCAGCGCAGTGCCGGAGCGCTGTTCCGGTATCGAGCTCAGCGCGGAAGCATGCCCGGCCGGAGCCCAGGTCGGAACCGTCGCGCTCGTTGCCTCCGTCTCCAATGGTGCCCCCTCGGTGGAAACGACCGGTCTCTACGCCATGACGCCCCCGCCCGGGGCGGCTGTCGAGTTCGGTCTCAACGGCTCCGGCGGCGTTTCCCTGCATCTGCTGGGCAGGTTGCGCAACGACGGCAGCTACGGCCTCTCCGCCGAGATCGACGACATCCTCGCCAGAGCTCCGATCCTCGGTGCCGAGGTGACCCTCTGGGGCGACCCGTCAGATGAGAGTCACGACCATGTGCGCGGCGCTTGCCTCGACCGCGGGGGCGCCTGTCCCATCGAACGGACCGATGAAGCCCTGCTCACTCTACCCGGCAGTTGCGGGACACCCCTGACCACCACCGCGTCGGCCGACAGCTGGCTCGAGCCGGGCGTCTTCGCCACCCGCAGCTTCGAAAGCCCTGCCGTCGAGGGTTGCAATGCGCTTGCCTTCGACCCGGCGCTGATCGCCAGACCGACGACTGCCGTGGCGGACTCGCCGACGGGCTTCGATATCGGCGTCCACCTGCCTCAGACCAAGAACTACGAAGGCCGGGCCGAGGCGGAGATCAGGGATGCGCGCCTGGTTCTGCCAGAGGGTGTGGCGATCAATCCTGCGGGCGCCGTCGGCCTCGGGGCATGCTCGGAAAGCCAGGTGCCTGCGAACTGTCCCGACAACGCCAAGATCGGCAAGGCCGAGATCGACACGCCGATCGTCGATCGGCCCCTGACCGGGGGGGTCTATCTGGCTAAGCCCGGCGAGAACCCTTTTGGGGCCATGTTCGCGGTCTACGTCGCAATCGATGACCCCACCACCGGCATTGCCATCGGATTCCCGGCCCGGCTCGAGGCCGACGCCCAAACCGGCAGGCTGGCCCTGGGACTCGAGGCGCTGCCGCAGCTGCCGATCGAAGACGTCAGGCTCAACCTCTTCCAGGGGCCGCGCGCGCTCCTGAAGACGCCGATCGGGTGCGGCGCTCACACCACCACCTCCGATCTCACACCCTGGAGCAGCCCGGAAGGGGCGAACGCGACGCCTGCCGACACCTTCCGTACCAGCATCGGCGCCGACGGCGGCGCCTGTCCCGCCGGCGAAGCCGACGCACCCGCCGCGCTGAGCTACTCGGCAGGCGTCACGACGCCCCAAGCCGGCGCCTACAGCGACCTTACGTTGCGGGTGAGCCGGAAGGACGGCTCACAGCGACTGTTGGCGATGGAGACCACGCTACCCGCCGGGGTGAGCGCCAAGCTTGCGGGCGTCTCGTCCTGTTCGGATGCCGAGGTCACCGCCGACCGGTGCCGGGATTCGTCCAAGGTCGGGACCGTGAGCCTGGCGGCCGGCGCGGGGGGGAGTCCGCTGCGGCTGGCCGGCAGCGTCTATCGCGCCGGTCCCTACGAGGGCGCCCCGCTGAGCCTGGCGATCGTGGTCCCGGCTCGCGCCGGGCCGTTCGACCTCGGCACGGTGGCGGTACGGGTTGCCCTCTTCGTCGATCCCCGCTCCGCTCAGGTCCGCGCCGTCTCGGACCCGCTGCCGACCATCCTCGACGGGATACCCCTCGACCTCCGCGAACTGCGGGTCGATCTGGACCGCCCCGACTTCGCCCACAACCCGACCTCGTGCCAGGCGGCGACCGTCGACGGCTCCGCGACCACCGCCGCCGCTCAGATTGTGGGGCTGCAGAACCGCTTCCAGGTCGGCGGCTGCGCCGGGCTCGGGTTCCGGCCACGACTGGGGCTGCGGCTTGCGGGGCCGCCGCACCGCGGCGCCCACCCGTCTCTACGCGCGGTCCTACGGCCGCGGCCGTCCGACTCCAACCTGCGCCGGGCGACACTTGAAGTCCCGCCGGCCGAGCTTCTCGACAGCCGCCACATCCGCAGCATCTGTCCGCAGGACGATTATGCAGCCGGAACCTGCCCGCCCAGCTCGGTCTACGGCAAGGCAGAGGTCTGGAGCCCGCTGCTGAACCGTCCGCTGAGCGGCCCGATCTTCCTGCGCAGCTCGAGCCGCCGGCTGCCGGACCTCGCCGCCTCGCTCGACGGGGAAGTCCACATCGACCTGATCGGTCACTTGCAGTCGCGGCACGCCCGGATCCGGGTTGCTTTCAACTCGCTGCCCGACGTGCCGCTGAGCAGGGTCGTGCTGCGGCTCGCCGGAGGACGGCGCGGCCTGCTCGTCAACACCGGGTCACTGTGCCAGGACAACCGCCGGGCACGGGTCAGCCTGAGCGCGCAGAGCGGCAAGGTCAAGGCCTTGCACCCGCGGCTGAAGGCCCGCTGCGGCTAGCCGATCTGGGATAAGCAAGCAGCGGACGCGGCCGAACTGTGCCGCCCGTTCTGAGACACAAACGTACCCCCCGACATCGGGCGCTGAGTAGACTCAGCGTCCAATGAGAAGGGATCTTCGGCCGGTCGGGCACCGCCGAGCTCTATGGGGACTGGTAGCGGTGCTGGCCGCCTGCTTGGTGCTGGGCGCGGTCGGGCTCGGCGTGGAGGGGAAGCTCTCGCCGCTCTCCCTGGGCGTGCCCGGAACCTCTGCATCGAACGGTGAAGCTCTTGCCGAGAGCCATTTCGGCGACTCCTCGCCGTTCGTCGTTCTGCTCAGGGGCCCCGCCCCCGCCCTCGACCGCCAAGGCCCGGGCTTGGTCGCGGCGCTGCGCCGCGATCGCGCCGCGACGGTGATCTCGCCGTGGGACGAGGGGTCGCTGGCAGCGCTCCGGCCCGGTCGCCGCAAGGCATTGGTTTTGGTCGACTTCCACGTACCACTTGCAGTGGCGATGCGCGACACGGTCCCGGCGCTGGAACGGACGCTGGCGGCGCGGATGCGCTCGCCGGTGGTCGCCACCCAGTCGGGCTTCGCCTCGGTTTCGCGGGCGCTGCAGGAGGAATCGCTCAGCGCGACGGAGCGAGCCGAGCTGCTGGCGGCGCCGCTGCTCGTGATCATCCTCCTGCTCGTCTTCCGCTCGTTGGCGGCGGCGGCGATCCCGCTTGTCTTCGGGGGCCTGACCGTCTTCGCGGGTCGCGGAGCGCTGGCGCTGCTCTCCGGCCCGATGACGATCGACGCGCTGGCCCTCGTCGTCTGCACGATGATGGGGCTGGCCCTGGGGGTCGATTACTCGCTGCTGATCGTCTCCCGCTTCCGCGAGGAGCTGAGGCGCGAGCCCGACCCCTGGCGCGCCGCCGCCGCCACCCGTGCCAGTGCCGGCCGCACCACGCTCTTCGCCGGCTCGACCCTGATCGTCGCCCTCGTCTTCTCGGCCTTCCTCCAGCCCGGCTCGCTGCTGCTCTCGCTGGCGACGGCGACGGCGGTGGTGACGGCGATCAGCGTCGTCGTCTCCAACCTCGCCGTACCGCCGCTGCTGGGCCTGCTGGGGCCGCGGATCAACGCCGGGCAGATCAGCCGCCCCGGCCGCCAGCCCCGCGGCGCCGGTGTCGCCGCCGTCGCGGGCGGGGCGCTGCGCCGGCCGGCCCTGGCCGCCTGCCTGGTCGCGATCCCGCTCGTCCTGCTGACGCTGCCGGTCCTGGGCTTCGCGACCGGCGCTCCGGGCATCGACGAGCTGCCGAGGTCCAACCCGGCGCGCGAGAGCGCCGAGGCGATCGACCGCGCGGTCGGCCCCGGCTGGGAGGCGCCGTTCGTCCTCGTCGCGGCCACCGATCGCGGCCCGATCACCGATCGCCGCGACCTCGCGACCCTGGGCCGCTGGCAGCGACGGATCTCCCGCCAGCCGGGGGTGCGGGCAGTGATCGGTCCCGGCCCGATCACCCGCCGCGCCGAGCCGCTCCGCTCGCTTGGCAAGAAGCTCACCGGCGCCGGCGCCAAGGGCCCCGAGCAGCTGCAGAAGCTGGGACCGGGGCTGCGGCGCGCGGCCGGCGCCGTCGCCGAGCTGCGCTCCGGCCTCGCCGAAGGCGCGCAGGGCAGCGGCCTGCTCGCCGAAGGCTCCGAACGCGCCGCCGCGGGCGCGGGCCTGATCGCGACCGAGCTGAAGCGGGCGGCCGGCAAAGGCGAAGAAGCGGCCGGCGCGATCGAACGACTGCAGGAGGGCAGCAGCCGCCTCAGCAAGGGCCAGCGCGAAGCCTCGGTCGGGAGCCTGACGCTGACCCTCGGCCTCCGCTCGCTGGTGCCGCGTCTGCGTGGCGGTGAGCAGGCCCGATCGCGCAAGCTCGCCCGGCAGCTCGAAGCGGCCGCCGCCTCCGATCCCACGCTGCGGCCGCTGGCACGCCAGGCCCGGGCTCTCGCCCGCACGATCGGCGCCGACCGCAACGAAGTGCGCCAGCTCCGCGACGTCGCCGAGGCCGTCAACGGCGGCCTCAACCGCCTCGTCCCCGGCGGCAAGCGGCTGCAGGCGGGGGTCGGCAGGCTGGCGGGCGCGACCGACCAGCTCAGCAGCGGCCTCGACCGCCTCGGCGGCGGCGCCGAACGGCTGGCGAGCGGCCTGGTCGAACTGCAGGGCGGGGCCGGAACGCTGCAAAGCGGCCTCTCCGAGGGCTTCCACCGCGCCTACCCGCTGCAGACAAAGCTGCGCAGCGCCGGCGTCAAGGTGAGCGCGGTCGCGGCGCCGCTTGCGGTCGGCGCCGCGCGGCTGCGGGCCGGCTCACCCCACCTCTTCGACTCCGGCTACTTTGTCCTTTCCGCCCTCGACGGCGCCCCGCGGCAGCAGCGCGACCAGGCCGGCGAGGCGATCAGCGTCGGCAGCGGCGGCCAGGCGGCTCGGATGCTCGTCGTCTCGGACTACCCGTTCAACAGCGATGGCTCGCGCCGGGTCGGCAGCCAGCTTCAAGCCGACGCTCGCGAGCTTGCCGACCGCAGCGGACTGCGCACCGGCCTCACCGGCGGCGCCGCCACGCTCAACACCTACGGCGAAGCGACCGAGGCGCGGCTGCCGCTGGTGATCGGCGCCTTCGTCCTCTTCACCCTGCTGGCGCTGGTCGTGATCCTGCGGGCGCCGCTGCTGGCCCTGCTGACCGTCTGCCTCAACCTCGCCTCGGTCGCCGCCGCGATCGGGGTGATGTCGCTGGTCTGCAAGATCCCGGCGGGCTACCCGCTCGGCGGCCATCCCTACATCGACACGGTTGGTGCCGGGGCGATCTTCGGCGTCACCTTCGGCCTCTCGATCGACTACGCGGTCTTCCTGATCGCGCGGATGCGCGAGCGCTACGAGCTCGACGGCGACAACCGCGCGGCGATCGCCTTCGGGCTCGAGAAGACGGCCGGGGTGATCACCGGCGCCGCAGCGATCATGGCCGCGGTCTTCGTCTCCTTCGCCACGGCCCCGATCGCGACCGTGAGCCAGATGGGGGTGGGGCTGACGGTGGCGATCCTGCTCGACGCGACCGTGGTCCGGATCGTCCTCCTGCCCGCCCTGATGCTGCTGCTCGGCGACCGTGTCTGGCGGGTGCCGCCGAGCCTGGACCGCATCCTGCCGCGCCGCAACCTGTTGATGCCAGAGAGGAGGACGAGGAGTGCTTAGAGCATTTGGAATCGCAGTCTTTGCCGCCGCGGCTTTCGCGAGCATCGCGGCCGCCGCCGGAGCGCCGACGCGCGAGGAATACGTCGGCCGGCTGGAGCGGGTCTGCAAGCCCGGCGCGCTGGCGACGCAGCGGGCGATGAAGGGCGCCCGCGCCGACGTCCGCAGGGAACGCTTCCCGGCTGCCGCCGGCAAGTTCGCCAAAGCGAGCTCGATCTTCGGCGGCACGATCGGGCGGATCGCCGCGGTCCCGCGGCCGAGCGCCGACGCGGCGAGGCTCGCCAAGTGGTTCGGCTACCTGAAGCAGCAGGAGTCCTACCTGCAGCGGATCACGGTCGCGCTGAGGAAGAGCCAGGGGATCAAGGCGCAGCGGCTGACCGCAAGGTTCATCCACAACGGCAACCTGGCGAACAACGTCGTGCTGGCGTTCGGCTTCGACTACTGCAGCTTCAAGTTCTCCCGGTACGGGTGAGGAGAGCCGGGTACAGCCGGTCCGTCGTCCTGGCCACGGCCACGCTGCTCGCCGCGGGGGGCTTCGCGGCCGGCCGGCTCAACCGGGCGAGCGGCGAGCAGACCCAGCGCGGCCAGCTGATCTCGGCGCTCGGCGGCGAACTGCGCCCACTGGCGCTGCCCCGCGACCATCCGGCGCCGGTCGCGGTTCACCTCGAGGGGCGGCTGCGCACCGCTGACGGCTCGCTGCTGCCGCGGGTGACGAGGCTGGAACTGGGGCTTCCGGGGCAGGGGGTCCTCTCGACCAAGGGTCTGCCGGTATGCCCGGCGCGGCGCCTTCGCAACACGAGGAGCGTCGAAGCGCTCGCCGCCTGCGGCCCGGCCCTGGTCGGCCGCGGCCAGCTCGAAGCCGTGGTCGCCCTGCCCGGCCAGGACCCGATCGCGGTCCACGCCCGGCTCCTTGCCTTCAACGCCCGCATCGGCAGGCGCCGCGCGGTCCTCCTGCACGCCGGCGCCGCCAGCCCCCCGACCGCTGCGGTCCTGCCGCTCCTGGTCAGCCGGGGCAGCGGACGCTTCGGCAAGGCGCTGCGGGGGCGGATCGCGTCGGCGCTGGGCCCCTGGCCTCGGCTGCGGCGGTTCGAGGTCACGCTTTTCCGCCGCTATGACTACCGCGGCTCGCGGCGCAGCTACCTCAGCGCCTCCTGCCCGATCCCCGCCTCGCTGACCGCCGGCTTCTTCTCCTTCGCCCGGGTTTCCTACCGCTTCGCCGGCGGCGCGCAGATCGCTACCGGGATCGCCCGCAGCTGCCGCGCTCGCTGAAATCCCGGCGAGGAAATTCCTGCATCTTGGTCTGTTAGTGTTCCAATTAATGGGGGTCTCGATGGCGGTCGCCGAACTCGAAACGGTGGTCCTGGCCGCCTGTGCCGCAGAGGTCGAGTGGCCGGCACGCGTCGCCGCCGGGATCTACGCGGGGGTCGACTTCGCGATCGCTCGTCCGCAGGTGGTCGACGCGGTCTCGCAGGGCTCGGACCCGGTTCGCGACTACGAGAGCATGATCGGCCGTTTTGCCGGGTTCATCCGGGTCAGAGCGCCGATCGAGAAGCGGCTGCCGGGAACGCCCGACGAGGCCCTGGTGGCCGGGATCGTGGGGATGGTCGGCGATCACGTCCGGCTCGGGCGGACCGAGCGCCTGAGCGAGTTGCGGGCCGACCTGGTGCTGCTGACCCTCCTGCCCTATCTGGGCTTTGCGGAGGCGCAGGAGTGGGCTAATCGAGTGGAGAAGAACCCGCCGCGACCTTGACAGTCTGGTCCGCGTATGTTCTTATTAACCTTGCTTCCGGCCTGCGGGCTGGGGCTTCTGGCCAGATCGGACTTCCGCTTTACCCTGGGCGGGGTCCAAAGCTTACGGTCCGGGTGGGTTCCCCGCTCGCCCGGGCCGTTTGCGTTCCGCCAGCCGACGCAGCTGCGTGAAGCCCGCGAGCAGCCGCGCTCCCGGGCCGAGCCTGGCGAGCATACGGTCGCGGATCGGCCGGGCGAAGGGTGTCGCCCCCTCCGGCGCGCTGAGGTAGTAGGCGGCGACGCCGGCGAGGATGGCGCGGTGGCGCGGCGACCGGGGGAGCCGCTCGATCAGCGCCGCCGCACGCTCGGCGATCAGCCCCAGCCGCTCGGCCGCCTCCTCAGGCCGGCCAACGCCGCCGCTCGAGTAATAGGCGAGGTAGTTGTGCTCGCCGGCCTGGCGGTCGGCGTCGCGGTCGACCAGGTCGTCGAGGAAGACGGTGAGGGCGCCGATCGGCGGGAAGTAGGCGGCGTCGATCGCCCTCGCCGCCGACTCGTCCGTCGCGGAGTCCGCCGCGGCGGCGATCAGCGCGTGGGCGGCGACCGAGGAGCCGGCGCCGGCCGCGAGCTCCCACCAGCGGTAGCCGGCCGGCGCCGCCAGCGTCGCGGCCCAGCGCTGCAGGGAGGCGGGATCGCCCGCGGCGGCGTGCGTCTGCCGCTGCCCCTCTTCGCAGCGCTCGACCGCCCGCTCGATCAGCGGCGTGACCGCAGCGGCGGCCGGGAGCGAGGCGAGCGCCTTCCTCCAGCACGCGTCGAGCTCCGCGAGGCGTTCCGCGGCCGCTAGGTCCGGCTCCGCTCCCGCCTCTTCGAGCTCGTCGCGGAGGTCGATCGCCACCTGCAGGGCGATGACGGCCCGCACGACCGTGGGACGGGCGGGGCGGGGGGCGAGGGTGGCGAAGACTGCGACCGCCTCGGCGTTCCTCGCCTTCTCCGCGGGCAGCGGCCCCCACCGCCGCAGCTGCCGCCGCGCCGGCGGCAGGACCGTCGAGAGATAGGCGCCAAGGGAACTTGCCGCGGCCGCGGTCTCCTCCAGCTCGCGCCTCACGACATCAGCCTATGGCGCCATCCGCCCCCGCCTCTAACTTGGACGCAGATGAGCGAGCAGACGCAGATCGAGGCGTTCGCGAGCGAGCCGGCGGCCGTTGAGCCGGCTGCGGCTGAGCCGGCGGCCCGGATTCCGCTGTCCGAGCTCGAGGACGGGCAGCGGGTCGGCGGCGTCTACGCGGTCCGCGAGCGCGAGCTGCGCCGCAAGCGCAACGGCGAGCCGTGGCTGCGGCTCTCGGTCGGCGACGCGACCGGCACCGCCGAGGCGGTCTGCTGGGAGGAGGCCGAGGCCCACTACGCGCTCTGCTGCACCGGCTCGCCGGTCTTCGTCAGCGGCGTGTTCGAAGTGAGCGAGCGCTGGGGGGCGAAGATCAAGCTGAGCGGGGTCCGCGCCGCCGAGCCGCACGAGTACGAGGCCGGGGACCTGGCGGCCGAGTCGGAGGTGTCGGCCGAGAAGCTCGAGGGCGAGCTGCGCGAACTGCTGGCGACGGTGCAGGACCCGCAGCTGGGCGAGCTGCTCGACCACTTCTTCGGCACCGACTCGGAGACCTGGCGGCGCTTCCGCGACGCACCGGCGGCGAAGACCTACCACCAGGCCTACCGCCACGGCCTGCTCGAGCACACGCTCTCGGTTGCCCAGGCGGTCTCCGCCGCGGCCAACTTCTTCCCCGGCATCGACCGCGACGTCGCCGTCACCGGGGCGCTCCTGCACGACATCGGCAAGTGCGTCGCCTACAACGACGACCCGCTGGCGATCGACCTCACCGACGCCGGCCGCCTGCAGGGCGAGATCCCGCTCGGCTACTACACCGTGCGGCGGGCGATCGAGGACCTGCCCGGCTTCGACCCGCACCTCGCCCAGTGCGTCCTCCACATCATCCTCAGCCACCACGGCTCGCTCGAGCACGGCTCGCCCGTCGTCCCGGCGACCCGCGAGGCCGTCCTCGTGCACATGATCGACAACCTCGGCGGCCGCCTCGGCTCCTTCGACCGTCTCGAGCGCCAGCTCCCCGCCGGCGAGTCCTGGTCGGGCTTCGACCGCGCCCTCTCGGGCAGCGCCTTCTTCGCCCAGCGGGCGGCCTGAAGACAAAGCATTGCCGTAGACAATCAGTTACGCTATGCTCATGGTGGTGATGATGAGCCCGAGGGAAGAGTGGACTGACGAGAGACTCGACGACCTGAATGCGAAGGTCGATCGGGGGTTTTCCGAAGTCAAGACCGAGATGCGAGAAGGATTCGCCCGCATCGAAGCCCGATTCGAGAAGGTCGACAAGCGCTTCGAGAAGATCGACAAGCGCTTCGAGAAGATCGACGAGCGCTTCGAGAAGATCGACGCTCGGTTCCATGACCTGAACCGCACGCTGATCGGTGCGGGGGCCGTGATCATCGCCACCCTGCTCGGAGCGCTGCTCACCTAGCCAGAGGGAAAAGGAAGTCGTGAAGCTTGCGCGTAGAGGACTGCGCTACCGGGAGCGTTCGTTGCAGCGCTGGAGCTCCTCGACGTCCCGGCGAGCTCGCCGGATGCAGCGGATCAGTTTCTCGGCCTGGGCGGGGTGGGTCGCGCGGCCGATCGACCGCTTGATTTCCCCCTGAACCTTGCGCTCGACGCGGTCGAGCGTCTTGGCGTCGATTTCGTGGCCGATCTTCCCGGTCGTGTGCAGTGCCGGCTTGACGGCGAAAAAGTAGACCGCGGCAATGAGCCCGACGGTCACCAAAAGCCGGAGAATGCCTGCGGTTAGGTTTCCGAAAAGGTTTCGGAGCACTTCCATGCGCCGCCCGCAGACTATCCTGCCCGGCAGTGGCGAAGGACACCGAGAAGCTGATCCGCCAGCTCTCGCTGATCTCGTTCCTGATGGCACAGGGGAGGCCGGCTTCGGCCCTCGAGATCAAGCGCGAGGTGGAGGGCTATAGCGACATGAACGACGACGCGTTCGCGCGTCGTTTCTACGCCGACCGGGCCGAGCTGGAGAGCCTCGGCATCCAGCTCGGGGTCGAGAAGCCGGGCGAGGGGTTCTTCGAGGCCGAGCTCTACTCGCTGCCGCCGGAGAACTTCTACCTCGACCCGATCTCCTTCTCCGACGACGAGCTGGCGGCGCTCTCGACGGCGCTGATGCTGCTCACCGACGGCGGCTTCGCCTACGCCGAGCCGCTGCGGCTGGCGCTGCAGCAGGTCGCCTGGGGCCACCCGAACCCGCTGGCCGAGGGCGAGCGCGCGCCGGTCGAGATGGCGATGACCGCCTCCGCCGGCGGCCGCGACCTCTCCCAGCGCCTCTCCAAGATCGAGACGGCGATCAGCCGCCGCAAGACGATCGAGTTCACTTACTACACGATGGAGCGGGGCGAGACCGAGAAGCGCAAGGTCGACCCCTACCACCTGGTCTTCCGCGGCGGCCAGTTCTACCTGATCGGCCACTCGCACGAGCGCGAAGCGGTGCGCGTCTTCCGCCTCTCGCGGATCCAGGGCAAGGTCGGCTACGCCTCCAAGGCCGAGCACGATTTCTCGCCGCCCGAGGACTTCGACCGCCGCGACTACGGCAGCCGCGCCGACTGGCAGCTGGGCGAGACGAAGGGGACGGCGAGGATCTTCATCCGCGAGCGGATCGCCTGGCTGATCGAGCGCGACTACGGCACCTACGGCGAGCTGCGCAACGCCAAGAAGTCCGACAACGCTCCCGGCAAGGGCCGCGTCTTCGAGACCGCCTACGCCTCCGAACGCGAGCTGATCGCCTGGGTCCTGCGCTGGCGGGCGAACGCCGAGGTGCTGGCGCCCGACGACCTGCGCGAGGAGGCCGGGAAGCGCCGCGAGCTGCTGAAGCAGCGCCACGTCAACGGCTTCAAGCCGGCCGAGATCATCGACCGGCCGCTCGACGAGCGGCCAGGGCGGAGCCGCTCCAACGGCCGCGGCGAGGCGGCGATCCGGCCCGAGCGCTTCGCCCGCCTGGTCACCCTCGCCGGCCTGCTGATCGAATCGGCGAAAAAGGGCGAGCGGCTCGAGGTCTCCGACCTCTGCCGCCGCCTCGAGCTGACCCGCGAGGAGCTGCAGGAGGACGTCGACCTGCTGAACGTCGTCAACTTCGGCGGTGGCACCTACGTGCTCTACGCCGAAATCCTCGGCGACGAGATCGAGGTCGACTCGCAGCCCTACGGCGACAACTTCGCCCGCCCGGCCCGCCTCCTGCCGCTGGAGGCAAAGGCGCTGGTCGCGGCGATCGACCTCTTCGGCGACCACCTGCCGCAGTCCGACCTGCAGACCGCGCGCGAGAAAATCGTCAGGGCGCTCGGCCACGACCCCTCCGAGGAGGGGCTGGAGATCGCCCAGGCCGGCGGCGGCGACGCCGAGGTCGCGCGCAAGGTCAACAGGGCGATCGCCGAGAGCCGGGTGCTCGAGCTCTCCTATTACAAGGAGAACGAGGACCAGTTCACCGAGCGCCGGGTCGAGCCCTACCGGCTGGAGAACGGCAAAGAGGGCTGGTACGTCGAGTGCTACGACCTGACCAAAGAAGGGGTCCGCCACTTCAAGCTCGACCGGGTCAAGGAGGCACACCTCTCGGAGGAGACCTTCGAGCCCCGACCGGAAGTCGAGGAGTTCGCCGGGGTCGAGGGCTGGATGACCCACGGCGAGGTGCCGACCGCCGAGGTGGCGCGGGTCTGGGTCTCGCCCGAGCGGGCGCGCTGGCTGCGCGAGGAGCGGACCGTGGTCGAGGAGCTGGCCGACGGCGCCGTCGTCGTCGAGCTGCCCTACGCGGGCAAGCCCTGGCTGGTGCGGGAGATCCTCCGCGGGGCCGGCGACCTCGTCGTCCTCGAGCCGAGGGACGCGCGCGAGGCGATCGCCAGGGAAGTCTCCGACAACTGACTGAGGCGCCCGGCCATCCCGAGGTCCTGAAGATCGTCGCCCCCAACCCGGGGCCGATGACGCTGGAAGGGACCAACACCTACCTCTTCGGCAGCGACCCCTGCGTGGTGATCGACCCCGGCTCCGCGGACGCCGGGCACCTGGAGGCGATCCGCGCTGCCGCGGGCGAACGCGGCGGCACCGGCCTCGTCCTCCTCACCCACTCCCACGGCGACCACACCGAGGGAGCCGACCAGCTCGAGGCCGAGGTCGTGCTGCCGAGCGGGGGGGAGGAGCACTTCGGCCTCCGCGCCCTCGCCACCCCCGGCCACGCCGAGGACCACGTCTGCTTCCTGACCGAGACCGGCGTCTGCTTCAGCGGTGACCTCGTCCTCGGCCTGGGCTCGACGATCGTCCCGCCCGGCGGCAACTCGCTCGCCGCCTTCATGGACTCGCTGGCACTGCTGCAGGCGCGGGAGATCGAGCTGATCGCCCCCGGCCACGGCCCCTGGGTCACCGACCCCGCCGCCAAGCTCGCCGAATACGTCGAGCACCGCCAGATGCGCGAGCGCCGCCTGCTCGCGGCCCTCGACGCCGGCGAGCGCTCACGCGCCGAGCTCCTCGCCACCGTCTGGGACGACATCCCGATCGAGCTGCTGCCGATGGCGGCGATGGCGATGGAGGCCCACCTCGAAAAGCTGGAGGGGGAAGGGCGGCTGCCGGACTTGACTGAGTAGCGAACCCAGCTGGCCGATGTACCTAGCGCGGGACCCGGTATCGCGTGATGGCGACGCCCCAGCGCCCGGCTAAGAGCGGGCTTTCGATCAGACCCGCGACCAGCGGCCGACCGCGCCGGTCGACCCAAAGAGACGACAACATGGCTTTGGTGTTGCGGCCGAATCCGGTCTCGATCCGGCCGAAGTCGCGATCCAGTTCACCGCCGGCGGTCAGATGCGCGATGAGGAAGCCCCCTTTGGCCCTGGAAGTTTCACTTTTCCTCCGAGCCCATTCTGCTGCGAGAAAGAGCCCGCCGTGACGGTCGGAGGCGACCATCGGTACCTCGGGTCCGGCGCCGAACGACGCGCGAAACACCCCCCGCCGCCCAAAGCGGCCGTCGAGCCGACCGTCCGGCAGCAGACGTCTGACGGCGATCACTCGATTCCCGTTATTCGCAGCCGGCTGGAGGATCACCAGACGGCTTCGGCCATCGACCGTGGCGGTCGTTTCGCCTGCGTCGGGGAGCCTGCGCCAGCCATCGGATCCGAAGCTCGAATCGAGGTTTCCGGTGGGGCTGAACCGGACCGCGTACAGGTCTCCGGACCGAGCGCGCGTGATCGCGTAAGCGGAGCCGTCGGGCGCCGGCAGTGAGTGCTCGTAGTCGGGAAGAGGAGGCGTGGTCCGTACGCCTCCTTCATCGTAGGAGCGGTCGATTTCGCCGTTCGGACCAAATCGCGCGGAAACCCACTCCGTTCTTCTTTCAAGAACACTCAGGTCCCTCTCTACGTGCCATTCGAACCTGACGACGTGAGAGAGATTCAAGGAAATGCGATCGAGCGGATCGATCGATATGCTCGCCGCCTGGACGTAGACCCCCGGCCCTTCCGGGTATCCCATGATGGATTCCGGCTGTTTCGCCGCCCCGAGGCCGAGGTCAGTGATAACCAGACCGCCGCTCCCGAACGAGGGATCGAGCCGGCCATCGGGAAGTAGCCGGGCCAGTGCCGGCCTTTCGCGGTCGTCACCCTCGGGCACTCGATCCGTTCCCGCCACCACGACCCGACCTTTGGAGTCGACTGCGAACTCGGGGTTCTTCACTTCCGGCAGCAGCGTTGCCAGTACGACCGTTCCATCCTGACCAAAGGCTGGATCCGGGCGGCCATTGGACCTGAACGCGAACAGGGCGCCCCGGCAGAGGACGTAGATCCTGCCGCTAGGAGCCTGCGCCGCTTCCGTCGTGCCCGTCAGGCCGGGCACGACCGGCCTGACGACCCGGCCGGCTGCCCCGAAGCTCGGGTCGAGCTTCCCGTGCCCTCCCCTCGCCTCCGCCGCGGCGGCGTTCGCGATAAGCAGGAGGCAGGTGAGGAGCAGCAACAGTTTCTTCATATGCGCGGAAACCGTCGATACCCAAATAAGTTTCGCAGCGTTCATCTTTGGTGTCCTGGCTGCCTGGCCAAACGTGATACACAGTCGGCCATGGGCGGGCGTTCGATGGGCGGGATCGAGAAGGCTGGGTTGATCGGCGGGGCGGTCTCGGCCGGGCTCGTCGCTTCCGCCGCCGCCGTCGTCTGGCACCGGTTGGCGCGGCGGCCATTGCCGCAGGTGAAGGGGACGATCGAGATCGACGCCCTGCACGGGCGGGTGCGGGTTCGGCGCGACCGCTGGGGCGTGCCGCACATCGAGGCCGACGCCGGCGAGGACCTCTACTTCGCGCAGGGCTACGTCCACGGCCAGGAACGGCTCTGGCAGCTGGACTTCTACCGGCGCGTCGTCAGGGGACGGGTGGCGGAGCTGGCCGGCGAGGAGGGCCTCGCCGTCGACCGCCTGATGCGGACGCTGGGCATCCGGCGGACCGCCGAGCGTGAGGAGGCGGAGCTGGGTCCGCAGCTGCGGGCGCGGCTGGAGCGCTTCTGCGCCGGGGTCAACCAGGCCGCCGCCGACGCGCGGGCGATGCCCTTCGAGCTGCAGGTGCTGCGCCAGGGCTTTGAGCCGTGGACCCCAGCCGACATCCTCAGCCTCGGCAAGCTGCTCGCCTTCGGGCTCTCGACCAACTGGGAGCGGGAGCTGGTGCGCTCCGACATGGTGCGCGAGCTGGGGCCGGAGCTGGCGGCCCGCCTCGACCCGACCTACCCGGCCGGCAACCCGGTCGTCAACCAGACCGCGTTCAGCGGCGAAGGGCTGCCGCTGGTCGAGCAGATCGACGCGGTGCGCCGCTCGATCGGGCTCGCGGCCGAGGCCTCGGGCTCCAACAACTGGGCCGTCAGCGGGGAGCGCTCGGCAACCGGCTCGCCGCTGATCGCCGGCGACCCGCACCTGCCGCCGAGCATGCCCGGGATCTGGTTCGAGGTCGAGCTGCGCCACGGCGACCGCTTTTGCCGCGGCGCCTCGCTCCCCGGCATGCCCGGCATCTACATGGGCCAGAACAACGACGTCTGCTGGACCATCACCAACGTCATGGGCGACGTCCAGGACCTCTTCGTCGAGCGGATCGAGGGGGATCGGTACCTGTTCGAGGACGAGTGGCGGCCGCTGGAGACGGTGCGCGAGGAGATCGCCGTCAAGGGAGGCGAGACCGTCGAGCTGGAGGTGCGCAGCACCCACCATGGGCCGATCGTCAACGCGGCGCTCGGCGCCGACGAGGGCGAGCCGCTGGCGCTGGCCTGGCAGACGCTCGCCGAACCAACCGCCTTCGCCGCGATGTTCGAGCTGCTGGAGATCGACTCCGGCCCGGATCTGGTCGCGAAGCTCGCGGAGCACACCTCGCCGGCCTCGAACCTGATCTGGGCCGACCGCCACGGCTCGATCGGCTACAAGCTGATCGGCCGGCTGCCGCGGCGGCGCGGGGGCAGCCCCGACCTGCCGAAGCCTGGCTGGACCGGCGAGTTCGAGTGGGAGGGGACCGTGCCCTACGACGAGCTGCCGGAGGTCGTCGACCCCGAGAGCGGCTTCCTCGTCACCGCCAACAACCGCATCGTCGGCGACGACTACCCGCACCACATCACCAGCGAATGGCTTGACGGCTTCCGCGCCAGGCGAATCGAAGAGCTGATCGAGGCGACCGAGAAGCACGACCTCGAGAGCTTCGAGGCGATCCAGTCCGACAACTACTCGATCCCGGGCGTCGAGGCGGCGCGGCGGCTCTGCCGGCTGCACCCGTCCGGCCAGCGCGAGCGCAGCGCGATCGAGCGGCTGCGCAGCTGGGACGGGCGCCTCGACCGCGAGACGATCGCCGGCACGATCTACCAGGCCTTCCTGCTGCGGCTGGCGCGCGAGGTGACCCGACGGGCGATCGGCGACCGCGACCTCTGCGAGCGCTGGCTCGACCGCAGCGACAGCGGCTTCGCCCCCCACAGCACCTCGCCCTGGCGCTGGCACTCGCACCTGATGCGGCTATGGGAGGAAGGCGACGAGGAGCTGATCGGCCGGCCGTGGGAGGAGCTGGTGCTGGAGTCGCTGCGGGGCGCCCTCGACGACCTCACCGACCGCTTCGGCCCCGACCCCGAGGGCTGGCGCTGGGGCCGGGTCCACGAGATGAAGTTCCCGCACCCGCTCGGCGACGCCAACCCGCTCTTCGACCGCCTGCTCAACCGCCGCCTGCGGGCCGGCGGCGCCCAGGAGACGGTCAGCCAGATCGCCTACGACCCCAACGACCCCTACAACGCCGTCTGGGCACCGAGCTGGCGGATGATCGCCGACCCCACCGCCCCCGACCGCTCGCGCTGGCAGATGTTCACCGGCCAGTCCGGCCACCCCGCCAGCCCCCACTACGACGACCTGCAGTCCGGCTGGCTGGAGGGCCGCACCCAGCCGATGTGCGGCGAAGGACCCTGGTCAGAGCTCGAACTGGTCCCGGCGCAGTAGTCGCGGAGCCGCGACTTCGGCGTGAGTGAGGTGTTCGAGGTCGAGATGCGCCGCGCGGTCCCACCTCTCGTCCTGTCCCTGATCGCCCTGGCCCTGCTGCCGGCGGGCGCGCAGGCGCTGCCGCGCGGGTTCTTCGGGATCGCCCCCCAAACGGCGATCGGCCCGCGCGACACGGCGCGGATGCGGGCCGGCGGCGTGGACACGATCCGGACGATGGTCAACTGGTCGGCGATCCAGCAGTCGCCGCGGCCCGAATACGACTGGGGCGGGCTCGACGACATCGTCGCCCTCGCCGCCGAAAGCCACCTCGAAGTCCTGCCGTTCCTGATCTCGACGCCGCGCTGGCTCGCGCACGACTGGCGGACGCTGCCGGTTGGCAACGGGCGGCAGCGGCGGGCCTGGGCGCAGTTCGTCCGCGCCGCGGTCGAACGCTACGGCCGCCGCGGCGAGTTCTGGCGCGAACACGGACCCTTCTCGGCGCAGCCGCTGCCGAAGCTGCCGATCCGCGCCTGGCAGATCTGGAACGAGGAGAACTTCTTCTACTTCGCCCGGCCGCCCTCGCCCGGCCGCTACGCACGCCTGCTGGCGATCACCCACCAGGCGATGCGGCGGGCGGACCCGCGGGCGCAACTGGTTCTCGGCGGCCTCTTCGGCAATCCCGGGCAGCGCCCGCCGCGGGCCTACGACGCGGTCGACTTCCTCGATCGCCTCTACCGCCACGGGGCGAAGGGACGCTTCGACGCAGCTGCCCTGCACCCGTACGCCGCCAAGATCGGCGCGCTGCGCTCGACGGTCGAGGCGGTGCGCCGGGTGATGATCGAACACCGCGACCGGCGCGCCGGCCTCTACCTGACCGAGATGGGATGGGGCTCGCAGTTCGACCCGAGGGTGGTCTCATTCGAGGTCGGGCTGCACGGGCAGGCGCGGGAACTGCGGCGGTCCTACCGCTACCTGATCGGCAACCACGGCCGCCTCGGCCTGCGCCAGATCGACTGGTTCAGCTGGAAGGACCTGCCCGGCTCGTGCAACTTCTGCGACTCGGCCGGCCTCTTCCGCCGCGGCTTCCGGTTCCACCCGAAGCCGGCCTGGCACGCCTTCGTCAGTTTCGCCCGGCGGCGGTAGAGCCAGCCACCCGGCGCACCAGCTCGACGATCTCGGCGGGCGCCTTCGCGGGCGAGCCCGAATCGAAGGGCGGGTCGGGGTCGTACTCGATCCCGAGCTGGACCGCCTGGGCGACCTCCGGGCCCGCCTCGCGGGCGACGAGGTGCAGGGCCATGTCGATCCCGGCGGTGACGCCGGCGGCGGTGACCACCTTGCCGTCCTCGACGAAGCGACCGCCGACCGGCTCGGCACCGAACCCGCGCAGCTCCTCGAGCGCCAGCCAGTTCGTGGTCGCCCGCCTGCCGGCGAGCAGGCCGGCGGCGCCGAGCAGGAGCGAGCCGGTGCAGACCGAGGTCGTCCACCTGGTCGAGCGGTCGACCGCGCGCAGCCACTCGAGCAGCTCCTCGTCCTTCAGCAGCGGGCGGTTGCCGGCGCCGCCGGGGACGAGGAGGAGGTCGGGGGCGGTCACCTCCGCCAGCGAGTGGTCGGCGAGGAGCGCGAGCGAGCCGTCCTCGCTGCGGACCTCGCCGTTGCGCTTGGCGACGGTGCGGACCTGCCAGCCGGGCACGTTCCGCATCACTTCGTAGGGGCCGACCGCGTCGAGCGGGGCGAGACCGTCGTAGAGGAGGAGAGCGATTTCCATGCCGCGATCTTCCCGCTCCGGCGCCGCGACCGCCAGCGGCAGGAATGACAATGTTCGCTAGATTCCTGCCATGCCTCACAGAGTTGTCGCCCTCTGTCTCGACGGCCTGGTCGCCTTCGACCTGACCGCCCCGGCGCAGGCCTTCCAGCTGGCGGCGAAGCCCTCGGGCGAGCCGTTCTACTCCTTCTCCACCTGCTCCATGGACGGCGCGGTGCGAACCACCAGCGGCTTCTCGGTTGTCCCGGACGCCGGGCTGGGAGCGCTGCGGCGGGCGGACACGATCGTCGTCCCCGGCTACATCGCGATCTTCGACCGCCCGCCCGAGGCGACCGTCGACGCCCTCCGCGCCGCCGCCCGGCGCGGCGCCCGGCTCCTCTCCGTCTGCACCGGCGCCTTCGGTCTCGCCCACGCCGGCATCCTCGACGGCCGCAGGGCAACGACCCACTGGGCCTCGGCGGGGGAGCTCGCCAGACGCTTCCCGGCGGTAGAGGTCGATCCCGACGCCCTCTTCGTCGACGAAGGGGAGGTGCTGACCTCGGCCGGCCTCAGCGCCGGGATCGACCTCAGCCTGCACGTGATCCGCCGCGACTTCGGCGCCGAGGCCGGCGAGCGGGTCGCCCGTCACATGGTTGCGCCGCCCCACCGCGAGGGCGGCCAGGCGCAGTACTTCAAGCCCGAGCTGCCGCCGTCGGCCGGCTCCCTGGAGCCGACCCGCCGCTGGGCTGTGGAGCGCTTGGCCGAGCCGCTCGGCGTGGCGGCACTGGCGCGGCACGCCGGCGTCAGCCCCCGCACCTTCGCCCGCCGCTTCCGCGCCGAGACCGGGACGACGCCGCTGCAGTGGCTGCTCGCGCAGCGGGTGCTGGAGGCGCGGCGGCTGCTCGAGGCCACCGACCTGCCGGTCGAGGAGGTCGCCTGGCGGGTCGGCTTCGGCACCGCCGCCTCGCTGCGCGACCACTTCCGCCGCGCCACCGCCACCACCCCAACCGCCTACCGCCGCTCCTTCCAGCCCGCCTGAAACAGGGTGTGGTTGAGCTTTGTGGCGCTATCCGCGCCAAAGCTCAACCACACCCATAAAGTGGGGGGTGGTGAGCCGGCGCGACCAGATCAAGCTCAGCGAGGCCGAGCTGGGCGAGCTGCTTGACGAGGAGCGGGTCGCCGTCGTCTCGAGCCTCGGTCCGCGCGGCTGGCCGCACTCGATGCCGCTCTGGTTCGTGCCCCGGGAGGGGACGATCTGGGTCTGGACCTACGCCAAGTCGCAGAAGGTGAGGAACCTCGAACGCGACCCGCGCGCGACCGTCCTGGTCGAGGCCGGCCGCAGCTACGACCAGCTGCGGGGAGTGATGGTCGAGTCCGAGGCGGTGATCCACCGCGACTTCGAGACCGTCCTCGGCTTCGCCGAAGAGCTGACCGTCCGCTACGCCGAGGGCATCTCGACCGTCGAGGGGGATGCGAAGGCGGCGCTGGAAGCGCAGGCGCCGAAGCGGGTGGCGATCAGCTTCCCGGCGCTGCGCAGCGCGAGCTGGGACCACCGCAAGCTCGGCGGCACCTACTGATCATCTACAGCTAGCGGTGGCGGCCGCGGCGGTGGCGGCGAACCGGCTTGATCCTCACCTTGCGCGAGATCGCCGGGAGGAATTCGTCGGTTTCCCGCGCCGATGCGCGGAAGGTGGAGCGGCGGTTGATCCGCGGCCGGAAGCGAACCGAGCAGGCGCGATCGAGGTAGTGGGTGCCGAGCTTGCGCCGGCCGCGGTAGAGCGTCACCGGGTCGCCGCGGCGATCCCTGTTGCAGGGCGCCACCCAGGCGGTGATCAGGCCGCGGCGGTGGCGCCGGACCTTGCGGCTGACGGCGCGGATCGCGATGTAGGAGGGCGCGAGCGTCGGTTCGTACACCGGCGCGACGGGGCTGCAGGAGCCGTTGCCTTCCGGGCCGAGGAGCCGGTAGACGGGGCCGCTGGCGGAGACCGCGTAGAGCCGGCCGCAGGAGTCCTCGCCGAAGGAGTCGAGACTGCCGATGTGGAGCCTTTCGGAGCGGTCGGTTGCGGCCGGGGCGGCGGGGGAGAAGGAGCGGATGCCCCCATTGCAGTAGTCGCCGTAGAGGTAGCGCCCGGCGAGGTCCCCCATCGAGGGGCCGCGGACGACGTAGCCGCCGACGACAGCGCCGCCGCAGGTCGCTTCTTCTCCCACCGGATGGCTGTATTCGAAGACCGGCGGCGTGAAAGCGTCCGCCGGAGCGTCTTCGCAGCCTTCGTCGTCGCCCGGGCCGGCGACGCTCCCCTCGAAGCAGTTCCAGCCGTAGTTGGCGCCCTGGCCGAGGCCCGGCGCGGCGGCGAAGTCGACCTCCTCGCGCTGGTCCTGGCCGACGTCGCCGATCCAGAGGTCGCCGGTCAGCCGGTCGAAGGAAAAGCGGAAAGGGTTGCGCAGTCCCAGGCTCCAGATTTCCGGCGTCGCGAACGGACCCGGGCTGGGAAGGCGCAGGAGCTTGCCGAGCTCGCTGCTCGGGTTCTGCGCGTTGTGGTGTTCGTCGTCGGCACCGCCGCCGTCGCCGGTCGCGACGAAGAGCGCCCCTTCGGGCCCGAACTGCAGCTGACCGCCGTTGTGGTTGGAGTCTTCGGGGTGTTCGATCGGCGGGATCACGTCGCGCAGGGTCGCGAGCGGGGCGCTGTTGCCGCTGGCGACCATTTCGGCAACGTGGATCTCGCCGGGCTCGACCTTGCCGGTGTAGTCGAGGAAGAAGCGGCCGCTGGAGTCGAAGTCGGGCGCCAGGGCGATCGAGAGCAGGCCGCGCTCGCCTTCGCAGCAGGAGACGACGGAGCGGATGTCGGCGAACGGCTTCAGTTCGCCGTTCTGCAGCAGCAGGACCGTGCCCGGGCGCTGGACGACGAAGAGCCGTTCGGCGTTGCCGGGGTCGGAGGTGACGTAGATCGGCTGTTCGAAGTTGCCGATCTGCTGGACGCCAAGGGCATGGGCGCTCGTCGCCATCAGCGACAAGCTGAGCATGGCCCCCGCCAGAAGCTTCCAGCACACGCGAAGCACCCTCTCAAGGTAGCTAACTATTGTTCTCGCGGTGGAGCAGCGACCCGGCCGCGAAACCACCCTTTCGCTGGTCATCCCCGCCTACAACGAGGAAGTCCGGCTGCCTGCCCTGCTGCAGACGCTGGCTGAGGAAGCCGACCAAGCGGTGGCCGCGGCGGGCATGCGCCTGCTCGAGGTGCTGATCGTCGACGATGGCAGCGGCGACCGCACCCGGCAGATGCTGGAGGCGGCGGGTGCCGAGCACGAGTGGGTTCGGCCGGTGCTGGAGTTCGACCGCAACCGCGGCAAGGGAGCGGCCTTCGCCGCCGGTGCGCGGCGGGCCGGCGGCGACTACGTCCTCCTCGCCGACGTCGACCTCTCGACTCCGCTGGGGGAGCTGGCGAAGCTGACGGCGGCGATCGCGGGCGGCGCCGACATCGCGATCGGCTCGCGGGCCGTCCCCGGCGCTGTGGTCGAGCGGGGGCCCGCCCACCGCAAGCTCACCGGCAACACCTTCAACCTCGCCGTGCGGGCGCTGACCGGACTGCGGGTGCGCGACACCCAGAACGGCTTCAAGCTGTTCCCGGCCGAGGCCGTCAAGCGCTATGCGGCGCAGCAGACCTCGCCGGGCTTCGCCTTCGACGTCGAGTTGCTGATGCGGGCCCAGCGCGAGGGGCTGGAGATCGCCGAGGTCCCGATCCTCTACCTCCACGACGCCCGCTCGAGCGTCCGTGTCGCTTCCGCCAGCCCGCGGATGCTGCGCGAAGTCGCCGGCCTCGCGTACCGGCTGCGGCTGCGCAAAGGCGCCGCGGGGGCCGACTCCGCCGATATCGTGCGCCCGGCTTGACCCGGGAGACGCCGCCCCAGACCGCGCCGCAGGAGCGGCCGAACCGGCCCGGGTTCCTGCGGGACCCGGTCGTGCGGTCGATCCTCGTCTACGCGGGGGTCGCGATCGCTGCCGCCCTCGCCGCCTACTACGCGATCTTCACCAACTTCGCCCTCTACGACGACGAGGGGACGCTGCTGGTGACGGTGCAGGCCTTCGCCCACGGCGACGTCCTCTACCGCGACGTCTACTCGCCGTACGGGCCCTTCTACTACGAGCTCTTCGGCGGCCTCTTCGCGCTGACCGGCAAGGCGGTGACGACCGACGTCAGCCGCTCGATCGTGATCGTCCTCTGGATCGCGACCAGCCTTCTCTACGGCATCTCCGCCCAGCGGCTGACCGGGCGCCTGGCGCTCGGGGCGGCGGCGATGATCGCCGCCTTCGCGCCCCTCGGCGTGCTCGCCAACGAGCCGATGCACCCGCAGGGCCTCTGCGTCCTCCTGCTCGGCGGGATCACCCTGCTCGCGGTCAGCGCCTCGGAGCGGCGCCCCGCCGCCTGGGGGGCCCTTGCCGGAGCCCTGCTCGCCGCGCTGCTGCTGACCAAGCTCAACCTCGGCGCCTACGCGATCGCCGCTGCGGGCCTGGCGGCGGCGCTGACGCTGGAGCCGCTGCGCTCGCGCGCCTGGATCCGCTGGCCGGTCGCCGCCGCCGCGGTGGTCATGCCGCTGGCGGTCGCCGCGCAGGACCTGAACCAGGAATCGGTCCGCAACCTGGTCGCGGTCGAGATGCTGGCGCTGGCGGCGATCGTCGTCGCCGGCTGGCGGCTCGGCGAGGGGGCTCGCGAGCGAGGCCTGAGCCGCTGGCTGCTCGGCGCGCTCGCTGGGTTCGCCGTCGCCGCGGTGGCGATCATGGTCGCGATCCTGCTCGCCGGCTCCTCGCTCGCCGACGTCTACGGCGGCATGGTCACCGAGGCGGCGCGGGTGCGGGAAGTCAACCCGACGGCGTTCCCGATGTCGCCGGCGGTGATCGATTGGGCGATCGGGGCGCTCGCCGTCGCCGTCCTCGCGGTGCGGCTGCGCCGGCCCGAACCTGGAGGCCCGAGCGTCTGGGCGGGCGGGCTGCGGATCCTCGCCGGGGCGGTGATCTGGCTGACGATCATGCGGATCGCCCCGGTCGCGCTCAATCCCTCCGCCCAGAACCAGATCTCGCTGCCCGTGGTGCTCTCCTGGGTCGCCGTCCTGCCGCCGGGCGGGGCGCGGGAGTCGCAGTTCAAGCGCTTCGGGCGGATCTTCCTGCCGGCGCTGGCGGTTGCCCAGGCGCTGCAGGTCTACCCGGTCGCCGGCAGCCAGATGGGGATCGCCGCCCTCACCTTTGTCCCGGTCGGCGCCATCTGCATCGCCGACGGGCTCGCGGTGGTGCGCGAGTGGAGCGCGGCGCGGGGGCGGGACGGCCTCGAGCGCTTCGGCGTCGTCGCGGCCGTGGCTCTACTGGCGTTCGCGGTCGACCTCGGGGTCAACGCGATCGTCCGCCCCGGGATCAACTCCTTCGACAATTACCGCCACGCCACGGCGCTGCCCTTCCCCGGCGCCACCGCGCTGCACCTGCCCGAAGAACAGGTGCAGGCCTACGAGGCGATGGTCGGGGCGCTGCACGAACACGGCTGCACCGACTTCATCGGTTACCCCAACATCGACAGCCTGTACCTCTGGTCGGGGATTGAACCGCCGCCGCCCGCCGCGCCGGGGGTCTGGCTGGAGGCGCTCGACAGCGAAAAGCAGCAGCGGATCGTCAACGAGCTCCGCGCCTCGAAGAAGCCCTGCGCGATCCGCAGCGAAGCGCGGGCGGCGCTCTGGCTCTCGGGCCGCCCGGCGCCGCCGCAGCGGCCGCTCGTCCGCTACATCTTCGACGACTTCAAGCCGGTCCTCACCGTCGGCGAATTCGAATTCATGCTGCCAAAGTGACAAACCAAAACCCCATCTTCTGTTCCTTTTGCCTGCTATGAAGGCATAAGGAACAACGAAGGCCCCGACCATCGACGGTTGCTGTTCCTTTTGCCTGCTATCCGGGCATAAGGAACAGAAGGGGAGGGGTTGGGGGGTGCGCGCGGCCCAGGCTTATGAGCGGCCAGGCGCGGCGCTAGCCGGCGCGCAGCGAGCGGCACTCGACGCGGCCGACCTCCGGCGCCGCGACGGCGACCGCTGCGGCGTAGCAGGGCTCGATGTCGAAATTCTCCACCGTGAGCGGGCGATTTCCCCCCGCTGAGAGGGTGAATTGCCCACTCGCACCGGTCAGCCCGGCGCCGATGCACTTGAGGCGGGCCTCGTGGCGGGTCCAGGCGGCGTAGAAGACCTCGGTGCGCCGCGGCTCCGGCGCCTCGCGGACGGCGGCGGCGTCCTCGACCCCGAGTGCCCGCTCCGCCAGGGCCTCGAGGTCGCGCCGCGGCGCGACCAGCTCGACGTCTACCCCGACCTCATGGCCGCCGGCGACCGCCACCAGGGCCAGCCCGTTCGAGTGGCTGAGGCTGAACTCGAGCCCCGGATCCGACCGCAGGCGAGGCCTCCCGCCCGCCTCCACCTCCAGCTCGATCGCCGCCGCCGGCTCGTCCAGGTAGCGCTCCAGCACCCGCCGCAGCGCCCAACGGGCGGCGGCCCAGCGCCGGCAGGCGTCCTCGCGCAGGAACGAGGCGGCCCGCTCGCGCTCCTGCGGCGGCAGCCGCTCGACCCCCGGCCAGCCCGCTTCGTCGAGGGCGGCGCGCCAGATGTGGACCCCGTCGATCATCCGATTCCCAACTGATAGCTTCGCACCCCTTGAACCGGCTCTTGATCACCGGTGGAGCCGGGTTTGTCGGCTCCAACCTCGCCGTCTCCCTCGCCGCCCGGCACCCGGACTGGGAGGTGCTGGCGCTCGACAACCTCTACCGCAGGGGCTCGGAGCTGAACCTGCCGCGCTTGGAGGAGGCGGGGGTGCGGTTCGTCAAGGGCGACGTGCGCGAGCCCGGGGACCTGCGGGCGCTGCCGGAGCTGAGCGCGCTGGTCGAGTGCTCGGCCGAGCCCTCGGTGATGAGCGGGGTCGACGGCGACACCGGCTACCTCGTCCACACCAACCTCACCGGCGCTTACAACTGCCTCGAGCTGGCGCGCCGCGACGGCGCCTTCGTCGCCTTCCTCTCGACCAGCCGCGTCTACCCGGTGGCGCCGCAGGTCGCTCTGAACCTGGAAGAGACCGAGACCCGCTTCGAGATCGCCGCCGAGCAGGCGGTGCCCGGGGTGGGCCCGGGGGGGATCTCCGAGGAGTTCCCGCTCGAGGGCGCCCGCACCCTCTACGGCGCCACCAAGCTCGCCGCCGAGCTGCTGATCGAGGAGTACCGCGAGGGGCTCGGCGTCCCCGCCGTGATCGACCGCTGCGGCGTCATCGCCGGGCCGTGGCAGATGGGCAAGGTCGACCAGGGGGTATTCACGCACTGGATGCTCGCCCACCACTTCGGCAACCCGCTCAGCTACATCGGCTTCGGCGGCGAGGGCAAGCAGGTGCGCGACCTCCTCCACGTCGAGGACCTGGTCGACCTGGTCGAGCGGCAGCTGCTCGCTCCCGGCGAGTGGGACGGGCGCACCGTCAACGTCGGCGGCGGCCGCGAGGTCAGCCTCTCGCTGCGCGAGACGACGGCGATCTGCCGCGAGCTGACCGGCAACGAGGTGCCGATCGCGCCGGCGCGCGAGACGCGCCAGGGGGACGTGCCGATATACCTCTCCGACTGCGCGAGGCTCTTCGGCCTGGATGAGTGGCGGCCGCGGCGCAGCGCCCGGCAGGTGCTGAGCGACATCCACGGCTGGATCGCCGCGGACGAGGAGCGCATCGCCCAGGCCCTGAATATCGAGACGTAATCACGGGAAGGCAAGAAAAGGAGCATTTGGACAGATGCCAGTCGCGATCATCACCGGCGCCGGGGGCCTGATCGGCTCCGAGGCGGTGGACTTCTTCGTCGCCGAGGGACTCGACGTGGTCGGGATCGAGAACGACATGCGGGCGCGCTTCTTCGGCCCCGAGTCCTCGACCTCGCACGTGACCCAGCGCCTCGTCGAGGCCTACCCCTCGGCCTTCCGCTGGGAGAACGCCGACATCCGCGACGCCGAGACGATCGAGCGGATCTTCCGCGAGCACGCCGGCGGGATCGAGCTCGTCGTCCACACCGCCGCGCAGCCCTCGCACGACTGGGCCGCGAGCGATCCGCAGACCGACTTCGGCGTCAACGCCAACGGCACCCTCAACCTGCTCGAGGCGGCGCGCGCCCACTGCCCCGACGCGCCCTTCGTCTTCTGCTCGACCAACAAGGTCTACGGGGACACGCCGAACCGGCTGCCGCTGCAGAGCCTGGAGAAGCGGCTGGAGCTGCCGGAGGACCACCCCTATTACATGGGCATCGACACGAGCATGTCGATCGACTCCTCGACCCACTCGCTGTTCGGCGTCTCCAAGTGCGCGGCCGACCTGCTGGTCCAGGAGTACGGCCGTTACTTCGACATGCCCACCGTAGCCTTCCGCGGCGGCTGCCTGACCGGGCCGCAGCACGCCGGCGCCAAGCTGCACGGCTTCCTCGCCTACCTGATGAAGTGCACGGTCACCGGCACCCCGTACACCGTCTTCGGCTACGAGGGCAAGCAGGTCCGCGACAACATCCACAGCGCCGACCTGATCGCCGCCTTCGACGCCTTCCGCCGCTCACCGCGCCCCGCCGCCGTCTACAACATCGGCGGCGGGCGCTTCTCCAACTGCTCGATGCTGGAGGCGATCGACGCCTGCGAGCGGGTCGCCGGCCGCGAGCTGCAGTGGCAGATGGGGGAGGAGCCGCGGATCGGCGACCACCGCTGGTGGATCTCCGACCTCGCGCCCTTCCAGGCCGACTACCCCGACTTCAAGCTGCGCTACGGGATCGAGGAGATCCTGCGGGAGATGTACGAGCAGAACGTCGAGCGCTGGGTCGGCGCGACGGCCTGAGCTGCCGCGCTAGAAGGCATTGGTGCCGATCAAGGCGGCGACGATAACCACCATCCCCGCGAGCAGGTTTCGATTCAGGGAGTCGAAGCGGGCATTCAGCTGGCGGATGTCGGCGTCCAAGCGAGCGAACCCTGCGCGCATCTCGGCTTTCGTGTCCGCGAACCCTTCGCGCATCTCGGCTTTCGTGTCGGCGAAACCGTCGTCGACCTTCTTGTTGAGGTCGTCGAGGCGCTCGTCGGTCCACTTCTCTCTCGGCACCATCACCGCCATGAGCATATCGTAATGTTTTAGCTGTAACGGCAGGCGCGCGGAAACAAAATCTTGACGCGCCGCTTCGTAGAGATTCAGTGACTTCCGGTAGCGTCGCCGCCTCATGGCAGAGGGGATGAAGCTCTCGGTGGTGATGCCCGCCCAGAACGAGGAGGGGTCGGTCGGCGCCACGGTCGAAGGCGTCGTCTCGGTTCTCGAGCGGGAGGGGGTCGATTACGAGGTCGTCGTCGTCAACGACGACAGCGAGGACTCGACCGAAGCGGTCGTCGCGGCGATCGGCGAGCGCAACCCGCGGGTCCGCGTTCACCGCTCCCACAACGAACGCGGCTTCGGCAACGCGATCCGGGCCGGCCTCGACGTCTACGGCGGTGACGCGGTGGCGATCGTGATGGCCGACGCCTCCGACGACCCCGAGGACCTCGTCCGCTACCTGCGGCTGCTCGAAGAAGGCTACGACTGCGCCTTCGGGTCGCGCTTCGTGGCGGGCGCCCGCGTCTACGACTACCCGCGCGTCAAGTACGTCGTCAACCGCCTCGCCAACCAGTTCATCCGCATCCTCTTCCGCCACCGCTACAACGACACCACCAACGCCTTCAAGGCCTACCGGCGCGAGGTCATCGAGACGATCCAGCCGCTGCTCTCCAAGCACTTCAACCTCACCGTCGAGATGCCGCTGAAGGCGATCGTCCGCGGCCACAGCTACGCCGTCATCCCCACCGACTGGACCAACCGCACCAGCGGCGTCGCCAAGCTGGCGATGAAGGAGATGGGCAGCCGCTACCTCTTCATCGTCCTCTACGTCTGGCTGGAGGCGACGCTCAGCCGCGGCGACTACCGGCGGCGCGAAGGCGAGCGAGACCCGACCGCCGCGCGTACCGACTGAGGACGTTGCGCACGCTGCTGCTGATTCGCGGCAGGCCGTGGTGCAGGTTCGGGTTGGTCGCCGGGTCGGTGACGGTGAGGTGGAGCCAGCGGCCGAGCAGCTGTTCCTTCTCCCAGTCGGCGACCTCGTTCTCCCGGCTCGAGGACTCGAAGTGGTGCAGGACGGTGTCGGGGTCGTAGACGACGCGGCGGCCGGTGGTGCGGAGCTTGAGGCAGAAGTCCATGTCGTTGTAGTTGTTGGGGAAGGCGGTGCTGAAGCCGCCGACCTCGTCGAAGGCCGCGCGGCTCGTCATCAGGCAGGCGGCGGTGACCGCGAGGTAGTTCTGGGCGACGAGGACGTTGTTGGAGTAGCCGCTGAAGCCGGGGGAGAAGCCGTGGTAGATGTGGCCCGGGTAGCCGCCGTTCTCGAAGAGGATGCCGACGTGCTGGGGGCGGCCATCTTCGAGGATCAGGCGGGCGCCGACGGCGCCGATCTCCTCCAGCTCGAGGTACATGACCATCCGCTCGATCCAGTCCGGGCTGATCACCTCCATGTCGTCGTTGAGGAGGAGCAGCCGCTCGCCCTCGGCGTGGACGGCGCCGCGGTTGATCTTCGCCGAGAAGTTGAACTCGCCGTCGAAGCGGACGAGGCGGAGGCGGTCGCCGGCGATCCCGCGCAGCCGGTCCTCCAGCGCCGGGTCGAGATCGCCGTCGGTGACGCAGACGATCTCGTAGTTCCGGTAGGTCGAGGTGGCGAGGATGCTGCGGATGCAGTGCTCGACCAGGACGACCTCCTGGAAGCGGACTTCGCGGCTGGCGCCGGCGGTGGGGATGACGATGCTGACCAGGGGTTCCCGCCGCAGGCGCGGCCGCAGGTGGTAGACGCCGGGCGCCTCCAGGTCCCGCTCCACCTCCGCCGGCAGCCCGATCCGCTCGCAGTGCGCCTGCACCGCCCGCGTCCCCGCTTCGAAGGCCCACGGCTTCGCGTCGGTGCCGCCGCCGGCGGTCGAGGTCTCCAGCGTGCGCCAGTGGTAGAGGACCTCGGGGACGTGGACCACCCGCCGCGCCCGCTCGGTCACCTTCAGCACCAGGTCCCAGTCCTGGGAGCCCTCGTACTCGCGGTCGAAGCCGCCGACCTCCTCGACCAGCCGCCGCCGCATCACGCTGAGGTGGCAGCTGTACATCTGCGTCCGCATCCGCTCCGGCGACCAGTCCGGCTTGAAGAACGGCCCGGACGGGCGGCCGGCGCGGTCGATCTTGTCTTCGTCGGTGTAGAGGTAGTCGGCGTCGGGGGAGGCCTCGATCGCCGCGGCGATCCGTCCCAGCGCCGCCGGGTGCAGCTCGTCGTCGTGGTCGAGCAGGGCGACGAACTCCCCCTGCGCCATCGCCAGAGCGTCGTTGGAGGCCGCGACGATGCCGCCGTTCTCCGCGCGCCGCTCGACGCGGATGCGGGCGTCTTCGGCGGCGGCGCGATCCAGCATCGCGCCGACCTGCGGCTCGGTGGAGCAGTCGTCGACCAGGCACAGCTCCCAGCCGCCGAAGCCCTGGCCGCGGACCGAGCGCAGCATCGCCGCCAGCACGTCGGGCGGGGTGTTGTAGACGGGGGTGAGGATCGAGAAGAGCGGCATCCGGGCTCAGGCGCCGCGACCCAGCAACCGCTTGAGCATCGAGCGGACGGAGCTCGGCAGCAGGGCCCGTATCCAGCCGGCGATCATCAGCAGCGGCGCGGCCCCGCCTTCGATCTCGGCGACCCGCCCCCGCAGGGTCCCGAGCTCGGCCTCCTTGCCAATCAGCAGATCGCGCAGGCGCAGGACCTCCTCGCGGGCCTGCGCGAGCTCAGCCCGCAGCTCCGCGACCTCGGAGTCCCCGCCGGCGGTCGAGTCGGGCCGAGTAGAAGTAGCCTGCTCCGCCATGTCAGCCGAGTCTATCCGTACTCGGGACAGGGGCTTCGACGTTGGCTGATGCCGCGAACCTGCTTGCGCTGCTGGCTCTGCACCTGGTCCTGACCGCGCTGCCGCTGGCGGCGGCGATGCTCGCTGCCGCCTGCTGCGGGGTGGGGCGCCCGTCGCTCCTGCTCTGCATCGGGCTGGTGGCGAGCGGCCTCGTCGCCCTCACCTCCTTTTGGGCCTTCTGGGCCTCGCACACGGTTGGGATGACCTACGCCTACCTGGTCCCCTTCGGCTCCCTGCTGCTGATCGTCGCCTGCCTGCGCAGCGGCCGCCTCGAGCGGGCGCTGCTGCGCGAGCTCGCCACCCCGCTGGCGCTGTGGGCCCTGGGCTCGGTCTTCCTCGCCTACCTCGGCTTCCTCCACGGCGGCAGTGACGACCCGCTCAACATGGCCGCGCTGCGCTTCTCCGGCGGCCAGCTGCCCCCGGACAACCTGATTCCCGGCTTCTTCGCCGATTGGTTCTACCTCCACAGCCACCACGGCACGCCGGCGCTGTTCCCCGGCGACTGGCTGTTCAGCGACCGGCCGCCGCTGCAGGTCGGCTACCTGCTCGCCGAGCACGGCTTCGGCTGGAGCGGCAACGGGATGCGCGAGCAGGTGATCGGCGTGATCGTCCAGCAGCTTTGGATCGTCGGGCTGTGGGCGCTGCTGCTCGCCGCCCGGATCCGCCGCCGCGCTCGCGCGCTCATCGTCGTCGCGCTGATGTTCAGCGACCTGGTCGTCGTCCACGGCTTCTACGTCTGGCCGAAGCTGCTGCCGGCCGCCTTCCTGCTCGCCGCCGCGGCGCTGTTCCTGGGTCCGGGCTGGGCGGAGCTGCGCCGCGACCGGCGCGCCGGGCTCCTGCTCGGGGCGCTCGTGGCGCTCGCCCTGCTCGGGCACGGGGCGAGCGTCTTCGGCCTGGTGCCGCTGGCGGTCTTCGCGCTCGCGGCGGGCCTCCCCGACCGGCGCTGGCTCGGCGCCGCTCTCGTGGTGGCGCTCGGGCTGCTGCTCCCCTGGACCGCCTACCAGCACTTCGCCGACCCCCCGGGCAACCGGCTGGCGAAGTGGATGCTGGCGGGGGTGGAGCCGATCGACGAACGCGGCACCCTGGAGACGATCGCCGACAGCTACCGCGAAGCGGGCCTCGGCGGCGCCCTGGAAAACAAGTGGCACAACGTCGGCACGATTACCGGCGACGCTCCCGCCTGGGAACGGTTCGAGAACGCCGTTGACGATCTCGGCGGCGGCGACTGGGAAGGGGCGGCGGTCGAGCTTCGCTGGCTCTTCTTCTTCTCGCTCGTCCCCTCGCTCGGCCTGCTCGGGCTCGGGCCGGTGGCAATGGCGCTCGCCCGCCTTCGCGGCCGCCGCGGCGACGGGCCGGAGTGGCGCCTCGCGGTGCTCTGCTGGTGGGCGGTCCTCGGTGGCTGCCTGGCCTGGGCGCTGCTGATGTTCGGGACCTCGCAGGCGAGCACCTCGATCCACGTCGGCACCCTGGCGATCCCGCTGCTGGCCCTCGCCGCCTGCGTGCTCGGGCTCTGCGCGGTGCTGCCGCGGCTCGCCCCCTGGTGGGTCGGCCTCTCCGCCCTGCTGACGCTGGTGATCTACACGCCGTCGCTGAACCCGCCCGAAGGCAGCGCCTACTCGCCCTGGGCGGCAGCGGCGGCTCTCCTGGCCCTGGCGGGCTTCGTCGCCGTCGCCTTCCTCGGGCCCGGCGGCTCGGCGGAGGTGGACGTCGATGCACCCTGAGGCAGCGCTGAGGCGGCGCTGGCACTGGCTGATCCCGGGCGGGGTGATCTTCTGCTTCCTCGCGCCGATCCTCTTCACCGACCGCACCTTCGCCAGCGACTGGGGCAACCACTACTGGCTGATCCACATGCAGGGGCTGAACATCAGATCCCTCGGCGCGCCGAGCATCTATCTGCAGTCGAGCCTCGGCGCCTTCTACCCCTACTACGCCTTCTACGGCGGCACCTTCTACGCCCTCGCCGGCTTCCTCGCCGACGTCTTCGACGCCGAATTCGCCGTGCTGCTCGTCACCGCCGGGGCGATCGCGGCCAACTACCTGGGCTGGACCTGGATGGCGATGCAGGCGGGGGTGCGGGGCTGGCGGGTCCAGCTCCCCGGCCTGATCGCGGTGACCGCCCCGCTGGCGGTCTCCAACGTCTACGGCCGTGGCGGCATCCCGGAGCTGGTTGCGACCGCGATGCTGCCGCTGGTCGCCGCCGCCGGGATCAGCCTCGTGCGGGAAAGGCGGCTGCGCCTCCGCGACGGCGTCGCCTTCTTCGCCGGCGTCGTCTTCCTCACCGGCAGCCACGTCCTGACGATGGTCTGGGGGACGATCGTGCTGGGGTTGCTGGCGGTGGTGCTGGTCGCCTGCCACTGGCCCCTGGCCAAGCAGCGCTCGGCGCGCTTCCTCCGCCTCGCCTGGCTCGGGGCGCTGGCGGCCTGCATCAACGCCTGGGTGCTGGGCCCGCTCCTCCTCTTCCACTCGCGGACGGTGGAAAACGAACCCGACCCGATCGCCCAGCAGGCCTACACCAGCGGCGGCAACCTCTTCCGGATCCTGCGCGACACCCCGCAGCTGCCGTACGTCACCGGCGACGTCAACGCCGCCCTGCCGGTCCTGGCGCTGCTCTGGGCGCTGGCCTGCGGGATCGTCTTCTGGCGTCTGCTCGCCCCGCGCAGCCGGGCGCTGGCGATCGGGCTCACGGCCGTGCTCGGGCTGCTCGTCCTCCTGATCCTCGACTGGCGGCTGATCTCCGACCTGCCCGAATTCCTCCGCTACATCCAGTTCCCCTACCGGCTCGTCACCTACGCCGACTTCTGCGTCGCCGGGCTGGTGACGCTGGTCCTGGCCGGCCTCGAGCGGCGCCGGTCGAGCGCGGGATCGTTTGCCGCCGTCGCCGTGCTGGCCGTGATCGCCGCCTTCAGCTTCGCGATCTCGATCCAGCAGAACTTCGACGTCCGCTCCTGGCTCGGCGGCCGCGGCGAAGTTCTCGCCTCTTCGCCGCAGCCGCCGCCCTCCTGGTACGCGATGATCCAGTTCGGCGACGGCGAGAGCGAAGTGGTGGCGCCGACCCTGCCGCGGCCGCTGACGGTGCCGGTCGAGGAGGGCATCCGCGGCAGCTACCGGGTCGAGTACCCGCCGGGCCCGGCGGGCACCGTGCAGACCAACGTCAACACCGGCCCTTACCTGGTCGACGTCTCCGGAGCGACGCCCGCGGGCCGCAACGAAGCCGGGCAGATGGTCCTGCGCCTGCCCGGCTCGCCCCGCCGCCCGCGCGTCGTCACGGTCAGCGGCAAGGAGAGCGCCGCCGTGGTGGTGAGCCGCTGGATCAGCCTGGCGGCGCTGGCCCTCAGCCTGCTCGCCCTGGTCGCGGCGATCGTCCGCCGCTCTCGCCGCGGGCGCTCCGGGGCGGCGAATACACTCGCGCGCTGATGGCGTGGACGAGGCGCAACGCCCCTCTCGTTCTCCTGGGCGCGGCGCTGCTGGCGTCCGGCGCGATGCTGCTGGTGCTGACCCGCGACCTCACGTTCTTCCAGGACACCTGGGAGTTCCTGATGAACCGGCGGGATCCCAGCGTCGACAGCCTGCTGCACCCGCACAACGAGCACATCGTCCTGATCCCGGTCGCGATCGAGATCTTCTTCCTCCGCGTCTTCGGGATGGGCTCGGCGCTGCCCGAATACCTGCTGCTGATCGCGATGACCCTGGTCGCGGCGGTGCTGCTGTTCGTCTACGCGCGGCGCCGCGTCGGCGACTGGCTGGCGCTGATGGCGACCGCGCTGCTGCTCTTCGTCGGCCCCGCCTGGTCGGACCTGCTCTGGCCCTTCGAGCTCGCCTTCGTCGGCTCGGTCCTCTTCGGGATCGCGATGCTGGTCGCGCTCAACCGCGAAGACAGGACCGGCGACGCCCTCGCCTGCGTCTTCCTCGCGATCGCCTCCGCCTTCTCCAGCCTCGGCATCGCCTTCATGGCCGCGGCCGTCGTCCACCTCTTCGTGCACCGGCGCGAGCGCGGCTGGGGGCGGGCCTGGTTCGCCGCGATCCCGATCGTCCTCTTCGGCCTCTGGTACCTGGGCTGGGGCCACGACGCCGAAAGCCACCTCTCGCTGCGCAACGTGCTCGACTCGCCGCGCTTCGTGGTCGAAGGGATGGCGGTCTCGCTGGAGTCGCTGCTCGGCCTCAGCAAGGCGCCGATCGAAGCGGGGCCGGAAACCTACATCGGCTGGGGGGAGCCGCTGCTGGTCGCGGCGGTCGCCCTCGTCGTCATCCAGCAACGCCGCCGGCCCGGCTTCTCGCGCGGCTTCTGGGTCGTGCTGGCGGCGGTCGCGACCAACTGGTTTCTCACCGCCTTCAACTACGTGCCGGGCCGCGAGCCGAGCACCGGCCGCTACATGTACGCGGCCGGGGCCTTCACCCTGCTGCTCGCGGTCGAGCTGCTGCGCGACGTCCGCCTCAGCCGCAGGGCGGTGGCGATCATGGGGGTGGTGACGCTGGCGGCGGTCGCTTCCAACCTCCACTTCTTCAAGGACGGCAGCGCCTGGCTGAAGAACCAGTCGGTGCTGACCAAGGCCGACCTGGCCGGGATCGACATCGCCCGCCACCGGGTCGCCCCGTCCTTCGAGCTCGCTCCGCAGATCGCCGGCACCCCCTCGCTGATCGACGTCTTCGCCGGCCCCTACCTCGAAGCCGAGGACGAATTCGGCACCCCCGCCTACACCCCGCAGGAGCTGGCCGAAGCCCCCGAACCCGGGCGGCGCCAGGCCGACCTGGTGATCTCGCAGGCGCTGCCGCTGGGGACCAGCAACAGCGCCGGCGCCGCAGCCCCGGGAAAGAGCTGCGCCCTGGGCGGCGGCCCGGAAGCCCCCGAAGACACGACCGTCGGCTTCGGGGTGACGAGGATTCTCGCCCAGCCTGGCCCCGAGGTGGCGATCAGCCTCGCCCGCTTCGCCGAACCCGGCGAATACACCGTCAAGACCGCAGGCGCCCCCGGCGACTCGACGACGCTGCTGACGATCCCGAAGGACGGCTCCAGCGTCCCCTGGCGAGTCCGGATCGAAGCCCAGCAGCCGGTCTACGTCTGCGGCTGAGAGACTGGCCCGCCGGCGCGGTTAGCCGTTGGCCGCGATCAAGGCGGCGATGATCGCCGTCGCCCCGCCGATCGTTGCGGCAGCCAACGCCCACGCGGCTCTCACCATTCGGTCGCCGATCCTGTTGAAACGCTCGTCTATCTTGTCGAACCGGGCATCGACCCTGTCGAACCGGGCATCAACCTTGTCGAACCGGGCGTTCATCTCCCACCGCAGATCTTTGATGTCGCTGTTGAGCCTCTCGAGCCCGTCATCGACCTTGTTGTCGAGCGCGTCGAGGCGTCCGTCGGTCCATTTCTCTCTCGCCACCATTACGACCATCAGCATAACGTAATGTTTTAGCTGTAACGAGTGACGCGCGGAATCAAAAATTTTCGCGCGACTTTGCCAAATTTGTGGGACTTGGGACGGTTTCAGCCGCAGAGCCTCGATCCGGCCCGCTTGGCATAGCATCTCGCCGCATGCCCCCGACTGAGATGCAGGGACAGGCCTGGCTCGTGCTGCCGACCTACAACGAGGCGGGCAACGTCGAGCCGCTCGTGCGCAGCGCGCTGGAGAACATGCCGGCCGGTTCAAAGGTGCTCGTGGTCGACGACAACTCACCCGACGGCACCGGCGAGATCGCCGATCGGCTCGCCGGGGAGCTTCCGGTCGAGGTGATGCACCGTGGGCGAAAGGAAGGCCTGGCCTCGGCCTATCTCGCGGGCTTCCGCTACGTGTTGGAGCGAAGTGCAGGCCTCGTGCTGCAAATGGACGCCGACTTCTCCCATGACCCGGCCGACCTCCGTCGCCTGGTCGAGGCTGCCGAGCGCGCTGACCTGGTCCTGGGCTCTCGCTACACGGCTGGCGGCGGCGTCCGCGACTGGAGCCTCCTCAGGAGGGCGATCAGCCGCGGCGGCAGCGCCTACGCCCGACTGGTCCTGGGAATCGAGGTGAGAGACCTCACCGGCGGCTTCAAGTGCTTCCGTCGCGAGGCCCTCGAAGGCATCGACCTGGACCAGATCTCCTCGCAGGGATATGCCTTCCAGGTCGAGATGACCTACCGCGCGTTGCAGAAAGGATTCGAGGTCGTCGAGATCCCGATCGTCTTCAAGGACAGGCAGGTCGGCAAGTCGAAGATGAGCCGTGCGATCGTCCTCGAGGCGGCGTGGCGGGTCCCGCTGCTGCGCCTCCGCTAGGAGCGTGAAGGCAAAGTACGTCATCTGGATCGCCGCCTGGCTGGTGACCCGAGCGCTGATCGTGGTCCAAGTCGGCTTCTGGCAGCCCGGCGGCGCTCAGTACCAGGACGTCGGTCAGTACGAAGCGTGGTCGAACTCAATCGTGAGCAACCACTCGCTGCCGACCGAAGAAACCTGGCAGTACCCTCCGGGTGCGGCTTTCCTGATGCTGGTCCCGCGCATCGGCGACGGCAGTTTTGGGCCCTCGTTCGTGGTGCTGATGCTCGTCTTCGACCTCGTGGGGTTCTGGTTGATGACCCGCTTTGCAGACGAGGAAGGGAATGACACCGGCGTCTGGATCTGGCTGCTGGCAATGCCCCTTTTGTTCAGCCTCCCAGTGCTGCGTTTCGACCTGGTGCCGACGGTACTCGCGGTCGGCGCCTTGCTGGTCATCCACCGCCGGCCGAGCTGGTTCGGTGCTCTGGCCGCGATCGGGGGAATGGTGAAGGCGTGGCCGGTGCTCGTCCTCTTCGGCGAGTGGGACCGGCAGCGCCTGCTCCGCTCAGCCGGTGCGGCGATCGCGGCCGCGGCCGCGATCTTCCTCGCGTCGCAGCGTCGCCCTGGGAGCTGCGTCAGGTGATCACCGGCGAGGGAGCGCCCGTCCAGGAACGGTCCGGGACGCTGGAGATCGCCTCCGACCTCGCCGACGCCGTCGCCAGGGCCCTCGACGCTCTCGCCCTCGTCGTGCTCGTCGCGGCGGCGACCCTGTGGTGGCTGCGGGAGCGGGCGATTCGCCGTGGGCGGCGCTGTTTCTCCGACGTCGCCTTCAGCCGCGATTTCGCCTTCACCGTGGTGCTCTGGTTGATCGTCGCCAGCCGAGTCCTCAGCCCGCAGTACCTGATCTGGATGGTCGGGTTCTCCGCCGTCGTCCTCTCCAGCGACCGGACCCGTATAGCCCGCCCCGCCTGGGTCGTGGTCGGTGCGGTGGTCCTCACCGCCGGCCTCTACCAGTCGCCCGCAAACTTCCTGATCCGGAATTTGGCCCTCGTCGCAGCCGCGATCGATGCCTCGGTCGCGCTGGTCCGGCCGTTGTTGGGGTCGCCGGTCAGCTCCGCTGCACCCAGACCCGCAGCTGGCGCCCGTCGGGCATCTTGAACCGGCGGATCACCTGGAAGCCGAGCTTCCTGGCGGCTGCTTCGGCCTTCGCCTGGGTGACGGTGGGGGGGAAGTCTTCGACTTCGCTGCTGGTGGTGATCAAGGCCGTCAGTTCGCCCGCCGGGGATTTGCGGATCTCATTCACGTAGTTGGGAACGGTGTCCACGGGTTCGGCTTCGAGTTGGACGAAGGGGATGCCGGCGTGGTGCCTGAGCAGTGCCGAAAGGGTGATGCTGTTGGTGTTCATCGCCCGGTGCCGCGCCGCCATCCCGACCAGCGGCTGGGTCCTGCCCGGACCGATCGGTTCGAGCAGGAGGTCGGCGAGTTCGGCGTCGAGTTCCTGCCAGCCCTTGTCGCGCGCGTCGAAGCGGTCGGCGGGGCCGGGGACCTGGACCCGCATCGCGTCGACGGCGTTCGGCGTTCCGTCGACCCACGGCACCGAGCCGAAGACGGGCAGTTCGACGTTCCTGGTGTCGGAGATGCTTTCCGAGATGTCGGTGGAGGCGAGCACGTTGAGGACGCCGATCGCGGCGACCACCGCCACCACCGGAATCACCACCGCCTTCCTGGCCCCGCGGATGGCGACCACCGCGAGCGCGGGGAGCAGGATCGCCAGCGGGAAGGTGAAGCCGTTGCCGCCGTTGCGGGAGGTCATCAGCGCGCCGAAGCCGAGGACGAAGACCACCAGCACGGTGATCGCGTCGCTGCCGAGGATCCGCGTCGCCTCGCGCTTGCGGTCGCCGGCCTGCCACAGGCGCTTGAACAGGAGGGCGGCGCCGGCGATCAGGCCGACCAGCGCCAGGACCGCCAGGGGCGCGAGCAGGTCGGTGATGATCATCCGGTTGGCGACATCCTTGATCCGGTACCAGGAGATCACCGCGTGTTCGGCGCCGTAGTACTGACTCTGCGTTCCGTAGCCGTAGTTCGTCAGGTAATCGACGACCGGGTTGAGGTTGTGCCAGTACCAGATGGCGGCGACCGCCGCCCCGGCGAGGGCGAGGAGAACGAGGTTGATCGTGCGGTTCTTCAGGTCGCCGCCTCCCCGCACCAGGCCGACCAGAACCGCCGCCAGCAGGATCGCGGGCACGAACGCGACCGCCATCGTCCGCGACAGCAGCATCAGGCCGATGCAGGCGCCGCAGGCGACCGACCACCCGCGTGAGCGCAGGCCGTCGCTGCGCAGCAGGGCGAACACGGCGCAGGCGAGGAAGGCGGCGGTGGGAAGGGCGAAGATGTACTCGCGGGTGAAGGTGAAGGCCCCGGCGCAGGTGCCGACGGCAAGCGCCACGAGCGCTCCGAGCCGCGGGCCCGCGAGCTGCTCGCCGATGCCGTAGGAGGCGAAGACGAGGAGGACGACGAACCCGATTAGGACGATGAAGCCGGCGAGGATGCCGGGATTGAGCAGCAGGGCGATCGAGGTGACGGCCGGCAGCAGAGGCGCGTTGGGGGTCTGGTTCTGGAACGCTTCCCACCAGCCGTTCAGCCCGCCGTTCTTGAGCCCGAAGTAGTCATTCAGCCCGATCGTCGTGTAGCCCGACTCGTCGACGTCGAGCGGGTAGCCGTGCCGGTGCGCGACCACCCACCAGGCGTCCATGGCGGCAAGGAGGAGGCAGGCGACGGCGATGATCAGCAGCCAGCGACCCCGCTCGCCCTGCAGCCAGGCGGGGAGGCGCCGGCGGTGCGAGGTGGCCGTCCCGGCGTCGGCGGGCGCCGGCTCGGGGGGGGAGACGGTCTCGGTTCGGGTCTCATCTGCCATGGGAGTCGGTTCCCTTCTTCTCGATCGCTTCCTGCAGGAGGCCGAAGACCTCCTGCCCGTACCGCGGCAGCGAGTGCCGCTCCTCGACCAGCTCGCGCGAGTGCCGCCCCATCCGCCGCCGCTCCTCCGGTGAGGAGCTGAGGGCGCGCTCGAGGCCCTGCGCCAGCGCGCCGAGGTCGCGCGGCTCGCACAGCCACCCGTTCTCGCCCTCGACGATCACCTCCGGAAGGCCGAAGACGCGGGTCGCGAGGACGGGCGTTTCCCACGCCATCGCCTCCAGCACCGTCCTCGGCATCGACTCCACGTCAGAAGCGCAGACGAGGATGTCCGCCATTCCGTACCAGGCGTGGACGTCCGGCGTGATCGGAATCAGGTGCATGCGGCTGCCATGGCGGGCCTTTGCGATCAGCGCTTCCAGCGCTTCGCACTCGAGGTCCTTGCGGCCGCCGACGAAGGCGAGGTGGGCGCGCGGGTGCTTCGCGGCGATCAGGTCGAACGCCTGCGCGAGGGTGTTCTGCGCCTTGCGGGGCTCGATCGTGCCGATGCAGACGACGAGCTCGGCGTCCTGCGGAATCCCCGCCTCCCCGCGCTCGCGGCGCATGTCGAAGGATCGACGCCAGGCGTCGAGCGGCTCCATGTCGAGCCCGTAGGGCAGGGTGAGGCAGCGGGCGCCGCCGGCCCCGTCTTCATAGAGGCGCCGAGTCGCCTCGGTCTCGAAGACCAGCGCCTCGGCGCCGGCGATGGCCGCTTCGGCGCGCTCGCGCAGCGGCTTTGGGAGGACCGACCAGAGGACGCTCGGGTGGAAGCTCTCGTGGATTGCCCACACGTAGGGGATCCCGAGCAGCCCGGCAAGCTCCGCCCCCGGGACCGTGAACACGGTCGCCGTGTTGACCAGAGCGACATCGAAGCGACGATCCCGCGCCCAGCTCGCCATCTCCTCGAGCCGGCCGACGCGGCAGCTGGGCTCGTGGTCGAGGGCGCCGAAGACGTGCACCGGGATCCCCATCGCTTCGAGATCGTGGCGGAGGGTTCCGTCGAGGGCGCTGATCACCGTGAAGCTTGCGTCCGAGGCGTGCCTCATCCCCCGCAGGAGGTCCATCAGGTAGAGCTGGGCTCCCCCCAGGTTGAGCTGATGGGTGACGACGAGGACGTTCGGACCGTCGCTTGACGCCGCCATCGGCGTCGGCAGCGGCGGCTCCGGCATCGGGTCGGCTGCGGCGGGCGGGAGGGTCTCGCCGCGCGGATCCCCGATCGTCACCTCGACCGGCCCCAGCACCTGCTGCTCCCCCGAGACGCTCTTCGGGATCACCTCGACGGTGGCCCTGCCTTCCGGCAGCTCCGTCGTCGCCCTTTCGATCGCCAACTCGAAACCCGAGCTGATCGCTTCCGGCACCTCGAGGAGCTCGGCCACGTCCGGGCGCGGGTAGGCAACGCGGGCGTTCCCTACCGGCCGGCCGTCGAGGCGGATCTCCACCGTCGCCGTCGGGCTGTCCGGGAACAGGGCCCAGCCGCGCACGATGAACACTGGTCCGACCACCTCGGCCCCGGGCCCCGGCACGTCGATCCTCCCGAGCATCTTCCCCAGCTGCGACTCGGGTGCGAGGAAGGTGTCGGCCGGCTCCGCGTCCTTGCTCCAGAGGCGCCGGCTGGCGCGCAGGCGCCAGCGCAGCCCGTTCAGGCGTTCGGCGAGGGGGTTCACACTCGTGCGGGTGCTTGCGAGCTGAGCCAACGACGGGTGCGTGACACCCCTTGCCCGAGGGGGATCGGCTCGAAGTCGATCAGGCTCTGCAGCCGGCCGACGTCGAGGACGATCCGCCCCACTTCGAAGGCGCGCGGCGGGTGCTGGACGACCTGGGCCTCGCGGCCCGCCTCCCGCTCCGCCATCCGCAGGAGATCGATCAGGCGCGTGCCCTCGCCGGAGCCGAGGTTCAAGATGGCCTCTCCCTCGCTCGTCTCCAGCAGGCGGGCCACCGCTTTGGCGACGTCACCGGCGTAGACGTAGTCGCGGATCGACTCGCCGCCGCCGAAGATGTCCACCGGCTCGCCCGTCTCGATCCGCTTGAGAAAGGTGACGAGGGCGCCCTGTCCCCGGTCGGGGTACTGGTGGGGGCCGTAGACGCTCGAGCAGCGCAGGACCCGGACGGGAGATCCCTGCTCCCGGCCGTGTTCGAGAACGGCCCGCTCGCAAGCGAGGTGGACCCGGCCGTAGGCGCCGATCGGCACGGTCGGCGCGTCCTCGGAGACCGGGACCCTGTCCGGCTCCCCGTACACCGTCCCGCCCGAGGAGAGGTAGGTGAGCGAGACGCCGGGGCGCGAGCGCAGGGCGTCGAGCGCGGCCCGGACCGGCCCGAGCGTCAGCTCCGCATCCAGCTCCGGGTTCTTCTCGGAGGCCGCGGGCAGCAGCCCCCCGGCGCTGAAGATCACGTGCTCGGCCCCCTCCAGCCCCCGCTCGAGCAGCTCCCGATCCTGCGCGTCGCCCAGCAGCAGGTCCTCGTTCCTGACCAGCCTGGCCACCGAGGCAGGCGGCTGCGACCGCGTCAGGACGCGGGGGCGATGGGAGAGGTCGGCCAGCTCTTCGACGATGTTGCTGCCGATAAATCCGCAGCCGATGACGAGGATCTTCGATCCCTGCACCGGGGAGAGGTTACCTATCGATTCGCCGGGGCCATGGTCGCCCTGACCAATCTGACGGAGGTTGCGGGGTCCCCCCGTGGTACCGTCATCCGCTCTCCCCGCTCGGGCTCCGGACCTGCCGGGCGCTGCCTTCCATCACGATGACTCAGCTGTCGACGCCTCCCCGCGCAACTTCCTCATCGGCTCCGGGCGAACCGGCTTCGAGCGAGCGCGCTGGGCTGTCGCCGTGGCGGGAGATGGGCGTCGCCATCGTCCTCTTCACGGCTCTCTCATTCATCGTCTACGGCTGGTACGCGTTCCACGGCGGCTTCGTGGCCGACGACTGGGTCAACGCCGACCACTACTACTTCCATCCGGGCTCGGGCTTCTGGGCGGCATATGACAACTACCAGACCCCGAGCCGGCCAGTGTCAGGCATATGGGTCACGCTTACCTATGCGGTGATGGGGGTTCACTTTGTCCCCCATCTGATCCTCGCGGTGTGCTTGACCGCGTTCTTCTCGATCGCCTTCTACGCGTTCCTTCGGACCCTGGGCCTGACCTGGTACTGGGCGCTGCCCGCTGCCGCCCTGCTGCTGGTCTTCCCCTCGTCCGACTCGACCCGATTCTGGGTCACCGGCAGCCAGATCAACCTCTTCATGGGCATGTACCTGGTCGCGGCCGTGATCGCGATCCGGGCGCGCCGCCGGTGGGGCCCTGCTCCCACCCTGGGGGCAGTGCTGGCACAGGCGGCCGCCTCGGCAATCGCCGTCGCCGCGGTCGCCGGCTACGAAATCGTCGCCATCGCGGTCCTCCTCTCCTTCCTGCTCTACCGCTGGGCCGGCGGCAGGGGCGGGGTGGTCTGGCGCTGGCTGATGGACGCGATCCCAACCCTCCTGGTGCTCTATTTCCTCACCCGCAACTACAACGGCGGCGCCGCGCACGGATCGCAATTGCTGACGAACGTCCGGCTGATCGCCGACGGGGCCATTCACGTGGTCGGTTACTCGTTCGTGCCGCTGCGCACGTTCTCCCCCTGGCCCGTGTTTGCGCTGGTCGTAGGTGTGATTGCGCTGGCCGCCGCGATGCGGTGGCTGGTCGCGGCGACGCCGCGGAGGGAAGCGGTCAGCCGCTGGTGGGCGCCGCTGTTGCTGGCGGTCGCGGGCATCGGCGTGGGTTACGCGATGATCTACCCCGCGGCCGATCGCTACCCGCTCTACGCGGCGGGCGTCCAGAACCGCACCAACTGCTTCGCCGCACTGAGCATCTGCCTCCTGATCGTGTTCGTCTTCGCGACGATCGCAGCGATCCTCACCGCGGCGATTCCGAAGATCTCCGATCGCACCCGAACGCAGCTGCGCGGCGGAGTCACCGTCGTTCTCATCGGCGGCCTCTTCGTCTCCTACACCGTCCGGATCGTCCAGGACGAACGCCGGTGGACGCGGGCGGCGGAAGTGCAGGCGACGATTCTCGAAGGAACCCACCGGCTCGTGCCCTCGCCGCCCCCCGACGCGACGATCTTCACCTCCCCGTATGCCGGCTACTCCTCACCGAGCCTGCCGATCTTCGGTGGCGGCGGCAACAACGACGAGCTGGGGGCGTTCAAGGTCAGCTACGACAGCGAAGAAATGCGCGCCTTCCCGTTGCTCGGAGAAGAGGAGATCTGCGGCCCCAAGGTGGTGTCGACCCCCGACGCGGCCAACAGCGAAACCGAATACGGGAAAGCGATTCTGGTCGACCTCCGCGCCTCCACTGTTTACCGCCCCCGGAACCAGGCGCAATGCCTGCGTGACGCCAAGGCGATGGAACCTTTCGGCCCGGTGAACCTCAGAGACGACTGGTAGGCCGGCACCTCACAGCTGCTCGGCGATCTTTGGGGCTTCGCGCTTGAAGCTCCAGACCCCGAAGACGCAGACGGCGACGAAGATCGCGAACGCGGGGATCAGGCCGGTCCAGCCGCCGGCGGCGTTGACGATGCTCGGCGCCTGGGGTTCGTGCAGGACCCAGACTCGAACCTGCTGGAAGATCACCGTCAGGGGGTTGATCATCAGCAGGCGTTCGTAGGTCGTCGAGTGGGTTTCTTGCAGCTTGAAGTTGACCGGATAGAGGATCGGGGTGGCGTAGAAGAGGACCTGGGCGACGACGACCCAGATGATCGCGACGTCGCGGAAGCGGACGTAGAGCACCGAGAGCGCCATGCTCACCGCCGCGGTGAGGGCGAAGAGGAAGACGGCCGCGACCGGGAAGAGCAGCCACGACCAGGCCGGGTCGACGCCGTAGGCGAGCGCGAAGATGAAGACGATGACGAGGTTGAGGCCGAGGTTGAAGGCGCCGGTGAGGACGGTCGAGAGCGGGATGACGAGGCGGGGGAACTGGGTCTTGCGGACCACGCCCTCCTGGGTGACGACCGAGGTGACCGAGTCGGTCGTCGCTTCCTGGAAGAAGGTGAAGAGGACGATTCCGAGCAGGAGGTAAACCGGATAATGCTCGACCGTGTCGCTGCCGATCCGGAAAACCTGGGTGAAGACGAAGAGCAGCACCCCGAACAGCATCAGCGGCCGGATCAGCGACCAGAGGTAGCCGAGGACGGTGCCGAAGTAGACGCGCTTGAACTCGGTCACCGACATCAGCCAGAGCAGGTCGAAGAAGCGGCGAGCGCCGCCGCCCAGGGCCGAAGGGCCGCGGACCTCGCGCAGCGGCATCAGGGTGCGATCGGCCTCGGCGCTCACGCCGATCCCTCCCCGATCGAGGATTCGATCTCGACCTCCGGCACGACGAGGCCCCTCGTCTCCGGCCCGCCGAAGACGAGGAAATCGAGGGCGTCCTCCTGGTAGAGGGCGATGCCGCCTTCGAAGGCGCGGTAGATGCCGCAGTGGACGAAGTAACGGCCGCCCGCGAGGTGGTTCTCGACCCGCGCCTCGACGCTCACCCGCTCGCCGGCGGCGACGCTGCGGGCCCGCTGCTTCTCGCCGACGGGGATCCCGAAGTTGAGGACGTCGACGCGGTCGGCGTTGGCGACCAGGAAGCCGACGTCGATGCCGGGCAGGTCGCGCAGCGCTTCCAGCTCGAGGCGCAGGCGGATGTCGCTCCCGTGCTCGATGGTCGAGATCGCCGTGCCCGCCGCGTCTTGGAGGGCGAGGCTGACGATCCGCACGTCGTCGGTCTGCTCGTGCAGCACCGCTTCGGCGCTGCCTTCGCGTTCGAAGTTGAGCCGCAGGTAGTCGCGGCCCACCTCGCCCGGGTCGCCGATCGTCTGGATCCGGCCCTCGCTGATCAGCATCGCCCGGTGGCAGTAGGCCTCGACCGTCGCCATCTCGTGGGTGACGAGGACGATCGTCTTCCCCTGCGCTTTCATCTCGCGGAAGGCGTCGGCGCACTTCTGCTGGAAGGCGGCGTCGCCGACCGCCAGCACCTCGTCGATCAGCAGCACGTCGGCGTCGGCCTCCATCATCACCGAGAAGGCCAAGCGCACGAGCATGCCCGACGAGTAGTTCTTCAGCTTCAGGTCGACGAAGTCCTCGAGCTCGGCGAACTCGATGATCGCCCCGGTGCGCCGCCGCATCTCCCGCGGGCTCAGTCCCATCATCACGCCGTTGAGGACGATGTTTTCGCGCGCCGTCAGGTCCTGGTTGAAGCCGACCCCGAGCTCGATGAAGGGGGCGAGGCGGCCGGCCATCCGGATCGTCCCCGCATCCGCCCGGTAGATGCTCGCCAGCAGCTTCAGCAGCGTGCTCTTGCCGGAGCCGTTGCGGCCGACGATCCCGAAGAACTCGCCCTGGTGGACTTCGAAGGAGACCCCGTCGAGCGCGCGCAGTTCCCGGTAGTCGGGCGCCGAGAAGGGCCTCACCACGCGCTCTTTGAGCGAATCCACGCGGTGGGTCGGGATCATGAACGCCTTGTGGACGTCCTCGACCTGGATCGCCAGGGGGGCTCCCTCGACGGCGGGCGAGCGGCTTGCCGAAGAAGCCTCTGGATGAATGGCGTTGTCCACCGGCACAGCCGCCAGAGCCTACGCTTCAGCGGTGATCGACGAGCCCGAGGTGGCGGTTTTGATCCCCAGCTGGAACTCGGCCGAGCTGCTGCCGAGCTGCCTGCGCTCGCTGGCGGAGCAGGGGGTCGAGCTGGAGACCCTGGTGGTCGACAACGGCTCCGGCGACGGCACGGTCGAGCTGCTCGAGCGGGAGGGGGTGGCGCACCTGGCGCTGCCGCGGAACCTCGGCTTCGCCCGGGCGATGAACCTCGGCGCGGCGCAGGTGCGGGCCAGGTTCATCCTCGCCCTCAACGCCGACACCGTGCTCGAGCCGGGCGCCGTGCGGACGCTGGCGGCGGCGCTTGCCGCCGGCCCCGAGCTCGGCGGGGTGCAGCCGCGGATCCTCCAGCTCGGGGGGGAGGGCGCGCGCGACCCCGAGGGCGCCCGCCTCTACAGCGCCGGCCAGGCGCTGACGCGGGATGGCCGCGCCGTCGAGCTCGGGGCCGGTGAGGAGCAGTCGCCGCTCTACCGGCGGCGGCGCGAGGTCTTCGGCGTCTGCGGCGCCGCCTGCCTGCTGCGGCGGGAGCTGTTCGACGAGCTCGGCGGCTACGACGAGCGCTACTTCTCCTTCTACGAGGACGTCGACCTCAACGTGCGGGCGCGGATCGCCGGCTGGCGCTTCGAGTACGTGCCGGAGGCCATCGTCTGGCATCTCGGCAACGCCTCCTGGCAGGCCGAGGCACCGCGCCCGGGTGCCTGGAACGCCCGCCTCGTCGCCCGCAACCGGATCGCGACCTGGACGAAGTTCATGCCCCCGCGGGCGCTGCCCCGCATCCTCGCGGTCGAGGCCGGCTCCCTCCTCCGCGCCGCCCGGCAGCGGCGCCTGCGGGCGACGCTGCGCGGCAAGCTCGAAGGCCTGCGCCTGCTGCCGGCGATGCTGCGCGACCGCCGCCGCTTGTCGCGGGAGGGAAGCCTGGAGCGAGCCCGCAGATGGCTGGGAACAGACCATGACTTGTACAACTAGCGGTACCATCAGCGCATGGCCGTCGACCGCACCGCACTGGGAACGAGTGAGGCCAGGCGCACCCTTCCCGAGCTCGTCAAGAACGCTTCATCCAAGCGCAAACCCGCTGCGGACCCGGAGCGCAACGCCGTGCGTATCGAAACCCGAGGCAACTCGGGATCCGCGTCCCTCGTTCCAACCATCGACCTGCTCGCCGCAAAGAACAGGATCGAAGAATTGGAAGAGGAGCTGGAGAACGCGGGGATTGCGCTGTTCCTGCAGGAGCGTCTGACGGAGGGGGAGGGTCCTCGCATCGGTGCCGGAGAGTTCCTGAAGGAGATCGGGATGGGGGAGTTCGTTGGGCGGCTCCCCCGACGCTGAGTTCCAGGTCGAGGCACTGGTCGAAGCGACGGCGGATGCCAACCAGCTCGGTGAGGATCTCCGGCTTCAGATAGCGCGGATCGTCGTCGAGCTCCATCGCGATCCCCACCTTGGCGAGCTGATGGGGGACAAGCCGCCTCGCGTCCTCCAGGGCTGCCGCAAGATCCGCTTCGATCGACAGGGCTGGCGGGGAAAGCCCCGCTACCGGCTCGTCTATCGCAACGAGCCGGTCGATCGGGCTCCTGCCAAGGGTGTGATCCTGGCGATCGGGCGGCGCGAAAGGATGATCGCCTACGCCAAGGCCGCCCGGAGGGTGAAGGAGATGGCAGCGCAGGGGTATCGGCGCTGAGCGGCCTCAGCCGCGCCGCTTGCGCCGCAGGGCCAGCGCCTCGCGGGCGCTGAGGTCGAGCAGCGGCGCCCCGTCGAGGTCCCGCGGCTCGGGCCCGCCGCCCTCGCGCCAGCCGCGCAGGCGGCCGCGCAGGCCGCCGGCGGTGCGGTCCTTCAGCAGCTGTCCGGCGCAGAGGGCGCCCTCGCAGGCGAGCGCCCGCAGGGCCAGGCGCGGGTCCCGCATCACCCCGTAGCGGCGCAGCATGTAGCCGCGGCTCCAGCCGGTCCACTCGTACTTGCGGGCGCTGGCGGCGCCTAGGCTGGCCGAGTAGGCGTGCAGCGCCCGGGCCGCCGGCGCCAGCCCGCAGCGGCTGCCGCGGGCGGCCATTCGCAGCGCCAGGTCGAGGTCCTCGTAGTAGAGGAAGATGCGCTCGTCGAAGCCGCCGACCGCCTCGAAAGCGGCGCGGCGGTAGAGCGCGGCGCCGCCGGTCGGTCCCAGCGGCGCGGGGGCGGACGCGGCGACCTCGGCCCGTTCGCCGTGGAGGTAGTCGAACCCCATCAGGGTCGCGTCGGCGACGACGCCGGCGGAGTCGACCAGCTCCGGCGCGCGTTCCTGCAGCAGCACGCCGGCGACCGCGTCGACCCCCTCGCCGAGCCCGTCGAGCAGCGCCTCGACGAAGCGCGGCTCGGGCACGGCGTCGTTGTTGAGCAGGATCACCGGATCGCCCGCCACCGCCGCCACCGCCCGGTTGATCGCCCGCCCGAAGCCGAGGTTCTCGCCCAGCTCGACCACCCGCACCCCCGGCAGCTCGCGCCGGGCAAGCGCGACCGAGTCGTCGCCGGAGCCGTTGTCGACCAGGACCATCTCGGCCGGTCGCGTCTGCTCGCCGAGCCCGCGCAGGACCCCCGCCAGGCGGGCGGCGCCGTTGTAGTTGGGGATGTAGATCGCTGGTTTCACCGCGCTGGCTTCACTGATCTTCCTTGCGCTCGGTAGGGTTGCAGCCTCGCATGGAGCCCTTGAAGGGACTGATCCTCTCCGGTGGCGCCGGAACGCGCCTGCGCCCGATCACCCACACCTCCGCCAAGCAGCTGGTGCCGGTGGCCAACAAGCCCGTGCTCTTCTACGGGATCGAGGCCCTGGTCGACGCCGGCGTGAAGGAGATCGGGATCATCATCGCGCCTGAGACCGGGGAGGAGATCAAAGCGGCCGCCGGCGACGGCTCGCAGTTCGGCGCCGAGATCACCTACATCGTCCAGGACGAGCCGGCCGGGCTCGCCCACGCCGTCCTCACCGCCGAGGACTTCATCGGCGGCTCGCCCTTCGTCATGTACCTCGGCGACAACCTCCTGCGCGACGGCCTCCGCGGCCTGGTCACGACCTTCAGCGAGCACGAGCCCGACGCGCTGATCCTGCTGACCCCCGTCGACGACCCGCAGTCCTACGGCGTCGCCGAGCTCGACGGCGAGAAGATCGTGCGGCTGATCGAGAAGCCCAAAGACCCACCCTCGAACCTGGCCCTGGTCGGCGTCTACCTCTTCAGCAACCTGATCTTCGACGCGGCCAAGACGCTGCAGCCGTCCTGGCGCGGCGAGCTCGAGATCACCGAGGCGATCGACAAGCTGATCGACGACGGCCGCACCGTCCGCTCCGAGGTCGTGCGCGGCTGGTGGAAGGACACCGGCCAGCTCGCCGACATGCTCGAGGCCAACCGCCTGGTCCTGGAGGAGCTGGTCACCTCGCTGGAGGGCGAGGTCGACGCGGAGTCGAAGGTCGAGGGCCGGCTGGTCCTCGGCGAGGGCGCGAAGCTCGAGCGCTCGGTCGTCCGCGGCCCGGCCGTGATCGGCCCGGGCGCCCACGTCGAGGACGCCTACATCGGCCCCTACACCTCGATCGGCGACGGCGTCCACGTCCGCCGCTCCGAAGTCGAGAACTCGATCATCCTCGCCGGCTCGGTCGTCGAGGACCTCGGCACGCGGATGGAGGCGAGCCTGCTCGGCAAGGAAGTGAAGCTGACCCGCAGCGAGGGAATGCCGAAGACCCTGCGGATGCTGGTCGGCGACCGCGCCGAGATCAAACTGGTCTAGAGAGCGCGCAGGGCCGCGATGCTCTCGACGCGTGATTCCACGGCGAGCCGCTCGCGGCCGCCCACGCCCCTTCGTCGGTCAGTTGGGCACAGCTCTCTGTGCTCAAGTGACCATCGGTGCGGCCGGGCCGAGGCCGACGAGAGCCCGATCGGCGCCCACCGCCGGCGTCGGGGCGGCTGGATAGTTAGCCTGCTGGCCGTGCCGACCCTCGCTGCCGCCAGATGAAGCTGCTCGTAACCGGGGCGGCCGGGATGCTGGGCCGCGACGTCCTGCTCGCCGCCGGCAACGCGGGCCACGACGTGGTCGGCTACGGGCGCGCCGAGCTCGACGTGACCAGGCCCGAGGTGGTCTCGCGCCGGTTCGACCTCGAGCGGCCCGACGTCGTCATCAACTGCGCCGCCTGGACCGACGTCGACGGCGCCGAGGAGGCCGAGGAGCAGGCCTTCGCGATCAACGGCAGGGGCGCCGGCAACGTCGCCGCCGCGGCGGCGGAGATCGAAGCCCGCATCCTCCACGTCTCGACCGACTACGTCTTCGACGGGACCAAAGGCGCGCCCTACGTCGAGAGCGACCAGCCTGCACCGCAGTCTGCCTACGCGCGCACCAAGCTGGCCGGGGAGGAGGCGGTTGCCGCTGCCAACAGGCAGCACTTCATCGTCCGCTCGGCTGGCCTCTACGGGCTCGGCGGCCGCAACTTCGTCGACACGATGCTGCGCCTGGCCGAGGTCCAGAACGAGGTGACGGTGGTGCGCGACCAGGTCACCTCGCCGACCTACACCTGGCACCTCGCCTACGGCATCGTCCGCCTGATCGAGGGGATCGAGTACGGGATCCACCACATGGCGGCGGCGGGCCACTGCTCCTGGTACGAATTCGCCCGCGAGATCTTCGAGCAGGCCAAGGTCGAGTGCCGGGTGCTCTCGATCACGACTGAGGAATTCGGCGCCGCGGCGCCGCGGCCCGCCTTCTCGGCCCTGGTCAGCCAGCGCGAGCACGCGATCCGGCTGCCCGGCTGGCAGGACGGGCTGGCAGGCTATCTCGCCCAACGACAAGCGGAGGCAGCAACCCAATGAGGCTTTTGGTCACCGGAGCGGCAGGTTTCATCGGCTCCACCTACGTGCGGCTGGTCGGCGACGAGCACGACGTCGTCGTCCTCGACAAGCTCACCTACGCGGGGCGCCGCGAGAACCTGCCCGAGGGCACGCAGCTGATCGAGGGGGCGATCGAGGACCCCTCGGTGGTGCGCGAAGCGATGCAGGGCGCCGACGCGATCGTCAACTTCGCCGCCGAGTCCCACGTCGACCGCTCGATCGACGACCAGGAAGCGTTCGCCCGCACCCACGTCGTCGGCACCGGCACGCTGCTCGACGCCGCCCGCGAGCTGGGGATCGAGCGCTACCTGCAGGTCTCCACCGACGAGGTCTACGGCTCGATCGAGTCCGGCTCCTTCACCGAGACCTCGCCGCTCGACCCCTCCTCGCCCTACTCGGCGACCAAGGCGGCCGGCGACCTGCTCGTCTCCGCCCACTGGCACACCTACGGCATCGACGCCTCGATCGTCCGCGGCTCCAACAACTACGGTCCCCGCCAATATCCCGAGAAGCTGGTGCCGCTGATGGTGCTGAACGCGCTGCACGGCGACTCGCTGCCGGTCTACGGCGACGGCCGCCAGGTCCGCAACTGGCTCTTCGTCGAGGACTTCTGCGCCGGGATCCACACCGTCCTCACCAAGGGCAGGGCCGGCGAGGCCTACAACGTCGGCGGCCCCGAGGAGTGCGAGAACATCGAGGTCGTCAAGCGGGTGATCGAGCTGACCGGGGGGGACGAGTCGCTGATCGAATACGTCAAGGACCGGCCCGGCCATGACCGCCGCTACTCGCTCTCCTCGGCGAAGCTGAAGGAGGAGCTCGGCTGGGAGGCGCAGGTCCACTTCGGCGAGGGCCTCGAGCGCACCGTGCAGTGGTACCGGGACAACGAGGACTGGTGGCGCCCGATCCGCTCCGGCGAGTACCGCGCCTACTACGAAAAGCAGTACGGGAAGGCGCTCGGCTAGTGGCGCAGCGGCTGGAGACGAAGCTCGACGGGGTCGTCCTGATCGAGCCGGTCGTCCACGGCGACGAGCGCGGCTTCATGCTCGAGTCCTACAGCCGCGACGCCTGGCGCGAGCTCGGCGTCGAGGTCGACTTCGTCCAGCACAACCACTCGCGCTCGCGCCGGGGCACGCTGCGCGGCATCCACTTCCAGACCGAGCCCGGGCAGGCCAAGCTGGTCCGCTGCGCCCGCGGCGAGATCCTCGACGTCGCCGTCGACCTGCGCCGCGGCTCGCCGACCTATGGGCAGTGGGAGGCGCACCGGCTCGACGACGTCAGGCACCGCCAGCTCTTCGTCCCGGTCGGCTGCGGCCACGGCTTCGCCGTCCTCTCCGGCGAAGCCGACGTCGCCTACCAGGTCTCCAGCTACTACGACCCGGCCACCGAGGCCGGGATCGCCTGGGACGACCCCGAGGTGGGCGTCGACTGGCAGCTGAGCGATCCCCTGCTCTCCGAGCGCGACAAGCAGGCGCCGAAGCTCAGCGAGGTCGCTGACTCGCTGCCGTTCTGACTTGGCCTGCGGCGGGCGACACTAGGGGCGGGCGCGGCCGCCGGTGAGGGCGACGAAGGCGTGCCAGGCGGGCTTCGGGTGGAAGCGTTCGCCTTCGCGGAAGAGGCCGACCGAGTCGCAGAAGGCACACGATTCTTTCTGGTCCTTCCAGGAGAACCAGTAGACCTGCTTGAGGTCGAGCCGGTTGCGGTTTTCGAGCAGGTAGCCGTAGGCGGCCCGCAGCTGCTTGACCTGGCCGCGGATGCCCTGCTCGAAGGCGTCCTGCTGGAAGTCGTTCTGCGAGCCCCAGCCCATCTCGGTCACGTACAGCGGCACCCGGTCATGGTTTTCGACCGTGACTTCGTGCAGCGCTTCGGTCATTTCTTCCAGGTTCGACGCGAACGCCGCATACGGGTGCAGGGCGATGCCGTCGAAGTAGCGCTTGATCCCCGGCGCCCGGTAGATCGCTTCGAGGAACTGCGCCGCCGGCATCCCCCTGGCGCCGTGGGCGGTCGGTTCGCCGAACAGGCCGGAGAGGATCACGTCCGCCCCGGGGTCGACCCGTTTGATCGCCGGGCTGGAGATCTTCAGCAGCTTCACGTAGCGCTGCGGCGAGGCCGGATAGGCGAAGTAGAAGAAGTTGGCCTCGTTCCAGATCTGCCAGTTGCGGATCGGCAGCGGACGGTTGATCACGCTCAGCGGCGGCGATCCCGGAGGCAGCACCGTCCCCGGCGCGTGCAGCTTCCAGAATTCGCCGCCCGGCCCGTAGCGCTGGACGCAGGCTTCGAGGAACTTCGACCAGGCGGCTTTGGCGCGCCAGCTGTTCACCGGAAGCGTCGTGTACTTGCGGGAGATCCAGGCGGGGGTGCCGTAGACGAACGGCAGCACCTTCAGCCCGTAGCGGGCGGCGACTTCGACCACCGGGTCGAAGGCGGCCCAGTTGTAGGGGCCTCCTTCGGTCGGCTGCACCCCGTTCCAGGCCAGCGGCCAGCGCACGGTTTCGATCCCCCCGGCCTTCATGTAGAGCGCGTCTTCGTCGGTCAGCGTCCCCTGCGGGTCGATCCCGAAGAACCCCTTCGGGGCCGGGATGCGCGGCTTCGCGGCACCGGTCGAGGCGCCCGCGACGAGGGCGACGAGCAGGCAGGTGCAGAGCAGGGCGGCGGCGAGCAGACGCTTCACGGAGCAGGGAACGGTAGCGAGTGGGAAGGCGCGGAATGTTTCGATTCCTGCACCTGCAAGCGAAAGAACTCGAAGCGCAGGCCGTCGCCGGCGCCGCTGACCGAGATCGTCTTCGCCTGCGGGAAGGGGGAGAAGGGACCGGGGGCCGCGAACGCGCCGATGCCGCGCAGGAGCAGCCCGTCGCCGGCGGTTTCGGGGATCAGCCGGTAGCTGTGGCCGCCGTTGACCGTGAGTCGCCGCACCCGGGCGTGGAAGAAGGCGGCGGCGAGTTTCTCCGCGCCGCCGACCCCGGCGCCGCGGATGCGGACGAAGATCGCTTCGCCCCGGTGCGGCGCCGGCACCCGCACCGCTTCGCCTTCGTCCGCCTCCGCCGAGCCCGCTGGCCGCGGCCGGCCGCAGCGGTCCGGGACCCGGCCCAGCACCTGCCAGCGTTCGTCCTCGTGCAGCGGCATGAAGTTGCAGAGCACCGCCCGCGCCTGCTGCGGCGGGTCCCAGCTGGGGAAGCGATCGTCGACGTCCTCGGTCGGGAACTCGGGGAAGACCGCGAGCGGGTTCTCGCGGAGGATCCGTTCCGGCCCGTCGGGGCTTTCAACCGCTTCGGCGTTCAGCCGGTCGAGCTTCGCCGTGTAAGCGGAGTAGTTCTGGAACACCGGCAGCGGGTCCCATTCGTATCCGTAGGCCCAGGCGGCGCCGGCCTCCCAGGGTTCGATCGAGACCGAGTGACCCTGCAGTGCCGCCTGCGCCTGCGGGTCGAGGTCGTAGGTCGCCTGCAGGCCCGAGCGGCCGGCTTCGACCAGCACCTGCCGGCGGGCGGGCGAGAGGACGTTCCGCGCCTGTTCCCAGGCGTCGCGGACGTTTTCGACGACGTGCAGGTGGGCGGTCACCGCTTCCGGGCGCACCGGTGCCCCGGCGAGGGCGATCGCCAGCGCGCCGCCGACCAGCACCGGCCAGAGGCGCCGGCTCCAGGGGATCGCGATCCAGATCACCGCCGCGCTGGAGAAGAAGAGGCTGAGGTGGCCGGCGTCGGTGCGCACGACGCCCTCCTTGAAGATCGTGAAGGCGACGAGGCCGCTCAGCACCGCGCCGGCGATCCGGGCGCGGCGGTCGCGGAAGCTGCCGAACCAGCAGGCCACCACCAGCGCCACCGTGGTCAGCGCCGCGGCGGCCGAGGCGACGATCACCTTCCACTGGGCGACGTCGCTTTCGGAGACCATCGCGCTGCTGTAGCCGGAGACGATCTGCTTGGTGTTGGCGAGGAAGTCGGGAATCGCGCCGAGGCTCTGGCCGCAGAGCAGCCAGAGGACGACGATCTCGGCCGCCAGCAGGACGAGGAAGGCGGCGATGCGCAGGCGGCCGGCCCGCATCCCGATCAGCGCGACGAGGAAGACGGCGGCGATGATCGGCCCGGTCGAGAGCTTGACCAGCGCCTCGACCGCGGCGTAGCTGGCCCCGGCGAGGAGGAAGGCGTTGGCCGCCCGCTGCGAGCGCTCCCGCTCCAGCATCGCCATCGCCGCCAGGACCGCCAGCAGCGGCGGCTGCTCGATCAGCGGCAGGGCGCCGACGACGAGGAAGCCGAGGAGCGCGGCCACCGCCAGCGGCAGCACCCGCGCCAGCGCCCGCACCAGGGCGATGCAGAAGCAGACGTAGAGCGCAGCGGTGAAGAGGAAGGCGACGAGCCCGAGGCCGCTGTAGTAGACGAACGGGCTCTGCAGGAACCCGAGCGGTCCGTAGGAGAAGACGATCTCGCGCCCGAACTGCAGCCCCTGGTGGACCGCCATCGTCAGGCCGGCGTTCCAGCTCGCGTCGAGCCCGATCCCGGCCGCGTTCATGCCGATGTGCCAGGCGAGGAGCGCCGCCGCCGCACCTCCCAGGGCCGCCGCCGGGAACGGCGGCGCGACCGCGAGGAGCTTTCTCATCCGCGCCGGCGGCCCGCGAGGGCGGTCAGCGCCAGGCTCGTCGCCAGTTTGGCGCCGATCCCCGCGTACACCGCCGCGTTCAGGAGCGGCTTGTGCCCGGGGGCGTCGAAGCGGCGGTAGAAGCGGCCCATGCCGCGGTGGAACGCTATCTCCTGCCGCGGCGCCCGCCGCCTCGGGCTGGAGCCGCCCTTGACGTGCAGCGCCACCCCGGCCGGCTCGTAGAAGACCTTCCAGCCCGCGTCCCAGAAGCGATGGCACCAGTCGAGGTCCTCCATGTAGAGCCAGTAGCCTTCGTCGAGCAGGCCGACCTCCCGCACCGCCTCGCCGCGGCAGAGCATGAAGGCCCCGTTGACGGCGTCGACCTCGCCCGCCTCATCCTCGCCGAGATGCGCCGCCCGGTACTGCCCCAGCGCGTGGTCGAGCTTTGGCGCAGATGACACGCCAAAGCTCAACCACACCCTGGGGCGGTTGAATCCCGCGAAGTGGGCGAGCGCGCTCAGCGGGGTGGGGAAGGAGCGCTTGCAGGCGTGGTCGAGCTCGCCGCTCTCGGTCACCAGCTTCACCCCGACCATCCCGATCCGCTCGTCGGAGCGCATCCGCGCCAGCGCCGCGTCGAGCGTGCCCGCGTAGACCTCGGTGTCGGGGTTCAGCAGCAGGACCGCCTCGGCGCGGGACTGGCGCAGGACGAGATTGTTGGCGGCGGAGAAGCCGATGTTGCCGCGCCGCAGCAGCCGCACCGCCGGGAACTCGTCGGCGACCATGTCCGGCGTGCCGTCGGGGCTGCCGCTGTCGACGACGGTCACCCGCATCTCGCCATCCGAGGGCGGGTGCTCGGCGAGCGAGCGCAGGCAGCGCCGCAGCAGCGCTTCGGCGCCGTGGCTGACGATCACCACCTCCAGCACGGGCATTCGCCTGTTCCTTTCCGTCGTCATGCAGGCATAAGGAACAGAAGACGACTAGTAGGCGCCTTCGCCGTGCACCATCGCCCGCGGCGTCCGCAGGAGGATCGCCAGGTCGGTCAGCAGCGAGAGGTTGTCGAGGTAGTCGCGCTCCATCGCCAGCCGCTCCTCGAAGGTGAGGTCGCTGCGGCCGTAGACCTGCATCGGGCCGGTCATCCCCGGCTTCACCGCCAGCCGCCCGCGCTGGCGCTCGTCGTACATGGCGACGACGCGCTCCTCCTCCGGGCGCGGTCCGACCAGCGACATCTGGCCCCGCAGGACGTTCCACAGCTGCGGCACCTCGTCGATGCTGGTCCGCCGCAGCCAGCGGCCGCTGCGGGTGACGCGCGGGTCGTCGGGGATCTTGAAGGCGGGCTGCTCGAGGCTCTCGATGTCGACCAGCTCCGGCAGCCGCTGCTCGGCGTCGACGATCATCGTCCGGAACTTGACCATCGTGAACGGCTCCCCCTCCTTGCCGGCGCGGCGCTGGCGGAAGAAGACCGGGCGGCCGTCGTCGAGCAGTATCCAGATCGCCACCCCCGCCAGCAGCGGCGAGAGCGCGACCAGCAGCAGGGCGGAGACGACGAGGTCCATCGCCCGCTTCATCGCCAGCGTCGAGCGCGGCGGGTCGCTGAAGCGGAAGTCGAGCACCGGCAGCTCGGCGAGGCGGTTGAGCTCGATCCCGGGCCCGAGCAGCCCGTAATGCTGCGGGAGGAAGGTCAGCGCCAGGCCCTCGGCCTTGCACTCCTCGATCAGGCGCTCGGCGTCGCCCTCGCTCATCGCCTGTTCGGTCACCACCACCCGCTCGATCGCGTGCTCGCGGGCAACCCGGGAGATGTCGGCGAAGGAGCCCAGCCGCGGCAGCTCTTTCGCCACCGCCTCCCGCTCCGGCGAGATGTAGCCGACCAGCGCCAGCCGCGTCTCGGGGTGGGTGGAGACGCGGCGCGCGACCATGTCGACCGCCCGCGGCGGCCCGATCACGAGCCCAGGCGCCAGGCCCGTCAGCCGGTGCCAGAGGAAGCGGATGATCCCGCGCAGGGCGAAGCTGGCGAGGAAGGTGCCGACGCCGACCCCGATCGCGCTCAGCGGCGAGAGCGGCCCGGCCGGGCTCAGCGCCATCAGGCCGTCGAGCACCAGGGTGCCGAGGACGCTGGCGGTGACCAGGGCCGGGAGCTCGTCGAGCGTGCTGTGGCGGATGCGGCGGTGGTCGTTGTCGTAGAGGCCCTGGAGCTTGACCACGATCACCCAGGCGGGGCTGAAGAGAACCGCCCAGAAGAGGTCGGCGACGTCGGTGCTGGAGCTGGTCGCGGTGATCAGGCAGAGGACGCCGAGCAGAGCCCCCCAGTCGCCGACCGCGAGCAGGCGCCGCAGCAGGGCGCCGCGGCGGCGCGCGTCATCGGGGCCGCGCCCCTCGGCGTCGAAGGGCAGCGGTCGCGGCTCGGACGCCGCCGCCGCTGGCTTCGCCGCCTTGGGCGGGGTATCGGGAGTCTGGCTCATCGGCACCCTTCAAAACCTTCTTCGAGGCACGTTTCTTCGGGGTTGAGCCGCCGCGCCTCTTCGAGGTCGGCCTTCGCCGCCGCTTCGTCGCCGGCCTCGTGCTCCATGCGAGCGCGCAGGTAGTAGAGCTGCCAGTTGCCCTTCTCGCGATCGATTGCCTGGCCGATCCGTTCGGCGCCCAACCCGTATTCCCCCTGCGCCTCGGCCAGCAGGCCCAGCTGCAGGTACGGCGTCGCGGCCCAGGGCTCGATCGAGCGGGCGCTTTCGGCGTGGTTGATCGCGGTGGGGTAATTTTCGGCCGCGGCCGCGCTGTTGCTGCTGTCGATCTCGCGGTCGACCAGCAGCGGCCCGATCAGCGCCAGCGCGACCACCCAGCTCAGCGCCAGACCGGCCACCGTGAGGCCGAACCGGCGGCGCTCGCTTCGCCCGCTGCCGCTGCCGTTGCTCTGCGCCTGTGTCTGCGCCAGCTGCCGGCAGCGGGCCGCCACCAGGGCGCCGGCGGAGAGGAAGAAGATCGCGCCGATGCCGGCGATTTCCCAGAACCAGTCGATCGCCGCCCCCACGGCAAAGGCGAGGCAGGCGCCGAGCAGGACCGCGTGCAGCTCGCGCCGCGGGCCGCTGGCGGCCCGCCAGGCGGCAAACCCGGTCCACAGCAGCACTCCGACGAGGCCAAGCGTCAGCAGGCCGCCGACCACCCCCAGTTCCTGGAATGCCTGAAGGTAGAGCGAGTGCGCGTTCAGCACCTTCAGCTGGATGTGGCGCAGCTTGTCCCAGGCGAAGCGGTAGGTGCCGGCGCCCTGGCCGAGGATCGGCTTTTCTCCCCAGGAATCGATCGCGACCCGCCAGTACTCGTGCCGGTTGGCGCCGGAGATCTGCGAGAAGTGCTGGGCGGGGTTGGCCGGGAACTGCTGATCGGGGCTGGAGAACTGGTCCCAGGCGCGGCCGCCGACGGCGATCGCAGCGCCGATCGCCAGCACCGCCGCGGCGATCCCGATCCCGCGCAGGGTGCGCCGGTCGCGAGAGAGCGCGAGCGCGCGCCCGGTGAAGGCGCCGCCGCGCCGCTCGATCCCGCGCAGGAGGCCGAAGAGGAGGAGCGCGAGGGCGACCCCGGCCACCAGGACCAGCAGCACCGTCACCCCCTGGTCGATCGCGGTGGGGTCGGCGTGGTTGTCGGCGAGGCTGCGGCTCGCCTGCACCTCCAGCACCGCCGGCAGGGCCCCGACGGCGCCGACCGCCAGCGTCCCCAGCATCCAGAGCCGGTCGTGGGAGAGGACGAGCAGGCAGATGCAGGCGACCAGGAGGCCGAGCAGGCCGCCGCGCGAGTAGGTGAAGTAGAGCGCCAGCAGCAGTACCGGCACCGCCCCGACCGCGACCCAGCGCATCCAGTCGGCCACCGCGCGGCGGCTCATCCAGAGGCAGAAGGCGACCCCGGTCCCGAAGGCGAGGCCGTTGGCGTTCCAGTAGCCGAACGGATAGCCGGTGCGGGGACCGCTGCCGGGGCCGGCTCCGAGGTGGACGACGTGGGGGAGCAGCCGGCTGGCGAGCGCCAGCATGGCGGCCCCGATCAGCGCAATTCCGATGCCTTCAGCGAAACGTTGGCGCCTTTGGTCGGTTTGGGCGACCAGAAAGGCGGCAAGGAAGAAGCCGAGGTAGACGAAAACGCGGTCGGCTTCGATCACGCTGAGCTCCATCGACCCAGACCAGAGAGACGAGAATGCCGAGAAAAGCGCCAGCCCTCCGATCAGACCCGCCGCCCAGTAGAGGGGGCGGCCGAGCGTCGCCCTCGCCGCAGCACCGAGCGCCAGCAGCGCGACGAGAATCAGATAAACGGCCAGACCGGCGATGTGCCGGTCGCCCAGCGAGAAGCCGCCTCCGGCGAGCGCCAGGCCAAGGATCAAGGCCAGCGGACTTATCAGCGCCGCTGATTCCTCTAGTCTTGCGCGCCATGCTTCGGACCCGGCACCCCCGCGCCCGCTTCTCGGCCCGATCTGCTTTCTCGCTTCTGTCAGTGCTTGCTGTGCTGGCATTGGCTTTTGCTCCGGGTTTGGCTCAGGCGCGGGAAGCGAGTGAACTTCAGTACGAACCTGAAGTGCCAACCGTCCCGCAGGAACAAAGTCCCGGTGGGGGCGGTCACCATGGCGGCGGCGGCGGCAACGGCGGCAACGCCAACGCCTCCAACTCCCCCGGCGGCAACGGCTCCGGCAACGGTTCGGGCGGCGGCTCCCACACCGGCCAGAGTAGCCAAGGGCCGAGCGCCGAAAGCAGCCAGCCGGGCAACGGTTCCGGCGGTGCAGGGGGCGAGGTCGGTCCGGGCCACGAAGTCAAGCTCGGCCAGAACACCTCCAGTCCGACGCAGGGCGAATCGTCCTCATCGCCGCTGGTGCCGATTCTGATCGCGATCGTGGTGCTCGCGGCGATCTCGATCGGCGCCTACTACTACCGGCAGCGCCGTCAGGGCGCCGCCGGCGACTCTTCCGTCTCGCCAAAGGCGAGCTGACCCGATGTCGAAAAGGAGCGAGTACATGAGCAGGATTCTGCGTGCCTGGACGCCGGCACTGGCAGTGCTGGTCTTCTTCGCGACCTTTGCCACCTCGGCCCAGGCGCTGCCCAACGGCTTTTGGGGCGTCGTCCCCCAGAGCAGCATGAGCGGCGAACAGTTGCAGCGGCTCGGCCGCGGCGGCGTCGAAAGCCTGCGGATCCCGATCGGCTGGGGCTCCGTGCAGTCAGCCGAAGGCGGCTCCTACGACTGGAGCGGTTTCGACAACCAGGTCGAAGAGGCGGCGAAGGCGGGAATCAGGGTGCTGCCCTTCCTCTCCGGCGCGCCGAACTGGGCGGTCCCCGGCAAGCGCGTGCCCGGAGCCCACGGCCTCGAAGCGCCGGCCCACCTGCCGGTCAAGGGCGCCGCCCGGGCCGGCTGGGTCGCCTTCCTCAGCGCCGCCGTCGCCCATTACGGTCCCCGCGGCAGCTTCTGGTCTGAACACCCGGGAATCCCGAAACGGCCGATCCGCGAATGGCAGATCTGGAACGAGCCGAACTTCAAGTACTTCGTCGCCAAGCCGAACCCGGCCGAATACGGGCAGCTGGTGAAGATCTCTTACAACGCCCTGCACACCGCCGATCCGCGGGCGCGGGTCGTCCTCGCCGGCATGTTCGCGCAGCCGTTCGGCGCCCGTAACCGGCGCACCGGCAAGCACAAGAGCCTCAACTGGTTCGCCAGCGACTTCCTCAACGTGATGTACCGGCGCACTCCCGGGATCAAGACCAAGTTCCAGTCTGCCGCCCTGCACCCGTACACCACCTACGCCAAGAACCTGCCCCTGGTGGTCGGCGAACTGCGCAGGACCCTGGCCGCCAACCACGATGCCGGCAAGGCGCTCGAGATCACCGAGATGGGCTGGAGCTCGGGCCCCAAGGCCAGCAACAACTCCTTCGCCAAGGGTCCCGCCGGCCAGGCCAGGGAACTCCGCACCGCGTTCTCGATCCTGCGCCGGAACCAGGTGAAGTGGCGGGTGCGGAGCGTCTACTGGTTCTCGGTCGACGACCAGCCGGGCGCCTGCAACTTCTGCGACGGCTCCGGCCTCTTCGGCGAAGGCTTCAAGCCCAAGCCGGCCTGGTACAGCTACGTGAGGTTTGCCGGCGGCACCCCGTAACGGTTCGAGCGGGCCTCTCTTGTCTCCGGGCCGGTCAATTGGACACAGTGGCCTGTGTTCAAGTGACCAGCGCTTGCGCCGGCGTCCCGCTGGCACGGGTACGGGTGGCGACCTGGCGCAGGACCCTGCGGACGTAGGCCGGTTCGCGGGCGATCTGCCAGTGGGAGAAGCGCAGGGCCCAGAGGCCAGCGGCCAGGTGGGCCTGGTCGCGTTCGAGGCCGCGGCGCTGCTGGGAGGCGGTGCGGTGGTAGCGCAGCCCGTCGGCCTCGACCACGATGCCCAGCTCGGGCCAGAAGAAGTCGACCTCGTATTCGTTCACCCAGGCTTTCGTCTCAGGGGTCGGCAGCCCGGCTCCCTTCGCCAGCGGCCGCATCGCCTGCTCCAGCTCCGAGTCGCTGAGCCGGAAGTGGAGGGGATCGAGCAGCTTGCGGAGCGGCCCGACCCCCGGCTCGCCGCCGTGGTCGTCCAACGCCGCATAGAGCGCGTCCGCCCGCACGCGCTCGAGCTTGTCGGCCTCGTTGACGGCGCGCTCGAGCCGCGCCGGCGCCAGCCGGGTCGCCTGGTCGATCAGGGTGCGGATCGGGGCGGTGAGGGGAATGCCTTCGTGTTCGGTCACTTCGGCAGGCCCGAGCATCGCCCGCCGGTGCGCGCGGATCCCCGGTCGGCGGCAGCGCCGTCCCGGCGGCAGGGACACCTCGATCAGGTCGCGCGGCTCCTCCCCGAACCCCCATAGCGCCGCGGCGCTGCCGTGGCTGAGCACGGCGCCCGGCCCGCAGGCGAGCAGCGCCGCCGTCCAGCGGCCGTGCCGGGTCGTTTCCGGCCTCCCCACTGCGTAGACGCCGCGCCGGACCGGGTGCAGGCGCCCGCTGTTCACCCGCCAGCGAATCGACGACCGGTGCAGGCCCAGCTCGCGCAGCTGGCGGTGGGCGATAACCCCGTGCTGCCGCTTCACGAGGGCCCAGATGCGCCGATCGCGGCTCCGGGCTTGCTGCCCCTGGTCACTTGGCATCACCATCCTGTGTTCAAGTGAGCTGCGGCTCAGATTCGCCCCCCGCGGATGGCCGCGGAGGCGCACTTTGCGCCAAGCGGTGACCGGGCGCGATCACCTGCGTAAGATCGGTGGGTTGGCTTCCAAGGCGAAAGCGAGTGGCAAATCCGATCCGATGGCGCCGTTCTCGGCGCCGGTGCGGCGCTGGTTCGAGGCCTCCTTCGAGGGGCCGACGCCGGCGCAGGCGGGTGGTTGGGAGGCGATCTCCAGCGGCGCCCACACGCTGATCTGCGCCCCGACCGGGTCGGGCAAGACGCTGGCCAGCTTCCTCTGGGGGATCGACAAGCTGGCGCGCTCGGACTCGCTGGGGACCGGCGTCAAGCTCGTCTACGTCTCGCCGCTGAAAGCGCTCTCCTACGACATCGAGCGCAACCTGCGGGCGCCGCTGCGGGGGATCGGCGCCGAGATCGCGGTCGGCCTGCGTACCGGCGACACCTCGCAGAAAGAACGGCGGGCGATGGCCAAAGAGCCGCCCGACATCCTCATCACCACGCCGGAGTCGCTCTACCTGATGCTCTCCTCGAGCGTCCGCGAGATTCTCACCGGGGTCGAAGCGGTGATCGTCGACGAGATCCATGCGGTGGCGCAGACCAAGCGGGGGTCGCACCTGGCTCTGACCCTGGAGCGGTTGGACCATCTCGTGAGGGCTGGGGGGGAGTCCGGGGGTGCCTCGGCGGACAAACAGCGGGGGCTTGGGGAGGGCTCCGGGGAAGGGTCGGCGGACAAACAGCGGGGAGTGTCCGGCGACCCTTCCCCGGAGCCCTCGGTCGGAGCTGGGGATGCCCGAGGCATCCAGCGGATCGGGCTCTCCGCTACCCAGCGCCCGCTTGAGCGGATCGGGCAGTTCCTGGTCGGGCCGAAGCGAGAGTGCCGGATCGTCGATGCGGGGCAGAAGAAGGCGCTCGACCTGGAGATCGTCGTTCCTGTCGAGGACATGGCGGACCCGGGGGCTCCTGCCTATCCGAGCGAGGACGGGCTGCCGCCGACCGAAGTCGAGCCGAGCGCGCACGTGAGGTCGATCTGGCCCGCGATCTACCCCAAGCTGCTGGAGCTGGTGCAGGAACACACCAGCACCATGATCTTCGTCAACAACCGCCGCGCCGCCGAGCGCCTCGCCAAGCGGCTGAACGAGCTGGCGAACGGCGAAGGCGAACAAGAGCTGCCGGCCACCGAGCAAGCGGGCCACGCGACGGCTGAGGGGGAGCCGGGGGGGTCCTCTCCGGACACTCCACATCTTTTGTCCGGAGAGGACCCCCCCGGCTCCCCGTCCGCCTACGTCGAGATCGCCCGCGCCCACCACGGCTCGCTCTCCCACGAGGAGCGCGCCAACGTCGAGGAGATGCTGAAGTCGGGCGAGCTGCCATGCCTGGTGGCGACCAGCTCGCTGGAGCTCGGCATCGACATGGGGGCGGTCGACCTCGTCATCCAGGTCGAGTCGCCGAAGTCGGTGACCCGCGGCCTGCAGCGGATCGGCCGCGCCGGCCACCGCATGGGCGAAGTCTCCAAGGGCCGAATCTTCCCCAAATACCGCGGCGACCTGCTCGAGTGCGCGGTCGTCGCCCGCCGCATGCGCGAGGCCGAGATCGAGGAGACGACGATCCCGCAGAACCCGCTCGACGTCCTCGCCCAGCACCTGGTCTCGATCGCCGCTCTGGACGAGTGGGAGGTCGACGAGGTCGAGCGGCTGGTGACCGCCACCCAACCCTTCCATGATCTTTCCCGCGAACAGCTGGAGAACGTGCTCGACATGCTCGACGGCCGCTACCCCTCCGACCGCTTCGCCGAGCTGCGGCCGCGGATCGTCTGGGACCGCACCGAGGGCACGATTCACGGCCGCAAAGGCTCCCGCCAGCTGGTCGTCACCAACGCCGGCACGATCCCCGACCGCGGCCTCTACGGCGTCCACCTGCCCGACGGCCGCCGGGTCGGCGAGCTCGACGAGGAGATGGTCTACGAGGCCCGGCCCGGCCAGACCTTCCTGCTCGGCTCCAGCACCTGGCGGATCGAGGAAATCACCCGCGACCGGGTGATCGTCACCCCGGCCCCCGGCGCCCCCGGCGCCGTCCCCTTCTGGAAGGGCGACGGGATCGGCCGCCCCGCCGAGCTCGGCCGCGCGATCGGCGCCTTCGCCCGCGAGGCGGTCGCCCGCGAGCCGGCCGAGCTCGCCGCCGAGTACGACCTCGACGAGCGCGCCGCCAACAACCTCGTCAGCTACCTGCGCGAGCAGCAGCAGGCGACCCGCGTCGTCCCCTCCGACGAGACGATCGTCGTCGAGCGCTTCCGCGACGAGATCGGCGACTGGCGCCTCTGCGTCCTCTCGCCGTTCGGCGGCCGCGTGCACGCCGCCTGGGGGCTCGCCCTCGCCGCCAAGATCCGCGACGAGCGCGACCTCGAGGCCGACGCGATCTGGTCCGACGACGGCATCGTCATCCACCTCCCCGACGCCGACGAGCCGCCGCCCGCCGACCTCGTCCTCGTCGATCCCGACGAGCTCGAAGACCTGGTCGTCGAAGAGCTCTCGGGATCGGCGCTGTTCGGCTCCCACTTCCGCGAGAGCGCGGCGCGCTCGCTGCTGATCCCGCGCGCCTATCCGGGCAAGCGGACCCCGCTCTGGCAGCAGCGGTTGAAGTCGCAGAGCCTGCTCGAAGTCGCCCGCGACTTCCCCCGCTTCCCGGTCGTCCTCGAGACCTACCGCGAGTGCATGCGCGACGTCCTCGACCTCCCCTCGCTGACCGAG
>DASSOC010000090.1:0-11514 GCA_035700965.1 Solirubrobacterales bacterium
GAAGAAGTACTGCTCGTCGATCAGGAAGTACTCCTGCTCGGCGCCAACGGTGGTGAAGACGCGCTTGCTGTCCTCGTCGCCGAGCAGCCGCAGCGCCTTGATGGCAGAGCGGGAGAGGGCGTCCATCGAGCGCAGCAGCGGGATCTTCGCGTCGAGCGCCTCGCCGGTCCAGGAGGCGAAGGCGGTCGGGATGCAGAGCAGCGCCCCGTTCGGGTTCTCGAGGATGAAGGCGGGGGAGGTCGGGTCCCAGGCGGTGTAGCCGCGCGCCTCGAAGGTGGCGCGGACGCCGCCGGTGGGGAAGGAGGACGCGTCGGGCTCGCCCTGGATCAGCTCCTTGCCGGAGAAACCGGCGAGCGCCTGGCCTTCGCCGGCGGGCTCGAAGAACGAGTCGTGCTTCTCGGCGGTCGCGCCGGTCAGCGGCTGGAACATGTGGGTGTAGTGGGTGGCGCCGTTCTCCAGCGCCCATTCCTTCATCGCCTCGGCAACCGCATCGGCGAGGCTGGGGTCCAGGGCCTCGCCCCCCTCCAGCGTCGTCTGCAGCTTCTCGAAGACGTCCTTGGGCAGCCGCTCCTTCTGGACGGTGGGGGAGAAGACGTTCTGGCCGAACGGGTTGTTCTCCGGAAGGGTCAGGTCATGCGCGCCGAGGGCCCCTCCGTTGGAGCTCCACTGGGCGGCGCTTACGTTGTGCTGGCGGATGCGAGTCATCGGTTCGGGTGTCCCCCCATGGGAGCGCGCTGCGGATCGCCCGAGCGCGAGTTGGTTGAAGTCTCAGTCCCTCGAAAAGAGCAGCACAGAGCCTAATGGCGACAGCGCGATCGCGCCTTTGTACCGCCGTACAAACCTCGGGAGGAACGGGTTATCCCCGGTGGCGCGGCAGATAGCTGTTCCTTTTGGGCCCCATAGCGAGCAAAAGGAACAGCTAACTAGGCGAGGGGGGTGGCCGCGAAGAGACCGAGGGGGTGGCGCACGCGGAAGCCGCCGGTGGGGCGCATCTGTTCGGACCAGCCGGGGCCGCTGCGGTCGCCGTCTTCGCTGTAGGAGGTGTCCCAGCGCAGGCCGGCGATCACCGCGAAGACGTGTTCGCGGCTGGCGTAGATCCGCACCCAGCTGCCGGCCCCGCCACGGCCCCAGCGCATGAAGCCGGTCGAGTCGAGCGGCCATTCGAGCAGGCCGGCGGCGTGCATCACGTAGCTGACCGAGCCCGAGCAGTCGTAGCCGCGCGAGTTCCAGCTGCGGTGGCCGCCGCCCCATACGTAGGGCCAGTGGCGGATCCGGTTCGCCGCCTCGATCATCGACTTGACCGCGGGCGGGGCTGAGGCAGGGGCGACCGCGCGGCCGTCGGGCAGCAGCCGCGCCTGCGGCACGGCTGCCGTAGCCGCGGACGGGCCGGCGAGGGCGCCGCAGACCAGCAGCGCCGCCGCAGCGGTGAAGAGCTTCCCCTGCCTTCGCATCTGCATCGTTATCGACAACCCGTCCGGGTCGGCTTGAGGAAGCCTGGGCCGTTCGTCCAGCGGTGGCCGCGAGCGCCAAAGGGATAGCCTCCCGAGCCGCACTGCCAAGCCCTTAACGAGAGGAATCGCTCTTCATGTTCGTATCGAAGGCCGCCGTGGTCGGCGGCGGCACGATGGGCGGGGAGATCGCGCAGGCGATCGCCGCCGCCGACATCCCGGTCGTCGTCAAGGACATCGACCAGAAGTTCGTCGACGCGGCCCTCGAGAAGGCCCGCGGGGTCACCGAGGGGCAGCTCGCCCGCCTCGTCAAGAAGGAGAAGCTGACCCAGGAGGGGGCCGACGCCCGCCTCGCCGAGGTGATGGGGAACATCATCGGCACCACCTCCTACGAGGAGTTCGGCGACGTCGATTTCGTGATCGAGGCGGTGCCGGAGAGGATGGAGATCAAGCAGGCTGTCTTCCGCGAGCTCGACGCCGCCACGCCGGGCCACGCGATCCTCTCCTCCAACACCTCCTCGCTCTCGATCACCGAGATCGGCGAGGCGACGCTGCGGCCCGACAAGGTCGTCGGCTTCCACTTCTTCTACCCGGCCTCGATCATGCCGCTGGTCGAGGTGATCGCCGGCGAGGACAGCTCGCTGGAAACCGCGACCGCCGCCTACAACTTCGCCCAGGCGATCAAGAAGCAGCCGATCGTCTGCGGCGAGGTCCCGGGCTTCGTCGTCAACCGGATCCTGATGGCGACGATGGGGGAGATCTGGCGCGCCCAGGAGGAGCACGGGCTGTCGCTGAAGGCGATCGACGAGGCGATCGCCGGCGCCCAGCTGGCGCCGATGGGCCCGTTCTTCCTCACCGACCTGCTCGGGCTCGACACCGTGCTGCACGTCGCCGAACACCTGAACGAGTCCTACGGCGAGCACTTCTACGTCCACAAGGGCCTGCAGGGCCTGGTCGGCGAAGGCAAGCTCGGCGTCAAGACCGGCGGCGAGGGCTTCTTCAAGGACGGCGAGCAGAACGTCCCCGGCGAGGGCCAGCCCGACGCCGAGGAGCTGGTGGCGATGTTCTCCAGCCGCGCCCTGATCGAGGCCTGCCTGCTGGTCGAGGAGGGAATCTGCTCGGTCCGCGACATCGACCTCGGGATGATGGCCGGGGCCGGGCTCGACCCCCGCAAAGGCCTGCTGCCGCCGTTCTGGAAAGCCGACGTCACCGGCCTCGACAAGGCGCTGGAGACGATCGAGAACCTGGAGGAGAAATACGGCGAGCGCTTCGCGCCGCCGGTGACCCTGAAGCGGCTGGTGGCGCAGGGCCGCCACGGCCTCTCCAGCGGCCAGGGCTTCTACCCCTATCCGCAGGCCGACGAGGGCGAGCAGGCCGAGACGGTGAAGCTCGAGACCCGCGACGGAGTCGCGATCGCCTGGCTCGCCAACCTGCCGATGAACTCGCTCTCGCCGCAGGTGATCGCGGACCTTGAGACGGTCTGGAAGCGGATCGAGGCCGCCGACGGGATCGGGGCGATGGTGATCGCCTCCTCGGTTCCGATCGTTTTCTCGGCCGGCGCCGACATCAAGGCCTTCACGACGCTCGACCAGGAGAGCGGGGCGGAGCTGATCAATCGCGCCCACGCCCTTTTCCGCGACTTCGGCAAGGCGGGTGTGGTGACGATCGCCGCGGTCAACTCGATCGCCTTCGGCGGCGGCTGCGAGTTGGCGATGGCCTGCGACTTTCGCATCGCCGCCGAGGCCGCCGTCTTCGGCCAGCCCGAGGTGAAGCTGGGGATCGTCCCGGGCTTCGGCGGCACCCAGCGGCTGCCGCGACTGGTGGGGCCGGCCAAGGCGCTGGAGATGAACCTGGTCGGCGACGCGATCCTCGCCGGCGAGGCGCTCGAGCTCGGCCTCGCCAACCGGGTCGTCCCCGACCACGAGCTGTTCGAGACGGCGCTGATGTGGGGCCGCAAGCTCGCCGCCCAGGCGCCGCTCGCGGTCGAGCAGGTGAAGACGGTCTCCCACCAGGGCGACATCGACCAGGGCATCGAGGCCGAGAAGGCCGGCTTCTCCGCCGCCTTCTCCAGCGAGGACGCCAAAGAGGGCATCTCCGCCTTCCTCGGCAAACGAACCCCGAAGTGGAGCGGCAAGTAGCGACGGGACGAAATGTCGTTCCCCGCCGGCCGACGGGCCGATATGTCTATCCGTAGTGGACATATCGGCCCGTCGGCGGGGCGGGTTGGACGTATCGGCCCGTCGAAGGGCACGCTGCGGCTGGTGGAGCTGCTTGAAGCGGCGGAGGTGGCTGTGGCGTTGACCGGGGCGGGGGTGTCAGTGCCTTCGGGAATTCCTGACTTCCGCACGCCGGAGACGGGGCTTTGGGCGAAGGTCGATCCGATGGAGGTCGCCCACATCGGCGTCTTCGAAGGCGACCCGGAGCGCTTCTGGTCCTACTACCGGCCCCGCTTCCAGGCGCTCGGCGACAAGGAGCCGAACCGGGCCCACGAGGCGCTGGCGGAGCTCGAGCGCCGCGGGCTGATCGAGGGCGTGATCACGCAGAACATCGACCGCCTGCACCGGGCGGCGGGGTCGGAGAACGTGATCGAGGTGCACGGCTCGATCGAGACCTCCTCCTGCCTTGACTGCGGCGCCGGCTTCGGCCTCGACGAAGTCGATGAGCTCTTCGACGAACGCGGAGTTGCCATCTGCGCCGGCTGCGGCGGCGCGGTCAAACCGGACGTCGTCCTCTTCGGCGAGCTGCTGCCGGAGGAGGCGATGGCGCGGGCGACCGAGCTGGCCGAAGGCGCCGAGCTGATGCTCTGCGTCGGCTCCTCGCTGGCGGTGCACCCGGTGGCCGGCCTGCCGCAGCTGACCTTGGAGAGCGGCGGCGCGCTGGCGATCGTCACCAAAGGCGAGACGCCGTACGACCGCGACGCCGAGCTGAAGCTCGACGGCGAGGTCGACGCGGAGCTCTCCGCCCTGATCGACGCGCTCTAGGCCCGGGGCTACTGGATCGGGTCCGAGGGCTGCGCCCAGCCGGGCTTGCCGGTGGTCGGGATCCCCTGCTCTTCGCAGGCGGCGACGATCGTCCGCGAGCGCGGATCGTCGTAGCGGGCGGCGTGGGCGCACCTCGCCTCCGCCTCGGCACCGCAGGCGCTGACCGTCTGGGCGCCGACGATGCCCGCGACCGAAGCGCTGAAGCAGCCCGGCTTCACCGGCGCGCCGCTGTCGCCGGCAGTGGCGAGGACCACCGCCATGAGGGCGAGGAGGGTGACCGCGAGGACGGCGCCGGCCGCCCTGATCTCGCGCGAGCTCAGTGCGTAGAGCGGCGTCGTCTGCCGCTCGTAATGGCCTTCCAGTGGCATGGCGAGAGGAAATCAGGCAGCCGACGCGGACACCACCGCCAGCGGGGAGAAGATTCGGCGCCGATCTTTGGACACTCGTACGTAGAGGGCGAGGAGCAGCGGCGACAGGGTTGAGGGCGTCCGAGAAGCACCCACTCGAGCAAGGGAGTCCCTCTACATGGAATGGTTGAGCGAAGGCGCGAACTCATGGCAGATGACCGCCGCCACGCTGGTCGGGTTGATGAGCATCCCCGGGTTGGTCGTGCTCTACGGCGGCGTGATGCAGAAACGCTGGTCGGTGAACTCGATGATGATGGCGTTCGTCGCCTTTGCGATCGTGTTGGTCCTATGGGTCCTGGTCGGCTTCAAGATGGGGTTCGGCGAGCCGGTCCACATATTCGGGCACAAGACCGGCTTCCTCGGGAATTTCATCGGTCAGCCCGGGTCGATCCTGAACAGCGGTGAGCTGCTGAAGCAGGCCCACATCCCCGAGCTGGCCGAAGAAGAATTCCTCTTCCCGCAATCGACCCTCGCCTACTTCCAGATCGTCTTCGCCGCGATCACGCCGATCCTGATGCTGGGCTCGGTCCTCGGGCGCTTCAACTTCAAGGCGTGGATCCCGTTCGTCGCCCTCTGGACGCTGCTCGTCTACGCGGTCAACGCCTTCCTCATCTGGGGCGGCGGCTTCTTCGCCCAGCAGGGCGCGGTCGACTACTCCGGCGGTTACGTCATCCACCTCGCCGCCGGGGCCTCCGGCTTCGTCGCGGCGGCGGTGATCGGACCGCGGCTGCAGCGCGACCGCGAGGTCGACGCGCCGAACAACCTGGCGATGGTCGCCGTCGGCGCCGGCCTCCTCTGGATGGGCTGGAACGGGTTCAACGGCGGTGACTGGTACAGCGCCGGCGAAGTCGCCTCCGCCTCGGTGCTGAACACCAACCTCTGCACCGCGGTCGCCTTCCTCGTATGGGTCGCCCTCGACTACCTGACCGGCCGCAAGCCGAGCCTGATCGGTTCCGTCAACGGCATGATCGTCGGCCTCGTCGCGATCACCCCCGGCGCCGGCTTCGTCAACGGCTGGGGCGCGATCGTGATCGGCGTCGTCAGCTCGGCGCTCGTCTACCTGGCGCTGAACTACCTGAGCCGCCTGCGGCCGTTCCGCAACGTCGACGATACCCTCGGCGTGGTCTACACGCACGGATTCGCGGGCGTCGCCGGCGGCCTCCTGGTCGGCATCTTCGCCAACAAGCTGATGGCCGGCGAACACGAAGGCCTGATCAGCGGCGGCGGGCTGCACCTGCTCGGCGTCCAGGCCTACACGGCTCTGTGGGTGATCGTCTTCTCCGCGATCGGCACCTTCATCCTGCTCAAGCTGGTGGGGCTCTTCGTGCCTCTGCGGATGACCGAGGAGGAGATGGAGGCCGGCGACATCGCCGTCCACGGCCACGAGGTGTACCCGTCGGACGTGCCGTCCCTGGGCTACCCGGACGGCGTCCCCGCACAGCCTGCGGCGCGACCGGCACCCGCCGGAGGCACCGCCTAGGCAGAGCGACGAGACCAGACCGGAGCCGCTTCGTGCCCTCTCCCGGGGGCGGCTCCGGTCCTGGCTTCCCGGCCCCCTACGCTGAATTCACCCACCTCACCGTCCTTCCCGGAGGCACCGAATGGCACTGAAGATCATCGTTTCCTACGACGACACCGACATGGATCGCGACGCGCTTGCGCTCGGTCGGCTCCTCCTCAGCGCGGGCGGCGAGCTGGCGCTCGCCTACGTTCGCCACTCCTTCGGCGAATCGCTCGAACAGAGGCAGGCCGAGGAGCTGCTCGCCCGCGGCGCCGCCTCGGTCGGCATTCCCGAGATGCCGCAGCACGTGGTCGTCAACCCGGCGACCAGCGTCGGTCTCACCGAGCTGGCCGAGAAGGAGCAGGCGGACGTGATCGCCTTCGGCTCCGAGTACCGGACCGCGCCCGGGTTGGTCAAGCCCGGGATCTCGGCCCACAAACTCCTCCTCGGCGGCCCTTCGGCGATCGCCGTCGCCCCGGCTGGGCTCCACGCGAACCCGGTCCTCAGCGTCGGCACCGTCGGGGTCATCGACGAGGGGGACCCGAGCGCCCTCGATACTGCCGACAGCCTCGGCCGGGCGCTTGGCGCCGCGGTCACCGAATACGGAACGGGCCCGGTCGACCTGCTCGTCGTCGCCTCCCGGCCCGAGGCGCCGGAGGGCAGGGTCGTGCTCAGCGCCAAGAGCGACTACGCGGTCGAGGACGCGCGCTACCCGGTCCTGGTCATCCCGCGCGGAGCCTCGATCGACTTCGGCGCCACGGCATCGGCAGCTGCCTGAGCGTCGCGTCGGACGCTCAGCGCTGCTGCAGGACCACGATCACGGCCGCGACCTCGGGGTCGCGGCCGTCGATTCGCTCGCTCAGCTCGCCGAGCTCGACGCTGCGGGCGCCGTGGTCCGAGACCAGCTCGGCGACGGTCTTGACAGCGGAGTCGGTCTCGATCACCAGCGCCGCCGGACCGGCGCCGGCGCCGCGGCTCTCCTGCGCGGCCCCCAGCACGCGGGCGGTGACGTCCTCGGCCGAGCGCTCGGCGTTCGCCCAGCCCTGGCCGAAGGAGAGCTCGGGATTGCTCAGCTCCGGGCCCTCCAGCACCCGCAGCTCGCTCTCTTCGGGGTTCCATTTGCGCTCGCCGAGCACAACCGACCGCTTCGAGAGCCAGGGATCGAGCACGCCCTGCCGCACCTCCTCGGGGCTGAGGTTGAAGGCGCGGGCGTGGTGGATGCCGGAGCTGACTTCGACGTGGAAGGCGATGGCGCGACGCTAACGGTTTCGGCGGCCGAGAGTTGGGATGATGCCCGGCCCATGCCAGCCGCCCTCCCCGACGCCGTCGTCTTCGACAACGACGGCCTCCTCCTCGACACCGAGTCTGTCTGGACGCGGGCCGAGGAAGACCTCTTCGAGCGGCGGGGGCTCGGGTTCACGCCGGCCGACAAGCTCGAGCTGGTCGGGACCTCGGCGGCGATCGCCGGCGGGATCCTCGAGCGGCGCCTCGGCGAGCCGGGCCGGGCGGAGGAGCTGATCGAGGAGCTGAACGAGCTGGTCGTCGCCGAGCTCGAGCGCGGGGTCGAGTCGATGCTCGGTGCCCGCGAGCTGCTCGAGCGCCTCGGGGAGCGCGGCGTCCCGCTCGGCCTCGTCTCCAATTCGCCGCTGCGGTTCGTCCGCCGCTCGATCGAGCTGGCCGGGTTCGAGGAGCACTTCGACGTCGTCCTCAGCGCCCATGAAGTCGCGGCGCCGAAGCCGGCGCCCGACCCCTACCTGGAGGCCTGCCGACGGCTCGGGGTGGGGGCGGGGCCGTCGGTGGTCGCGCTCGAGGACTCGCCGACAGGGGTCGCGGCGGCGAGAGCGGCCGGGCTGACGGTGATCGGAATTCCTTCAGTCGAAGGGGTGCTGCTGGACGAGGCGCATCACTTGGCCGAGTCGCTCCTCGACGAGGTCGTCGCCCGCCGTCTTGCGCTCTGAGGCTCACGTGCCCGGCTTGCGGTGCGACTTATCGTCGCTATGGGTCGCATAAGTCGCACCGCACGAAGGAAGGGAGGCGGACCCCACCCCTAGATGGTCGAGGAATCGGCCATCTAGCCCCGCAGAACGCGGCGCCGGCGGAGGATGCGCTCGCAGATCGCCAGTAGCTCGCGGACCTGCGCGCGCCGACCGTCATCGATTTCGCCGCCGAGCGCTGCCTCCGCTGCCGCATCGACCTCCTCGCGTCGCCCTTGCAGCGTCTCCATGTCCTGCGCGTGCCCGGCGTCATCGACCGCGCCGTCCAGCTCGACCAGCAGCGCCTCCAGCCCCGCCCGCAGCTGCAGCGCCGCCTCGCGGTCGCGGCCGGCGTCGAGGTCGCCGCGCGCCCGCAGCAGCAGCGTCTCGCAGGCGTCGAGACGCTCGCGGCCGCGGAGGACGCCGGCCACCCGCTCCTGCGGGCGCAGCTCCTCCTCGCGTTGCCGGCGGCGGGAGGAGGAGCGGGGGGCGAGGTCGACCAGGCGGGCGTCGCTGAAGCGACCGTCGGCGGTCTCCTCGCCGCTGCCATAGCCGACCAGGACGCGCTCGGCGTGCGCCGGGGAGAGCTCGCGGCCGTAGGGGTCGGCGGCGGCGACCGCGTGCGTATGCAGGGCGCGATTGAGCGGCGCGACCGCTTCTGCGGCCAGGACCTCGGCCGCGTCCTCGACCTCGCACGCCTCGTCCATCCAGCGGGCCGCCTCGGCCGGGCTCGCCAGCGGAGCGGAGGCGCGGATCGCGGTGACGCGGGTGAGGGGCAGCGGTGCCGGCTCCGAGCCGGGCTCGAGATTCCGCCCCCGGCGCCGGCGCCGGCGTTCAGGCGCGGCCGGGACTCCGAGCGAGGTCACCACCAGCACCCATTCCTCCTCGCCGTCGCCGGCTCCCGAGCCGGCCAGGTAACGGCCGTCTGCCAGCGGCAGCGTTCCCGCGAGCTCGAACTGGACGAATCCAAACAGTTTGGCCACGGCGCGATTCTCGCCGCTCAGGGACGCCGCTGCGCTCAGTCGCCGGCGCCGGCGGCGAGGCCGCCGTTGGTCCGGTCCGGCACCGCGTACTTCGAGGGCTGCACCGGCACGTCGGGGTTTTCGATCTGGCCGAGGCGGTCGATCAGGCGCTGCCACTGGTTCGGTTTGAGCAGCGCCGTGAACTGGGCTTCGGGGCCGCCTTCGATCGGGTGGTAGCCGATGTGGACGTGGTCGTAGTGGTCGGGCAGCGCGAAGCTCGTTTCGCCGGGCAGGTCCTCGAGCGAGATCACCTGGTGCGGGTGCATCGTCCCCTGCAGCTGCAGAACGTCCTTGATCAACTCGTCGGCCAGGGTCCCCGGGCCCTGGTGACCGGTCACGGGGACGCCGTCGATGTCGGCGATGTCGACCGCGTCGCCGGTGCTGTGCTCGGAGACGTTGCCCGAGGTGGTGAGGAGGCTGTGGCCGCACTCCAGCGCCGTGATCGTCAGCTTGAATCCTTTGGTGCGCAGGTACTCGAGCACGGCGAGGACGCGGCGGTCGATCTTGCCGCTTTCGATGTCTTCGCGGCCGCAGGGGTAAATCGAGAGGCCCTGGTCGTCGAGCACCCGCTTCTGCAGGGCTTCCTTGGAGAGCAGGAGGACGCCGGCGCCGCTGAGGTCGGCGAACGGGGTCTTGCCCTTGGCCCGGTAGATCGCCGTCGCTTCAAGCAGCTTCCAGCCGTCGAGGATCGGCTTCGGGTCGATCGTGTGGGCGCCGCGGCCGGTCGGGGTGATCTCGAAGTGGAGGTGGGGGGCGACATCCGGATCGGTCTGCCCGACCTCGCCGATGATCGTGCCGCCGACGACCTTCGAGCCCTTGCGGAGCGGAGCGGTGTCCATCGTCTTCGAGTCGAACTGGAGGACGCCCGAGAAGTAGGACTTGAAGGTCTCGTAGCCGGGCATCCCGCGGCCGAGCAGGTCGTCGACCTCGGCGCCGAGGCCCTTGGCGCCGCCGCCGTTGCCGCCGTTCTCCTTGCGACTGGGCAGCGCGAAGAGACGGTCGCGGCTGTCCTCGGTGTTCGTGTTGGCCGTCTCGGTGCTGTCGGCGCCGCCGGCGTCGCTCACGCCGCCGGAGCCGGACGGGGCCGAGCCGCCGGAGCCGCCGCGGCGCTGCTTCTCGCCACCGCCGCCCTTGCCGCCGTTGCCGCCCTCGCCCTTGCCGTTCCCGGCGCCGGGACCGGTCTCGGCCTCGTTGTGGATCGTTTGCTGGCGCGTCGTCTCCGAGGCCGACACCTTCGGCTTCTTGTCGCCCTGGCCGGGCGTGATCAGGTCGAAGTCCTTGGCGGTCAGCGAGTGCTGCTTGGGGACCGGGATCGCCTTCGCGATCTTGCCGAGGCCGGCGTAGGTGTACTTGTTGCCGTAGGCGTCGCGGAGGACGATGAAGCGGCCGAGCTGCTTGCTCTGGCCGACCTTGGTGATGATCCCGTCGTTGACCGCGACGACCGGGGCGCCGTCCTTCGAGTAGATGTCGATGCCGCGCCGCGTCGGCGAGTCGCTGATCACGTCGGCGGCGTTGCCGCTCGTGGCCGGGCTCGGGGCGGCGCGCTTGATCGCGTCGCGCTCGGAGATGTCGTCGGCGTAGCGGGACTTCGCGGCGACCGGGAAGTGGGCGCCCTCGGTTAGCCCGACGAGCGAATCGACCAGGCCGCTCGGGAGGTTCCCGTACTGCTTCGCGTAGAGGAGGACCTCGTCGACGTACCAGTCGGCGTGGTTGTAGGCGAAGATCGCGGTGCGCAGGTCGTCCTGGCCGCCGGCGGCGCGCAGGTAACGGGCGGCGGCGCAGATCGCGTCGACCGGGTTGTAGGGGTCCTTGCGGCCGTCGTTGTTGGCATCGACGCCGTACATGTCCCAGGTCGCCGGCATGAACTGCATCCAGCCGAGCGCGCCGGCGGTCGAGACGTTGAGGTTCGTCCCGAATGCGGTCTCAATCCGGTTGATCGAGGCGAGGACCTCCCACGGGACCCCGTACTGGGTACCGCAGGCCTGGTAGATCGGGAGCAGGAAGGGCGGGATCGAGAACTGCTCGATCACGAAGTTGGGGACCCCGATCGGGGCGGCGCCGGTGTCGCCGATCGTCACCGTCGGGTTCGAGTTGGTCGGCGCTCCGTCGGGCCGGCGGATCTCCGGCGTCGGAATCGAGTTCGGGTCGTCCGACTCGTCGGACCCGCCCTTGCCGCCGCCGC
>DASSOC010000091.1:0-70557 GCA_035700965.1 Solirubrobacterales bacterium
GGGCCGAGGCCGAGATGGATCAGGTCGAAGCGCTCGGGCAGCGAGCTTTCGTATTCGCGTGCGGCGGCCTCGAGGTCGCGCTGCGTGACCGGCATCGGGCGGAGGGCGGACTGGTGCTCGAGCGAGAGGCCGAGGACGAAGTGGGTGAGGTTGCGGTCCTCGCTGCCGGGGGAGGCGATCCGCTCGTCGACCTGAAAGAGCTCGGTCTCGGGCCAGGGCATCGTCTCGTCTTCGCCGAGTATCGCCAGCATCGCCCAGGGGCTGCGCCCACCGCTCATCGCCAGCGAGAAAATGTTGCGCTCGGCGACCGCGGACGCGCCCGCGGTCGCGATCAGCTCGGCGGCTCGCCGCGCCGCCGACTTCTCGTCGGTGAGGACCTTGAGTTCGATTGCCACGGATTCCTCGCCTAGGACGGCTTCTCGTCGTGGCCGCCGAACTGCTTGCGCATCGCCGAAAGCACTTTGTCGGCGAAGTCGTCCAGGTCGCGCGAGGCGAAGCGCTCGTACAGCGCCGCGGTCAGGACCGGCGCCGGCACTCCCTCGTCGATCGCCGCGATGGAGGTCCAACGGCCCTCACCGGAGTCCGAGACGCGGCCGGCAAAGTCGGCCAGGTCGGGTGATTCCTGCATCGCCGCCGCCGTCAGGTCCAGCAGCCAGGAACCGATCACGCTGCCGCGACGCCAGACCTCGGCGACCTCTGGGAGGTCGATGTCGTACTGGTAGTACTCGCGTTGCTCCAGCGGCGCGGTCTCGGCGTCCGCCTCACGCTGGACCTTGCCGGCGTCGGCGTTCTTGAGGATGTTGAGGCCCTCGGCGTAGGCCGCCATCAGCCCGTACTCGATCCCGTTGTGGACCATCTTCACGAAGTGCCCGGCGCCGTTCGGGCCACAGTGCAGGTAGCCGTTCTCCGCGGGAGTCGGGTCTCCCGAGCGTCCCGGCGTCCGGCCCGCCGACTCGACCCCGGGCGCAAGCGAGGCAAAGATCGGATCGAGCCGCTGCACGGCGCCGTCGGGCCCCCCGATCATCAGGCAGTAGCCGCGCTCGAGGCCGAAGACCCCGCCGCTGGTGCCGCAGTCGACGAAGTCGATGCCCCTTTCGCGCAAGATCCCCGCGCGGCGGATGTCGTCGCGGTAGTAGGAGTTGCCACCGTCGACGATCGCATCGCCGGAATCGAGCACGTCGGCGACGTCCTCGATCGTCTTCTCGGTGATCTCGCCGGCGGGCACCATCACCCAGACCGAGCGCGGTGCGGTCAGCTTCGACGCCAGCTCCTCCAGAGAGGCGGCGCCCTCGGCCCCCTCGCCGGCCAGAGCTGCGACTGCGTCGGGATTGACGTCGTAGACGACGAGCCGGTGGCCGTCGCGCATCAGCCTCCGCGCCATGTTGGCGCCCATGCGGCCGAGCCCGACCATTCCCAGCTCCATTGGCTAAACCCTACGCGAGCCGGGAGATTCCCGGCCACCCCAGCCAGCGGATAGCCTGCGGGCCGATGACGAACGGCAAGCGCGACCGCTCCGCCGGCTCCGCAGACGTGCTGACGGTCTTCGGCATCAGCGGCGACCTGGCGAAGAAAATGACCTTCCGGGCGCTCTACCGGCTGGAGGCGCGGGGCAAGCTCGACTGCCCGATCGTCGGCGTCGCGATCGACGATTGGTCGACCGAGCAGCTTCGCGAGCACGCCCGCGCGGCGATAGCCGCCACGGTCGAGGATCCCGACGAGGACGTCTTCGCCCGCCTCGCCGACCGCTTCTCCTACGTGCAGGGCGACTACGCCGACCCCGCCACCTTCGCGCGGGTCGCGGAGGCCGTGGGCGAGGCGAAGCGGCCCGTCTTCTACCTGGAGGTGCCTCCCTCCCTCTTCCTCACCGTGGTCGAGGGGCTGAGCGCGGCGGGGCTCGCCGGCAACGCGAAGGTGGTGATCGAGAAGCCCTTCGGCCACGACCTGGAGTCGGCGCGAGCGCTCAACGCCGAACTGCACGGGGTGCTGCGCGAGGAGCAGATCCTCCGCATCGACCACTACCTGGGCAAGGAGCCGGTGATGGACATCACCTACCTGCGCTTCGCCAACGCGGTGCTGGAGCCGGTCTGGAATCGCGAGCACGTCTCGCACGTGCAGATGACGATCGCCGAGGACTTCGGCGTCGAGGACCGCGGCCGCTTTTACGACGCCGTCGGGGCAATGCGCGACGTGATCCAGAACCACGCCCTGCAGGTGCTCTCGCTGATCGCAATGGAGCCCCCCGCCGGCAACCACCCCGACTCGGTTCGCGACAAGAAGCTGGAGCTGTTCAAGGCGGTCCGCACCGCCGATCCGCAGCGCTACGTGCGCGGCCAGTACGAAGGCTTCCTCGAGGTCAAGGACGTGGCGCCGGACTCGACCACCGAGACCTTCGCCGCGATCGAGCTCGAGATCGACAACTGGCGCTGGAGCGGGGTGCCCTTCTTTGTCCGCGCCGGCAAGTACCTGCCGGTGAAGGCCTCGGAGGTGACCGTGGTCTTCAAGCGGCCGCCGAAGCTCGGCGTCGGGCCCGGCAAGCTGCCAGAGCCCAACCAGCTGTCGGTGCGGATCGAGCCACAGCCCGGCTCACGCATCCGCCTCTTCGCCAAGCAGGCGGGCGAGGAGGCTTTCGAGCCGGCCGACCTCGAGGTGCTTTTCGAGAAGGTCCCCGGCGAGGACCCCGAGCCCTACGAGCGGTTGCTCGGCGACGCGCTCAACGGCCGCACGCAGCTCTTCACCCGCGAGGACACGGTCGAAGAAACCTGGCGGATCGTGCAGCCGCTGCTCGACGAACCGGGGCCGGTGCACCCCTACGCACCCGGCACCTGGGGACCAAGCGAGGCGGAGAAACTGACCCGTGGCGTCTGCCAGTGGTTCCAGCCCTGGCTGCCCAAGCCGGATCAGACCGCGCGGTAGGGCTCCACCGTGTTAGCTCCGGGCTTGCGGGCGATAGCGCGCGGCGCCGTGCCGCCACCGACTCGCAGCCGCCTGCATTCGCGGCGCTGACCGGCCTTGCTCGCAAACACGATCGCAAAGGCAAGAACGATCAGTGCGACGTCGAGTATGGCAACGATGGCAACAAGCGTCATCTCCCGCTCCTTCCGCTTCCCGCATGTGGTTGCCTATCACGATTTCCCCGGACTCCGAGCGATTGAAACCGGTTTCTGCGGCAAAGTCGCCGCACATTGCGCGCAAACATCCATCGAACCGGGAACGGGTTGGGGCGTCCCTCGACGGAGACGCCCCAACTTTTTCTTTGACGGTTAGCCGCGCGAGCGCCTGGCGGTGAGACCGTCGAGGACGACCTCGACCGGCGAGCGGTGGGCGCCGTTGCCGGCTGCTTCGCGGGTCTGCTGCAACTCGGAGGCGAGCCGCCCCACCTGCGCTCCGAAACCGCCGACCTCCTTCGCCGCCTTGGCGAGATCCCCGGAGGTGACCTTCACCTGGGGGCGCCTGGAAAAAGCCTTCGCGGCGATCCCGTTGCGGCGAGCCTGGCGGGCGCCGAGGACGGCCCCTCCGGCCGCGCCGGCGAGCGCCGCACCGCCGGCCAGCAGGGGCACCTTCGCCTTGCTGACCGCGCCACCGACCGCGTGGCCGGCTTGCTTGGCCGGCTGCGTCACCTTGCTGGTGGCGCCGTTCGATCCGTGCGACTGCGTCTGCGTTTTTGGTTTCTGTCGCGTCTGAGTTTTTTTGCGTGCTTTGGGCTTCGCCCGCGCTTTCGTCTGCTGAGCCATCACTTCCTCCTAGTCGTTCCTGCCTAGCTCCCGCTCACGCTGCCCGGCGCGCTCTTCGTCGAGCTCCGCCTCGACCTTCGCCCGCTTCGCCCGCTCCTCGGCGATCGCGGCCTCTGTTCGCCGCTCCTCGGCCCGCTCGCGATGATGGTGCGCATCGTCGTGCCGTGCCTCGGTTTGCATGTGTCCCAACTCCCGGCGAGTGCGAGCGCGCCGGGCAGCGGTGAACGCGACCGCGAGGACGATCAGGGCGCCGATGACTATGGCGACGATCACGATGGTTGACATCGCTGCCTCCTTTGGATTGAAGGTCTTTCCTATGCCCGGCGAGTGGGAATCGAAACCGGCGCGGCCTTTTCCCGCAAAGTCCAGCCACGGCCCACGGAACATCCACCCCGGCGCTTAGCCTCGCCGGATGCTCAGCACAGAGACACGCGCGGACGAGCTGCTCGCGCAACTGGGCTTCGAGGCCTGGCGGCCGGGGCAGCGCGAGGCGGTGGAGGCGGCCCTGGCGGGGCGGGACTCGCTGATCGTGATGCCGACCGGGGGCGGCAAGAGCCTCTGCTACCAGCTGCCGGGCCTGGCGACCGAGGACCTGACGATCGTGGTCAGCCCGCTGATCGCTCTGATGAACGACCAGTGGCGGCGGTTGACCGCCGCCGGGCACCCAGTGGCGATGATCTCCTCCGGGATGAGCGTCGAGGCGGCGCGCGGCGCGCTCGATGAAGTCCGCGACGGCCGCGCGCGGATCGTCTACTGCTCGCCGGAGCGTTTCGCCTCAACCTTCTTTCTCGACGCCCTGGCACAGCGGCGAATCGACCTGCTCGCCGTCGACGAGGCGCACTGCGTCTCGGAATGGGGTCATGACTTCCGCCCCGACTACCTGCGCTTGCCCGAGATCGCCGAGCGGCTCGGGCGTCCGACGGTGATGGCCTGCACGGCGACGGCGACGAAGGCGGTGGCGGCGGAGATCGTCTCCCGCTTCGGCCTGCGCGAGCCGCTGCAGGTGCGCTCCGGCTTCGATCGGCCCAACCTCTCCTTCGACGTCGTGCGCCTGGAAGGCAAGGGGTCGAAGGCGAGGCGGCTGGCGCTGCTCGAAGCCGGGCTCGGCGACCCGGCGAACCGCCCGGCGATCGTCTACTGCGGCACCCGGCGCGACACCGACGAGGTGGCACAGACCCTGCGCGAGTCCGACCTGCGCGCGCTCGCCTACCACGCCGGGATGGAGGCCGAGGAGCGGACGGAAACGCAGAGTCGCTTCATGGCCGGCGAGGCCGAGGTCATCGTCGCCACCAACGCCTTCGGCATGGGGGTCGACAAGGCCGACGTGCGCTCGGTCTGGCACATGGCGATCCCGACCAGCCTCGAGGCCTATTACCAGGAGGCCGGCCGTGGAGGGCGTGACGGCCTGCCCGCGAAGGCCGTGCTGCTGGCGATGCGCGCCGACCTCGGTCGCCTGGTCCGCTTCATCGAGCAGCGCGACCCGGAGCTGGCGATCGCCCGCGAGCGCGGCTGGCGCGACTACCGCACGATCAAGTCGTTCATCTATTCCGAGCGCTGCCGGCGGCGCAGCGTCCTCGACCATTTCGGAGACCGCGAGGCGGGCGGCCCGCTGGGCCGCTGCTGCGACGTGTGCGATCCCGACGGCTGGCTGCCCGATCCGGAGACGATCGCGGTGCGCCCGGCGCGCCGCGCCAAGGCGCCGGCCGCGCCCCCCGCCGAGCTCTCCCCGGCGGACGGCGCCCTGTTCGAGGAGCTGAAGGCGTGGCGCCTGCGCGCGGCCGAGGGGAAACCCGCCTACACCGTCGCCCACAACTCCACCCTGGCCGCCATCGCTGCCGGCCGCCCCGCCGACGAAGCGAGCCTGACCGCGATCCGCGGCATCGGCCCCAGCTTCGCCGCCAAGTACAGCGCCGAGGTCCTCGAGATAGTCAGGGGCGCCGGCGCAACGCAATCCCGGTGACGATCTCTCGGACGACGCGGTCCGCGGCCAGCGCGGTGACGTCGGCCGAACCGACCGCGGTCGGGATGACCTCGACCAGCTCGGCCCCGGCCAGGTCGAGGCGGCTTGCCAGCTCGCGGCAGGCCCAGAGCAACTCGGCGGTCGACATGCCGCCGGGCTCGGGAGTGCCGGTGCCGGGAGCGAAGGCCGGATCGAGAACGTCGATGTCGACCGAGAGGTAGACCGGCCCCTCCCCCACCGCCGCGATCGTCCGCTCAACCGCGCGCTCGATTCCCAGCTGGCGCAGGTCGTGCATGAAGAGGCTGACGATGCCGCGCTCCGCCTGCCAGGCGAACTCGGCCTCTCCCGGCCAGTAGCCGCGCAGGCCGAGCTGAACGTAGCGAGCAGGGTCGACGTGGCCCTGTTCGACCAGGCGCCGCATCGGCGTGCCGTGGGAAACCTCGACGCCGAAGACCTCGGCGCCGGTGTCGGTGTGAGCGTCGAAGTGGACGAGGCCGAGCGGCCCGCGGTGGGTGGCGCAGGCGCGAATGTCCGGCTCGGCAATGCCGTGATCGCCGCCGAGGACGACCGGGATCGCGCCAGCGGCGAAGACGTCTCCCAGCGTGCGCTCGATAGCGGCGTGAGTGGCGACGGGATCGGCGGGGAGGACCGGGGCGTCACCGTAGTCGAGCACCCTCAGCTCGGCGAAACAGTCGATGCCGGCCTCCAGGTGCCGCCCAGGCGGGCAGCTGGCGGCACGGATCGCTCGCGGACCGAAGCGTGCACCGGGACGATCGGAGACGAGGTCGTCGGTCGGAGCACCGACGATCGCGACGTCGATGCCGGCCAGATCGGCGGGATCCTCGCTGTAGGGCATGCCGGCAAAGCTCAACAGCCCGGCGAAGTCGGGCTTCTCCCCGTGCTCGCGCCAACGCTCCAGCGGATCGATCACCGAAGCCAAGTGTTACATCCCCGCAAATGTCCGCCGGCGGGCCGGATGTCAACTACACCTCCGATTTCCGGCCTGCCGGCGGGAAGGTCCGACCGCTGCGACGGTCGAATGAGGCCCGGATGACTCGCGCGATGCGAAAGCCATGCGCCTTGGGGGCCCTCGCCGCGATCGCGTTCTGCCTCGCTGCGACGGCGAGTGCCGACGCCGGGGCACTGCTGCCGCGGGGCAAGAAGATCTTCTTCGGCGTCAGCGACACCGGCGACCCGGCTGACTTCGGACAGTTCAGTCGAGACCTGAACAAGCACCCGGCGCTGATCGAGACCTTCCGCACCTGGGGCTCCGACTTCCCGGAGTCGATCGAACGCTGGCAGGAGGCACGGGCGCGGCCCGTCCTGCACTTCACCACCGCGGACTCGGGCGACGGCCACGAGCTGATCAGCCCGCGGGCGATCGCGCAGGGCTACGGTGACGATTACCTGATCCGGCTCAACCGGCTGTTCTGGGAGAAGAAGATGGCCGCCTACCTACGACCGCTGGGCGAGCCGAACCGCTGCCTCAACGTCTACGCCTCATACGACTGCGCCGGGAAACCGCGCAATACCGCCCACAAGCCGCGCTGGTACAAGCTCGCCTTCCGCCGCATGTTCGTGATCCTGCGCGGCGGCGGCAAGCGCGGCGCGATCGACCGCCGCCTCCGCGAGGCGGGAGTGCCGCCGCTGAAGAGCGACGTCCGCGGATTGCCCCGTGCTCCGATCGCGGTGATCTGGAGCACCCTGCCCGCCGGCTCGCCGACCGTCCCGCACAACCGCCCGCGCCACTTCTACCCAGGCGACGATTACGTCGACTGGGTCGGCACCGACTTCTACTCCGACAACCAGGACTGGAAGTCGCTCAACGGCCTCTACAAGCGCTACTCCGAGAAGCCCTTCGCCCTGCCCGAGTGGGGCGTCTCCAGCGGCGACGACCCGGCCTTCGTCCGCAAGCTGATGATCTGGGTGCGGCGCCACCCGCGCTGCAAGATGCTCGTCTACTACCAGGACTTCGGCTCGACCAGCGCCTACCGGATCCAGAACTACCCGGCCAGCCTCGCCGCCCTCAGCGACGAGCTGCACCACCCGATTTACCCGCCCTTCGCGCCGAACCCTCCCGTCGCTCCCCCGCCGCCTCCCGGCGGTTTGGCGCCACGGCCTTAGCGGGGACCCGGCGCGCCACCTTCGCCTTGTACTTGTAGGGCTGCAGCGCGGTGATGCTCGAGTAACCGGTCAGGTAGATGCGGCGGCCGTCGGAGATCACCGGCGAGTAGGTGCCGCGGCGGTAGCGGAAGACGCGGCGGCCGCTGCGCATCATGAAGCCGCTGGTCGAGTTGTGGGTGAACTCGGCGGCGTAGACGATGTCGCCGATCGCCGAGAGCGAGCCGATCACCTGACCGCCGGCGGAACGGCTCCAGCGCAGGCTGCCGTCCTTGGCGTCGAGGGCGTAGACGTTGCCGTCGAAGGAGCCGATGTAGACGGTCGGCGGGCTGTGGCGGGTGTTGGAGACGGTCGGGCCGGAATAGGCGTAACCGCCGGTCGAGTAGCTCCAGGCGAGGGTGCCGTCCCTGCGATCGAAGCTGTAGACGCGGTTGTCGTTGTTGCCCGCGTAGACGCGGCCGAAGGCCACGGCGGGCGTCGAGTAGAACGCGCCCGAGGTGCCGAAGCCGGAGCCCAGCGACGACGTCTGCCACCTGATCCTCCCGGTCTTGGCGTCGACCGCGTTCATGTAGCCGCCGTAGTCGCCGACGTAGAGGGTGCCGCCGTAGTAGGCGGGGGCGGACTTGACCTCGCCACCGAGGTCGGTCGCCCAGCGCACGTTGCCGCTGATCGTGCTGATCGCGTAGAGGTTGCCGTCCTCGCAGCCGAAGTAGACGGTGCGGTCGATCACGACCGGCGAGGACTCCGCCCTGCCGGGCAGCGACCGCTTCCAGATCGTCTTGCCCGTGCGGGCGTCGAGCTTGAGGATGTGGCCGGGGACGAGGTTGACGATGTAGAGACGGTGTTTGTAGTAAGCCGGCGAGGAGGCGTTGAGGCGGCCGACGCTGCGTTCCCAGAGGATCCTGCCGGTATCCGCGTCGAGGGAGTAGGCGGTGCCGTTGTTGTTGACGAAGTAGAGCTTGCCGCCGACGTAGATCGGCGGGAACTCGAGCAGTGGCCGCTCGGTGAAGCGCCAGAGCTTGCGGAACGGCGGCTTCACGCCCTTGACGGGCAGGTAGCGGGTGCGGGCGGGGTTGAGTCCGAAGATCGGCCAGTTGACGGTCTTCGCCTTCTTCACCCTGGGCGGTTTCTGGGGCGTGAAGGCGGCGCTGGCGTTGTGCACGTCGGCCGGCCGCTTGAGCAGCTGGTAAGCGAGCAGAGCGCCGGCCGAGACGGCCAGCACCCCAGCGAGAATCAGGCCGACGGCGAGCCCGCGCCGGCTGTGCCAGAAGTGGCCGGCCGCACCCCAGAGGCCCACCAGAGCCGTTTTCCAGAAGCCCTTCAGCGGCGCAGCTCCCACATCTCGACGAAGCCGAAGTCGCGAAAGCCGAGCCGCTCGTAGAGCGGCGCGCCGGCCCGGGTTGCCTGCAGGGAGGCCGTCGTCAGGCCCGCGGCGCGAGCTTCGGCCAGAGCACGCGCCAGCAGCCAGCTGGCAATGCCGCGGCCGCGATGCTCAGGCGGCGTGGCGACGCCGGTGATGCAGGCGTCGTCGCCGACCACGATCGTGCCGACGCAGCCGACCGCCTCCTCGCCGGCGAAGGCGCCAAGCCAGCGGATCCCGGACTCGCCCGGCAGCCCGGCGCGGAACCCGTTGCGGTCGTATCCGTAGGCAAGATCGTTGAGTTCGGCGCATATCGTCGGCTCCACTGGGCCCGGATCGATTCCGGCCGGCGCCGGCGGCTCGCCGCCGAGGTCGGCGAGCTCCATCGCCATCGCCCGCGGTTCGGCGTCGAGCACGTGGCCGCGGGAGGCGAGCAGGCGGGCGGTCTCGCGATCGGCGTCCGGGACCCAGACGGTCCAGGCGCGCACGCCGTGGGAATCGTAGGTGTCGCCAAGGGCATCGACCTCCGCCGCCAGCGCCGCCGGATCGTCGTAGTAGACCGAGTTGAAGAGCGAGCGCTGGGGCGAAGCCGGGACGACCGAGGCGACCAGCCCGTCGCGCCTGATCAGCGCCGATCCCGGCGCGGCGGCGCCAAAAGCCTCGACCTCATCGCGGATCCCCTCGACGGCCCGCCGTCGCAGCTCCTTCTCGTCGATGCGCGGGCTCACCGCGCCGGCTCAGCCCCCGGCCGCGGAGCGGCGTTCGGACTCGCTTGCCACGCCGTCGATCAGGCCCTTGATCGCCTGCTTGATCGCGGCGACGACGGCGAAGCCGACGAACGGCAGGGTCGGCTGGGTGCGAACCGCGTAGACCATCCGAGTCCGGCCGTTCTGAGTAGACAGCTCCACGGTGCCGACGTGGTCGCGCACCGGCAATCCGGACAGCACCGTGTAGGAGAAGCGGCTGGGCGCCTCGAAGGCGATCACTTCCTCCCGCATCGGCGGGCCGACCGCGGTCAGTTTGCGGATCGCGCCGACCCCGTTCGGCGCCGGCTCGCCCTCCCGCTCGAGCTCCGCCTTGCGCAGCGGGGTCAGCTCCGTGTAACCGCGGTGATCGGTGAGCACGTCAAACACGGTCTCGGCCGGCGCGTCGATCTCCCGCGTGAAAGTGAAGCTGGCCATGAACGGGCAGCCTACAGAGAGAGCCGGGTGGCCCTGCCCGGGAGGCTTTGGGAGCGGCTACCTCCCATCCCGGCGATTCTGCGAGACGGACGGTCTCCCGGGCAGGGCCACCCGGCTCTCCATTAGGTCAGCCGCCACCGCTGCGGATCGGTCCCCTCGACCTTCGTGACCTCGCCGAGGATCGCCATGTGGTCGAGGCACGAGAGGACGATCTGCAGGACCCAGGCGCTGACCGGCGTGTTGACGTTCTCGGCGCCGACGATCTCGGCGACGATCTCGAACGCCGTCCGCTCCCCCTCCCCCAGCGCCTCGCGGGTCTTCGCCAGCAGCTCCTCGACCTGCCGCCGCGCCTCTGCGACCTTTGCCCTGGGGTCGCGGAAGGGGCGGCCGTGGCCCGGCAGGCAGAGGTCGACCGCAAGCGGCTCGACCTCGTCGAGGCCGCGCAGGAACTCGCCGACGGGATCGGGGGTGTGCCCGTGGTCGAAGAAGAGCACGGTGCGGCCGAGCAGGTGGTCGCCGGAGATCAGCAGCTTGCGCTGCGGCTGGTGGAGGACGACGTGGGAGGGCGCGTGACCGGGCGTCTCGTGGACCTGCCAGGTGCCGAGGTCGGTCTCCACCTCGATGCCGGGGAGGAGGTCGCGGTCGGGCTCGACGATCGCGTCGATGCCGGTCTCATCGTCTTCGCTGCGCGACTCGCGGTAGCGCTCCAGGGCGGCTGCGGGCACGCCGCTCTGCCGCGCCACCTCGATCCGCTGCTCCAGGGCCGCCGCCGGGTCGTCGGCGAGCAGGCGCACGTGTTCCCAGGCGGGGTGCATCCAGAGCTCGCAGCCCGCGCCCTCGACGATCGGCGCCGCCAGGCCGTAGTGGTCGGTGTGGGAGTGGGTGCAGACGAGCAGCTTCACGTCGTCGAGGTCGAACCCCGCCTGGGCGAGCGCGAGGTCGAACTGGCGCATGCGTCCCTTGCCGCCGATGCCGGTGTCGAAGAGGACGATGCCACCGTCGGCCGCGACCGCCCAGACGTTGCCGTGAGGCACGCCGGGCCAGGGCAGCGGCAGGCGCAGCCTCCAGACGCCGGGCAGGACCTTCTCGGTGCGCGGCGCCTCCGGCCGCTTGCGGACATCCATCGGGTTGCGATCCTATGCGGCGATGGCGACCGCCGGCGAACCGCGCCCAACCCGCTTCGGCGCCGCCCTGCGCGAAGGCGAGCGGGTGACGCCGCTGGAGCTCTTCTTCGACCTCGTCTTCGTGCTGGCGCTGACCCAGTGCACGGCGCTGATGTCCCACAACACCTCCTGGGAGGGGCTGGCCCAGGGCCTGCTCGTGCTGGGAATGCTCTGGTGGGCGTGGGTCGGCTACGCCTGGCTGACCAGCGTGCTCGACCCCGAGGAGGGGGCGGTGCGGCTGGTCATGTTCGGCGCCATGGCTGCGCTGCTGCTCGTCTCCCTCTGCGTGCCGGAGGCGTTCGACGATCTCGCCCTCGTCTTCGCGCTCGCCTACGGCGCGGTGCGGGTCGCCCAGATCGGCCTCTTCATGCTCGCCAGCCCCGAGGACGACAACCTGCGCCACTCGGTGCTCGGCCTCGCGGTGAGCACGGCGGTCGCCGTCCTCCTGCTTGCTTCGGCCTCGCTCTTCGACGGCGTCGCCCAGGGAGCGCTGTGGGCGCTGGCGCTCTTCCTCGACATGGCCGGCCCGTACTTCTTCGGCTCCAAAGGCTGGAAGCTCGTCCCCGGGCACTTCGCCGAGCGCCACGGGCTGATCGTGATCATCGCCCTGGGCGAGTCGATCGTCGCGATCGGGATCGGCGCCGCCGGCGCCCTCACCTTCGGCATCGCCGCCGCCGCCGTGCTCGGCGTCGCCCTGACCGCGGCGATGTGGTGGATCTACTTCGACATCGTCGCGATCGTCGCCGGGCGGCGCCTCGACGAGGCCGAGGTGGGTCAGGTGCAGAACGAGATGGCGCGCGACTCCTACTCGTACCTGCACCTGCCGATGGTCGCCGGGATCGTCCTCGTCGCGCTGGGGCTGAAGAAGACAATCGGCCACTTCGACGAACATCTGGATACCGTCGCCGCCTTCGCCCTGCTCGGAGGCGTCGCTGCCTATCTGCTCGGCCACGTTGCCTTCCGCTTCCGCCACGTGCACACGATCAACCGCCAGCGCCTGCTGCTCGCGATCGTGCTGCTGATCCTGGTCCCGGTGGCGACGGCGATGCCGGCGCTTGCCGCCCTCGCCGTCGCCAACGCCCTGATCTGGGCGATGATCGCCTACGAGACCCGCGGCTACGGCGAGGGACGACAGCGCCTGCGCCGCCCCCAGCCCGCAGAAACCTAAGGCGCGACGAACGTCGCCGGATCGGGGCCGATCCGGTCACCGCTGTCGAGATCGGCAAAAACCGCCATCTCCTCGTCGCTCAGCTCGAAGTCGAAGAGCTCGACGTTCTCGCGAATCCGTTTCGGGGTCACCGACTTGGGAATGACGATATTGCCGATCTGCAGGTGCCAGCGGAGGATCGTCTGGGCCGGCGTCTTCTCGTGCCGCTCGGCTATCCGCCCGATCGTCTCGTGCTCGAGCAGGTTGCCCTGGGCGAGCGGGCTCCAGGCCTCGGTTGCGATCCCGTGTTCGGCCTGCCAGGCGCGCAGCGCGGCCTGCTGAAGGCTGGGGTGCAGCTCGATCTGATTGATCGTCGGCCGCGTGTCCGTCTCCACTTCCAGCCGCTCGAGATCCTCGACGCGGAAGTTGGAAACCCCGATCGTGCGCGCGCGCCCTTCCTCGAGGATGCGCTCGAAGGCCCGCCAGGTGTCGACGAAGCGATCCTCGGTGGGCACGGGCCAGTGGATCAGGTAGAGATCGACGTAGTCGAAGCCGAGGCGGCCGAGACTTGCCTCGAAGGCCTTCAGGGTCGAGTCGTAGCCCTGCTGGGAGTTCCAGAGCTTGGTTGTGACGAAGACGTCCCCGCGGGATAGGCCGGAGGCTCTGAGCGCGGCCCCGACTCCCGCCTCGTTGCGGTAGGCGGCCGCGGTGTCGACGTGCCGGTAGCCGGCGTCGAGCGCCAGCTCGACGACGCTCTGGGTTTCCTCTGGCGGAACCTGGAAGACGCCGAACCCGAGCTGTGGGATCTCGACGCCGTCGTGCAGCGAAATACGGGGAATGGTCAACTCGGCCATAAATAGAACGTGTTTCCTTTGTCTCGAACATAAGTAAAGGATTTGAATACCCGCTCCGCCGGCAAATATGCGCGCACGAATCGAAGACCGGCGACGGACGGCGCCCGCGCGGTGAAAGTCGCTAGCTGGTGGCGAGGCCGATGGCCAGCAGCGGGAAGGCCAGCATCACGCCCATGTAGGCGCCGATCGCGGCGCCGGTGCGAAGGCTGGTCGTGCGCGAGCGCGCGCCGGCAAAGACGCCGATCAAGAAGACAGCGGCGGCGAGGACGAAGCCGATCCAGAACACACCGGGCATAAGCGCGGGCGAGACTATCGAATTGCCCCGCCGGCGGCAGGATTCATCAGGCTCGTATCAAACGGAACAGCATGGGCGACGCCAGCAAGAAGCTGATCCTCGCGGCGATGATTTTCGCCGTCTCGATGACCTTCATCGACATGACGATCGTCGCGATCGCGGTCCTCGTCTCGCTGATCTGGGTGCCGGCAGGCAAGGTCGAGCAGGTCGTCGAGGAGCCGGGCGGCAGCTGAGCGCGGGCTCAGAGCTGGGTGGCGATCAAGCCGATGACCGCCGCCCCGAATGCGGCCATCATCGCGCCACCCATCTGCAAGAGGGTGCGCTGCAAGCCATCGAGCCGCTGATTCACGCCCTTCAATTCGCCCCGTTGCATCTGGAGCTCGGCCACGACTTCGTTGAAGCGTCGGTCGGCTTCCTCAAAGCGCCGGTCGACTTCTCCAAACCGGCGGTCGATCTGCGCAAACCGTTCGTCCATCTGCGCAAACCGTTCGTTGATCCCGTCAAAGCGTTCCTTCACCCCATCGAAGCGGTCGTTAACCGCATCGAAGCGTTCGTCCATCCGTTCGCTCAGATGGTCCAGGCGGTCGTCTGTCCAGTTCACTTTCATCGCCTCCATGCCCCCACCCTACGTCGGCCAAACGCACGTGTGGCGCGTGAAATGTCACAAGATTGAAATGTTTTGTCTTCGGCCCATAGTACAGCCCGCGGCACGGTCCAGCGGGGCCAGCTAACTTTGGGCGCATCAAGCTCCTCGCCTTCAGCGACCTGCACCGGGACCTCGGCCAAGCGGCCGCGTTGGTCGAGATGTCGGCCGAGGCAGATGTCGTGATCGGGGCCGGTGACTTTGCCTCGGTGCACGAGGGCCTGGCGGAGACGATCGAGGCGCTGGCAGCGATCGAGGCGCCGACGGTGCTGGTGCCGGGGAACAACGAGACCGACGTGGCGCTGCGCGAGGCAACTGCCGGCTGGAATGCCGCCAAGGTCCTGCACGGCGCGGGCGCGACGATCGGTGGCGTTGAGTTCTACGGCCTCGGCGCCGGCGTCCCGGTAACCCCGTGGGAGTGGAGCTTCGATCTCGACGACGAGGCGGCGGCGGCGATGCTTGCGCCGTGCCCACGTGACGCGGTCCTCGTCCTCCACTCGCCGCCGCGGGGGCACTGCGACACCAACGGCTCCGGCGATCACTTCGGCAGCCCGGCGCTGCTGCGGGCGATCGAGGAGAAGGCGCCGCGCCTGGCGGTCTGCGGCCACATCCACGAGTCGTGGGGCTGTGAGAGCCGGATCGGCGAGACCCCCGTCCGCAACCTCGGACCGAAGGGAATCTGGATCGAGGTTTAAGCGGCGGGGCGGTACCTGACCTGGAATCTGAGCCTGGGCCTACGCACCCGGCGCGGCTTCGCCGGAGCCCTCAAAGAGCTTGCCGGCACGAATCCGCTCGGCCATATCCTTGGATTCCGCGCGGTAGGCGCGGCCATCCTCGAACTCAATCGTCGGATACTTGCGCTGCCCCGACAGAGCCTGGAGCTCGTCCCGCTTGCCGGGTCGCAGCGGCCCGGTGACCACCTCGTACTCGATCCCCTGCTCCTCGAGCGCCTTCTGCACCTTCCAGCAGGGATGCGCATTGACCTTGGCCCACATAGCGGAGCAGCGATGGAGCTTGACCGGCATGAGTTCAAAGCCTACCCCGCTCGCGGCGCTCCCGTCATGTCGCGGTCTGGGATTGGGCGGCGGCCGCTGGGGCTGGCCCCTCGCCGGTGGCGCCTGACTACTCGTGGAGAAGGTGGCAATTGCCGTCAGCAGCGCCGCGATCGCGCCGATCAGAGCAGCAAGGGCGGCGATCGCCGTCAGCAGGAGAGCGATCCTTTCGCGCGCGAGGCGGGACCGGAGCCGGCGCGGCGGGGTGGTCGATAACCACGGGGGCCACCCCCCGAACCATGCTTCCCTCGATAAGCGTCCCTGCTTGCCCTCGCCCCGGCGGGGCTTTTTCCCGCGCATCCAGCCTCCTCGAAGAGTGCCGCCGGCTCCTTTGAGCTGGGCGCACTCCCGAGACGAACTACTAGATGGCGCCCAGCTCGCTTTTGCGAGAAGCCGGCAGTAAAAACGTCGCCCAGAGCCAGCGTCCGACCAGGGAGAGGAGCGGCCGGCGGAACGTCGAGAGCGAAGGAATGGCTTCGCTGTAGCGGCCGAACACCGGCAGGGAGCGACGCGCGGAGAGCGAGGTGACCTCATAGCGCTCCCACTCCTGCGCCTGTTCTTCGGTGCTCGACTCTTCGAGCAAGGCAAGCGTCGCAAGCGCGGCTACAAGCACTGCGCCAGCCGCCGCTCCTGCCTGCCTAGAGCTCCGGCTCATGTATCCAACCTAGGACGATCGGAGCAAAAAGCAAGTCCGGTTTCATCCGGCGCGTCCTCGAGGGCGCTTAGGCAGATTCATGTTGCTCAGGTAATCTTTTCTGCATCGCCTTCAAGAGGTTCTGTCAGCTGAAAATCCAACGTCTCTCAGCCAAGTCGCTTCTCGCCTTGCCCGCCTTCGCGCTGGCCGTCCTGCCCGGTTGCGGCAGCAGCGGCGACCCGGCCGAGCCCGCCTCCGCCGGCCTCCCCAAGGAGATAACGATCGGCGCCGCGATCGCCAAAACGGGTTATCTGGAGCCCTACGACGCCACCTTCGCCGCCGTCGAACAGCTGGTGAAGGAAACCAATGCCCGTGGCGGGATTGACGGCCACACGGTGCGGGTGGTCCACGTCGACAACCGTTCGGATCCTCAGCAAGCTGTGCTGGCGGTTCAGAAGGTGATCGAAGAAGGGGCCGACGTCCTTTTCTTCAGCGGTGAGGCGCTGACCGCGGCAGCCGGCTCGCCACTCGCCGAGGAACACAACAAGCTGAACTTCGCCATCGCCAACGAACCCGGTTGGGGACCTCCGACGACCGGTCGCCTTTCCTTCAGCTCGAACCCGAGCCTCCTCAGCGAAGCCAGCGGCGGAGCTTCGTTCCTGAACGAGAGGGGCATCAGGCGTCCGTTCCTGTTCCGCGACACCTCGCTGATCTACGGCAAAGTCCACTGTTCGGGCTTCGAGCAGACCTGGGAGAAGCTCGGCGGCACGATCGCGGGCTCGGTCGATTTCGAGAACAGCGACGAGTCGATCGCCAGCCAGGTCAGCGAGCTGCGAAGCGCCGACGCCGACGCCGTGGTCATGTGCTCATACCCGCCCGGAGGCGCCGCGGCAATCAAGCAGATCCGCGCTGCCGGCATCGACGTCCCGATCCTCGGACCCGCCGCCTTCGACGGCGTCTTCTGGTTGAAGGGCATTCCAAACATCGAGAACATCTACGTGACCTCGAACGGCTCGGCCTACGATCCGCCTGACGAGGCAATGGCGAAGCTGTTCGAGAACCTCCAGCGCACCGGCGTGGAAACCGACGTTTCGAGCGCCCTGCTGGCGGCCTATGCCGCCGGGCAGCTGATGTTGGGCGCGATCGAAGAAACGGGCAGCGTCGACGGGGGCGTCCTGGCCGATGCGCTTGAGGCAAAACCACGCGAGACGATCATGGGCAGGGTCAGCTACACGAAGACAGACCACTACCCGACCGAGACGCGATGGCCGGTCTACGTCTACTCAAACGGCAAGCCGAAGCTGGTCACGGAAGTCGAGTCGCGGTTCATCCCCGAATACGGCGAATAGGCGGCGCGCAGCGACGACTCAGGTGGCGATCGCGCCGACCGGGGCCGAGCGCTCGGCGAGGGCGCGATCGACGAACTCGACGAACGCCCGCCGGTAGGCGAGCGTGAACCGATCGGCGAGAGTATTGACGTCCGCGTCCGGATCCAGCGGCAGTTCGCGCGGCTCGATCGCCGAGGTGATCGCCACGTCCTCCTTGTAGACGCGTCCGTCGTAGGCGATCGCCTGCTCGAGGCGCTCCTGATCGAAATTCTCAAGGCCTCCCTCGATCCAGTAGTGCGCCGACTCGGTCGCGCTGATGGCGCGTGCGGCATGAAGCACGCAGCGCTCGCCGTCCTCGGTGAACAGCCGGGCCGACGTGAAGTTCGGGGCGATCACGTGGTAGCCCATTTCTCGCAACGTTCCCCAAACCGCTTCCGCGTCATCGCCGAATTCCATCTTTCGACGGAGCGTCACTTCGAGTCCGTTACGTTCCGGCTCCAACGGCTCAATCACCTCCGGCATCGCTCCCAGGGTGGCCTGGTGGACGAAAGCGAAGTGAGCGACGTCGCGGAAGTTCTCGATCATCAGCCCGAAGGCGACCGGCAGCTCGAAGGGGGTGCCATGACCCCACGTCCACCTTTCGGCGTCGAACCACGGCGGGGTGGGCAGGTCGCCCAGCGGCTCCTCCAGCACCGTCCAGACGAGACCCAAGTGCGCGCGTGCCGGATAGGCCGGGATCCGAGCACGCGACGGGATATGACGTTGGTCGGGAAGCGACGGGATTCGGGTGCAGGCCCCGGCCCGGCCCGCCCACTCCCAGCCGTGGTACGGACACTGGACCGACCCGCCGCAGACCTTGCCCATGGAAAGCGAAGCGCCGCGATGAGCGCAGCGGTCGGCTACGACCGCGGGCTCGCCGCTCTCGGTGATGAAGACGGCCAGGGCTTCGCCGAGGAGCACGGCGCGCTGGGGACCGCCCTTTAGATCCTGGAGTCTCGCGACCGGCTGCCAGCAGCGGCGCAGCGCGAGGCAAACGTCCTCGCTGGTCGGGACTCGAGATGGGCTCTCGCCAAGCATCGGGCTGACTCGATTACTTTAGAGCTTTTTTTCACTCACGGCTGCTTTCCCAGATAGGCGCGCAGGACGTCGGGGTCGCGCTGCAGCTCGCTGCGCGAGCCCCGGGCTCGGATCTTGCCGGTGCCGAGCACGACGCACCGATCGGAAAAGTCGATCGTCCGGGCGGCGTTCTGCTCGACCAGCAGCATCGTCACCCCTTCGTCGCGCAGGCCCTGCAACAGCTCGTAGATCACGTCGATCATCTTCGGCGCGAGACCGAGCGAGGGCTCGTCGAGGATCAGCAACTTCGGCCTGCCGAGGAGCGCTCGGGCGATCGCGAGCTGTTGCTGCTCTCCTCCCGAGAGGCGATCGGCACGCTGGTCGGCACGATCGCGGAGGACTGGGAAACGCTCGAGCGTCTGCTCCATCCAGGCGGCGCCCTCGCCGTCGCTCCGGGCGCCAAGCCGCAGGTTCTCCGCCACCGTCAGGGTCTTGAAGACGTGCCGGCCCTCGGGCACCAATGCCAGTCCCAGACGCGCGATCTGCTCCGGCGCCATTCCGGTCAGGACGCGGTTCTCAAACATCACCTCTCCCGACGTCGGGCGCACCAGGCCGCAGATCGATCGCAGGATCGAGCTCTTGCCCGCCCCGTTTGGCCCGATCATCCCGACCGCTTCTCCCCGACCGACGCACATATCGACTCCGTGGACCACCTCGGTACTTCCGTAGCTGACCCGGATCTCGCGCAGCTCAAGCATCGGCGGTCATCAGGAAGGAGCTTCCGAGATAGGCCTCGACCACAGCGGGGTCCGCTTGGACTTCCTCCGGAGTTCCCACACGCAGGGTCATGCCGTCGTCGAGCACCTGAACCCGAGGACAGAGGTTCATGACGATGCTCATGTCGTGCTCGATGAGCAGAATCCCGCAGCCGAAGTCCTTCAGCACGCCTCGGAGGATCTCGACCAGCTCCTCGCATTCGGCTTCGTTCAGTCCGGCGGCGGGCTCATCGAGGAGCAGGTAGCGCGGCTCGATGGCGAGCGCGCGGGCGATCCCGAGGAGACGCTGGCCTCCCGGGGTCAGGGCGCCGGCGGGCAGCGAAGCCTGATCGAGGAGACTGAGACGACCGAGCACCTCGGTGGCGATGGCCGCCGCACGCCGCCTGCCGACCCCGATTCCCATCGCGCCGACGGCGACGCTCTCGAGACCGCTCAGATGCGGGAAGGGAAGGGCGGCCTGAAAGGTGCGGCCCAGTCCGTCGTGGGCGAGGCGGTTTGGGGACCTACCGGTGACGTCGACCCCGTCGAGCGTGACGGCGCCGGAGTCGGGCGCTTGAAACCCGCTGAGGACGTTGACGAGGGTCGTCTTGCCGGCGCCGTTCGGGCCGATCAGGCCGAGCGCCTCGCCCGGCTCGAACTCGAGGTCGATTTCCCTGAGAACCCGCAGGCCGGAGAAGGCGAGCGATATCCCTTCTCCACGCAGGGCGCCTTTCGCGGCAAGGCCGGCCGGCGGCCGGTTTGCCACGGCGCCGTGCGGCTTGGGCAGAGATGCAGGCGCCATCAAGCCCAAGCGGCGGAGCCAGGGCAGCTCACCTGCCTCCCGGCCGCCGCTGAGCCCATTTGGCATCGCGATCATCGTCGCCAGCAGGATCAGGCCGAGGCCGATAGCGGCAAGGCCGGGAGCCTCGCCGATCGAGATCGCGCCGAACAGATCGACGCCATTCTCGACACCCCGAAGCATCTCGTTCACCGCCGAGATTGCGATCGCCCCGATCACCGCCCCGAGGACGCTGCGGGCGCCGCCGACGACCAGCATCGTCATCGTCGTCACGGTCGCGCCGAAGTAGAAGGTGGTGGGGTTGAGAACGCCGGACTGGTGCACGGCCAGCGCGCCGCCGATTCCGCACAACGCCCCGCTGATGCCGAAGGCGATCAGTCGCTCCCTCATCACGCCGATCCCGATCGAGCGAGCGGCAATCTCGCCCTCGCGCGTCGCCTGCAGGCGATAGCCGCTCGCGGACCACTTGAATGCCAGCGCAGCGACAACGGCGGCGCCGGCCCAGAGCCCGGCGGACTCGATGCTGGTCGTCGTCGGAATGCTGACCAGCCCGCTGCTGCCGCCGGTTACACGGTCCCAGTTGGCGACGACGTTGTAGACGACGATCAGAAAAGCGAAGGTGGAGATCGGGATTGCGAGGGTGGAGGTCCGCATCAGCGGCAGGCCGACCACGATCGCGAGGAGCCCGGAGACCGCGGCGGCGATCAGCGTCGAGAGCAGCGAACCGAGCTGGGCGTCGGCGATGAAATTCGGCAGGCCTGGCGTCTGCAGCAGGGTGAAAGCGGCTGGCAAGGTGAGAAGAGCCGCAACGTAGGCGCCGGCCGTCGCGAAGCCGAGCTGTCCGAACGAGTAGACCCCGCTGTTGCCGACGAAGACCTGCAGTCCGAGGACGACGACCAGGTTGCAGAGGACCAGGGTGACCGTGCCCTGGAAGGAAGGCGTACCGCTCGCCCCGACCAACACCGCGATCGCGATCAGGGCCAACGGCAACAGCAGAGAAACAGCGAGGGAGGGGCGAGAGTGAAATCGTGCGCCACTCATACCCGGGCCCTTCCGATCTCCCCTCCAAGCAGACCATGTGGCCTGAAGATCAGGATCAGCACCGGGACCGTGAACACGATCGCGTCGCGGAACGGCGCCAATCCCTCGGGGAGATAGGCCGCGAGCAGGGAAGAGAGGGCTCCGAGCAGGAGGCCGCCAACCACCGCGCCTAACATCCTGCCGAAGCCGCCGATAACCACCGCTACGAACCCGACCAGGACCGGGGTGAGGCCCATCGCGGGGGACACCTGACCGGTTTGCATCACGATCAGCACGCCGACCGCCGCGGCGAGCGCTCCGCTGATCGCGAAGGCGATCGCGATCACCCGATCGGCCCGGACGCCGAGGAGGCGCGCCATGTCGAAGTTCTCCGCCGCCGCTCGCATCGCCAGCCCCGTGCGGGTTCGGTAGAGGAGCCACCCGAGGCCGCCCAGGACGATCGCCGTCAGTCCGAGAGTGACGAACTCCAAGTTCGGCACCGTGAGACCGCCGATGCTGGTCGATTCGCTGATGGAGGCCGGGGTCTCGACCGACTGGGCGCGAGCGTCGATCGCCACGGTCACGACGTTCTGGAGAATCGCCGCAACCGCCAGCGAGGTGACGAGCTGGGCGGAGAGATCGGCGCTGCGCACCGGCCGGAAGGCAACGCGCTCGGAAAGCAGCGCGACCGCGATCCCAGTGAGCAGAGCAGCCGCGACCGCCGCGGCGAAGGGCAGGCCGGCGAACACGTACAGGGCGTAGGCGGCGAGCATGATGAACTCGCCGTGGGCGAAGTTCATCATTCCCATCACCGTGTAGACAAGGGTGATGCCGAGGGCGATCAGCGCGTAGAGGCTCCCGAGGGCGAGGGCATCGATCAGGTTCTGGCCCAGCTCGGTCAACGGTCAGCTGAGCTCGAAGGCAAGCTGAGCGCAGTCGGGCCGGTATACGAGACGGGCGAACTCGAGCGGGCGCTCCCGCGTATACCCCTCAGCCCGGCCGAACTGGACGAAGCGCCCTATCAGAGCCGGATCGCCAGCTGTGGCGCCAACCTGAGACGCCGCCCACTCGCTGAAGAAGGTGTGCTCGATCGAGACAGTGGCGCGGGTGAGTTCGAGCCCGCCGGGCGTGGGCGGCCTCTCGCCGGCCTGGAGCGCCCGAGCGGTGGGAAGCAGCCACGGCACGTCGGCGACGGTGGAAAAGGAGTCGATGAGGAAGACCGATGGTTCGCCGACGTCGGCTACCGCGGTTATGTATGTGATCGGTGTCTGCCGATCCTCGATCTCGAGGAAGTGCGACACGACGTGGTCGGGTTGACGCTTGCGCGCGCTGAGCACGGCGATCGCAAGGTCGTCGCGACGCTCAACCAACAGTCTGACCAGCCCGGTTACCCGAACCTCACGCCGTGGCGGGGCGACGTAGGCACCCGATCCCTTCACACGGAAGATGGCGCCGTCGCCGACGAGGAGGTCGAGTGCCGGCCTGATCACCGCACGAGAGACGTTGAACTCTTCTTCGAGCTCGCGTTCGGAGGCAAAGCGAGCCCCGGACTCCCAGATCCCGGCCTCCAACGACACCTTGAGGGAAGCTGCGAGCTGGAAGTAGAGCGGTACGTCACTGTTGCGATCCAACTCGATCCCGCCGGACAGGGGGACAGCGGAGGACCGCCTAGGCCGACCCCGCACCGGTTGGGTGGGCTTGACCATTTGAATACTGAGGATACCTTTCGCATCCAGTAAACAGAATATGTGGAGCGGTGCCCACCTGATCAGTGAGCGAACTACAGTGCAACCGCAGGGAAGGGAGGCTTCCGCCTCCTCGTTCGAACCGGCACGCCGTCGGTTCGGTCTCGTCGCGAACGCGCCTGACAGGATTCGAACCTGTGACCTTCGGTTTCGTAGCCCGAAGCGGTCGCTCGGCTGGGCTACGTGGGGCTAGGTTTCAAGCCGATTCCGCGAGATCGAGATCGGCTGAGATCGGCTGGAATCTGTGGGGCAAGTTGCCCCATTTGTTGCCCCAGGGAGGCAGCCGCGCTCTGCGAGCGAAGGTCAAGCCTCTGCATGCCCTTGACTCCGAATTCCTCGATCAGGGACAAACGCTGGGCGCGGGTGGCTGGCAACCCCAAGGCAACCACATCCAGACGAGATTGAGAACGACGTCGAGATAATCGTGGATGCGCTCGTCGCCGCATTCAGGCCATCTCGCGCCACGGCGGACGAGCCTGCGGCTGGCCTCTCGTGAGGAAGTTCCAACCGCTAATCGACCCGGACCTTCCCGGTAATACGAGACCATCGCGACCAGGTAGCCATTCCGACGCCGACCCCGGCCGTAGCGATAGAGACGACTATCTCAGCCGCAGGATCAGGATGCGCACCTGACTTGAAGTAGGAGACGTAGTGCATGGCGATCATCACTGAAAAGAAAGCAACAGCTATGCCGACGAGTACCACTACAGATGCGACCGCCTGAGCTGGCATTTCGTCGCCCTCGTCGTGAGGGTCGGGCGCTTGAGGGGCTCGAATCAAAAGCACGACCAACGTCAGCACCACTGCGGCGACTTGGGAAAAAGGACTGCCGACAATATCGCCCGAGAGTTGAATGAGAGCACCGACAGCACCTAGGACAATGGCAAAAGGCAGCCAGAGTCCTATATCGATAGTCATTTGCCGCCGCCGAGCCAAGCGGATCGTGAGAAACCTCGCTACTGCCGTCTCAATGTCCTCATCAGGAGGGTCGCGTGGAGGCGCCTCGGGATCTACTTCGAGATCAAGGGCCATCTCCTTCCATGGGACCCCCGTCATCACCGCAACAACGATTCCCAAGAACGCGATACCCGTATAGACCGCCGCTGCAACCCAAGGGACCCCGAGTGGAATAAGAGAAATCGAGAGAAGGGACAACAGCACCGACCCGATCGCGAGATATCCCGCGTTCATAAATTTCCGCAGCGCCTCGCTCGGAGGTCTATTCCTATTATTGGATCTCACAGGGAAGCCCGGGGAAGCTGGCTACGTGTAGCGAACTACGAGGCGTGCGTGAGGTGCCCCCTTGAGCACAACAACAAAAGTCCGCCAGTAATCGAGCACCAAGGCATAGTTAACGGCCCAAGCGATGACTGCGGTCACGGTCACAACGGGGTTTGGGCATCCAGCCAATGCCACAAATCCAAGACCGGCGTAAGCGAGGCTGGCAGCTCGATGACGGCCCCTTCCACTGATGAAGGTCTTGCGTCGCTCAATGCACCAGAGATTGGCTACGACCAGAGCGCCGTCTCGGAATGCGAGGGGTAAGTACAAAGGCAGCAAGACGGGATCTTGAATCACGACAGCTATAGAAGCGGTATGGATAGCAATCTTGTCAACCGCTGCATCCGCCACGCGACGAATGGCAGTATCGGCGCAGGCAGCTCGCGCTATGACGCCATCGCCAATATCCATCACAACGATGACGAGCAACGAGAAAACGGCGATAGCTGGACTTTCGAAGACTCCCCAAACTAATGGGGGAAGAAGCAAGAGGCGACTCATAGTGAGGGACGTGAGAAATGCCTCAATTGAGTCGCGATCGGTTGCTTGCCGTTCGAGAATCCTCAACATCGTCGCAACGCTATCACTATGCGCCTACTGCGTTTAGCACGACGAAGCAATCTCGACGCTGATCCCTCGATGGCAGATTGTCGATTCGCACGCCGTGTCCGGTTATAGAACGGCAAGTAATTCTCGAAGCCCTTTGCAGAGTTTCTGAAATGAGCGCGAGTTCGCCTCCGCTAGCTCCAAGTCAACGGCCGCAGCCAAGCTAGGCTGGTCAACTACCTCAAGATACCTGCGGCTTCCCTCCATATTCGAGGTAAGCCTTCCCTTGGCGTCTCGCAAATTCTCCGCCTCCGCAACGCATTGGGCGTCTTCTCGAATGTCACAGCAGCCTCGCAGAGAGCTCTTGGCCGCTAAGAACCACGCCTCAAACTCTCGGCAGGCACAGACCACAAGAACATGCGGAAAGTTTGCCGCCCGTGCCCGATCCGAAAGTTGAGCCGCCAGTTCCACTGGGCAATCGTCATCCGAATCTAAGAGCACCAGAGCGGCGGCTGCCGAGCGAGAGCGGAACGCTTGAGTAAGACTCCTCTCAAGCTCGCCGTCCTTGATCACCTTGTGCCTCTTTACTCGGAAGGGTCGAGCAACTTGAACGTCAAAGCGGTGCTCTCGATGGAACAGCCGTCGAAGAAGAACGCCAGCGGCTTCTTCCTCTCCCTGACCCTCGACTAGCGGGACGATCGTCGACATCCGACGGCTCCGGCGACCTAGCTCAACACGAAGAGAGAGGCTTGCTTGGACGCTTCCTCGGCTGCCTCTCGGTCGAGGTCGATCTCCCGGTTCCTCAGGAGTTCACCAGGCGTGAAAAGCTCTTCCTTGACCGCTTGCCGGCCAGTATCGTCCATCGGGCCAATAAGCGTCGAGTTGTGGTCCTTTGCCACAACCCGCAGCGCCGAATCCTCGATGTACTTGAAGTCCAAGAGGTCAGCGCTGTGCGTGGTGATGAGAACTTGGCAGTCGTGCTCAGCGTCGGCCAAGACTTGGGTGATGATCTCGGCTGCGCCGGGATGAACCGTCGCCTCCGGCTCCTCAATGGCGACGAGCGACGGACGCTCCACCTGATAGACGGCAAGGAGGAGGCCCAGCATCCGAAGCGTTCCGTCGGAGACGTTGGTTGCAGGGAACCGCCATGGGTTTTTCTGACCCACGTCTTGACGGAACTCCAAGGTGTCTTGCCCAGCGACAGCCCTGTAATCGACTGCCACAAGACCTTCAACAGTCTTTTCTAGAAGGGTGCAAATTCGGATATAGGCATCGTGCTTCTCGTCTTTGATCCGTTTCAGGACCGCGGCGGCGTTGGACCCGTCCCGACGCAGTGCATCCCCAGCATCCGGTGGTTGGGGATCGCGCATTAGATCGGGGACGATCGAATACGTCTCGATTGCGGTGAGGAAGTCGAAAACAGCGCGATAGGGCTCGATGCTGGACGCCGCAAACAGCGCAAGTCGATCAGGAGCAATGAGAGGGCGGATGCCAGGGATCTCAGTTTTGAATTTCCCGGCATGCACCTCGAAGCTCTGCGCCTCCTCGAAAAGCGGTTCGACGACACATTTCTCGCGAGAGATCTCAAAGCGCCCACTCGCTTTTGCGGCAACCTCGAATGCATAGGCTGCCTTAGCTTGCCCAGGCAACGTCATTTGTAGACGGATGCCAAGGTGCGTGGGATGCCCACCTGATCGCCTCCTCACAGCGGCTTGCCCTCCTCGCTTCTTAAAAGCGAGATCCATCGACTCGCTTAGCGAGTCCTTGACGAAGGCAAGGGCGTCAATGAAATTGCTCTTCCCGACTCCATTAGGTCCAACGAGAACGCAGAACCTAGGTAGATCCACGGCGGCCTCCGCCAAACTCTTGTAGTTGCGCACGAATACGTTCGTGATCTGGCCTGGGTCATGCGTCGGTGCTGCCATCGTTCTTCGCGCAGCCTACCGAGAGAACGGATGGCTCCTAAGCTCTGGTCCAATCCGAAGATCGAGCGCTGGCGCCTCCTCCCCCGGCAGCAGGTGCGTGTAGCGGGTCAGCGTGAAGGCGGGAGAGTGATGGCCGAGGGCGCGGCTGAGTTGGAGGAGGTTGGTGCCGCGCCGTAGGTGCATCGAGGCGAAGGTGTGGCGGAACGTGTGGAAGCCGGCCCAGGGCGCTCCTGCTTGCCGTACGAGCGGCTTGAGGACTCGCGGCCGCAGGTTGGTCGGGTCGAGCGGGGCGCCTGATTCGTTCGGGAAGAGGATCGCCGTCGAGTCCTGATCGGGCTGGGTGGCGAGGTGGGCGCGGAGCTTCGCCGCCAGCGAGTCGGGCAGGCGGACCTCGCGGCGGCCGTGCTTGGTCTTCGGCGGCTCGATCCGGCCGCGGACCAGGGCGCGGCGGACGCAGACCTCGGGCTCGCCATCAAGCTGGACGTGGAGGCGCTGGAGGGCGATCGCCTCGCTGATCCGCAGGCCGGTTGCCGCCAGGAGTTCGAGGAGCAGCCCGTAGCGCTCTGGGGCTAGTCCTATGACCGCTGCCAGCTGCTCGGGGGTGAAGACCTTGATCTCATCGCAGTCGAGCTGCTGGCGCGGCGGCAGCGCGAGCCCTTGAGCCGGGTTGTGGCGGATCAGGCCCTCGCGCTTCGCGGTCGCCAGCGCCGCCCGCAGCGGGATCGTGGCGTTGGCGATCGTGCGGTCGCTGAGGGCCTTTCCCTGCGCCTCCTCGTCGGCCAGCCAGTCCACGAAGCGGGCAAGCGTGTAGGTGGAGACGTCGACCAGCTTGAGGCGGGCCGGGAAGTAGCGGTGGGCGTAGGCGCCGATCAGGCGGCGGTATTCCTCGCGGGTCGACTCGCGGAAGCCCCGGCGGCCCTGGCCGTGGTAGCGCCCGATCCACTCGTCCAGATAGCGGCGGAAGGTGGTCGCGCTTCGCTCCTGCAGCTCGCCGCGGTCGCGGTCGGTCTCGCCCTCGCGCTTAATCCGCTTCGCCTCCTCGTAGGTGCGGGCGTGGCGCTTTCGCTGCCTCGCGCCGCTGCGGTAGACGCAGGCGTAGCCGATGGTCCGCCCCTTGCCGTCGATCCGCTTGAAGACGCCGGGGGTCTTGGTCTTGACGAGCCGCCGCTTGTCGCCGCAGCCCTGATCGGCCGCAGGGGCCGTCGTATCCTGGGAACCGCTCATGAGCACCACCTCGTGAGCCATGGGGCGGGCCGTGTGAGCGGCGCCGCCCCGCTTTGATATTCGCGGACAAAACGTTAACAGGACCGAGACCGGTGGCCGGAGCGCGACCGATCGGGAGCGCGACGGCAGTCAGGCGAAGATCAGCAGAGCCATGGCGAGGCTGACGGCGGCGGGGCGATCCCGTGTCCTGGCGGCAGCCACCGAACCGACAAAGTCGAAGAGGTAGCTCTGTTTCCTATATAGAAGTCAGCGATTTAGGAGCACCGAAAAGCCAGGCCGGAAGCGAGCCGGCGGGCGCTCCCGGGACCCGCAATGCGAGCCGTAGAGCGAGCAGTAGCGCGAGCCGTATTGCGAGCTATAGAGCGAGCCGTAGCGCGAGCGAAAACGAGTGCGAACCTCAGTGCGGACCCCGTTGCGGACCCCAGTTCGGACCCCGGTGCGAACCACCGGGGCGAAGTGCAGAGCGAAGCGCAGGACGAAGTACGGAACGAAGTACAGAGCGAACTGACAAGAAGCCTCGGCGGCTACTCGACCAGCCGTTCCATGAGTTCGCGGTCCTTCTCCATCTGTTCCCGCAGCCGCGCCTGGAAGTGGTCTTCGCTGCGAACGCTCGCGATGTAATCGCTGAGGGCCTCCCTGACAAATTCAGAGATCGTCACACCCTGGGCTCGGGCCACCGCCTTCAGTTCGGCCATCAGCTCCGGAGAGAGACGAAGGCTCGTCGCCTTCGTCGGCTGTTTTTTTTCTTCTGCTCATCGGTCGGCCTCCTGCGCGATGCCAAGAGCCGCCCGCCCCCACGGCACTTCGTCTACGAGGCCGGTCGCCTCGTAGAAGTGTTCGACCGAGCCGCGCCGTTGCTGTTCGGCGACGATCTCAACGGCTCCCTGTTCGGCGAGCACGCGGACGTGGTAGCTGACGCTCGACAGGTGCTTCTTGGTGAAGTCGGCGAGTTCCTTGGGGCTCAGCATCCCCTTCTCCTCGACATAGAGCCTCAGCAGCTGCTTGCGGAGCGGGTGCGCAAGGACGTGCAGAAACGCCTCTTCGGGATCGCGTTGCCTGGCGGGATGCTTCCCGCTTCTCTTGCCGGCGGCCATCGCGGCTCAGCCTCGGGCCGTCAAGTACGGGCCCCAGAGGCCAGCCGCCTCCAGCGCCGTCCTCGTGGCGAAGACGAACTCGCCGCACTGGTGGACGAGCCCGCCCCGCCGCAGCCTCGCCAGGCTGTCGGCGGTCGCGATCTCACTTCCGATCATCCGCTGCACCTCCGCGGTCGCCCAGGGTCCCCGGTCCTCGACCAGCAGGCCCATGATCGCCTCGTCGGTTGCCGCGTCCCGGTCCGCGACCGGGCCAATACCCTTCTCCTGCATGGGAGCTTCGCCTCCTGTGCCACGCCCCCGGCTGTTCCACCAGCGCGGGGGCACTTTGTTCCGTTGTCGGCGGCGAACGTAGGTGGACGGGAGCGCCCGCTCAAGGGCCGGGCCGAACCTCTACCCGGACCTCATGTTGCCCCAGGAGTTGCCCCAGCGCCCATTTTGGCCTCTCCGGCCGATCGTCATAACCCCGCAAACCCGCCTCCCAAGCGGGATCGCGTCAACGCGCCTGACAGGATTCGAACCTGTGACCTTCGGTTTCGTAGACCGACGCTCTATCCAACTGAGCTACAGGCGCGGGTAGCGGGGTGGCGCCCCGGGACGGGGATTCTAGGGGCTTTGGGGAGGTTGGGGCTAGGTGGCGGCTTTGAGGCGGACGTGCCAGTGGACGGTGGCGGTGGCCACGCGGTTGCCGTCCTTGTCGGTCAGCTCGACCTCGCAGGGGAACTCGACTTTGCCGTCGGCGTCGAGGGTGGCGATCGCTTCGGCGGCGTCGATGCCGAGGGTGGCGGTGGCGGTGATCGGGCCGTGGGCGATCTTCTCGTAGTCGATCTCGGCCGACCTGGCGAGGGGGGTGACGTCGCCCATGCGGACGGCGAAGGCGCCGACGAAGGCCGCGCCGGAGGCGGTCTCGGCGGCGGTGAAGAGGGCGCCCGCGTGCTGGGAGCCGACGTGGTTGTTGAGCTCGGGCCGGCGCGGCAGGACGACGGTCGCCTCGCCCGCGCCGACCTCGACTATCTCCAGGCCGAGGTGGTTGACGAACGGCACGGCCATCGCCAGGCCCTTGGCGATCGCGTCGAAATCGACGTTCGGCATTCCCGGGACTCCAGGCATCGATCCAGCCTACCCGGGCTGTCCCGGCCCGGCGTTCGTCCTTATCTAGGCATATGCCCCGAAAAGGACGAACGCCGCCAGGCTCAGCGGCCCTCGAAGGTGGCGTGCCCGGGCCCGCCGTGCTCGAGGAAGGTTCGGACCGCGTTGCGCAGGTCCTCGGTCGCGAACAGCTCCGCCGCGTCGGTCCGCACCGCCTCGTCTACGGCCGGGATCCCGCCTTCGCGAAAGCGCCGCAGGATCAGCTTCGTCATCGCGTGGGCCCTGGTCGGACCCGCCGCCAGCTCGGCCGCGAGCCCGCGCGCCGCCGCGTCGAAGCCCTCGTCATCGAAGATCAGGTTGACGACCCCCCAGCGCTCCATCTCCTCGGCGCTGAAGACACCGCCCGACATCACGAAGTGGCGCGCCCGCCCGCTCCCGGCCCGCTCGGCCAGCCGCTGGGTCCCGCCCATCGAGGGCGTCAGCCCCACCACCTTCTCGACCAGCCCGAACTTCGCCTGCGGCGAGGCGACGATCAGGTCGCAGGCGAGCGCCAGCTCGAACGCCGCGGTCAGGGTCAGCGCGTGGGCGGCGAAGACCACCGGCGCCGGCAGCTCTTCGACCGCTTCGATCATCGCCAGCAGCTCGTCCCAGAGCAGGCTCCCCTGCTCCGGCGTCAGCCCGGAGAAGACCTCGACGTCGACGCCACCGCTGACCGCCCGCCCCTCGGCGCGGATCAGCAGCGCCCGCGGCGGCTCGGCCGCGACCGCGGCGACCGCCGCGCGCAGATCGTCGATCATCCGCTGGTCGAAGAGGTTCAGCGGCGGGCTGTCGAGGGTGATCACCGCGAGGCCGCCGTCCTCGCGCTCGAGCCGCGCCGCCGGCCCGCCGGGCGCGCCGGCACCGGCCCCCGCGTCCCCGGACGGCCCCTCAGGGCACACGGTGCACCTCGAACAGGTTCGTCCCCAGTTCCTGGTCGGCCAGCCCGGCGGTGATCGCGACCAGGTCGCCGGAGCGGGCGACGCCGGTGCGCCCGGCCATCTCGGCGCAGGTGCCGATCAGGCTGTGGACGTCGGACTCGTAGTCGCAGCGGGCAGCGGTCACGCCGAAGAGGAGGTTGAGGCGCCGCACGGTCTCGATCCGCGGCGAGATCGCCAGCACCGGCACGTCGGGGCGGTGGGCGGAGACGAGCCGCGCCGTCCGCCCGCTCGTCGTCGGCACCACCAGCGCCTTCAGCCCCAGCCGGTAGACCGCGCCGACGGCGCTCTGCGCGACCGAGTCGGCGACGTCCTGCGTCGCCTGGTCGGTGCGGCGGAACAGCCACTCGCCGTAGGGCAGGTCGGGCTCGGTCGCCCGCGCAATCTGGTCCATCACCCGCACCGCCTCGACCGGGTGCTGGCCGACCGCGGTCTCCTCGGAGAGCATCACCGCGTCGGTGCCGTCGTAGATCGCGTTGGCGACGTCGGTCACCTCGGCCCGGGTCGGCCGCCGCGCGGTCATCATCGAGGCCAGCATTTGGGTCGCCGTGATCGCCGCTTTCGAGCGGCGCCCCGCCGCCCGGATCAGCCGCTTCTGGACGACCGGCACCTGCGAGAGCGGCAATTCGATCCCGAGGTCGCCGCGGGCGACCATGATCCCGCCGGTCGCCTCGCTGACGATCGCGTCGATGTTTTCCGCCGCCTGCTGGCGCTCGATCTTGGCGACCAGCGGGATGTCGGACCTCAGCGCTTCGAGCCGTTCGCGCACCAGCACCAGGTCTTCCGGCGTGGAGACGAAGGAGACGGCGAGGATGTCGATGCCGTGCTCAACCGCGAAGTCGACCCAGCCGAGGTCGGTCGCCCCGGTCGCCGGCAGCACCGAGCCGCCGGGGATGTTGATCCCCTTATGGGAGGAGAGGGTGCCGCCGACCTCGACCTCGGCCCCGTAGCCGTCGCTCTCGGCGCCGTCGACCCGCAGCCGGATCGCCCCGTCGGCGAGGTAGACGACCTGGTCGGAGTGCAGCCCGCTCATCGCCGGCCCCGGGATCGGGATCGTCCCCTCGTCCCCCTCGATCTGCTGCGGGGTCAGGGTCACGTGCATCCCCGTCTCCAGCTCGGCGACGTCGTCGCGCATCTCGCCGATCCGCAGCTTCGGTCCCGGCAGGTCGCCGAGGATCGCCACCTCGCGCCCGACCTGCTCGGCCGCCGCCCGCACCGCCGCGATCGTCTCCGCGTGACGCTCGGCCCCGGCGTGCGAGAAGTTGAGCCGGAAGACGTCGGTACCCGCCGCGACCAGCTGCTCCAGCACCTCCGGCGACCAGCTGGCCGGCCCGACCGTGGCGATGATCTTGGTGCGCCGCTCCAGGTGGGCGCCTCGACTCGATGACGGCGGGGCGGGCATCTCCCGCTGAGACTAGAGGGCGCGGCGCCCTGTTCACGCCGTGACGCGCGCGCCCTCCCGGTAAGCCCGGCGTCCGGCCGGCTCTAGCCCTTGTCCTCCGGGCTCTCGAAGCCGGCCAGCCCGACGGTTGTGGGGATCACCCTCTCGCTGCTCCTGCGCAGCCGGGCTTTCGATTCGGCCTCGATCTCATTCGACCGCTCGTAGCTCCTGAGCAGATCCTCCATCTGATCCTTCCAGCCCTGCTCGTCGAAGACCCTGCAAGTCCAGGTGAAGTGGCTGTCGTCACGCGAGTCGAACGTGTCGGCCTCCAGCGCGCTCTGGCAGCGCTGGTGAAAGGTGGTGACCACGGCGGCACTGAGCCGGCGTTGCTCTTCGCGCGCCAGGGCCGCGAATTCGGCATCGGTGACCAGTCCCAGCCGCGTCGCCACATACAGGTGTCGATAGACCGCACGCACCCGTTCCTTCCGGCCGACGCGGATGTAGCCGGCATCCTGCAGCACGCCGAAGTGGTATTTGGCCTTCGACAGGCTCACCCCCACCTGTTCGGCGAACTCCCGCATCGCCGTCTCGCCTTCGATGCAGGCCGCCAGGATCCGCACCCGCAGGGGGTGTCGGAGAACTTCTCCCGGCGTCTTCTGCTCCCTGGAAACAGCATGGCGCTTTGCCATCTGCACTCCTCCCCGAACGCCTGCCGCCTACCCCGGACGGCCCGCGTTCTCGTAGTCCCTGTTCCTGGCGGGGCCCTTCTTGGCTTGAACCCCGCCGTACCGAACGTAGTCCGCCGCAAATTCCAAAGGTAAGGGTAAACATGCGATATCTTAAGTTGAGTATTCTTAAGCGATAAAATATCGTTGTCCATCATTTCCCGACCGGGAGGAGGTGGACGAGCATGAAGTCGACGGCAATGGCTTCTTCAGCGCCGATGGCACACATCCGAAAGGCCGCGTGACGCCGCGGATACGGGGAAGGCGGCCCGCGGGCCGCCTTCTTGCAGCGGGCTCCGATCGCCCGCCCGGACGGAGAGGGAGCGACGATGCTGGAACTAGATAAAGCCTGGCGGCAGATCAAGCGGCTCTATGCAGAGCGCTTTCGCGATCCGCCCCAGTCCTAAGCTGGCGCTCAATCTTCAAGAAGCTTCTCGGCTCGCCTCAGCAACGCTGACGGAGGCAGGCCGAGCGGGTCAGCGATCTTCCAGATCATTTTGAGCGTCGGACTCTTCACGGCGCGCTCCAAGGCGCCGTAGTAGGCCCGATCAATGCCGATCTTCAGGGCCGCGTCTTCTTGGCTCAGGTCTTTCTCCGCGCGGATTTGCCGCAGCGCTTGCCCGAAGGCTTCGGATGGCGTCTTTGCCATCCATTCAGGCTCCCGGCTTGCGGTCTAATGCTCCACGGCCTAAAGTGCCACGGTCTAAAGATTCCGTTAGCCAAGCAGGGGAGGCAGAGTTGAGGACGAGCAAGGGATTGTTGCTGCGAGCAGGGAGCCGCCGAATACCCAGACGTATCGGGACGAGTTGCTTCCTGGCGGGCGTCATGGCTCTGCTGCTCCTGCCCGCCTCGGCGCTGGCAGGCACGGTGAACCAAACTCCGTACGTCAACTTCCCGAGCGCCGATCAGCCGGTGATGCCGACGCACTTCTCACCGAACAACCTCTGCGAAATGACCAGCGCAAGCTGGGGCTGCGAAAGCTTCAACAACTACGTCCGCGACATTCAATGGACTAGCTGGGGCGGAGCCACCGCCGAAGGCACCGGACAGGTCAGCCTTGTGCAGGAACACAAGGCCAAAGGCCAAACCAGCCCGGTCAGCATCGTCCTCGGTGGCCTTCAAACCTGCGCTGGCTTTCAGGTCTACACCACCTATTCCCTGACCTTGGCACCGGGTGCGACGGAGCCAAGATTCTGGCCGGAAGGCCGGACCTATCGCTTCCCCTGCTCGCTATCCACCGGCCAGCAATACGCCGGAGAACGGCTCAGTCTCCGAGATAACTGCATCGAAGGACTGTCCCCACCGCTGGGTGAACAAGGCGAATACTCGCCCAAGGTTCGCTGGCAGCCATCGCCACCAGGCAAGTACTGGTATCTCTGCGCACTGCACTTCAGGAGTTGGGGCAACACTACGGCTGTCGGTACGGGAATCGTCCGTCTCGGTTCGGTTGCAGCGCAGAAAGAAGACAATAAGGGTCGGCTTTACGAATGGCCGATGCGGATCGAACTGAGCCAGCCGGTCTGGTGCCCTTCCAGCGGTGGTTTTCCTGGCGCGATCACCTACAGCACCCTGCGGGTTCGGGTGCGCGGTAATCATCTGCCTACCGGGAATCACCGGCTATTCGTTCAGCAGATCACGCCTACCGCCGCCAAGTGCCGAACCGGCGGGCCAGAGATGACCCCCTGGGGCGAAGTCCTCTAGCTCGATGAGTCAGCCACAGACCATCGAACTGTCCCGCAAGGAACAAGAGCGCCTACCGCGTAGCACCGGTGTCGAGGCGGCTCTTGAAAAGGCAATCGCAACGGCATCGGTCCAGTTCAACGCTCTGTCTACCTATGACAAGGAGTTGGATACGGCGCTCACCTTGTGCGGAAAGGTGGCCCTGTCCCTGGTATCCGAGACAGACAACCTGATTCTTGCCCTACCGGCGCGGATTGCTCGCGGGGGTTGGTCTGTGGGCGATCCAGGCGCTGCCATCTCTGACCGCGCCATTGTCGCCAGGACGGAGCCGGGACTTGTCCTAACGCTCCAAGATCGGGCCATCGTCGCCTGGACGGTGGGCACGTTCAGGATCAAGTACTTCGCCCGCGCGCTTCCCTATAGCTCGGTGAAAACCACGATCCACCGGCTATTCACCGGGCGCTACACCGGCATGGTGCAAGTAGAGGCGATGGAGACTTGGACCTTCTGGCTACCCACCATGTTCCAGAACCAGTCCATTGTCCGCACCCTAGCCAGCAACTTCCTGGGCGAGGACGTAGAGAGCGGCGCAACCGTCGAACCGGCGATCCAGGCCAATCAGTAGCCGCCAGCCATGAGCCAACAGCAAATTACCGTTGCTTCACAGACCGAGCGTGAAGAAGTAGTGAAGCGCCTGAGCGCGCAGCGGTACCGGGTAATGCTCAAGACTGAGCAAGAGACACACTTGGCCTTGCCGCCGATGATCCCGAAGGACTTCCCGCTGATCATCCTGCTGACGCTCTGCGGAATCCTTCCCGGCATCTTGTACTACGCCTGGCTTGTATTCGGGCCCCGCCGAACGGCTGTCGTGACGGTTGCCCACTAGACTCAACTCCCGCTAGGGAGATTGCCACCCCGCCCCCGAAGCAAAAGGGCCGTGCCTTAACCAGCGCGGCCCTTTTGCTTTATTAAGCTCGGAGTTGTTCTCTGAGAGCTTCATGCTCAGAAGGCCAGTTAGCCTCCGTGACAAGTGTGGTGGCAATGTCACCTAACGCCTGGCGGGCTTCATCAAGTGTTCCCTGTCCGGCGAATTCTGCTGTCTCTCGTCGCCAGTCACTCAATCGTCGCACCACTTCGCGGCCTTGAATGACCTGACGCAGACCGGCGGATACGATTTCGTCAGTTACGCCGATGAGAGTTGTTGGCTCGATGATGCTTGGCTGACCTTCGCGCCAAGGCCGTTTCTTGATCGGATCGAATAGCCAGAGCCGTTCGGCTTCGCTGAGGGGCAAGGCCGTATACAGGCGTCCGAAAGCACGGTGCAGGTCAGCAATCTCACCACCGTCTACATCTTCGTGAGGATCAATGAACCGAATGCCGGTTTCAAGCTCAACCATGCTGCCTAAAGCTATACCGTCATTCTTGGCCCACACCACCAGCCGATCACTTGGAAAGGTGTGGACAGGCTCCAAAAGCCCGGCCAACATATCTATGGCGTTCTCGCCCACATCGTTTCCGTGGTATCCGTAAGGACCGTACTTTTCATACCCGAGGGGTTGATTGCTCCCATTAGCATGAGCCACTAGCTAGTTACTCCATTACTTACTAAGTATAACTATACCATATAAGGATAACTATACCATAATATATGGATAACACAAGGTTGCGCTATCTCTGTTGACGAAACGGATTAAACTCAAGCATCGCAGAGAGTTCCAGTGACTTTCGCACTAGCTCATCGAGGATTAGCTTCTCGATTGGACCGCCGAGAATGGCGTTACCAGTTGGGTATGAGAAGAACGGGGCTGCTCGGTCCAATCGCACTATGAGGGTTCGGCCCGTAGTATCACCGACCCCGAGCATTTCGATTGCGCCTTGCCGAACTTCTTGATCTTTGAACTGTTCGATGATCCAGCGTAGGAACGTAACGATATCGTCTGGAGAGTCGGCCTGGTTTGGGTCAGGATAGAGTGCGTGTCTCGCAAGGCTCGTCAGAATTGGAGTAAGCGACGGAACATTAGTGTGATAGAAGTGTTCCAACTCCTGCTTAAACACCCTTGCAAGCTCACGATCCTCCGGTTGCGTCCGTCTGATTGGGAAGATTGGGTTCGCCTCGGTATCCGCGAATAGCTGACTCAGGCGGGCTCTGTCGGGATTGAACGCTTCGACAGGCGCACTCAGCGCAAATCGTGCAGCGTAGGTGAAACTACGGATGTCACCTAGCTGAGCCAAATAATCCGTCAGTCGCTCAACGATCTCCTCCTCAAGAGTCATCTCGTTGCGTTCGGTTCTTCTCAGAGCGTCTGCATCTTTTCCGGGACCAAGAAGGAACGGAGCTGCCATGTCTCGCCGTTTTCCATGAGTTTTAGTTGGGCGAGTTTCGGGCTGTACTAGCCCGAACAGCACCAACAGGCCCTTGAGAATGTCGTCGTGCGTCGCGACGAGGCGACCAATCAGTTGATCCGTGCAGCACTTAATTCCGAGCTTCAGCACTTCCTTCACCGCTTCTGCGTCGGAATCGGCGTGTGGGCTCAGGAACCTCGCCAACTCGACCAATGCTGGGAGCCTCCTTGGCTCAAGTTCTAGGTGAAAGCCGAATTTCAGAAGGAAGCTCACGTCCTCGAATAGCTGGGGGCGAAGCTCAGGCCCTCGGGTCAAGCGCATGACTGAGTTGTATCCGGTCTTCTCGGTTGATTGCGAAAGCTGACACTAGGTGCCAGAAGCTGCCTGGACACTGAGCGTTGCCTGCTGTAGCTCTGAGGCCATGCCTCAAATGAATCCCGCGAAAGGCAGGCGATACGTGAAGACCACCGTTATCAATCCTGATTCCCCGACCTGCGCGGAGGCCATAGACCTGATCCTCCGAGCCGGGGCATACGTCGCATCGAAGAAGCGCCCTCCCGTTCCTGAGCCGCCCCCGGCCAGCCAACCCAGCCCCCAGGTCCCGGCATGACCCCGCCGCTCGTATGCCCGCAGCCTGGCCCGCGCAACCCTGGGCCGGACTGCCCCATCTACGACCAGCGCCTTGCCGCTCGCGGTGAATCCGAGACGATCCGCCGAGCCGTCCTGCTCGATCTTGGCGCTGGCGAACCGAGCCTCCGCGATCTGATCCGAGCCGAGGCTCGGACTCTCGGCCAGCCAGAGCAGGTCGCCTCCCTGCGCCTGCCGTCTTCCGCTCCGACCCTGCCGTTGCTCATTCACCACCGCACGAAAGGAGACGCGCCGTGAGCCGCCTACCAACTCGGATTCCAGATGGCGGACGCCTGGATCAGCTAGCTCAGGCCACGCTTGCTCAACAGCAAATCGAGCTAGCCATTTTCAACCACCATTTGCAGGCCCGCTACGTCGCGGAGTGCGAGCGGATCGACGCCGAAGCTCTCAGCGATGTAATGCGGACTTCCTTGGAGGAGGAGCTAAGCGTCCTCACCTGGGGGATGGAAGAAGCAGCCGGTAGCGCCGCCAAGGCCGAGCTTGTCAGCCGCAAGGTCGCCCTGCTGTCCCAGATCAACAACCGGCGTATCGCTCGCCGGTTCGGGAGGTAGCCATGACCTGGCTCGTCCTGCTGCCCCTGGCCGTAAACGTCGCCCTGTTGGTGCTGTTCTGCCGGTCACTGACCAAGCCGCCCTTGCCACAACCCACCGAGCCGGAAGTCGAAGTAGTCCATCTTGACGCCAGCGATGAGGAAATCGCCCGCGCCGGGGTCGAGTTGCACCGGATCAGCAGTCGGCTGGATACCGCCTGGACCAAGCACCGGCTCAAGAATGATGCCCACGACCTACGCCGGAATCTGGCAGAGGAACTGCGCCGGATCGAAGTGCTGGAAGGTCGCAACCGTGAATAAGCACGGCGGGACCAATCCGTTACTGATCGTACTGCTGATCTGGCTGGCGCTGCTGTCAGTCGGGCCGATATTGGTGCTGATTCTCCATGCCGCTGTTCCGCTGGTGATCGCTGGCGGAATCGTCTTCGTCCTGGTCCGCCTGGTGCTGCACCACACCCACCAATGGTAAGCGAGCAATTGTAAATAAGACCTTGACCGACTCGACCATTTCAGCGGACAATAGAAGGTTACGTTTGCACCTGAGCATCCCTAAGACCTCATCCCCTAAGACGTGATCTCAACGTAAAGGAAGGGAGGCTCGTTATGCCTAGAACTAATCCACGACGAAAACGCTTGCAGCGAGTGTCGGTCAGAACCGAGCGCCGTGATCAACCGGATTGGGACCGCTTCGCCTTCGCGTTGCTCCAGCACACCAAGACCGTGAGCAAGCCGCCGCTATCGCCGAAGGACGGAAAGGGCAAATCCGCACCATGAATCGGGCGGGCCAGAATTGGTTTCGGCTCGGCTTTCCCCGTGAACTGACTTCCGACGCTTGCCTGGCGGCGCTGGCGTCGTTCTCCGGCGCGGCTCATGCTTCCAAGCTGGTCTTTGAGCTAACCGCCGATCAACAGGGCATTACTCACCGGCTTGGAGTAAATAGCGAAGCAGCCGACATGGTGGTCGCGGCACTCAGAGCAGCGATCCCCAGCCTGCGGCTTGATGAAATTGATGCGCCCGCCGCCGAGTTTCGACTTCGGTTGCTCTGGCAACTTGCCCCGGCTCGCGCTGCCCTGCGGACTGACGACCTGGCGGCGATCAGCGCCGATCTGCTGTCCAGCCTGTTTCCGCTTGCCGAGGGTGAGGCGATCCGCTGGCGCTGGTTCGTCCGGCCCGAGCTTCATCCGAAGCTGGAATCAAATGAGCGCCAAGACGGACAGTTGCGGGCGTTGGCACACAAGCTGGCTGCCCCCGGCGTCAGTGCCTACGGTGAATTGGCCGTCACCGCTCGGCATCATGGACGAGCTCGCGAACTCATTAAGCGGGTGGCAGCGCCGCTATGGAGTCTGCGGACGCCACATGGGCGATTGGCGCTCGATACGCCGGTCTTGGGTCGGTTTCTTCATCTACTCGGCCTACGTGGTCGCTTCTTCAGCGTCGACGAGCTTGCGGCAGTGATCGGCTGGCCGATTGACGAACCCGATCTACCGGGTTTGGAGCTTGGCGCGGCCAAACGGCTGGTACCAAGTTCCAGCCTGCCGGAAACTGGCCGGGTAGTCGGGGTCAGCGACTTCGCCGGATTGAACCGTCAAGTGGCGATCAGCCCCGCCGCGTCAACCAAAGGCTTGTATGTCCTTGGCCCGACTGGCACCGGCAAGACCTCGCTGCTGAAGAACCTGATCCTCTCCGACCTGAAAGCGGGGCACGGCCTGGCGGTGGTCGAGACGAACGGCGATCTGATCCAAGACCTACTCGGACTGATCCCGCCGGAACGAGCCGGGGATGTGGTGCTTCTCGATCCGACGGACAAGGAGTTCGCCGTTGGTTTCAATCCCTTTGTCGGTTCGCCTGATCCGTCGCTGGTTGCCGATCAGCTCGGCGAGTTGTTTCAGCGACTCTGGCATCAGTTCTGGGGTCCGCGCACCGGGCAACTGGCTCATATGGGCCTGCTCACGCTGGCGCAGACCAACGGGGCGACCCTAATTGATCTGCCCCGTTTGTTCCTCGATCCAGCGTTACGCAGTCGGGTTCTGTCACGCCTGGATGATCCGGTGGGATTGGAGCCGGACTGGCGCTGGTTCCTCAGCCTGTCGAAACGCGAGCAGGCGACGGTTATCGCGCCGCTGCTCAACAAGGTCCGTCAGTTCACCGCCCGAGCCTCGATCCGAGCAATCATCGGTCAAGCGTCACCGGCGACGTCGATGCATTCGATCATGGCCGATCAGAAGATTCTCCTGGCTCATCTGCCGAAGGGCTTGATCGGCTCGGAGACGGCCCAGCTACTTGGCTGTCTTGTCCTAACTGCTCTTTGGCAGGCCGCCGCCGAACGCACCGCCCTACCGCCCAGCGCCCGACACCCCTTCGGCCTATACGTGGACGAGGTTCAGGACTTCGCCGCCGCCCCGATCCCGTGGGAGGAGATGTTCGCCCAGGGCCGCAAGTATGGCCTTGCGCTCAGCGTGGCTCACCAGAACTTGGAGCAGTTGCCGCGTGAGCTTCGTGAAGTCGTCCTGGCTAACGCCCGCTCCAAGGCCGTCTTCGCGCTCAGTCCAACCGACGCCCGACACCTTGAACCGCTATTCGCACCCGCCCTGACTGCCGCCGATCTGATGGCGCTTGACGCCTACTCGGTTGCCGCGATTGTCGCGCTGGACGACGGAAGCACCAGCCGGCCAGTCACCTTGCGGACGCCATCGCCACCGGCTCCACTGATCGACCCTGCCACCGTCCGACAAGCCTCTCGTCAGGGTTACGCCAAACCCAGCAGCGAGGTAGAGGCAGAGCTTCGACGCCGCGCCACGTCAACCCCAACCTCGCCGGTTGGCCGTAAACCGAGGTCTATGCAATGAGTTGGTCAGTCGCCTGGTCATTCGTTCATAAACCGGGGCGGTGCAAACCCCAGCCATATCAGCGATTCCCGATGAATCTTCCACTGACTGTTAGGTGTAAATGGGAGGACAAATGAACCGGCGTAAGCTGACGGCTGCTCGGCTGCGCGAACTGGCGTCGGTCCTCAGCGAGCGGGATTGGACCGTCCTCAACGAGGTCGCTCTACTGCGTTTCGTTAGCGCTGATCAGCTTGGCCGTCTCTGCTTCAGCGGACCAGACCAGCCCGCCGACTTGCGCGCCGCTAGACGAACCTTGTTGCGTCTAACTCGTCTCGGCGTGCTGGACCGGCTGCCGCGCCGCGTCGGCGGGATCACACCCGGCTCAACCAGCTTCATTTATTGCCTGGGCCTGGTCGGGCAGCGTCTGAGCATGGAGCGCGGCTGGATAAGAATGCGGCGGGCGCGATCAGTTACGCCAGGTCGCCTCTTTATCCGCCATGCCCTCGATGTGGCCGAGCTTCATACTCGCCTGGTGGAGGCGGCAAATCAGGGCAGCTTTGAGCTACTTGAGCGGACCAGCGAGCCAGCTTGCTGGCGGGACGGCGGCGCACTTAAGCCGGACAGCTACCTACGGTTAGCCAGCGGAGCCTACGAGGACAGCTACTTCATAGAGGTTGATCGCGGCACCGAGGGAAGCTGGGCGCTGAATGAGCAGCTTGCGCGCTACCAGCGCTACTACGAATCCGGCCAGGAGCAAGCCGAGCGCGGCGTCTTTCCGAAGGTGCTCTGGCTGGCAACCGAGCCTCGACGGGCCGAGAACATCACCGAACTAATCGGACGCTTGCCGGACGCAGACCGCGAGCTTTTCGCCGTTGCTCACTTTGACGATGCTTTGAAAGTGATCTTGGAGGTGAACACACCTCCACCCACACCCACACCTACGATTCACTTGAAAGCGCAAGGTAAAATAGAAGTAACAAGAAAACGAAAGGAGAGACATGAAAGAACCAATTACCACCCCGACTGATCTAAGCCGAGCCTTCGCCTACCTGCGGGTTTCCAGCGAGGGTCAGGTCAAGACCGGCTACAGCCCCGATGGACTCTCCATTTCGGCCCAGAAAGAGCGAGTCCAAGAGAAGGCTGCCCGTCACGGCGCAGAAGTTGTCCGCTTCTTTGGCGATCCCGGCAAAAGCGCCTTCACCGACTTGCACCGCCGTACGGACTTCTTGGAGATGTTGGACGAACTGAAGCGCTGTAGCGCCTCCGAGGACACGCGCATCGACTACGTGATCATCTACGCCATAGACCGCTGGGCACGCAATATCCAAGATCATTTCGCCACTCGCGAACTGGTCCGCGAAGCTGGCGCGACCCTCCTGTCTGTCACCGAGCCGATGCTTGGCGAGGACACGCCCGAGGCTTTCTACTTTGAGGGACTGCAAGCCGTCAACGCCGAGTACGAGTCACGCAAGACCTCACGCCGGGTTCAGGGCGGCATCCTTCAGAAGGCAAAAGAGGGCGGCACGCATGGACCCGCCAAGCTCGGCTACCGGAACGACATTGAATATCTGGCAGATGGTCGCAAGGTTCCCTGTGTGATCCCCGACCCCGAGCGCGCAGACTTCATCAGCCTCGCCTTCAAGCTGCTGGCCTCCGGCCAATACTCGCTATCGGCTCTCTCAAACGAGCTATACGCCTTGGGCCTGCGGTCCCGCCCCACTCGACGGCACCCGTCAAGTATCCGCAAAGTCACGCCCTCGACCCTGCAACGGATGCTTCGCGATCCGTACTACCTCGGCCTGGTGCCCTATAGGCGCGGCACGCCTGACGAGCAAATCTTCCCTGGGCGGCATAAGCCCCTGACGGACGAAGCGACCTTCGACAAGGTGCAAGCACATTTAGACGAGCAGCGTGTCTCGGGCGAACGCGCTCAGAAGCACCGCCATTACCTCAAGGGCAGCGTCTTTTGTGGCGAGTGTGGAAGACGGCTGCTCTTTGGTCCGAGCCGTAGCAAGAACGGACGGCTCTATTACTACTTCTTCTGCGGCAGCCGGATTCGCGGCAACGCTTGCTCAATGCGATCCAATATCCGGCCTGAACTGATCGAGAAGGCAATCCAGCGTAAGTACCGCTCCCTGCGCTTCTCGGCAAATGACATAGCCGAGCGCACCACGGCGATTGAAGCGCTGGTCGCTGTCAGCCAGCAAGGCATTGACGAGGTCCGCGCCGCCAAAGCCGAGTTGGTCGAGAAGCTGGAAGCTCAACAAATCTCGTTGCTGAGGCTGCACCTTGAGGAGGGCGAGGCAGTTTCGCCAAATGCCTTCCGCAAGGAGCGAGCACGTCTCGACAAAGAGATTTCCGCCGCCAAGAAGTCTCTGGCGGTCACCGAGAACCAGTTGCACCTAGACGGCGACAATCTGCGGATGGCCTTGGAGTTGGCGGGCGATGTTGCCGAGGTCTACCGGCACGGCTCCGAGTCGCTGAAGCGCGGCTACAACCAAGCGTTCTTCAAGAAGCTCTACATCCTGCCCGAGTGGGACGAGGAGCGGGGCGAGACTGTCGCCACCGTCGCCAAAGCCGAATTGACGCAGCCCTATTCCGTCCTCTTGGCCAAGGACTTCACCAAGAACGCCCGCCAAGCAACCGCCGCAATCCGCAGAGGAATCGGAAAAACAGAAGGCAGCCCCGGTAGGGCTGCCTTCTGGCGGTCTGTGTTCGACCTTGAAGCTTATGGCGGAGAGGGAGGGATTCGAACCCTCGAGAGAGCTTGCGCCCCCTACTCGCTTAGCAGGCGAGTGCCTTCAGCCACTCGGCCACCTCTCCGCGCATTGCGATTGTAGGTACTGACCGCAAATCGAGGAAAGCCCTACTGCGCCCACCAGTTCTTGGCGTCGGCGAGCGGACCCTCGCCCGAGCCGCCGGATTTGCCCCGTTTCGCCTTGCCGACCGCGCGCGCCCGCTTGGCCGCGGCCTTCTGCGCTTCGGAGAGCTTGGCGATCAGCGTGTCGCGGGTCTCCTCGAGCTCCTCGACGCCGGCGACGTGGGCCTTGGCGCGGGGGGTGGCCGTGTAGAGCTCGGGGAGGTCGCGGACGTAGGTGGCGAGCTCGGCCTCGAGGCGGGCGATCTGCCGCCGCAGCTCCTGGCGGACCTCGATCGTCTCGCTGTCCTCGGCCTCCTCGCCGAACCCGGCCGCTGCGTTGAGGCTGCCGTCGGGGCCGAGCATGCTGGCGCAGGCCATCGTCACCACGGCGAGGTCGCCGGGATCGCGGCCGAGCGCGGCGGCCTTGCGCAGCGCTTCCAGCGCCACCGCCTCCAGCTCCGGCTCGGGAACCACGTCCTCGGCGACGAAGGTCCCCCGGCCCTGCTGGCTGACGATCAGCCCCTGCTCTTCCAGGGACTCGTAGACCGAGCGGACGGTGTTGACGTTGACCCCGGCCCAGCCGGCGATCCGGCGCAGGCTCGGCAGCCGCTCGCCGGGGCTGAGCTGACCGGTGTGGATCAGCGCCCGCAGCCGCCAGCTCAGCTGCACGCCGAGCGGGACGTCGCTGCTCGCGTCCAGCGTGAAGGGGTTCGACTGTGCTACTTTGTTCATACAGTTACCTACAGGCTGTTCTCTTGGAGACTACCAGTGGGAACAGGTGGGCCCAAGGGGCAAAGGCCGGGATGGAGGAACCGAGATGGGACGGTCGATGACCCGTGCGCTCGCCCTTGCCCTCGCGCTCGCCATGTTCACCGCAGTTGTCGCGGTCGCGAAACCAGACCACGCCACGCGGCTGGAAAGGTTCGAAGCCGGAAACCTCGTCGCGATCGACCACGGCGGCATCACCCCCGAAACGCTTCCTCGCCACCAGCAGGCTGCGGTCACCGCAAACCTCCACGCCAAGCTGATGACGAAGGACGGCACCCACCTGCCGGCCGTCGACCAGATGAGCATCAACTTCGACCGCACCCTGCAACTGAACGCGAAGGGCCTGCCGTCGTGCAGCGCCGGCCAGCTGAGGGCCCGCTCGACGGGCGCGGTCAAGCGCATCTGCGGCGGGGCGATCGTCGGCAGCGGAACCGGGGAAGTCGAGGTCGCCTTCCCCGAACAGGCGCCCTTCCGGGCGACCGGCCCGCTGGTCGCCTTCAACGGCGGCGTTCACGGCAAGGCGACGCTGCTCTTCATCCACACCTACATCGACGTCCCGGCCCCGACGGCGGTGGTCGTGGAAGCAAGGATCACCAGGATCCACAGCGGGCACTTCGGCATGAACGCCGAGGTCCAGATCCCGCGGATCGCCGGCGGTGCCGGCTCGGTCACCCGCTTCGACCTGAACCTCGGTCGCAGGTTCACTTACAAGGGAAAGCCGGTGAGCTACATCACGGCCAGCTGCCCGACCGGCAGCTACCGCGTCGAGGGGCACCTCGGGTTCAGCGACGGCACCGTCATCCGCATCACCCACCTCCTCCCCTGCACGCCCGTGGGTTAGGCCACCGCGGCCCGTCTCCCAAGCCTCGCCCCGTCGCCGTTCGGCGGCGGGGATAGGCTGGCGCCGTGCCCGCCCCTTCCTCCTCGCACGAGCGCTACGAGCGGGTCTTCGCCGAGCTCGAGGCGCCGTTCGCCTTCGTCGACCTCGAGGCGCTGTGGGCGAACGCGGAGGCGATGCTCGCGCGGACGGGGGGAAAGCCGCTGCGGGTCGCCTCGAAGTCGATTCGCTGCCGGGCGCTGCTGGAGGCGATCCTGGGGCGGGACGAGCGCTTCCGGGGACTGATGACCTACACCTTGCCGGAGACGCTTTGGCTCGCCGAGCGGGGGTTCGAGAACCTGCTGCTCGCCTACCCGACCGCGGACGTGGCGGGGCTGGAGGAGCTGGCGCTGCGCTCGGCCGCCCACCCGCAGGGGGCGCCGATCGTGATGGTCGACTGCCCCGCCCACCTCGACCTGATCGAGTCGGTGCTCGGCAAGGGGGCGCCGCCGGTCCGCGTCTGCATCGACGTCGACGCCAGCTGGTGGTGGCTCGGCGGGCGGTTCAAGGTCGGGCCGAAGCGCTCGCCTGTCCACACGGTCGAGGACGCGGTGGCGCTGGCGCGCGAGATCGAACGGCGACCGCAGATCGAACTCGACGCGCTGATGGCCTATGAGGGGCAGATCGCCGGCGTCGGCGACCAGCCGCCGGGGCAACGGCGCCGGGCGGCGGCAATCCGCTGGATGCAGAAGCGCTCGGCGGCGGAGCTGGCGGAGCGGCGGGCGGCGATCGTCGCCGCGCTGAGCGAGTTCGTCGAGCTGGAGATCGTCAACGGCGGCGGCACCGGCAGCCTCGAGCTGACCGCGGCCGAGGAGGCGATCACCGAGGTGACCGCCGGCTCGGGCTTCTACGCGCCCGCCCTCTTCGACCACTACAGCCGCTTCAGCCTGACGCCGGCGGCCGGATTCGCGCTGGACGTCGTCCGCAAGCCCGCGCCGGGGACGGCGACGGCGCTCGGCGGCGGCTACCTCGCCTCCGGAGCCGGCGACGCGGCGCGGCTGCCGGCTCCGTGGCTGCCCGAGGGGCTCGAGCTCGATCCCGAGGAGGGAGCCGGCGAGGTGCAGACGCCGCTGCTCGGCCGCGCGGCGGCCAGCCTCGAAATCGGCGACCGTGTCTACTTCCGCCACGCCAAGGCCGGCGAGCTCTGCGAGCGCTTCGACGTCCTCCACCTGGTCGAAGGCGACCGGATCGTCGACGCGGTCCCCACCTACCGCGGCGAAGGCAAAACGTTCCTCTAACGACGGGCCGCAATGTCCAATCCCCCCCCGCCGACGGGCCGATTTGTCCAAGCCAGCGGGACAAATCGGCCCGTCGGCATTCGGGGGGCGACTGATCGGCCCGTCGTGTCAGGGGCCTAGGACGCGGTCCGTGTACTCGTTGGCGAAGACGCGGGTGGGGTCCAGCACGTCGCGGGCGCGCTGGAACTCCTGCCAGGCGGGGTAGCGCGGCTCGAGCGTGGCGGCGGTCTGGAAGTGGCGCTTGCCCCAGTGGGGGCGGCCGCCGTACTCGTCCATGATCTCCTCGACCGCCTCGAAGTAGGGACGCCACTCCATCCCCCGGTACTGGTGGACGGCGACGTAGGCGCTCTCGCGTTGGTGGGCCATGCTGAGCGAGGCATCGTCGCCGGCGGAGACCCGCATCTCGATCGGGAAGAAGACCGGGTAGCGGTTCGAGCGCACCCACTCGACCACCCGCCGCGCCGCCTCCGGCCCGTGCTCGCGCGGCAGCGCGTACTCCATCTCGGTGAAGCGGACCCGCCGCTCGTTGACGAAGACGCGGTCGCTGCGGTCGCTGGTGCGGCTGCCGGAGGCGAGCCGGCCGGCGAGCCGCGAGAGCGCCGGGATCAGGCGGGGGATCGCCTTCCCGCTCGCCGCCAGCGCCTCCAGCGCCCAGTTCTCGAGGACGACGTCGTTGAGGTAGGCGGCGGCGCGGCCCCGCGGTCGGGGCGGCTCCTCGGTGCGGTTGCGCTCCAGCACCAGCGCCAGGTCGGAGTAGGGGAAGGTGAAGAGCTCGAAGTGCTCGTGTTCCTCGGCCCGCTGCTGGAAGCTGTCGAGCACCTCTTCGCGCGGGTGCGGCGCGTCCACCCGCAGCAGGGCGAAGGCAGGCACGCAACGCAGGGTCACGGCGGAGATCGCGCCCAGCGCCCCCACCCCCACCCGCGCCGCCCGCAGCAGCTCGGGGTCGGTCGTCGGACCAAGGTGGCGGACGCTGCCGTCGCCGAGCACCAGCTCCAGCCCCTCGACCTGGGCGGAGATGTTGCGCAGCCTGGCGCCGGTGCCGTGGGTGCCGGTGGAGATCGCGCCGGCGATCGTCTGCCGGTCGATGTCACCGAGGTTCTCCATCGCCAGGCCGAGCCGCGCCAGCTCCCCGTTCAGGTCGGCGAGGACGGTGCCGCCGCCGACCCGGACCAGGCCCGAGGCGGGATCGGCATCGAGGACGCCCGCGAGCGCCTCGAGCCGGAGCAGGGTGCCGCCGCTCAGCGCCGCTTCGGTGAAGGAGTGGCCGGAGCCGGCGACCCGCACCCGCTCGCCCGCCGCCACCGCGGCGGCCACCGCCTCGCACAGCTCTTCGCGGCCGGCCGGAGCGACGATGCGGCGTGGCCGACAGGACTGGTCGCCGGCCCAGTTCACCCACTCGCCGCTGCCCGTCTCCCTCGCTGGCGCCACCGGCCTCTTCTACCCGATCACCGGGCGCGGCTCGCCGCCCGGCTCCATCGCCCGCAACGCGTAGGCAACCGTCAGCGCCAGCAGCACCGCAATCGCCAGGCTCGGCTCGGCGTTGCCGGTGAGGCTGGCGACGACCCCGCCGCCGACCCCGCCGATCACCTGCCCCGCCGCCCAGGCCATGTTGGAGACGCCGGCGGCGAAACCCTGGTGGAGCCGGCTCGACTCGGCGACGTCGGAGATCAGGGTCAGCGCCGGGGCGAAGCAGAGGCCGGCGCCGAGGGAGGTGAGGATGAGGCCGCAGAGGACGAGGCCGAGGGTCCCGACGAGGGCGACGACGACCATCGCCAGGGCGCAGACCGAGAGCCCGACGACGTAGGGGAGACGGCGGCCGACGCGGTCGGAGATCCGGCCGGCGAGCGGGGCGAGCGTGGCCTCCAGGGCGGCGCCGACGATGAACCCCGCGGCGATCAGCCCGTGGCCGCCGCCCAGGGCATCGATCCGCAGCGGCACCAGCACCTCGATCGCGCCGAACATCACCGAGGGAACGGCGACGAAGGCGGCAGCCTCGAGGACCGGCCGGCTCAGCAGCGTCGCGACGACCTCGCCGAGGTTCTGCCGAGCCGGTGCCGCGGGCTGCGGCAGCCGCGAGGCGGCGATCGAGAGCCCGATCGTGATCACCAGAACCGAGCCGAAGACGGGTTCGGTGCCGATCGAGCCGGCGATCGCGCCGAGGGCGGGGCCGAGCAGCGCCCCGGCGATCGCGGTCCCGAGCGCGGTGCCGATGATCGAGCCGCGCCTCTCCTCGGGGGCGGCGGTGATCAGCCAGGCCAGGGCACCGGACCAGATCAGCGCCCCGGCAATCCCCTGGATGAACCTGGCGGCGTCCAGCAGCGCGATCTGGTCGGCGAAGCCGAAGACGAGGCTGGCGCAGCCGAGCAGCAGCAGCCCGTGGATCACCGCTTTGCGCGGTCCCACCCGGCTGGCGGCAAAGCCGGCGGGCAGGGATCCGATCAGCGTCCCGGCGGCGTAGGCGGCCGAGAGGATTCCGGCTTCCGCCTTGGTCAGGCCGAGTTCGTCGACGTACTGCGGCAGCAGCGGGGCGATTGCCGCAAAGAAGGCGACGTCGAAGAAGATCATCGCCGAGGCGAGCACGAGGAGGCGGCGCACCCGGCAATCCAATCAGGTAGGCGAACTCAAGCTCGAATCCGCTCTAGCATTCGCCGAGCGACCCGGAGGGGTGGCAGAGCGGTTGAATGCGGCGGTCTTGAAAGCCGTTGACCCTCGTAAGGGGGTCCGTGGGTTCGAATCCCACCCCCTCCGCTTCAGCAGCGGGTTTCGGGCGGCCGTACGCGGTTCGCGGGGTCACGGCCCCGGCAATCTAGCCGCTGCCGCCGTCCGGTTAGGGCCGGTGGGGATCGGTAGGGCGCGGCGAGAACTGGCGCAAAACTGGCGCACGCCGCGGCCCCCTGCAAGGTCCCTTTCACGACGAAAGCCGCCCCTCGCCGGGCGGCCTTCGCTCTGCAACCCCTCAGCCGGGCACGGCACAAGGAGGTGCGGCAGAGCCTAACCGAGCTTCCGAGACACCGCGCCGGTCGCCGCCATGTTCGTTCTCGGCCGACCCGCGCCCGAAGTCCGGGTGGGCGAGACCCGGCGGCCCCTGAGCGTTGAGGCTCGCCGCCCGCGCCCGCAGGGGGTCTGTCACGGGTTAGAGCCGGATTGCGAATCTGTGGGCCGGTAAGCGGGTGCCACCGCCTAGAGGCCACAGCCGGGCCTGGCCGAGCCGGTGCAGTTCAACGCGGAGACCGTTTGTCTCGGGGCGGGGGCAACTACTACGTGTCGGCCCTGCGGGAGAAGCGCTTGCAGGGCGCAGACGGCCGGGGGCTTATAGCCGCCCCCGGACCCCCGCCTAGTGCACCGGGCGCGCAGGTGCGGCAGCCAGCAGCGGCCAGGGCACCCGATACCTCGCCCCTACCTGCTGCGGTTGAAGACGCCCGCGCCCGCTGCACGTTCTCGTCTTCATAGATAGCCTCGTGGGTGGGAAAGCAAGCAGGGAGGCGCGAGTGGACGATCCGTACATCACCGTTGGCCCCGACCCATCCGGCGACCCCGACTCGCACTACGTCGCCGCCGATCAACTAGCGCTGGGTCGGCTGCGCGAGTCGGAGACCGTGGCGGGCGAGTGGATGTTGAGCAGCGTCTCCCCCGCGATCTTCAGCCCCGTGTCTTTCATCGCCAACGATCTTGACGACGCGAAGTCGAAGGCCATCGCGTGGCTCGACAAGCACCTGCGCACCGAACGGCCCGACCTGTTGGGCGACGACGACTGACGGCTCGACCCCCGGATAGGGTGTGCCCCCCATGAGGCGCGTCGCCTGCTTGCTGGCGCTGTTCGCAGCCCCGCTCATCGCTGGGTGCGGCGGCGTTGAATCCGACACGGTGGGCGTTGTCCTCGAACACTTCTGCCGCTATGAAGCCGTCAGCGAAGACGCAGAAGACACCTGCTTCACCTTTGCAACCAACCACGGGCTTGACAAGCTGGTCCACCGCGAAGAATGGGGACCCCGCGCCCAGGCCGCGCTCTACGCGCTCGGCGAAATCAAGGGCTGCCTGTCACAGGCTGGCCCACGCTGCCAGCCGGGGGACTGGCCGCCCGTGTTCACGCACGAAAGCCTGCTTGTCAACCGCTACTGCAACTACGGCTCTGTTTCTGCGGCGCAGCTCGTCGGATGCACGCGCCACGTCTACCGGGTCAACGTCCTCGACTACGCCCGCCGCGCCTACCCCACCAACGCAGCCAGCTACGCCATCGGCGACCGCACCGACTGCGGCTACGACTCAGGCCCGTTCTGCGTCGAACATCGCCGGTAGTCCAGCCGCTTGCAGCGTAGAGTCCGCCCCGTGCGCCGGGTGTGCACATGGAGGGCGTAGCCACCGACGCCCTTGAGTCTCGGCGGGCACGCCGCGCCCGGCAGGAGGCAGCGGCCGTCACCCTCACCTAATCGCGGCGGCCCGAAGAGAAGCGCGGTGGTTGCGGAGCGCCCCGGCAACTGCACCGCGGGGTTTGCGGAACGAGGTGTAGCGACCTGTACTACACGCCGGTAGTCTCGGTGCAGCGGGTGTCACCCGAGCGGGATCAAGCCTCGGCACCTACACCCGCAGGAGGGCCGCAGGGCCACCGACCTCATCGCCGCACGGCGGGGTCTCACCTATAGGCCGCAGGGCCAGCACACACCCTCATCTGGAGGCCGTTGGCACCGTGCCCCGCTCAGTTCTCAGCGTTGCCCTACCACCCGACCTAGCGGAACAACTGCGAGCCGCTGCCGCAGAACAGGACCGCTCGATGGGCGCGCTTGTACGCCGCGCCGTCCGGCAGGCGCTCGCCGAGCACGACGCCGAGGTACGAAGTTGAAGCTGCTGACCAACAAGGCCAGCAGATGGGGGCTGCACACCCCCCGGCGACGGCGGGCGGGGTTCCGCTTGTGCGGGCCTTCGCCTGCCGTCGTCGGGCTGCGGTGGCTCGGCAGGGGCGCGAGAGCATGAGCGCGCTTAGACCTTGCCGCGGCCCTGATGGCAACGGGTGCCCTGACGGAGCAAAGGTGATGCCGAACAAGATCTGCTCGGGGTGTAAAGCGCTGCTGCGCAACCCCACCTACCGCGGCAAGCGCCCCCCGAACCGGCGCGAGGCGGTGCGGCCGTGAGCGCCCCGGTGCCTACCGCTGCGCACCTGCCCCCGGCGCAGGCGGCCCGCGACACGCTGCGTCAGGGCGTCAGGTCGGGCGACAGCCACGCCGCACGCGCACGCCCGCCCCTGGGGGGGAACCTAAAAAGCGCGCTCGCAGGCACCGGAGATGGCTGCGCGAAAGGCTCCGCGCATTGCCGCCCCGCCGTTTTCTCCGGGGGCATCCGATGAGGCAGCCGCCCGGACTCGGCGCCGCTGGCAAAGCCCTGTGGCAGAAGATGCGCAAGGCCCTGCCCGATGGCTGGGTCTACGACGAGCGCGAGCTCGCCATCCTTTCCGCGGCCTGCCGCCAGGCCGACGACCTGACGCTGCTGGAGAAGGCGATCAAGCGCGACGGCGCCACCGCCACCGGGAGCAAGGGGCAGTTGACGGTCAACCCCTGCATCGCCGAGGCACGGCAGGCCCGCGTCGTCCTCTCTCGCCTGCTCGGGGAACTGAGCATCCCCGTCGAGTCCGACGAGAAGCCGCAGACGGCTGCGAGCCGCAGGGCGCAACGTGCCGCAGATGCCCGATGGAACGAGCACCGCCGCCGCCGGGGGGTTGTCGGTGGCTAGGCGGATCACACCATCGGCGCCGACGCCCTCTGAGGAGGCGACCGAGCGCAACCGCAAGGCCCGATACCGGCTGATGGATTACCGCGCGCGTCATGCCGACGAGGGCGCGACGATCACCGCTGCCGAGAAGGCCGTCTGGGATGGCCTCGCCGGGCGCCTTGCAGCAGCCGAGGACGTAAACGCCGAAGCTGCCGCGCGAGAGTGGGCGATAGCCGAGCATGAGCGCGCCGGGGTGCCGCAGCCGGTGAAGATCAGCGCCTCTCAGCTTCGGGCGGTGGCCGGATGACTGGCGCCGCCCTCAACTTGGTCCGCGCCTACATCGTGGCCGCCCGGCTGCCATGCGTACTTGATCGCGCACGGTCGCTCGGCGGCGGGCGCGGTGGCCGGGGAGGTTGTTCACCCTCCCGACCCCGGCCGTGCCGAGACCGCGGGTCGGCAGCGCGCGTCCACTGGCTCCGCTGCGCGCCGCCCGCGCCTTTCTTCGCTGACCCCCCAACGCAAGGAGGTGCGATGTGCCCGGCGTGATCCAACAGGAGCGCGAACGCGAGCAGAAGTGGGCTGACCGCGGGCTGCCCGATCCGGTGCGCGTCCTCGGCAGCGAGCGCGCCTCGCGGCACTACGGGTCCGGCTTCCGCTCGCCGCTGCGCGCCCTTCTCGATCCCTACCTAGCTGCACACCCCGACGAGCGGCCGCGCGGCTGGTAGCCGCCCCGACGACGACAGGAGCGACCATGACCGACGAAGCACCGCGGCGATACAAAGAGCAGGACGAGCTAGACGGCGACGAGCTGCTCGCGCAGGTACAGGCCCGGCACCGGGGCGAGGACGCGCCGAGGTTTGAGACCCCCGAGTACCGGCAGCACCGCCGCGACGTGCTGCGAGAAGGCGGCCTGACGGACGAGGCAGACGAGGACGAAAGCCGCGAGAACAGCGGCAAGCCGCTTGAGGAAATGTCCACCGCCGAACACTTCGACCGGCTGCAACGCGCCGACCCCGCGGGCAGGTAGCCCGGTGCGCCACCCGCTCCTAGACCGGATGGCAACGCGCCGGGCGCAGGCCGCCCGGATGGACGTCGAAGAACGCCGCGCCGAGCGCGAAGCCAACACGCGAGCCGGCAGGCGCCTAGGCAGCGCCGACGCCGGGCGCGGGCACCTGCACCACGACACCCCCGCGTTTGAGCCGGACGGCCCGAACGAGTACACGCCGCAAGGCTGACGAGAAGGAGACGGAGCATGTCCGAAACCGCAACCCCCACCCGCACCAAGGCCGTGCGCGCTGTCAGCGCCGAGCCGTTGCCGCCCTCGCTTGAGGGCCTGGTCCCGCCCGCGGTTGCCGAGCGCAGCCGAGCGTTTGCCGACGCGCAGGCGAAGGCCGCCGAGGCGCGCGCCGCAGTCCGTGCCGCCCGCGAGGGCGTAGACGGTGCCCGCGCCGCCGACCAGGGCGCCGCTGTCGAGGCCGCGGCCGCTGGCAAGGCCGCGCCGAAGCCCACCGCCCCCAAGGCCGAGGAACGCCTCGCCGATGCCGAGCGTGCCCTTGTCGCTCATCGTGAGGTCGTAGCCCGCGCCGGGGTGGCCTACGTAACTGCTGTGCGCGAGGCCCTGCCGGTGCTGATCGAGAAAGCGGACGCCGAGCTTGCGACGGTAGGCGAGGGCACCGCCGCGCACATCGCTGCCCTTGAAGCCGCGCTGGTCCGCAGCCGCGAGCTAAAGCATTTCCGGCGTGCCCTCGACCTCGACAGCCTCAGCGGCCGCGAACCTAGCTTCGTGCCGGGCAACAAGGCCCGGCGCGCACGCTCGCCGCTTACTGCCGGAACGCGGGAACTGCTCGACGCGCTGCGGGCCGAGCTAGGGCAGGAGGCCGAGGCCGGGCGCTGATGCCGAAGCCCAGCGCTAAACGGCTCTACCACGGGGGCGTGGGCGGGCTAAGGGCAGGGGACCGTCTCCTGCCGCCCGCCGAGAGCGGGCACCCCCTCCCGCGGTCGGTCTCGGGGAGCTACAGCCCCTACCACGTCTATGTGACCGCGAACAGGGCCTACGCAGAAATCTTCGCGCTGCCCTGGGGGGTTTGGATGGCTAACCGCTTCGCGCCGTCTGATCGAGGCGTATACGAGGTCGAGCCCCACGGTCGGTTGTGCCCCGATCCCGAGCGCCCCGACGGGCTGCTGTGCAGCTCGGCGACGGTGCTGCGCCGTGTGCGCGGCGGGCTGGATCATCCCGTGCTTGAGGCGCTGCTCCGCTGGGAGGTAGAGGTGCGGCGGCTGTTCGACCACCGCCCCGGCGCGGCCGACTTCTGCTGGGCCGCCGAGCACGTAGCTGCTCCGGGCGTCGCCCCTCGGCTGCTGCGGGAGTACGCCCTGTGTATGCCGACCCCCGGCGAGATGGAAATGTTGTCGAGCGCCGAGCGCTTCCCCGAGTTGGTCTTCGGCGCTGAGGGGTGAGCAGGCGGCGCGGCAGGCCACCCGAACCTGGCGGTCGTGCGACCTGCCAGCGCCGGTTTCACTCCGTTAGGAGTGCTTCATGATCATCACGCTCGACACGTTGATCGGCATGACCTTCTCGATCTGCATGGGGCCTCACCCCCTCTCCCTCGATAGCCCGGCTCCCATCGCCGGGGTCGAGGGCACGTTAAGGAAAACCTGAACGTCAGCCGCTAGCTGAACGTTTCGTGATCGCTGAACGCGCAGGAGGGCTTAAGCTCGGCCCGTACTGAGCTAGGGCACAAGGTGAACCGGAGGGAAACGGAAGATGGCTGAAACCGCAGGAGGCGCCGCGGTCGTCGCTCGCATCAAAGAGGGCGGCAGGCGCGTCGAGGAAGTGACGAGCCGGGGCATCGGACACCGCTTCCGAATCGAAATCTTGGCGGCGCTGCACGAGGGGCCAGCGAACACGACCCAGCTAGCCCGCATCCTTCGGCAGCCCCACAGCAAAGTCTGGAACCACGTACAGGAGCTACTGAAAGACGGCTCCATCGAGGAGGCCTTCGCCACCGAAGAGCGCAACCACAAGATCACCTACTACCGGGTGGTCGAGTTGCCGTTCTTTTCCGAGCAGGCGGTGCGCGAAATGACCCCCGAGGAACGGCAGATCACCGCCGCGTTGATCTTGCAATCGTCGGCGGCCGAGGCGCTCGCTGCCCTGTGGGCGGGCAAGCTCGCCCACGACCCGAAGGTGATGCTGGCCTGGAACCGGATCGTCCTCGATCGCAAAGGCCGGGAAGACCTCTGCGACGAGCAGGCGCGTAACTGGGATCGCATGGAAGAGATCGCCGCGGAATCGGCGAACCGGCGAGCGAAGACCGGCGAGGCCGGGGTCATGCACATCATCACCTCGTATGGCTACGAGCGGGCGCGCAGCACCCCGCCCGAGCCGGTCGAAGGTGACATACCCATGCCGTCCAGGGAATCCTGAACGTCACCCAATCTCTGTTTGAGAAATAGGTATGTGCTTTAGCGCAACTGCTTTGTAGTGTTCCGAACTGTTCAACAGGTTCCGACCGGGCGCCTCCCCAGAGACACAGACGGCCGGACGGACCTTGCCAGGGGGGCGGGGCGCTCTCACCGCGATGCACGGCGCACCGCCCCCCTGGTCAGGACACGCACGATGCAGCACACCTCCAACCAACACCACCCCACCCGCACCCCGCACCCGCCTGTGGCAACCAAGGCTGCCTCCCGTCATTGGCCGATGCGGGGGGCAGGTTTCCCACACTGATGTGCGCGGGCGGTGACAGCTTTGACTGGGCTGTCGCCGCCCCGCTCATCGTCCACCCGACGAAGGTGGCGATCATCGAACTGCTGCGCCGCAAGTGTGACGCCCTGTCACCAACGAGGATGCGCAATGCGCTCCGGCTACCGGGCTTGACCGTCGGGCAACTGCACCACCACTGCACCTCGCTCCGCACAGCCGGGGTGCTTGAGATCGTCGCCACCGATCCGCGCGGCGCCGCCAACGAGACCTTCTATCGCCTCGCCCCGCAGGGGTAGCCGCCGCCGTGGGCAGTCGCAGCCTCCGCGATCCCCGCGTCTTCGACGAGGACGAAAGGCCCTGGTTTGAGGCGCTCGGGAAGGCCATCACCGGCTTGCGCGAGGCGCGCGACATGTCGCAAACCGATCTAGCGGCAGCGGCCGATTTGGAGCCTCAGTGGATAGGCGAGATAGAAGCCGGGGCTGTCGCGGCCCCGTGGGGGCACCTGCGACGCATTGCGCGCGCCTTCGGCATGGAACTGCCCGACCTCATCGTTGCCGGGGAAGAGCAGGAGTAGACCGGGCCTGCCTCGGTAGCTTCGTCGTCGTGGACCTCGCCCAGCGGATCGACCTAGCAGAGCGCGTAGCCGAGGCGAAAAGGATCGACGTTTCGACCCACACCGCCGCGATCCGGCGCCGCCTTGACGCCATCGAGCAGCGCCTCTACACCGACCGCATCGCCGCCAAAGTAGAGCCTGCCGACTAGCCCCGAGGGACGGGGCGGCTTCTGTACTCTCGCTCGACATGACGGAAGGGGCTCGGCGGCCCCGATCTGCGGAGAGCGCCCCCATCACGGGGGCGTTTCTCGTTGGAGGGACGGGGCTAGGTTGCTACGTTGTCGGCAACGGAAGGGCGCATCAGGTTCGGGCGCAAAACCGAGCCACGCAGATAGGAAACCGCCGATGATCTACCGCCCCGAGTTCCGTTATGTCGTCCTCGCCTCCTGATCCGGTCCCGACCGGCGCCGATTCTCGAAGCTGGCTCCGCGAGCGTCTGCGGCAGGCTGCTCACCTTGCCCGCCGTCATCGTCGCCGCGGTGGGCCTGCCGCGCCAAGCCCTCGCGGTCGTGCTGCCCGCCCGGCCACCAATAGGCGCCGTCGCGGTTCTCGTCGCGCCGCTGCAACCCGCGGCGACCCTGACGGCGACGGAGAACCGAGCGCCGGTCTAAGGGCCGGTGCTGACGCCGCAGCCGATCACCCGCGGGCTGCCGGCTCATCCCGCCAGCGGGCCGGACAGCGGGCCGATTTCGCGGGGGTGGCGCCGTGAAGAAGCTGGACGCCCCTGTTCCGCGCTTCGCCCTCACCCCGGCCGAGGCTGCCGCGAGCCTCGGCTGCGGCATCGACTTCTTCAACGAGTACGTGCGCCCGCACCTGCGGTTGATCCGCAAGGGCCGCAAGGTGCTGGTGCCCTGCCCGGAGCTTCAACGGTGGGTAGACGAAAACGCCGAGTTCGCGCTCGCCGGGGAGGCCTCGGAATGTCAGTGACAACTCCGTATGGTCTGAGCGTCAAATACAGCGGCTCGCCGGGGCGCAGGAACGCCACCGACGAGCCTGACCACAAGGAGCACTACCTCCCTATGGCTTACGCAAACCCTACGGCTGACGACGCTCGCGTGGCAGCCAACATGACCGACGACGAGCTAGCCGACGCTCTCGACCTCGCCGTGATGCACGCCGACCTTGCGCGGCAGCAGGCGGGCGCCGATGAGGTCGCCGAGCTTGAGGCAGAGGAGCAGGCGCTACGGGCGGAGGCCGCGAGGCGGTGGGGTTCCTGATGGCGGCCCCGAGAAAGCGCCACACCCGCACCTGCGCATCCCGCAAGGGCGGCACCTGCCGTTGTGATGGCGGCTGGGAGGCGGCCGTCTATTCGCCCCGCGACGGGAAGAAGATCCGCAAGACGTTCCCGCAGAAAGGCGAAGCGAGTTCGTGGCAGGCCGATGCAAAGCGCGCGCTCGATCAGGGCGCCCTCCGGGCGGCAGGGCCGACGACGCTCAAGGAGGCGGCAGACACCTGGCTAGAGGGCGCCGAGAAGGGAACGATTCTCAACCGCAGCGGCAACCGCTTCAAGCCCTCGACGCTGCGCGGGTACCGGCGCGATCTGCGCGAGCACCTGATCCCGCGGTTCGGGGCGAAGCGGCTGACGGCGATCACCACCGCCGACATTCAGGCGCTCGTTGACGAGTTGCAGGAGAAGGAAGTTCCGGCCTCCACGATCCGCAACCGGGTTCGGCCGCTACAGGTGATCTACCGCCGCGCCAAAGCTCGGGACGGCATCGCCGTTGATCCGACCGACGGGCTGGAACTGCCCGCCCCCGATGAAGCCGAGGTAGAGATCGTCAGCCCCGAGGTTGCCGCCCGGCTCGTTGACGCGGTGCCCGAGGACGATCAGGCGATCTGGGCGACCGCCCTTGAAGCGGGCCTGCGCTACGGCGAGATACGAGCGCTGCGCCGCTCGCGGCTCGACTTCGCTGCGGGGGAAATCGACGTGAAACGAAGCTGGGACCCCTACGAGGGCGACATCGAGCCGAAGACGAAAGGGGCAAAGCGGCGGGTGCCGATGCCCGCGCGTCTACGTGCCCGGCTGCTCGCGCACCTTGAGCGGCAAGGCCCCCGCCCCGCCGACGCGCTCGTCTTCGGGGAGGACGAGCCGTTCAACGCCGAGAAGCTGTATCGCACCGCTGACGCGGCCTGGAAGGCAGCAGGCATTACCGAGCGCCTGCGCCTGCACATGTCCCGCCACAGCTACGCCAGCTTCTTGATCGCGGCAGGGGCGAACGCGAAAACGCTCTCGGTGCTGATGGGCCACGCCTCGATTCAGATCACCTTCGACCGCTACGGGCACTTGATGCCGGGGGCGATGCAGGAAGCGGTGGACCTGCTCGACACCTTCCTGACCGCCCGCATCGGCGAGCCGGAGGAAGCGCCTACCGGCAGCGAAGCGGTCGCCGAGATCGGGGCGGAATCGGTAGCGGCTGGCGCGAGGACTGGCGCACACTGATGCCCTTCCCGCATGACAAGCGGGGATGCCCCCCTTGTGCTGCGGCCTTGAAAACCGTTGGGCGTCGAAAGGCGTCTCGTGGGTTCGAATCCCACCCCCTCCGCTCCCGCCGGCGCATTGCGGCGCCTGACAATGGAAGGAATGTAGGAGCCGCGGCCGAACGAAGCTGAGATGAACACCGCCGGTAGGCGCGATCGCCGCCGCCAGCTCTGGCTCGGCCGCGCCGAACGCGTCCGCGACGCCTTCGGCCTCGTCCTCGCCTCGGTCCTCCTGACCTACGTGCTCGCCTCGCTGCTGGCCAACCGCGGCTGGGGAGCGGCGGTCCTCTGCGCGGCGACGAGCACCACCTCGATCATCGCCCTGACCAGCTCCCACGCCAGGCCGGGCCTGATCCGCGCCGCCCTCTGGCTCTCCGGGGCGACGATCCTGCTCGCGGCGCTCGGCGCCGCCGCCGACAGCCGGCTCTGGCTCAACGTCGCCACCGTGATTCAGGTCGGCGTGCTCACGGTGGCGATGGCGGCGGTCCTGCGGCGGGTGCTGATGGCCCCCGAGGTCGGGTCGCGCACCATCCTCGGCGCGCTCAGCGTCTACGCCGTCCTCGGCATCCTCTTCACCTTCGTCTACGGCTTCGTCGAGCGGATCCAGGGCGGCCCCTTCTTCGAAGGCCATGCGCACCCCTCCGGGGGCGACTTCCTCTTCTTCAGCTACACGACCCTGACCACCACCGGCTACGGCAACCTCGTGCCCGGCGCGCAGCCGGGGCGGATGATCGCCGGGATCGAGATGATGATCGGCCAGATCTTCCTCGTCACCCTGGTCGCCGGCCTGGTCAGCCTCTGGCGGCCGGGCGAAGGGATCAAACGGAGGCAGGCGGCGCGCCGCGAGCGGGGCGACGGGGGCGAGCCGACCGCCCCCGGCGAAGCCCCCGCCTCGGGTTAGGCCTCGTCGAGCTCGACCCGCTCGATCGTCTGCGGCTCCAGCGGCTTGTCGGCGGCGTCGGTGGGGACCGACTCGATCGAGTCGACGACATCCATCCCGTCGATCACTTCGCCGAAGACGGTGTGCTTGCCGTCCAGCCATGGCGCCGCGCCGGTGGTGACGATGAAGAACTGGGAGCCGTTGGTGTTCGGCCCGGCATTGGCCATCGCCAGCGCCCCGCGCACGATCTTGTGGTCGTTGATCTCGTCCTCGAAGGTGTACCCGGGGCCGCCCCGGCCGCTGCCTTCCGGGCAGCCTCCCTGGACCATGAAGTCGGGGATCACCCGGTGGAAGACGAGCTGGTCGTAGAACCCGTCTGCAGAAAGCTTGCGGAAGTTCTCGACGGTTTTCGGCGCGTCCTCGTCGTGGAGCTCGAGCACGATCGCCCCGGCGCTGGTGTGAAGGGTCGCTTGCGACATGGCGCGCAGCCTAGATGATCGATTGCCGAGCCGTATGCGACTGGGGGCGTGCCTGCCGCAGTGTGCCAGGCACGTCCACAGGCCCCTCACCCCCGGACCTCGACGGTAGCCGGAGGTGAGAAGCCGGGCGCGTAGGGCCAGCGCTCCTCCGCCAGGGCAATCGCCCGCAGGCGGATCGAGGCGCTGCCGCTGATGTAGCGGAAGCGATAGTGGGCGTGGTAGCGGCCGTGGTGGTCGGTCCGGGTGACCAGGACCGGCCGCCAGCGATGGGTGGCCTGCTCCAGGTACTGGATCGCGACGAGCTTGCCCCGCCGCGGGATCGGCGCGCCGGCGCTCTTCACCCTGCCGCTGAGCCTCACCGCCTCGCCGGTGCGGAGCTTCGCCGGCTTCGCCCGCAGGGAGACGCCGGAGCGGACGCGCAGCTCCAGCCCCGGCCGGCGTGCCGGCTCGAGCCCGCCGTCGCCGGGAAAGGTGACGGTGACGCGGCGGGAGGGGCCGGGCGGCAGCCGCAGCTCGAACCCTCCCCGCTCGCCGGTCTCGGCGACCTGTGCGGAGATCGGCACGAGGGCGCCGTGCGAGGGGTGCGAGACCACGCGGATGCGGCGGCCGCCGAGGCCGGCACCATCGGCGCGGGTGAGGCGACCGCTGACCAGAGCCGGCGCGCCGAAGGGGACGGTCAGCGAGTCGCCGTGGCCGTGGCCGCCGCGCAGCCGGGCGAACAGCCGCGACTTCGCCTTCGGAGCAGCGGCAGGGACCTGTGGCGCCGGCAGCGCCTTCGCCTTGGCGACGGGAGGGGGCGGCTCGCGGCGGATTGCCATCTGGGTCCCGTCGGAGCGCAGGATCGTCGAGGCGACATTGCCCGCCCCATCGAGCGCTTCGGCCTGGAAGACGAAGGTGCCGTAGCCGAGTTCCGGCATCGGGGCGACCAGGTGGGCCTTGTTCGGAGCGTTGCCGGGGACCAGGCGCGTCGGCAGCTCGGTCCAGTCGGGCGCGTCGACCCGGCGGTAGTAGAGATGGCCGGGGGCCGGGCCCGAGTGCGCGTCGGCGACGTCGGCCATCACCTGCTGGTCGCTTGCCTCGGCCGAGAAGGCGACCTGCGGGCGGACGTCGTCGAAGCGCAGCGGCAGGCTCACCGCCGCGGCCGCCGACTCGTTGCCGGCCTCGTCTCGCAGCCACAGCTGCAGCGTGTAGGTGCCGGCCGCCGGGACCTCGAGGTCGCTCAGCGAGCGGCGGTCGCGCCCGGCCGCGAACCTCACTCCGGTGTCGTAGCCGTTGCCGCCGGCGAGGCGCCAGACGGCGCCGGCGATCGGGCTCGCCGGTCCCTGGTCGGGGTTCTCCCACCTGAAGTCGAAGTCGTTGCTGCGGCGCCAGGCTTCGCCGCCGGCGAGCGCCGGCGCCTTCGGATGGGCCGGCGGGTTGTTGTCGATCAGCAGGGTCTGGCCGACGTTGCAGGCCCGGTTGGCGGCGAAATCGACCGTGCAGTGGCCGATCTGATGCGAGCCGTCGCTGAGGGAGCGGGTTTCGACGTAGTGGGTGGTCGACTGGTGGGTCGGGCAGGGCCGCATCGTCGTCCCCCGCCACTCGCCCCCGACCAGGACCTTGTTGCAGTTGTACTCGTTGAAGCCGACGCGGCTGCCGTCGACGTAGGTTTCGCCGAAGCGGACGCCGGAGCCCTCGTCGGTGTCGCCGACGTTGACGCCCTCGTTGCCGCGCCGCCAGCCGCCGGCGATCAGCGGCCCGCCCTCGAAGCCGGCGGCCGGCAGGCCGTCGTCCTCCACCGTCAGGGTCAGGGCGCGGATCCCCGACCAGGAACCCTGGTCGAGCGAGCACCACTTGTCCTCGCCGCGGGCGCAGAGCAGCCGGTCCTCGAAGGCGGGGACCGGCGAGCCGAAGCCGATCGTGAAGTCGCGCAGGGTGGTGTCGGTGTTGCCCGCGGCCAGGGAGGCGTTGAAGTTGCCGCCCCAGTCGACCCCGCCGAGCCTCTGCTGCATCCCGTCATGGAGCGCGTGCCACCAGGTGCCGCGGACGGCGGTGATCCCGGCGGTGTTGCTGGGCGTCTCCCAGCGCCAGCGGGCGAAGCGGTTGCCGGAGACGGTCGCCTGGCCCTCGCGGGTGAAGCTCTTCATGTGGACCCCGTCGAAGGGATCCGAGCCGGGCGGGGTGACGCAGTAGGCGTCGGGGCGGAACTTGGAGCCGCCGGTGGTGTCGGCCCAGCTGGCGTCGGCCCCCGCGTACCAACCGCACTGCGCCACCTGGTACTTGCCGGCGGTGGCCTTTGCGGCCGCCAGCAGCAGCGCGCTCATCGCCAGCAGCACCCCCAGCGCAACGATCCTGCCGACGACGATTCTGCTCCCAGACATTGGTTCTCCTTCGCTTCGACTGCGTACGGGAGTCCAAGGTCCGGGCGGGGGCAAACTCTCCCCCCTCCTGCGCCTGTCCTTTCTCTGACCGGCCCTGGAAACAGCCGAAGCAGCGGCTTTGCGAGAATCGAGCCAATGCCACTTCCCACCAAAGATCAGATCACCGAGAAGCTTCGCGCCGTCATCGACCCCGAGCTGCGGCGCTCAATCGTCGAGTTGGGCATGGTCCGCTCGATCGAGGTCAAGGAGGGGGGCCGGGTCGAGGTCGTCGTCTCGCTGACCACCGCCGGCTGCCCGATCCGCTCGCACTTCGAAGGGGCCGTCGCCCAGCAGGTCTCCCAACTCGAGGGGGTGACCGAGGTCGCGGTCGGCTTCGACGTCCTCTCCGACGAGGAGAAAGGCCAGCTGCAGCAGACCCTCGGCCGCGGCAAGCTGCCGCAGGGGGCGCTGGCGAAGGTGAAGAACGTGATCTGCGTCTCCTCCGGCAAGGGCGGCGTCGGCAAGTCGACGATGACCGCCAACCTGGCCGCGGCGCTGACCGCCGAAGGCCACCCGGCCGGGGCGCTCGACTGCGACGTCTACGGCTACTCGATCCCGCGCATGCTCGGGGTCAACCACAAACCGGAAGTCAACGCGGAGCGGAAAATCCTGCCGCTCGAGTCGGCCAGCGGCGTCAAGGTGATGTCGATCGGGTTCTTCGTCGAGGACAACTCGGCGGTGGTCTGGCGCGGGCCGATGCTGCACAAGGCGATCCAGCAGTTCCTCGAGGACGTCGCCTGGGACGAGCTCGAGTACCTGCTGCTCGACCTGCCGCCCGGGACCGGCGACGTCTCGATGACGCTGGCGCAGCTGCTGCCGCAGGCGAAGTTCGTGGTTGTGACGACGCCGCAACCGGCGGCCCAGTCGGTCGCCCACCGCGGCGCCGAGATGGCGAAGAAGTTCGACCTCGAGATCCTCGGCGTGATCGAGAACATGTCCGGCTTCACCACGCCAGACGGCGAGCGCTTCACGATCTTCGGCGAGGGCGGCGGTCAGCTGCTGGCCGACGAACTGGACGTTCCCCTTTTGGGCAAGGTGCCGCTGTCGGAGCCGCTGCGTGAGCACTCCGACAACGGCTCCCCGCTGGCGATCGACGACCCCGACTCTCCCGCCTCGCAGGCGATCCGCCAAGCGGCGCGCGGGATCGTCGCCGCGACGCCGCAGGAGCTGCCGGTCCTGCAGTCGGCGCCGGCCGCCGCCGAAGCGCCGCCGGTCGGCGGCACGCCGCTGCCGGTCGTCCAGTAGCCACGCGACAACCGCGCGGTCGGTCACTTGAGCACAGGATGGTGTGCCCAGGTGACCAGCGGGGGTGCAGACGCGCTTCTCGGTGAAGAGTGAGCGTGACGAAGCGCACGCGGGGGAGAGCAACTTTCCACTGATCGGTGCGTTAAGGTCTGCACACAAACGCCTAATCCTCGGCTAAGAGAGCCGGGGAGCGGGGGACCCAAGTTTTTGGGGCGAGCCCACCTTCGAGTGGGGGCGCAGGCTCCTTCAGCGCCAGCCCGACAGCTAACCCCGCCGGCCGACGAAGGAGGAGTCGATAGATGCAGATGGCCCCTGGGGCGGCCCGGAAAACGCCCGCCCTTCGATTTCTAGTTGCAGCCCTGGCCCTGGCAGCGGCGTTCGCAGCCGCCGTGGCGCCAGCTGAGGCGGCCACTCCCGGTGGCCTCACCTCCCTTACCCCGGAAACCGAGGCTCCAACCACGCCCGCAACCGGCCCGCCCGGGAAGGCGATGCTCGTCAACGGACGCGCGATCCCTCCGGTCAACGCACCGCCCGCGGTCAAGCAGGTGATCGCCGCGGCAAACAAGATCCGCACCAAACCCTACATCTGGGGCGGCGGCCACGGTCGCTGGTGGGACCGGGGCTACGACTGCTCGGGGGCGGTCAGCTTCGCCCTCCACGGCGGCGGCTTCCTCACCAGCCCCCTGCCCTCCGGCCCGATGGAGGGCTGGGGTGAATCCGGCCACGGCCGCTGGATCACCGTCTACGCCAACGGCGGCCACGCCTACGCGGTGATCGCCGGCCTGCGCTGGGACACCGCCGGCACCGGCCCGAGGTGGCACAAATCCCTACGCGCCGCGGCAGGTGGGCCTTTCGTAGCCCGCCACCCCGCCGGCTATTAGCCAGCTACTGAAGCAAGAAGCGGGAGGGGGCGGTTGACCCCCTCCCAAACACTCCCCAAAGCAGCCGAAGGCTGCGCGTTTGGGAGGGGGTCAACCGCCCCCTCTATCTACGCAGCCTGGTTCTTGAAGTAGCTCGCGTTGATCTCGGCGTATTTGGCCCACTCGGCCGGGAGCTGGTCCTCGGCGAAGCAGGCGTCCACCGGACAGGCCTCGACGCAGGCGTCGCAGTCGATGCACTCGTCGGGATCGATGTAGAGCTGCTCGACGTTGTCGTAATCGGCCTCGTCAGGCGTCGGGTGGATGCAGTCCACAGGACAAACCTCCACGCACGAGTTGTCCTTCTGGCCTATGCACGGCTCGGCGATGACGTAGGTCATTTCGAAGGTCTCCTAAAGCTCGTTTTCGGGGTGCCCGCCGGGGGCCCCGGCCAAGCGCGAGCGGTCATTTTAGGGATCATGGGGCCGTGCTGCTGTTGACCGGGGCAACCGGAAGCATCGGATCGCGCCTCCTGCCGCTGCTGCTGGAGCGGGGCGAGGAGGTGCGCTGCCTGGTTCGCGAGCCGCGGCGGCTGGGAACGAGGCGGGTCGACGTGCAGATCGCGCTCGGGGATCTGGGTGAGATGTCGGATCCCTACCTGGTGCGGCAGGCGCTGCGCGGGGTCGACCGGGTGATCCACCTGGCGGCCTCGATCCGCGACCAGCCGCCGAAGCGGATCGAGGAGCTGAACGGGCTGGCGACGGTGCGGCTGCTGCGGGCGGCGGAGCGCAGCGGGGTCGAGAGCTTCCACTTCTTCAGCGCGCTCGACGCGCAGGCGGCGCAGCGGACGCGCTTCTTCCGCGCCAAGTGGCTGGCCGAGCAGGCGGTGCTCTCCTCGCCGCTGCAGAGCACGGTCTTCGCGCCCTCGATCGTCTACGACCACAGCGATCCCTGGATCACCCTGCTGCGCCGCTTCTCCTTCCTGCCGGTGCTGCCGGTCTCGGGTGAGGGGCAGGCGCGGTTCCAGCCGATCTGGGCGAAGGACGCGGCGCGCTGCGTCGTCGGTGCGCTGGAGCTCGAGCAAGGGGCGGCGGCGCGGAGCCGGCGCTACGAGCTGGCCGGGCCGCAGACCCTCAGCTACGACCAGATGTCGGACCTGGTCAGCCGCATCGCCGGCCGACCGCGGCCGCTGGTGCACGTGCCGCTGCCGCTGGTCCGCTCGGGTCTGATCGCGCTGCGCACCCTTTGGGGAGAGACCGTGTTTGCGACCTGGGAGGAGGCAGAGCTGATGGAGGTCAGCATGGTGACGGAGCGGGGTCCGGCCGACGCGCAGGCACTCGGCGTCGAGCCGCGAAGGATGGAGGATGTGCTTGCCGAGGCTTAGGTGGATCACGGTCGCGGTGGTTGCCCTGGCGGCTCTTGCGCTGCTGCCGGCCGCCGCCGCTGCGCGGACCCTGGTGCCGCCGAAGCCGAGCGTCTTCCTCGGCGTCAGCGACCGCGGCTCGACGGCCGAATTCGATCAGTGGGCGGAAATGACCGGCAAGCACCCGGCGCTGCTGGAGACCTTCCATCCCTGGGGCAACAGCCTCAACGACGCCTACGAACGCTGGCGCGAAACCGAAACGCGGCCGGTCCTGCACATCTCCACCGCCGACGACCAGACCCTGGCGGAGCTGATCACCCCCGAGCAGATCGCGCTCGGACAGGGCGACGACTACCTGCTGCAGCTGAACAACTTCTTCGCGACCCACGGGGTCCTCGCCTACATCCGGCCCCTGGGGGAGCCGAACCGCTGCCTCAACGCCTGGTCGGGGGTCGAATGCGACGGGACGCCGAAAGGTGGCGAACACAGCGCCCTCTGGTACAAGCAGGCGTTCCGCCGCATCTCGCTGATCGTGCGCGGCGGCCAGAGCCTGGAAGCGATCGACGCGACGCTGGCGGAACTGGCGCTGCCGCCCGTGCACCGGACGAAGGGCCCGCCGCCGCCGGAACTGCCGGCGGCGCCGGTGAGCATCATCTGGAGCGCTCTGCCCGGCGGCTCGCCTCGCGTCAAGGGCAACTTCCCGGGCAACTACTGGCCCGGGCGCCGCTGGGTCGACTGGGTCGGGACCGACTTCTACTCCGAATATCCCGTCTGGAAAGACCTCAAGCGCTTTTACGCCGGGCGTCAATGGAAAGGGATGCCGATCGCGATGACCGAGTGGGCGGTCTCCGGCGAAGACGATCCCCGCTGGGTCAAGCAGGTCGTCGCCTGGACGGTCCGCCACCCGCGGGTGCGGATGCTCGTCTACTACCAGGGCTTCGGCCCCGGCAACCCCTACGACCTCAGCCTCTACCCCCGGACCAAGAACACCCTGCGCCAGAAGATCCGCCGCCCCAGCTTCCTCGAAACCGCCGAATACAACGCCGGCATCCTCCCCCCGCTCCCCCCAAAGCCAAAGAAAAAGTAGCCCCCACCCCCCGCCGATGGGCCGATTTGACGAACCTGGATTGACTGTTCGTCCCGTCGGCAGATGAAATTTGACATTTCGTCCCGTCGAGAGGTGCGTCACCCTCGCGAGAGGAGCTTTCGGACCGTCGCCGCAAGTGCGTGCGGTTCGAACTCCACCTGCTCCCAGGTACAGCGCGACACTCTCCAGCCGGCGACCTGGAGGCGCTGCTCCCGGCGCCTGTCATCGACGAACGCGGTGTCGGTGTCGTGGAAGCGACGGCTGTCGGCTTCGAGAATCAACCGCTGGTCCCGCCAAAGGAAGTCCGGCTTCAGCGTGCGGCCTTCCACCCGCAGGGAGACATTCACCTCCGGCTGGGGCAGGCTGGCCTGGAGGCAGACGTGGAGGAACATCCGCTCCAGCTCGCTCCTGCTGCGTTTGCTCTGAGGATGGATTTCGTCCACGAGCTGGCGGAGCCGGGCCACTCCCCGCCTGCCTTTCCCTCGACGTATTTGAAGGCGAAGCTGGCGGTGGTTGACGATCCGCATGACTTCCGCCTCCCCCAGCGCCTGCCTCAGCTCCCATGGACGCAGGATGGCGGCCAGATCCAACAGCGTGCGCGCAACGGTGGTGCAAGGAACTCGACGGAATTCAGTGCGGTCCGAAGGCGGCAGACAGCCATCTCGATGGGGAACGATTCCGTCGGGACTGCGCCCACGACGATTCGGAGAGATCACATGGATCGCACCGTCATTCGGCTTCCAAAATCCCCACAGCATCGCCGCAGATCCATGGGAAAGGACGGCCCCTGGCCCGCAGGCGAGCACACCGGCGAGAAGGGCCGCCTCGGGTGCCGAGCTGACATGCCCAACCGAGAACACGCCTCGATGGATTCGATGGAGGCGGCCGGACCGCTCGCGAGCCGCGGCGGTCCTTCGGTCCATCCCGATCCCTTCCAGTTGTTCCAAGCTGATCAGGCCGTACTGTTGATTGGCGACCCGGGCGATGTCGAGGTCCCAGCGTCGTGGTCGAAGCCGATGGGCTGATCTGTCGGATTCAGACTGACGGCGGGCTGATCTGTCGAAGCCAGGTGGACTGTTCGGCCCATCGGCGGAGGGGGAGGCGGGGGGCTTGGTCATGCCGCAGAGCGTGGCGGATGAAAGCGCGCGCGTGGCGCGCAGAACGTGCCGATTGGCAGGCGAAAGGCGCGCGTTATTCAGACTTGGACCGAGAGCCTGTGCGGGCGTGGCGTGGCACCAGGGGGCCTCGCTGACGCGGGTGGCTCCCGAACGAAAAGAGCCCGGCATATGCCGGGCTCTTTCACACCTGTCTGGCGCCGATATGGCGCGCTGGACGAGGCGGGTCGTTACATCATCCCGCCCATGTCGGGCATGCCGCCGGGCATGCCGCCGGCGCCGTTCTCCTCCGGCGGTTCGGCGATGATCGCCTCGGTCACGAGGATGTTCTTCGCGATCGAGGCGGCGTTCTCCAGGGCCGAGCGGGTGACCTTGGTCGGGTCGATGACGCCGGCCTTGATCAGGTCGCCGTACTCGCCGCTCGCCGCGTTCAGGCCTTCGCCCTCCTTCAGCTCACGGACCTTGTTGACCACGACCGAGCCCTCGAGGCCGGAGTTCTCGGCGATCTGCCGGACCGGCTCCTCGAGCGAGCGGTGGATGATCCGGGCGCCGGTGATCTCGTCCGGGTCGTCCAGCTTCTCCGGGTCGAGGCCGGCCTGCGCGTTCAGCAGGGCCACGCCACCGCCCGGCACGACGCCCTCCTCGAGCGCGGCGCGGGTCGCCTGCAGCGCGTCCTCGACGCGGTGCTTTTTCTCCTTCATCTCGGTCTCGGTGGCAGCGCCGACCTTGACCACGGCAACGCCCCCGGCGAGCTTGGCCAGACGCTCCTGGAGCTTCTCGCGATCGAAGTCCGAGTCGGTGTTCTCGACCTCGTTCTTGATCTGGTTGATCCGGCCTTTGATGTCCTCGGCGTCGCCGGCGCCGTCGATGATCGTCGTGTTGTCTTTGGCGACGACGACGCGGCGGGCTTTGCCGAGCTGGGCGAGCTGGGTGTTCTCCAGTTTCAGGCCCATCTCCTCGGTGATCACCTCGCCGCCGCTGAGGATCGCGATGTCCTCGAGCATCCGCTTGCGGCGGTCGCCGAAGCCCGGAGCTTTGACGGCGACGCCGGTGAAGGTGCCGCGGAGCTTGTTCACGACCAGGGTCGCGAGGCACTCGCCCTCGACGTCCTCGGCCACGATCAGCAGCGGTTTGCCCCCCTGCATCACCTGCTCGAGCACCGGCAGGATGTCCCGCACGGAGCCGATTTTCTGGTTGGCGATGAGAATGTAGGGGTCGTCCAGCACCGCCTCCATGCGGTCCTGGTCGGTGACCATGTACGGCGAGATGTAGCCCTTGTCGAACTGCATCCCCTCGGTGAACTCGAGCTCCATCCCGAAGGTCTGGCCCTCCTCGACGTTCACCACGCCGTCCTTGCCGACCTTGTCGATGGCGTCGGCGATCACGTTGCCGATCTCGTCGTCGGCGGCGGAGATCGCGGCGACGCGGGCGATCTGCTCCTTGCCGGCGACCTCCTTGGACTGCTTGCCGCGCAGGTTGTCGACGACCTCGTCGACGGCCTTCTCGATGCCGCGGCGTAGGGCCAGCGGGTTGGCGCCGGCGGCGACGTTCTTGAGGCCCTGGCGGACGATCGTCTGCGCCAGCAGGGTCGCCGTCGTGGTGCCGTCGCCGGCGACGTCGTTGGTCGCCGTGGCGACCTCGCGGACGAGCTGGGCGCCCTGGTTCTCGAAGACGTCCTCGACCTCGACCTCGCGGGCGATGGTGACGCCGTCGTTGGTGATCGTCGGCGCGCCGAACTTCTTGTCGAGCACGACGTAGCGACCCTT
>DASSOC010000092.1:0-66533 GCA_035700965.1 Solirubrobacterales bacterium
GTACGAGCCGTACCAGTCGGGCCGCGTCTTCGAGCCGTCGATCCTCGAGCAGCTGGCGATCCTGCCGACCGTGTGCGAGGCATTCGGCTTCGCGGTCGGGAAGGGCGCGGGCTACGAGGCCGACGACTTCCTCGCGGCCGCCGTCGCCGCCGAGCGGGCCCGGGGCGGCACGTCGCTCGTCGCCACCTCCGACCGGGACGCCTTCCAGCTCGCGGCGGACGACGTCACGATCCTGCAGCCGGTCCGCGGCGTGAGCGAGCTGGCCCGCATCGGGCCTGCCGAGGTACGGGAGCGCTACGGCGTCGAGCCTGAGCAGGTGCCGGACTTCATCGCGCTCCGCGGCGACCCGTCGGACAAGATCCCCGGGGCGCGCGGGGTCGGGGCCAAGACCGCGGCCTCGCTCCTCGCGCAGCAGGGAACCCTCGACGCGCTGCTCGCGGCGGGACGCTTCTCGCAGGAGGCCGACGCCCTGCGGACGTTCCGGCACGTCGCGACGCTCGACCCCTCGGCGCCGATCCCCGACCTGCCGGACGTGCAGCCCGACTGGCGCGCGGGCGCGGCCGCCGCGGAGGCGCTCGGCCTCGGGCGCCTCGCCGGACGACTGGAGGACGCGGCATCGAGCTGATCTCGCATCCGGCGCTGACGCGGCTCCACCCGATGGCCCGGCACCACCATCCCGAGAGCGAGAAGCGGCTCGTCGTGCTGCTCGACGCCCTCGGCGATGTCCACGAGGCGGAGCCCGCGACCCGTGCGCAGGTCGAGCGGGTCCACGAGCCCCGCTACGTCGACCGGCTAGCGTCGCTCGACCGCGAGACCTGGCTCGACGGCGACACGATCGGCGACTCGACCTCTTTCGAAGCAGCGCTCCTCGCCGTGGGCTGCGCGCTCGCCGCGGTCGAGCGTGGCGGCTTCGCCCTCGCCAGGCCGCCCGGCCACCATGCGCTGCCCGACCGGGCCATGGGCTTCTGCCTGCTCGACAACGTCGCGGTTGCGGCGCGCCACGCACAGGACGTCCTCGGGGTCGAGCGGGTGGCCATCGTCGACTGGGACGTCCACCACGGCAACGGCACCGCCGAGATCTTTCGCCGCCGCGACGACGTCCTCTTCGCCAGCATCCACCAGGGCGGGATCTTCCCCGGCACCGGCGCGGTCGGCGACGCCGGGTCCGGTCCCGGCGAGGGGTACACGATCAACCTGCCGGTGCCGGCCGGCAGCGAAGAGGAAGTCTGGCTCTCGCTGCTCGAGCACATCGTCCTCGCCGCCGCCGCCGAGTTCGAGCCGCAGCTGGTGCTGATCTCGGCCGGCTTCGACGCCCACCGCGCCGACCCGCTCGCCGGATGCCGGCTGGAGGCGTCGTCGTTCGCGCGGATGGCCTGCCAGGTGCGGGATGCCGCGGCCCGCTGGGCGGCGCCGGTCGGGGCGGTGCTCGAGGGGGGCTACGACCTCGGTGCGCTCGCCGACTCGACCGTCGCGACGATGGCGGCACTGGCCGGCGAGGGCGAGGCGGTCTCGGCCGCCCCCGAGCAGATCCTCACCCCCCGCGCCGCCTCCCACGTCGGTCACTATTGGAGCCTCTGATGGCGAACCCGAAGTTCGTCTCGATCCCGACCCATCCGCTCCAGCGCTTCAAGCCGCTGCTCGGGGAGGAGTTCGCCGAGATCGAACGCGTCGCCGGCTGGGCCCGGCAGGCATTCGCCGGCCGGGCGATCTGGCACGTCAGCTCGACCACGCGCGGAGGCGGCGTCGCCGAGATGCTGCACTGCCTCCTCCCCTACGCCCGCGACGCCGGCGTCGACGTGCGCTGGGTGGTGCTGCGCGAGGAGCCGGAGTTCTTCGCCGTGACCAAGCGCCTGCACAACCGCCTGCACGGCGACGCGGGCGACGGCGGTCCCCTCGACGCCGCGGCGAAGCGCCTGTACCAGGAGGCGCTGCGGGCGAACGTCGAGGCGCTCGACCCGCTGATGCGGCAGGGCGACATCGTCTACCTGCACGACCCGCAGACGGCGGGCATGGTCGCGGGGCTCTGCGACCGCGGCCTCGAGGTCGTCTGGCGCTGCCACATCGGCGTCGACCGCCCCGACGAGCGGGTGCGCGAGGCCTGGGATTTCCTCCGTCCCTGCGTCGAGCGCGCCGACGCCTACGTCTTCTCCCGCCGCGAGTACATCTGGGCGGGGCTGGACGAGCGGAAGGTCTGGGTGATGCCGCCGGTGATCGACCCCTTCTCGCCGAAGAACGAGGACCTCGACCCCGGCGTCGTCGGCGGCATCCTGAAGGAGATCGGGCTGATCCCCGACGGGCTCGAGGGGGCGCCGGCCTTCACTCGGGCCGACGGCACCCCGGGCAGGGTCGAGCGCACGGCGGCGATCGTGCAGGAGGAGCCGGTCCCCGACGATGCACGGCTGGTCGTGCAGGTCTCGCGCTGGGACCGGCTGAAGGACCCGCACGGCATGCTGAGGATGCTGGAGCACCTCGATGACCCCAGGGTGCACCTGGTCGTGGCAGGGCCCGACACCGGCGGGGTGAGCGACGACCCCGAGGGCGCCGCCGTCTACGAGGACGTCACCGAAACCTGGCGGCACCTCGACCCCGAGCACCGCCGGCGCGCCCACCTGGTCAGCCTGCCGATGCACGACGTCGACGAAAACGCGGCAATGGTCAACGCGCTGCAGCGCCGCGCCGACGTCGTCGTCCAGAAGAGCATCGCCGAGGGCTTCGGCCTCACCGTCGCCGAGGCGATGTGGAAGCGGCGGCCCGTCGTCGCCAGCCGCGTCGGCGGCATCCAGGACCAGGTCCAGGACGGGGTGACCGGCTGCCTGATCGACGACCCCCGCGATCTCGCCGCCTTTGCCCGGGCGATCGAAGCGATCCTCGCCGATCCCGGTCGCGCCAGGTCGATGGGTGAGGCGGGGCGGCAGCGGGTGATCGACGACTACCTCGCGGTCCACCGCCTGCGCGAATACGTCGACCTGCTGACGGCGCTGATCTCCTAGATCCGGGCTTGGATCTGCTCCTCTATTCGGCGCCGTTCGGGCTGATCACCGCGCGGCCGTCGAGGCGGCCTTCGCGCAGCTTCTCGTAGGCCCGCGGCGCTTCGTCCAGCGAGAAGTGCTCGACGTGGACGTGGATCCTGCCCTGGCGCGCCAGCTCCAGGCACTCTTCGAGCTCGACCGCGGTCCCCCAGTAGGGGATGCAGAGCTGCGCCTCGAAGGGCAGCGCCCCGAAGGCGAACTCGAATTTGCCGCCGTGCAGGCCGACGATCGTGAGGTGGCTCTCGAAGCGGCCGACCGCCGCCGCGGTGGCGATCGAGTCCTCGGAGCCGACCATGTCGACGACGAGCTCGGCGCCGCGGCCATGGGTGAGCTCGCGGATCGCCTCCGCCGCTCCCTCGCCGGCCTCGACCGTCTCGTCGGCGCCGACCTCGGCGGCCAGCTTCAGGTGCTCGTCGCTGACGTCAACGGCGACGATCCGGGCGGGGCTCAGCGCCCGCAGGATCTGCACGCCCATGTGGCCGAGGCCGCCGACCCCGATCACCACCGCGGTCGAGCCCGGCGCCAGCAGGTGCAGCGAGCGCTTGATCGCGTGGTAGGGCGTCAGCACCGCGTCGGACAGCGGCGCCGCGTCGCGCACGTCGAGGTCGCCGAGCGGCAGCAGCAGCCGCGGGTGCGGGACCAGCATGTACTCGGCCATGCCGCCGTCGAGGCCGAGGCCGCCGCCGAAGGCGCCGATCTCCGCCTGGCGCTCGCAGTAGTTCTCGGCCGAGCGCCGGCAGGCGGGGCAGCGGCCGCATCCCCATGGCCCGTAGACGGCGACGGCTTCGCCGACCTCGACCCCTTCGACCCCGGCGCCGAGCGCCTCGACCCAGCCGGCGTTCTCGTGGCCGAGCGTGAACGGCACGTCGAAACCGAGCGTCCCCGGCGGCCATTCCATCAGGTGCAGGTCGGAGTGACAGGCGCCGGCGCCGCCGATCCTGATCAGGACCTGGCCCGGGCCCGGTTCGGGGACGTCGACCTCCCGCAGCTCGGGCTGGTGTTCCCATGCGGTCAGCTGGTAGGCCTTCATCGCGGCCCTCCTTCGTCTCGTGCGTGTTCGAGCAGCAGGCGCCGCTCGGCGGCGGCGACGAGGCGGCGGGCGCGGTCGACGGCGTCGATGTTGACCGAGATCGCCTCGATCCCGCCCCGCACCAGCAGCCCTGCGTACTCCGGGTGGACCGACGGAGCCTGGCCGCAGATCGAGGTCCGCAGGCCCAGCTCGTGCGCCCGCTCCAGCAGGCGTGAGATGTATTCGGTGACGGCGCGGTCGCGCTCGTCGAAGACCTCGGCGACCAGCTCGGAATCGCGGTCGGCGCCGAGCAGCAGCTGGGTCAGGTCGTTGGAGCCGATCGAGATCCCGGCGACGCCGAGCTCGGCGTAGCGCGGCAGGTGGAAGAGGGCAGAAGGGACCTCGGCCATCACCCAGAGCTCGAAGCCGCGGCGGCCGAACAGGCCGGCGCGCTCGAACATCCCGCGGCAGGCGGCGACTTCGCGCGGCGTCCGCACGAAGGGCAGCATCGCGTGCAGGTTCTCGTGACCGGCGCCCCAGACCCGGTCGATCGCCGCCAGCTCGAGCTCGAGCAGGTCGGGCTCGTGCATGTAGCGCAGGGTGCCGCGGTAGCCGATCATCGGGTTCGCCTCCTCCGGCTCGAAGCGCTCGCCGCCCTTCAGGCCGCGGAACTCGTTGCTGCGGAAGTCGATCGTCCGGTAGGTGATCGGCCGCGGCGCGAAGGCGGCGGCGAAGCGGTTCAGCGAGTCGGCCATCCGCTCGACGAACCGCTTGTCTTCGCCGGCCTCGAGCAGAGCCCGCGGGTGCACTCCCTCCAGCGCCTCGACGACCATCAGCTCCGCTCGCAGCAGGCCGACCCCGTCGACCTCGAGAGCGACGACCCGCTCCAGCTGCGAGGGCTCGGAGAGGTTGACGAGGACCCGCGTCCCCGTGACCGGGGCGGCACCCACAGCCGCGGCGTTCGTCCTTTTCCGGGCATATGCCCCGGAAAGGACGAACGCCGAGTCGTTTTCGGCGCTCGCTGCGGGTTCGCGGCGGGCCGAGTCGCCCTCGGTGACGACGCCAGCGCCGGCGTCGACGGTGACGACCTCACCGTCGCGCAGGACTTTGGTCGCCTCGCCGGTGCCGACCACGCAGGGGATGCCGAGCTCGCGGGAGACGATCGCGGCGTGGCAGGTCATGCCACCCGAGTCGGTGACGATCGCCGCCGCGCGGCGCATCAGCGGCACCCAGTCCGGCGCCGTCATGTGGGTGACGAGGACCTCGCCGTCGCGCAGCTCGCCCGCCTGCTCCAGGGCCGAGATCATCCGCACCGCACCGGCCGCTTCGCCGGGCGCGGCGCCGAGGCCGTGGATGAGCTCGCGGCCGCGCTCGCGATCGCACCCGGCCGTCGCCCGGCCGCCGGCAGTGGTCACCGGTCGCGACTGCAGCATCCAGACCGAGCCATCACCGTCGAAGGCCCACTCGGTGTCCTGGGGCGAGCCGTAGTGCTGTTCGATCCGCACCCCGAGCGCGGCGAGCGCGCGCACCTCCTCGTCGCTGAGGACCGCGCGGCGGCCCTCGGCCTCGCTCAGCTCCCGGGTCTCGGTGCCGCCCTCGGGAAGCGAGACGATCGCCAGCTCCTTGCGCCGCACTTCGCGCCGGTCGATGTGGAGGCCGTCCTTTAGGACGACGTAGCGGTCGGGCGAAACCGAACCGGAGACGACGGCCTCCCCGAGCCCGAAGGCCCCCTCGATCACCAGCCGCTCGCGGTCGCCGGCGGCGGGGTCGATCGTGAACATCACCCCCGAGCGGGTCGAGCGGATCTGCCGCTGGACCACCACGGCGATGTCCATGTCGGCCTGCCCGAAGCCGCGCTTGGCGCGGTAGTAGATCGTGCGGGCGCCGAACAGCGAGGACCAGCAGGCGCGGACGGCGTCGAGCAGGGCGTCGGCCCCGCGCACGTTCAGCAGCGTCTCGTTCATCCCGGCGAAGGAGGCAGACTCGCTGTCCTCGGCGGTGGCCGAGGAGCGGACGGCGACCGGCGCCTCAGCCGCCTCGCCGACGAGCGCGGCGTAGGCGCCGCGGATCTGCCCGGCCAGCCACCCGGGGACCGGCTCGCGCTCAATCTCCGCGCGCACCTCCCTGGAAGCCGCCTCGAGCGCCCCGGTGTCCTCGACGTCGAGAGCCTCCAGCCGCGCGCCGATCCGCGCCCGCAACCCCGCCTCCTCGCAGAAAGCCGCGTAGGCCGGCGCCCCGACGACGAAGCCCGGCGGCACCGGCAGCCCGGCGGCGGTCAGCTCGCCGAGGTTGGCTCCCTTACCGCCGGCGATCGCGACGTCGCCGCGGCGCAGCTTCTCGAAGCCGAGGACCGATTCGACGCGCGGTGGGGCGCCGGCGGTCTCCGTGGTAGATCCGTCGACGCCCATCCTCATCCCTCCCCTCCGGGTCGCGGCACCACCAGCACGGGGCAGGGCGCCCTGTGGGCGAGTTGGGTCGAGACCGAGCCGAGCAGGACTCGCAGGATCGGGCCGTAGCCGCGCGAGCCAGCGACCAGCAGGTCGGCGCCGACCTCCTCGCAGGCAGCGAGGATCGCCTGGCCGGGGACGCCGCTGAGGGCGCGCCCGGTGGCGGCCAGCCGCTCGTCGACCGCCTTCACGGTTCGGGTGACGATCGGGCCCGCTTCAGGCGGGATCGCCGGCGTGTAGCCGCTCGCGCCCGGCACCGCCGCGAGCGGAGCCGAGACCGTATAGACGACGATCGTCGCCCGGGAGGCGAGGCCGATCGCTTCGGCTCGCCGCAGCGCCGCCTTCGCTTCGGGCGTGTCGTCGTAGGCGACGGCGATCGTGCGGAAGGGGCCGTGCTCCTCGGCGGCGTAGCCGCGCGGCGCGACCATCACCTCGCAGGGAGCTCCGTGCAGGAGGCCGTCGGCGACGCTGCCGATCAGGACCCGGCCGACAGCCCCGCGATGGGGCGAGCCGACGACGATCGTCTCGACCTCCTCCCTCTCGGCGAGGTCGTTGATCACCCCGGCCGGGGAACCGCCGCCGAAGGCGCGGGTCTCGACCTCGAGGCCGGCGAGCCGCTGCCGCGCCTCCTCGAACAGCGGTTTGGCCCGCTCGGCTTCCTCCTCTTCGAGCACCTCGTAGGGGATCGGCAGCGGCCCGTAGGGGAGCACGGTGACGACCAGCACCCCGGCCCCGGTCGCGGCGCCGAGGACGCGGCACAGCTCCAGCGCGTCGCGCCCGCCCTCGCTGCCGTCGTATCCCGCCAGAAGCCTCATCTCGTCCGTACGGTAGAGGTGGACGCCGGAGCGCCATCCGTGTAAGCCCACAGCCTCGGGAGCGGTTTGGTCGCAGCCGGGGGCTCCCGCTTCGAGCGCTCCCAGGGAGGAACCCACATCCGCGGAGGTGGATTTCCCCGGATGGGGTGGTGGGCCCTTGACTGGATACTGCGGCCATGAACGGGGCAGGTGCAGCGAAGGTCCTGGTGGTCGGCGGCGGCGTCGGCGCGGTTGAGGCGGCGATCGCGCTGCGCGAACTGGTCGGGGAGAAGGCCCGGGTCGAGATCTGTGCCGGGCGCGGTGACTTCGTCTACCGGCCCTTCGCCGTCGGCGAGCCCTACGGCGCCTCCCGCGTGCTCCGCTACGACCTCGAGCCGATCGCCCGGCGCTGCGGGGCCGAGTTCCGGCTCGAGAACGTCGGCTGGGTCGACACCGCGCTGAGCTGCGCCCACACCCACGACGGCAACGAGATCCCCTACGACTACCTGGTCGTCGCCTGCGGCTCGCGGCTGCTCTGGTCGGTTCCCGGCGCGACCACCTTCTGGGGCGTCGCCGACGAAGGCGAGGTCCACGAGGTGGTCAGCCGCCTGCGCGAGGGCCGCCTGCGCCGGCTCATCTTCACCATGCCCGGCGGCCACGGCTGGGCGCTCCCCGCCTACGAGCTCGCCCTGCTGGCGGCGACCGAGCTGGAGCGGGCGGGCATCGCCGGCACCCAGGTGATGATCGTCACCCCCGAAGACCGGCCGCTGCAGATCTTCGGCCGCCGCGCCTCCGAGCAGGTCGCCGAGCTGCTGGGGGAACGCCGGATCGAGGTGCTGACCGACGCCCACCCGGTCAAATACGAGAACGGCGCCCTGACGATCGTCCCCGGCAAGGAGATCGAAGCCGACGCCGTCATCAGCCTGCCGCGCCTCGAGGGGCGGCGGATCGAGGGGCTCCCCTACGACCCGGCCAGCTTCATCCCGGTCGACGACCATTCGCGGATCGTCGGCCTCGCCAACGTATTCGCGGTCGGCGACGTCACCAACTTCCCGGTCAAGCAGGGCGGCATCGCCACCCAGCAGGCCGACGTCGCGGTCGAAGCGATCGCCGCCGACCTCGGCTGCGAGGTCGAGGCCAACCCCCTCGACCCGGTCCTGCGGGGGATCCTCTGGACCGGCTCCCAGCCCCGCTACCTGTTCGGCTGGCTCGGCGGCGGCCACGGCGAAACCTCGGTCGCCAGCGACCGGCCGCCGTGGCCGATCGACAACCCGAGCAAGCTGATCGGGCGCTTCCTCACGCCCTTCTTCAACGAGCTCGCCAGCGAGGCGAACGCGAGGACCGCAAGCTAGCCGCGCGGTTCCGGCTGGCTTTCCGGATCGCCGCCGGGCGGGCCTTCCGCGGGACCCGATTCAGCCGCCGGCAGGGGAACCGACGCCGGCGGTCCCGGCGCCGCTTCGGGAGGGTTTGCCAGCGCTTCCTCCGGCGGCGCGGCGGTCGCGGGCGACGGCGGGTGCGAGGGCTTCGGCGGCGTCGCTGCGTGTTCGTTGCGGGTGCCGCCGTCGCTGCCGCCGGTTCCTTCCGGCGCCGCCGCGGCCGGCTGGTGGGCGGCCGCAGTTTCCTGGCCCCCCGTCGCCGCCGGCGGATGCTGCTTTTCGTGACCCTGGCCGCTCGGGTGCTCGACACCGGGGCCGTAACCCGGGAGTTCGCCGCCGGCGGCAGGGGCGGGGTGGTGCCCGTGAGCAGCGGCCGCGGTGTCGTGCGGCGCACCGGCTCGACCGCCGGGCTTGCTCGAGGCTGCGCGCGTCGAAGCGGGGGTGCTCGCGGCCCTGGTTCCGTGCGCGCCGGTCACCGGCCCATGCGTCGAGCCGCCCGTCTCGCTTGCCGGGCCGGGGGCCGCCGGCGCCTGCTTGACGGGCGCGGAGCTGTCCTCGCCCGGCAGGCCGAGGTGGATGACGCCGGTGCGGTCGGCGGTGGTGACGCCGACCGCCGCGACCACCGCCACCATTGCCAGCCCTTTCGCCGCCGCCGAGGCGCCGATCGATTTCGCCGCGCCGCCGCCGAGCGCCGCCACCAGGCCACCGCCGCTCGCTCCCTGCGAGCCGCCGAGCAGACCGTGCAGCATCCCGACCGCGGCCACCACCGGCAGGGGCGCGAGGGCGGCCAGATCGCGTTCGCGGCTCCCGACGCCGTCGCGGAAGGCGCGGCAGCTCGCGCAGGCGCGGAGGTGGGCGCGCACGTCGCGCCGGCGGGTGACGCGGCCGTCGCCGTCGGAGATGGCTTTGGTCACCGCGGCGCAGCTCATCTCACGACCCTCATCCATCTGCCGGAGGCTCTGGCGAGCCTCGTAAAGGGTCTGGCGCGCCACCGCCCCCGAGGTGTCCATCGCCGTCGCGATCTCCTCGAACTCGAGGCCGCTCAGCTCGCGCATCACCAGCACCTCGCGCTGGCGCTCCGGCAGCTCCTTGAGATCGGCGATCAGCCCCCGCAGCCGTTCCCGCGTCGCCGCGTCCTCGGCCAGTCCATAGCCCGGCGCGACCTGCTCGACGTCGAGCTCGCTGCTCTCCCGCCGGCGCCGCAGCAGGTCGATCGACTCGTTGTGGGCGATCCGGTAAAGCCAGGGCTTGAGGTCGATCTCGCGCTCCTCGCCCGGCAGCGCCCGCAGCACCTTCGCCATCGTGTTCTGCAGGGCGTCCTGAGCGTCCTCCGGGTTGCCGACGATCGCCAGGCAGAAGCGGTAGAGGCTCTGGTGGTAGCGACGGAAGATCGCCGCGAAGGCGCGCTCGTCCCCCCCGACCGCCCGCCGGGTGAGCTTCTCGTCGGAGAACAGGCGGACGAAGCCTGCGGTCGCCGCGTCGCTCATTACACGATCTTCCCATTTCGGGGCATCTGTTCCTAAATATGGGCATTTTCGGCATCTCCTAAACGGAGGGCCGGTGACGAATGTCAGCGCCTTCTACGGATAGGACTGACGGTGGAAGGCCGGTGCCGTTCCTTGAGGAAATCGTTCCAAAGCGGTATCGCCGCATAAACAGGAGGAAAAGCTCATGGTTGGTGCGCTGATCGGTCTTCTCATCATCGTCGCGATCGTCCTGGTGCTGGCGAAGGTCGCCGTGGCCGGCGGCATCCTCGGCCTGATCGCGCTGATCCTCCTGATCCTCCTCCTGCTCGGCCGCGTCTGACCCCTGCAAAACCCCCGCCGCATCAACTCCAACCACCTCGACAGAAGTAGAAGTCGATGCGGTTGGGTATCGGCAGGCCATGGCTGATCTCCTCCTCGGGCCGCTGCTGCGTTACGTCTCCGAGACGGAGGCCACGATCTGGGTCGAGGCCGACGGGGCGTGCGAGGTCGAGGTCCTCGGCCACCGCGAGCGGACCTTCCGGGTCGAGGGCCACCACTACGCGCTGGTCTGCATCGAGGGGCTCGAGCCCGCCTCGCGCTACGAATACGAGGTGAGGCTCGACGGCGAGGTGCGCTGGCCCGAGCCCGGCTCCGAGCTGCCGCCGAGCGCGATCCGCACCGTCGACGCCGACTCCGATCTCGACATCTGCTTCGGCTCCTGCCGGGTCGCGGTCCCGCACGAGGCGCCGTTCACCGAACCGAAGGACCAGACCGAAGCGGGCCACGAGGTCGACGCCCTCTGGGTGCTGGCCAAGCAGATGGCCGCAGGCGACGCCGGCGACTGGCCCGAGCAGCTCTTCCTGCTCGGCGACCAGGTCTACGTCGACGAGGGCTCGCCGCAGACGCGCGGGAAGATCAGGCAGCGGCGCGGCACCGACACTCCGCCGGGCGACGAGGTGACCGACTTCGAGGAGTACACCTGGCTCTACCAGGAGAGCTGGCAGGAGCCGCTGATCCGCTGGCTCTTCGCCAACGTCTCGGTCTCGATGCTGTGGGACGACCACGACATGAGCGACGACTGGAACATCTCCCGCGACTGGCTGCTGGAGATGCGGGCGCGGTCGTGGTGGCACCGGCGCGCGGTCGGCTGCATCGCCAGCTACTGGATCTACCAGCACCTCGGCAACCTCTCGCCCCGCGAGCTTGCCGCCGACGACCTCTACCGGCGCGTGCGCGGCAACCAGGCGGCCGAGGAGGAGCTGTTCCCCTGGGCGCACCGGATCCACTCGAGCGGGTCGGGCGTGCGCTGGAGCTTCTGCCGCGACTTCGGCCGCACCCGGGCGATCTTCGTCGACTCCCGCGCCGGGCGCGTGCTGGAGGAGGACCGCCGGGCGATCGTCGACGACGAGGAGTGGGAGTGGATCGTCGAGCAGGCGAGCGGCGACTTCGACCACCTGCTGGTCGCCACCACCGTCCCCTGGCTCCTCTCCCCCGCCTTCGACCGGCTCGAGGCCTGGAACGAGCGGCTCTGCGACGGCGCCTGGGGCAGGCCGCTCGCCCGGCCGAGCGAGAAGCTGCGGCGCGCGGTCGACTTCGACCACTGGGCCGCCTTCGGCGAGTCGTTCGCGAAGCTGCGCGACCTGCTGGCGGAGGTGGCGGCCGGCAAGCGCGGCGAGCCGCCGGGCTCCGTCGTCGTCCTCAGCGGCGACGTCCACCACGCCTACCTGAGCGAGGTCGGCTTCCCCCGCTCGGGCGACGGCACCGGGCGCAGCCCGGTCTATCAGGCGGTCTGCTCCCCCTACCGCAACCCGCTCGACGAGAAAGAGCGCCGGGTCGTCCGCGCCGCCTTCGGCAGGCCCCTCACCGCCCTCGCCCGGCTGCTGGCCCGGAGCGCCGGCGCGCCCGACCCCGGCATCCGCTGGCGCACCCTCGAGGGCCCCTGCTTCGACAACCAGGTCGCCAGCCTCCACCTCGACGGGCGCCGCGCCTGGGCCCGCCTCGACAAGACGGTCCCGGGCGAACGCGGCAAGGAAGCGCTCGAGGAGACCTTCTCCCGCCGCCTCGCCTGACGAAAACGCACTTGTCCCCGCATACCGGGGAGAAGTGCGTTTTCAGCCCTGGCCGGGGGGTAGAAGAGCCCCGTTCCCACCTGGGAGGAGGAGCGGCTTGCGAATCGAGCGGTTGCGGTGGCTGTTGGGGGGAGGGGCGGTGGCGCTGCTCGTGGTCCTCACGATGGCGCCGCGGGCGCACGCCGCGCCCGGCTCGCTCTTCGGCGGCGACGTCCCCTGCGCCCCGCAGCCCGAAGCCGGCGGCGTCCGCCTCTGCGAAGGCAAAACGACGACCTGGGACGGAGCGACGAAAATCGACGTCACCGTCGTCCTGCCGTCGCAGCCGGCCGGCGAAGACGGGCCCTACCCGCTGATCGGCCTCTTCCACGGCTGGGGCGGGCACAAGATCGGCCTCGAGGACCCGCGCGTGCAGCGATGGGCCGAACGCGGCTACGCGGTCTTCAGCATGAGCGACCGCGGCTGGGGCAACTCCTGCGGCGGCAGCGACCCCGACCGGCTGCTCGAACCGACCGCCTGCGCCCAGGGCTACAACCACCTGATGGACGACCGCTACGAAGTCCGCGACGCCCAGTACCTGATCTCGGTCCTCGCCGACGAGGGCGTCGCCCTGCCGACGAAGATCGGCGCCACGGGTGCCTCCTACGGCGGCGGCATCTCGATGGCGCTGGCGGCGCTGCGCAACCGCACGATGCTCGTAGACGGCAGCCTCGTCCCCTGGGAAAGCCCCGACGGCAAGCAGATGGAACTGGCGGCGGCGGTGCCGCAGTGGCCCTGGACCGACCTCGCCTACTCGCTGATGCCGAACGGCAGCACCCTCGACACCGCCACCGACTCCCCCTACCTCGGCCCCGAAGGCAACGCCAGGATCGGGATCGAGAAGCTTTCCTTCGTCAGCGGCCTCTACGGGACGGGCCTGGCGGAGAGCAACTACTCGCCGAGCGACCCCGAAGCGGACCTGACCGGCTGGTACGGCCTGATCAACGCCGGCGAGCCCTACGACTCCAACCCGCTGGCAACCTCGATCATCGAACAGATCACCACCTACCACTCCTCCTACTACATCGACCACTCCGAGCCGCCGGCGCCGCTGCTGATCCAGAACGGCTGGAACGACGACCTCTTCCCGGTCGACGAGGCGGTCCGCTTCTACAACCGCACCCGGGCGCAGTACCCGGGCGACCCGATCTCGCTCTTCCTGATGGACGACGGGCACCAGCGCAGCCAGAACAAGCCCGCCGACGAGGCGCTCTTCCTGGAACGCGAGAACGCCTGGCTCGACCACTACCTGAAGGGCGCCGGCCCCGCACCGGCCTCGAGCGCCGAAGCGCTGACCACCGTCTGCGGCGGCCCCTCCGAAGGCCCCTACCGGGCCGACAGCTGGCGCGACCTCGCCGCCGGCGAGGTGCGGCTCGAAGGCGCGGCGGCGCAGACGATCGTCCCGGGCGCCGGCAACCCGGCGATCGGCGCCGCCTTCGACCCGATCGCCGGCAGCGGCGCCTGCGCGACCGCGCCCGGCGCCGACCAGGCCGGCGTCGCCACCTACCGCCTGCCGGTTCCGGCGCCGGGCTTCACCCTGCTCGGCTCGCCGACGATCAGCGCCGACCTCGCCACGGCGAACGAGGACTCCGAGCTGGCGGCGCGCCTGCTCGACGTGCTGCCGGGAGGCGAAGAGCGGCTGGTCGCCCGCGGCCTGCTGCGCCCCGGCAGCGGCGGCCCCGTCACCTTCCAGCTGCACCCGCAGGGCTACCGCTTCGCCGGCGGCGACACGGTGAAGCTGGAGCTGCTGCCCTCCGACGCGCCCTACGCCCGGCCCTCGAACCTGCAGGCGCCGATCACGGTCTCCGGCCTGCAGCTGCAGCTCCCCGTCCGCGAAGCGCCGGGTTCGCTGGCAGGGCTGGTCGGGCCGAGCCCGGCGCGCGGGAAGAAGGCGAAGAAGCGGAGGGCCGGCGGCGGCAGGGCGACGCTGCAGGGCCGGCTGGTCGCCGGCCGCCGCGCCGTCCGCGCGCGCTTGCGTTGCCGCGGCGGAGCCTGCCGCGGCAGGCTCGCGATCAAGCGGGGGAAGCGCAAGCTCGCCGCCGGCTCCTACTCGATCCCCCGCGGACACGGCCGGCGCTTGAACCTGCGGCTGACCAAAGCCGGGCGCAGGACCCTCGCCGCCCGCCGCCGCGCCGGCAAGCGGTCGCTGCCGGTCCGGGTCCGGCTAGAGGGAACCTCGCTGCGCCGCCGGCTCCACCTGCGGCAGCGTCGCTGAGCGCCGCCGCTCCCACCAGGCCCAGACCGCCATCACCGCGCCGGCGTAGAGCCAGCCGAGGAGGACGTCGAAGAGGTAGTGCTCGCCGGTGGCGACCAGGGTCAGGCCCATCGCCAGCGGATAGAGCAGCAGTGCCGGTCGCAGCCCCGGCCGCACCCGTCGCCAGAGAAACAGGGCGACGAGCATCGTCACGCCCGAGTGCAGGGAGGGAACCGCGGCGACCAGGTTGCTCGTCGCCTGCCCCTTCGAGAAGAGGTCGGCGGTGCCGACCCCGAGCACCTCCCACCCCCGCGCCGTGGTCCGGTGCACTTCGCCGATCAGGCCCAGTTCGCCGGCCAGCCACGGCGGCGCCGCCGGGAAGGCCATGTAGGTGGCGAGCCCGGCCAGCATCAGCGACACCAGCCGGCGGGCATAGCGCTGGAAGGCGAGCCGGTCGCGCCCCCAGAGCCAGCCGGCGAGGACGTAGGGGACGATGAAGTAGGAGGTGTAGACGAGGGTGAAGCCGACGTCCCACCAGTGGACGACGCCGGGGTCGTAGAGCTGCCGCTGCAGCCAGACCGTCGGCACTTCGCCGAAGATGGCGCTGTCGAAGTCGATCATCGGGTGGTAGTGGACGCCGATGCCGAGCGAGTCGGCGGCGCCGCGGGTGAGGTCGTAGGCCCAGAGCACGGCGACGATCGGCAGCCAGTCGAGCACGAGCCGGGCGATCTCGCGCGGCGGCCGGCCGATCGAGGCGCAGGCGAGGGCGCCGCAGGTCCAGAGGATGACCAGCTCCCTCTGGACCGGGATCCCGTAGCTGGCGCTCCAGGCGACCAGCGCCACGAAGTAGAGCGCCAGCGCGTAGGGCCGTGCCACCGCCCAGGAGGCGAAGCGGAACCCGGCGACGCGCCCGTCCCTTACCTCCGCGAATTCGCCGGTGGCCACGCGGCCAATCTATGCGAAGTTCACGCCTCTGTTACTTCAACTCGAAGCTGGTCAGGTCCTGGCCGAAGATCGGGCTGACGATCAGCTTTTCGAGATCCACCTTGTCGGAGACGAAGGTGCCCAGGGTGAGCGTGCCGAAGGGCGCCCACGGCGCCTGCTCCATCACTTCGCGGTCGAGGGCGGCGTATTCGCGTTCCTGCTTCGGCCCCAGCTGCTGCAGCGCCAGCTCGCGGATCTTCGCGTTCACCTTCGGGTCGTCGAACTCGGCCCAGTTGCTGTTGCCCTCGGGGACGATGCTTTCGCCCGAGAGCTGCGGCTGGAAGTAGTCGTCGGGGTGCGGGTAGTCGAGCAGCCAGTTGCCCCAGCCGGCGTCGAGGTCGGGCGTGTTCGAGTTGCCGATCAGGGTGAAGTAGCTGGCGCCGTTGATCTTCTTCAGCTTCACCGAGAAGCCGAGTTCCTCCAGCACCTGCTGGAAGTATTCGCCGGCTTCGTTGTTGGGCGGCAGGTTGTTGGTCCAGACGGTGACCTGGCGGTCCGCGGGGTGGGCCCGGGCGATCAGCTCCCTCGCCTTGGCCAGGTCGTGGGGATAGAGCTCGAACTTGCGGTACCCGGGCATCTGCGGCGGCAGCACCTGCTGGGTGCGGGCGAGCGTGCCGGCGTAGATCCGTTCCAGCGCCGCCGGGTCGAGGGCGTAGTTGACCGCCCGCCGCACCCGCGCGTCGTCGAACGGCGGCCGCTGGGTGTTGAGCCAGAAGTAGTAGACGCTGATCGTCGGAACCTGGCGGAACTGGGTGCCTTCGTAGCGGTTCGCGAGCGTCGCGTAGCGGTCGGGCGGCGGCTGGTTTTTCATCCAGTCGACCTTGCCCTGTTCGACTTCGTCCACCTGGGTGGAGGGGTTCGACTGGACCTTGAAGACGATCTTGTCGACGTGGCCGTCGGGCAGTTGGGGCATCGCCGCGCCGTTGGCCTTCGCCCAGGCGGGGTTGCGGGCGTATTCCCAGCTGCGCCCGGGGCGCACCTGGGTGATGACGTAGGGGCCGGTGGCCGGCGGCGGGTGCGCGGTCTGGTCTTCGGCCGGCGTGTCGGGTGGCAGCAGCGCCCCGTACTCGAGGCCGAGGATGTAGGCGAAGGTCCCGCTCGGTTCGACCAGGTGGATGACGATCCTGCCGCTGCGATCGTCGGTCTCGATCCCGGGGATGCCGCCCTTCTTCGTCTTCGCGAAGTCTTCGGCGCCGACGATGCCGGTGTAGAAGGTGGAGCCGACCGAGTTGATCCGGAAGAGGCGTTCGACCGCGAAGCGGAAGTCCGAGGCCTTGACCGGCCGCCCGTCGGAGTACTCCAGCCCCGGCCGCAGGTAGAGCGTGTAGCGCTTGCCGCCTTCGTCGATCCGCGGCAGGCTGCGGGCGAGGCCGGGGATCAGTTTGGTGCCGGCGGCGCCGTCGGCGTGGGCGTAGGTGAGCAGCGGCGTGTAGACGTTCTCCAGCGCCGTCGCCCCTTCCAGCGTGAAGGAGAGGCCGGGATCGAGCGATTCCGGGAACGACGTGTAGGTGCCGGTCAGCGTGCCGCCTTCGGCATCGCCGCTCGACCCGCAGCCCGCGAGCAGCAGCACGATGACCCCGATCATCCCCAGGCTTGCGGCTGGCGACAGCTTCTTCACCCATTCCCCTTCGTCGCGAAAACGCGGCTGCAATCTATCGCTTTGCAGCGAATTGCCGTTGCTCGACGACGATCGCCCGCTGCGCTACTCAGCGCCGGGCGCGGCCGTCTTCAAGCCGACGAGCCGCGCCACCTTCGCCTGTCGCTTGTCATAAGTGACGAAGGCGTCGATCGGATAGAGGTGGAGAGCGGTGACGACGTGGATCGCGTCGAGGCTGCGCAGGGCCGGCTCGGCGAGCATGCCCGCCCCGGTCAGGAGGGCGTCGTCGATCGGGCGCAGGGCGATGGCGTCGAAGAGCTGGGCCGTCCGCCGCAGAGCCGCCTCGAGCTGGAAGCCGGGCAGCTCGGCGGCGACGCGGCGCAGAGCCCGCGGCACCTCGGTCAGCACCAGCTCGCTGCTGGCCAGCTCGGCCTGCTGCAGGTACGCCTGCAGCGCGATTGCGCCCCGCTCGCCGCGGACCACCTTGACCAGCGCCGAGGCGTCGAGATAGACGAGCGGCATCGGACTCAGCGGTAGCCGCGGACTTCTTCGAGGGCCCGAGCGAGTGCTTCGGGGTCCCCCAGGTCGACGTCCAGCAGCGGCGGCAACGGCCCCCTCCGTTTCGGCGGCTTCACTTTGCCTTCCGCGATCAGCTGGTCCAACCGGCTCCCCGTGGTCGGCGGGGGCGCCAGCTCGGCCACGGGACGGTTGCGGTCGGTCACGACCAACCGCTCGCCTTCGGCCACCTTGCGCAGGTACTTGCTGAGGTTCTGCCGCAGTTCCGCGATGCCGACCGTTTCGCTCATGTACATCAAGGTAGCATCTGGCGAGGACTGGAGTGGATTCAAAGCGACGGCCATGTCTCAGACAAGGGCCGGGCCGGGTCGGTCTCTCCCCCTATCCGCCGACACGATCCCGCTATTTCCGCGTTCAGACGCAGGAGATGCCTGACGACCCGACAGAGTTGTTGGCGGGGTGGGAATGCGGGTAGAGGTGGGGCGTGCTGCCCTCCCGCACCCTCGGCTCGGACCTTCGCGTCTCCGCCCTCGGCCTCGGCTGCATGGGGATGTCGGAGTTCTACGGCAGCGCCGACGAGGAGGAAGCCAAGCGGGTCATCCTCAGGGCGCTCGAGCTCGGCGTCACCTTCTTCGACACCGCCGACATGTACGGCCCCTTCACCAACGAGCGCCTGGTCGGCGCGGCCCTGCGCCCGCATCGCGACGAGGTGGTGATCGCGACCAAGTTCGGCAACGTCCGCGGCCCGAACGGCGAACGGCTCGGCGTGCGCGGCGATCCCGATTACGTCCGCGAGGCCTGCGAGGCCTCGCTGGAGCGGCTCGGCGTCGACCACGTCGACCTCTACTACCAGCACCGCGTCGACCCCGAGGTGCCGATCGAGGAGACGGTCGGGGCGATGGCCGAGCTGGTCGAGCAGGGCAAGGTGCGGCACCTCGGCCTCTCCGAGGCGGCGGCGGAGACGGTTCGCCGCGCCCACGCCACCCACCCGATCACCGCCCTGCAGACCGAGTACTCGCTCTGGAGCCGCGAACCGGAGGAGGAGATCCTGCCGACGGTGCGCGAGCTCGGGATCGGCTTCGTCCCCTACAGCCCGCTCGGCCGCGGCTTCCTCACCGGCCAGATCCGCAGCCCCGAGGACCTGCCGCCCGACGATTTCCGCCGCCAGAACCCGCGCTTCCAGGGCGACAACTTCCAGCGCAACCTGGAGCTGGTCGAGCGGGTCGAGGAGATCGCCGCGGAGAAGGACGCGACGCCGGGACAGCTGGCCCTCGCCTGGGTCCTCGCCCAGGGGGAGGACCTGGTGCCGATTCCCGGCACCAAGCGCCTGCGCTACCTGGAGGAGAACGTGGCCGCGGCCGCGGTCGAGCTGAGCGAGGAGGACCGGCGCCGGCTCGACGAGGCGGCGCCGCCCGGGGTCACCGCCGGCGACCGCTATCCCGACATGTCGCCGGTCAACCTCTGAGATAGTTGTCAGCTGTTCCTTTTGCGCCGATAGCGACGAAAAGGAACAGCTGACGGACTCGGCTGCACTCACTTCTCCGCGAACCCCACATGGTCCCGCTCTCGATACTCGACCTCGCCGCCGTCGGCCGCGAGGAGACGATCGCCGAAAGCTTCGCCGGCAGCGTCGAGCTGGCGCGGGTCGCCGAGCGCGGCGGCTACAGGCGGATCTGGTACGCCGAGCACCACAACATCTCCTCGATCGCCTCCTCGGCGACCGCGGTCCTGATCGCCCACGTCGCCGCCAGCACGGAGACGATCCGGCTCGGCGCCGGCGGTGTGATGCTGCCGAACCACTCGCCGCTGGTGATCGCCGAGCAGTTCGGGACGCTGGAGACCCTGCACCCCGGCCGCATCGACCTCGGCCTCGGCCGCGCGCCCGGCACCGACCAGCGGACCTGGATGGCGCTGCGGCGCGGCCCGCACGCAAGCGACCGCTTCCCCGAGGACGTCGTCGAGCTGCAGCGCTTCCTCAGCGACGAGAGTCCGCTCCCCGGCATCCGCGCGATCCCCGGCCAGGGGACCCACGTCCCCCTCTACATCCTCGGCAGCTCGCTCTTCGGCGCCGAACTGGCCGCCCAGCTCGGCCTCCCATACGCCTTCGCCTCCCACTTCGCTCCGCGCTTCCTGCACGAGGCGCTCGCGGTCTACCGCGGGAGCTTCAAGCCCTCCCGGCAGCAGGCCGAGCCCTACGCGATCGCCGGCGTCGGGGTGATCGCCGCCGAGAGCGCCGAGAGCGCGTCCGCCCAGTTCGAGGCCGCCCGCCGCATCCGCGCTCGCGCCCTCTTCGGCCGCGGCCGCAAGCTGAGCGAGGAGGACGTCACCGACCTCCTCGCCTCACCCCAGGCCGCCGCCGTCGACGAGATGCTCGCCTACACCGCCGCCGGCACCGCCGAGGAGGTCTCCGCCTACCTGGAGGGCTTCGCCGCCGAGACCGGCGCCGAGGAGCTGATGACCGTCCACTACGGCGACTCGGTCCCCAACCGCCTGCGCTCGGTCGAGCTGCTGGCGCGGGCACTCGACCCGGCCGGCGCCTGACACCGCATCCGATTTCCGGCACACCCCAGTGTGCAGAAAATCGGATGCGCGTCCCGTCTCAGGAGGCGTTGAAGGCGACGGCGGCGCGGATCAGGTCCACCAGCGCCGCCGCGTCGATCTCCTCGCCCTCGTGGATGTCGATCGCGCGGCGGACGTTGCCGTCGAGGCTGGAGTTGAAGAGACCGGCGGGGTCCTCCAGCGAGGCGCCCCTGGCGAAGGTCAGCTTCACCTTGTCCCTGTAGGTCTCGCCGGTGCAGATGATGCCGTCGTGGTACCAGGTCGGGACGCCGCGCCATTTCCACTCCTCGACCACCTCGGGGTCGGCCTCGTGGATCAGCGCGCGGACCCGGGCCAGCGTCTCGCCGCGCCAGTCGCCCAGCTCCTCGATCCGGCCGTCGATCAGCTGCGACGGCGATTTCCCCGCGCTCGCCCCCTCGGCGTCCTCCCTCTTCACGAGGGAGCCTGGTCGACGCGGACGAGGTTGCCGGAAGGGTCGCGGACGGCGAAGTCGCGCGTTCCCCAGGGGCGGTCCTTCGGCTCTTCGACGACCTCGGCGCCGCTCTCGCGCACCGTCGCGAAGGCGGCCTCGAGGTCGTCGCTGTGGAAGTGGACGCCGTTGAGGGCGCCCTTGGCGACCAGCGAGGCGACCGCGTCATTGTCGGCCGGGCTGCCGTTCAGGTAGTTGGTGAGGACAATCGCGACGTCGGGTTGGGAGGAGGCGCCGACCGTGAGCCAGCGGAAGTCGCCTTTGGCGACGTCGTTGCGCAGCTCGAGGCCGAGCGCGTCGCGGTAGAAGCCCAGCGCGGCGTCGGGGTCGTGGACGATCACGAAGCAGGTGGAGAGAGTCAGGTTCATGCCGCCAAGGCTAAGCAGCCAGCGCCCTGCCCGCTTCTCCGATCCTGCTCGATTCGCGGCTCGGCCGGGTGACGTCCTTGGCGACGCAGCCGGGCAGACCGGCAAGACCGCCGTGGTCCCGCGCCCGATAGGCGCTCGGCGTCTCCCCCACCAGCTCGGTGAAGCGGGCGCTGAACGATCCCAACGAGGAGCACCCGACCTCCAGGCAGACCTCGGTCACCGACAACTCACCGGCCCGCAGCAGCGCCTTCGCCCGCTCGATCCGTCGCGTCATCAGGTAGGCGTAGGGCGTCTCCCCGTAGGCGGCGCGGAACCGCCGCGAGAAATGCGCGGGCGACATCAGCGCCGCCCGGGCGATCACGTCGACGTCGAGCGGCGACATGTACTCGCGGTCGATCAGGTCCCGGGCGCGGCGCAGGTGGGCGAGGTTCTCGCGCTCCTCCGGGGTCACAGGGCGAGGGTAGCGGCCTGAAAGAGGCGGGGCGGAACCTCACGGCCCCAGAGGGGTCCTGCGGCGGGGAGCGGATGCGAGGGCTCGCTCTTCAGCCATGGCGGTGACAGGGAACCGCGATCCGGGCGTGCGGCCGCGTTTCGGCCGCGTTGTGCCCGATCAGCCGCAGCGCCGCCCGCAGCCGCCGCCCGCAGGGGGCGGCGGCGAGGGTGAGCGGCCCGTGCTTGCCGCCCCGCAGCCGCAGCCTGAACGAGGAAAGCGGGAAGTCGGGTATCCCGGTGAGAGCGGTGACCGGGTGGTGGTGCTTGACCTGGGTCTTTCCCTGCAGCTCGACGCGGACGCCGCTCCCGCGCAGGTCGACCCAGATCCCCGGCAGGCCCGTGCCTTCGGGCTGGACCGAGTAGACGTAGCCCTTCATCGGCCCCTTCAGCAGCGGCGTCCTGGCCACCGCGGTGCCGATCCGGGACTTCCTGCCGCAGCGCTCTTCGGCGGCCGCGCCGCGCGAGCAGAGTTCGAGCGCCCCCTTGCCGGTGAAGCGCAGGAGGCGGGGCAGGACGATCTTCGAGCTCAGCAGGCTCGCCTCTCCGGCCGGCAGCCTGGCGCCGATCAGCAACCCGGGCCGGCCGCCCCGGCGCAGCTGCGAGCGGCCCTGGAGGGCGAGCGAGAAACGCGGGTGGAAGGGGAGATCGATGCAGCCTTCGATGTCGTAGGGGACCGAGGCGCTCGCACTCGCCCCTTCCTGGGAACGGAAGCTCGCCGCGAGCTGCTGCGGGCGGCAGCCGGTCGGGTTGCGGAGGAAGCCCGGCCGGTCGAGGTCGAGGCCGATCTCACGGAACCGCACCGGGATCCCTTCGACGGCGGTCGGCAGCGGGTCGGTGAGGACCTCCACGCGGCCGCTCAGGGGGTCGATGCGAAGCGCCGCGCGAACCGCGATCCGGCCGAGGTCGAAGGGACCGATCTCGCCCCGCAAGGCAATCGACAACCCGTATGGAGCGTTGCGGTAGGAACCGGTGAGGTAGATCCCGCCGCCGATCGCGGCCGGGCTCGGCCCAGGCCCGAGCTCGGCGACGGCGCTGCCGATTCGGCTCGCGGCCGGGCAGTCGCCGGCGCCCGCCGCCGCGCCGTCGCAGAGCGGCACCGTGCCCAGGGCCGCGCTCATCCCTTCCGGCAGCGGCACTTCGACCCGCGAGGGCAGCGCTTCGCCGTCTTTGCGGCGGACGGTCGTCGTGAAGCCGGTTGGCAGACCGGCCCGGTCGCTGGTGCTGCCGCCTTCGAGGCTGGGCGAGAAGGGAAGACCGGCGCCGCAGCTGCCGCCGCTGGCCGGGGCAAAGTCCAGGTTCGCTTCGCGCCGGGCCACGGCGCCGCCGCTGTAGGGGGTGAGCGTCGCGGTCGCCGTCGCCGGTCCGCAGCCGAGGGGGGTCGCGAGCAGGGCCCCGGTGCCGCCGTCGAGGTGCAGGGTTATTTCGCGGAAGGGAGCCTGCGGCAGGTTGGGCAGGTCAGCGCTGATCTGACCGCTCGCCGGATCCACCTCGAGGGCGGCGGTCAGCTTCACCGTGGTGCCCGCCCCCGAGGCGGCGATGAAGAGGCGAAACCGTTCGCCGGGGGCTTCCTGGCCGAGGTAGATAGACCCCTCGAGCGGCTTTTCCTGCGATGCGATCCTGAGCTCGATCGATCCGACCTTCGAGGCGGCCGGGCACTGCGGTTCGGCTTCGGTGCCGCGGCCGAGCTGCGCATCGGTGCAGGCGGCGAGGCCGGCGGCGGCGCCGAGGGAGATCGTCATTCCAGGCGGGAACTCGAGCTTGAGGTCTTCGATCTGCGACTGGGCCCGGGCTTCGGGGTCGCTCGGTTCGGGCGGCATCGCGATCCCGACCCGGGCGCCGGTCGGGGTGTCGGCCGTCGCCTGGTCGAGCTGAAGGCTCAGGCTCGGGTCGAACGGAAGCTGGTCGCAACCGCTCAGCGGCATCCCGGTGTCAACCGAGGCGACGATCGGCGTTTCCGGGTTCTGCCAGGTGCGCAGCACGACCGTCGAACCGAGCGCGGTGCCGCAGCGGGTCGGCGTGGTCAGCAGCGCCCGGCGCGCCGCCGTTTCACCGCCTTGCTGATGGTCGGCCGGGATTCCCCAAAGTTCCATCGTCGCTCCCTGGAAGCCGCTTCCTTCGCCCAGCCCCTTGAAGGGATCGATCCTCGGAATCGCCAGCGAGAGACCCCCGTCGGCGGGTCGCAGCTTGCCGCTGAGGATGATCGGCTGCAGGGCCGCCACCCCGAAGGCGGCCGCTTCGCCGGGACCGGGGGCGAGGTTGTAGATCCCGTTCGGTTCCCCGGCCGCGAAGAAGACACCGACCTGGCTGTCCGCGGGGCACGCTGATTCGAGCAGGGGTTCCAGGTCCGGGCGGGGGCAGAACGGCACCGCCGACGGGTCTCCGCTGAGACCGGGCGGCAGTTCGACAACGACGCTTTTGAGGTCTTCTTCAGGCCCCGGGGCCTGTTCTATTTCGAAGCCCTGCACGAGGCGGTCCGGGTGGGCGCCGGCCCGCGATTCCGGCTGGCCGCCGGCGCCGTAGGTCGTCAGCGACAGCGATTCGGCCGGGATCACGAGCGTCGCGTCGGCTGCGGTCGGAAGCAGCGCAGCCGCGAGGGCGGCCAGCGCGCAGGCGCATGCGAGCCCGCCCTTCACCGGCGGCCTCTCAGGTCGATCCGCACGTTCTCCGGCGGTACTCCGCGCAGCCGCAGCCGCAGCCGCAAGCGCAGCCTTCGCCCGGCGGCAAGCCGAGCCCGAGCCTGACGCGACAGCCGCATCCGCAGGCGCAGCGGGCCCGGCCTCGCCACCTTGACCCGGGCCTTGGCGACGACGCGTGGGCGCCCACCGAGCCGCGCCTTCGCCGCCGCCCGGAGCGGGCCGCTGCGCGGAGCTTCGAGCATCAGCGCGATCCACCCGGTCACCGCCATCCGGCGCCGGTCGGCGGCGCCGATCCTGCCGATGACCATCCGCTTCCCGGGCATGGCACTGGCTGCGGCCGGCCGCGCCGGCGGCGGGAGAACCGCGTTCCTGCAGGCGTCGCCATCGCAGGAGGCGGCCGGCGACGGTTCCGGGAAGCCGCCCCCTATCCGGGCCGCGTAGATGTCGCGGTTGCCGCCGTCGCGGTCGCGGGGCAGCAGCGTGTCGCCGGTCGTGAAGAACACGCTCGAGCCGTCCGGGACCACCCCGTCGAGGAAGGCGCCGTCGGTTCCGGCGCCGCTGCTGACCAGGCTCAAGCCACCGTCGGCCCACTCGTAGACGTCATCGAGTTCGTTGTGGTCCTCGGGCAGGAGCGCTTCGGCGGTGGTGAAGAAGATGCGGCTGCCGTCGGCGCTCATCGCCCGGTCGGGACCATCCGGAGGTTCCGCCAGCGGCATGCTTTCGTTTTCGAGCATGAATCGCACCGGCCGGTCACCGTTGCCGCCGGGGGAAGCCAGGGTCAGCGTTTCGGACCGCAGGTCGTAGCGATAGACGTCGCCAGCCGAATCGGTGTCTTCGGGAAGCAGAGCAGCATTGCTTTCGAACGCCACGACGTTTCCGTCAGAGGAGATCTGCAGCGACGATGCGCCGTAGCTGTTGTCGCCAGCGGCAAGCGGGAGCTGGTGCAGCCCCCTCGCGTCGACCTCGTCGAGTGGCTTCGATTGCCCGAAGCCACTCAGGAAGTAGACGTGGGAGCCGTCTTCGGAGACCAGCACCTGGGAGATCGGGCTGATTTCAGCCGAGCTCGGGGTGAGCAGACTCAGCGCCCCGGTGTCGACGTCGTAGCGGTAGAGGCTGACGTTGGAGTCGGTGTCGTCGTCGGTGAGCCGTTGCGTCGTCAGCAGTAAGGCGCTGGAGCCGTCCGGGGTGACGGCCGCGAGTTCGACGTCGGCTTCGGGTCCGCAGTCGGCGAGGTCGCAGCGCGAGGCCGAGATGTCGACGGCGGGTGCACCGGCTTCGGCAAGGTAGACGCGGGCCGGCCCCGCACAGCCGGGGTGGGTCGTGAAGTAGATCCGGCGCCCGTTCCGGGAAACCGCGCCGTTCGAGATCCCGGGTCCCGCCGCGCTTGTGGACCCGCAGGTGGAGAGGAGGTGTCCTTCGGCGTCGGCATCGACGAGGTGGATGCCGGCTGCGTCGGACTCGTATATCGAGCGTCCCGAGGTACGCGCGGCGTCGGCCGGAACCAGGTGGGCCGACGAGCTGAAGTAATCCCGGCGCAGATCTTCCGAGGCGCCGATCAAAGGCATTTCCCCGGGGGTTTCGGCCGCGGCCAGCTCGGTCCACGAGCCCTCGAGCCCGAACCGCAGCAGGCTGCTCGCCCCGCCCGTGTAACCGGTGACGATCCCTTCACTGAGGTCCTGGTTCGCCGCCCGGACGAACGGTTCGTACCTCCCGCTCGGCTCCGGCAGGGTTGCGTTGACCCAACCGGATGCCCCGCGGGTGGCGGATGCCATCAACGTGATTTGTTCCTGCATCGGCGCGTCGGGAAGCTTCCCCTGCGTTGTGTAGAAAATCCTTCCGCCGGAGGGGGAGGCGAAGCCGGTCGCCAACCTTTCCAGGAAGGCCGAGACCGGTTCTTCGGAGGTGACCAGCTCCCAGGCCCGGCCGTTACCGGGCACGCTGGAGGGAACTCCAACCGTGGTTGCCGGCGGCGGAGCACCGACCGCCGGAGCTGCCAAGCCGGTCAGGGTCGCGAGCACGGCGACCAGCGCCGACAGACCCCACCATGATCCTCTCCCGCGGCACACCGCCGCGCAACCCTGCACGTGTACTGCACCTCCCGCGACGAACGTTCCCCTGTCAGTCCGTCATATTTAGTTGCCACAAAACCTTTGCAACATATACTTGGCTTGCCCCCCAAATACAAATAAAAGCGTCAGGCTGTACATACTGGTGAGTTTTCTCGTGAACAACACACCATCAACTACAACGACACTCCTCAACCGGAAGACGTCACCTCGAAGCAGAGAATCACCGAGGTCGCCCGAAAGCCTGTTTCACTCCGCGCTCGCAGGCGCCGTTCGGCTTGTTCGCGCAGATCCATCACCTTCGAGTACGACTCGTAGTGGATCCGGGCCAGTTCGGTCCACCCCTCCTCGTCGAGTACCATCGGCACCCTGGTCAGGCAATTGTCCGCCCGCCCCTGAGATCTCGTCGTCGGCCGCGAGACCAGGGATCGCAGAGCTTCACCCAGGGACACTTTGAGGGTGTAGGCATCGATCCGACGCCGCTCCTCGACCGAGAGCTCGGCGCGCTCCACGTCGGTGATGATGAAGTCGCGGCAGAGTTTGTAGTACTTCTCCCCGGCGCCCCGGCGCGTCCGCAGCTCGATGACGCCGATCGCTCCCCCCTTCTCCATCTCCCGAAGGTGACGCCGCACCGCGTTCGCCTTCATCTCGGTCGCACTTGCCAGCTCGCTCGCGCTCATCGGCCGGTCGGAGAGGAGCATCGCGATGAACCAGCGGATCGGATGCCGCTTCACATCGGAGATGACCGCCCCGTCCGAGGGCCGCCGCGGCTGGCTCGGCTTATCGGCACTCGATGACATCGCGTCGGCCGGGTTCGCGCGCTGGCGGCTTCCGGTCAGCCCCGGACCCGACAGGTGCGGTCAATCGTGGTGACGACCGTCGGACCCTTGCGAAAGGTCATCACCGCTCTCGCGAAGGGAAAGATCGCCGAGGTCAATCCCTTCGGCGCAGGGCAACCCGCGGTCACGTAGCTGCGAGAGCGCCCGCGTGAGCGGAAGCTGCGGCCCAGGTTGAGCGCGAGCCGCGTCACGTAGCCGGCGCCACCGGTCGCCTGCGGGAGCGAGGCGACGAGGGCGGTGCCGAAGCTGCCATGGGCGGGCTCAATCAGGAATGGCAGCGTGAAGGAGGTCGGAACCGGTTCGGTGCCGTAGACGTGGGCGAGGATCGCCGGATGGCCGTGGTAGGTGCCGTTGAAGGCGTAGAGCGGACCGGCGGCCGGGAAGGGGGCCTGCCGGCCGAGCAGGACGTTCGCCGCGAAGCTGCCCTTGCCGACCAGCGCCCGCCCGCAGGCCTGCATCGCCTTCTGCGTCGTCGAGGGCTGGATGTCCTGGACGGTGCAACGGGGCAGGCCGGCGGGGTTGAGGTGGCCGTGGCTGTTGATCTCGAGCTTGATCCGCTGCAGCTGCGGCGGCGTGTCCTTTTTCGCAGCCGCGATCGTCGTCTCGACCGCCACCCGGACGCCGCGCGAACCCGAGCGCGGCAGCTTCGACGGGGCGATGCTGCCGTCGAGGTGGACGCGGACGCCCCCCTTCTGCACCACCTCCGCCCGCACGACCGCAACGAGGGCCGCAAAGCTGAGCAGACCGGCTGCGACAAGGGCCGCTAGCCTCGACATCGGGGTCCCCTTCATCCCTGCTTCCCCTTCCGCTTGTGGTGATGGGCGTGCTTGCGCCGGTGGTGCCTGTGGACCGCCCTGCGAACCTTCACGCAGCGCACCTTGCCTTTGACCTTCTTCTTCTGGAACCCCTTCTTGCACCGACTTGCCGTAGGGCTGGGTTCCGGGATTACGAGCGGGGCGGCGACGATCGGGTTCGCAACCGGGGGCGGCGGGGTGACGACGGCCGGTTCCGGCGGCCGCGAAAGGGCGGCGTTCACCCCGGTCACGAGCGACGGAGCCAGAACCGAAATCGTCGCTGCCTGCCCGCGGCTCGAAACTCCGTTGAAGTACTGCGATTCGAACCCGTCGCCTTCACCGCTGCCGAGGCTGCCCAGCTCGCCGGGTTCGAGCGAAAAGCCGACCTGATACGAGCCACTGGCCAGACCCTGGAAAACGTAGGACCCCGCTTCGTCCGAGTAGGTGCAGCGATCCACCGTGGATGCCGTTGCCTCGAAGAGACAGACGGCGATGCCGGAAAGCGGCGCGTTCCCTGCATCCGTTACAGAGCCCTTGATCGACCCCCCCTTTTCGAGCGCCGCATCGATTCCTCCCATCGTTTCTCCAGCAGTGACCGAAACGAGATTGGCCTGGCCGGCCGTTTGCTTGCCGTTGTAATAGGAGGACACGTATTCGGCACTGCTGCCGCGCCCGCGAAACACCACTTTGTAATTCCCGCTCGGAAGGCTGTGGAGTTCGTAGACGCCGTCCGCATCCGTTTCTTCGCAGCGTTTGACCGCGGCTGACGGCGTTGACAGCGCGCACACTTCCACTTCGGCGAGAGGCGACGAGCTGCCGGCCGCGGTCACCGCCCCTTCGATCGCCCCTCCTTCGATCAGGGCGGCGTCGATCCCGGTCGCCGAGGGCTGCAGGACCGAGAGATGGATCGGGGTCGCGTTGATCAGCGAGCTCTGGTGGTCGTAGTACTGGGTGAGTAGGCGCGAGCGGATGCTCGGCACGAATTCGACGTAGATTTCACCAAAGGGAAGCCGGTCGAGCCGGTAGGAGCCATCCGCGTTCGGCACCGTGCAGGTTTCCGAGGGCCGCGCTTCGACCAGGCACACTTCCACTTCCTCGCTCCATTCCAGCGGCGTCACGGTGCCCGTCACCGTGCCAAGGGCATCGGCCTCGGCCGGCAGCAGCAGCGCTCCCCAGAGGGCGAAGGGAAGCAAGGCAATCGACCCCCACCGTTTGATCCTCACCGCCGTGCCGCCTTTCGCTTCTTCCCACCTCTACGGTGCTTCTTGCATTTCGCTTCCACCTTCGGCCGCATCCTCACCCCGCGGTTGTTGTGACCAATGAAGAGCGCGTTCGCGAACTTCGCCCCCGCGCAGAGGTTTTCGGAGTTGACCAGCAGGCCCCGCTTGCCGCCTCTCAAATTCATCACGAAGCGGGAGACGGGGGCGTCGGGCACGGTTTCGAAGGTGCCACGGAGGCCGCCGTGGACGGAGTCGATGTGGCCGACGACTTCGATCCGCAGCCCCAGCCCGCCGCCGTGGAGGTCGGCGACCAGGTCCGGCAGCGTCCGGTCGGGAGCGGAGCGCAGGTAAACCGGCCCCTGCAGCGGCTGCGCCAGCAGCGGGCTGAATGCCTGGGCGGATCCATACACCGAGGCCGCCGGACAGGTTTCGCGCGCGAACTGAGGCAGCGTGCAGATCGTCTTGATGTGCCCCTGTTCGAGGAACTCGGACGCCGGCAGGGTGACTTTCGCCAGACTGACGTTGGCATCGCCGCTGCGGGGGCGGAGTTCCGCACGCAGGCTCGGAAAGCTTCCCCGCCGCGTGCCGCCGCGCAGGCGCAGCTTCAGGCGCGGCCTGAACGGCAACGAGGCGCAGCCGAAGGCCTGGTATGGCGAGTTGGCCACAGCGGTGGTGTCGTCCGCGGCGCTGGCGAAGTCCGTGCCCGAGCCGGTCAGCCGTGATTCGACCTTGAACGGATCGCAGGAGGTCGGGTTTACCGTGAAGTGCGAGCGTGAGATGTAGACGCGGATGTCGCGCAGGTGGATCGGGATCCCGTCGATGATGTGGGGTATCGGGTCCGATCCGGCCGCGTCGATCGAGACCTGCGCGCTCTGAGGGTCGACGTCAATCGCCGAGCGCACCACCACCGTGCCGAGGTCGAAGGGCCCGACCGTCGCCGAGTCGATCGCGACGACCGAGAAGGTCGAGCCGTGGAAGGGGCCGGCCAGGTAGAGGCCGCCGCTGGCGAAGTCGAGTGCCGGGCCCACTCCATAGCCGGAGACGGTGTGGCCGATTTCGGTGTCGGCGGGGCACGAGGGATGTTCGGCCTCTTCGAAGCCGCCGCGGTGGCGGGCGGCTTCGATCGCCGCGTCGGAGCAGTAGGGGATGCCGGCGATTTCTCCGGTCAGCCCCGGCGGCAGCACGGTCGAGTAGGAGGTGATCTCCTGCTCGGTGTCCGAGCGGGTGAGGTGGATGTAGAACGGGGTGAAGGCGCCCGCCTGGGAGTTGACGCTGCCGGCAACGGCCTGGGGCCGGAAGCCCGGGGTGCCCTGGGGGCACGCCCCCCCGTCAGGACCGGCGGTGATCGGCGTCGAAGAGGACACGTCGAGCGTCGACCCGGCCCCGCTCCACGGCGTGAGTTCGATCCCGGTCTCGTAACCCCCGCAGGTGGAGGGGGTGGCAAGGGGGCTTCGCTGTCCTTCGCGGAAGTGGATCTTGAGGTTCGTGTAGGGGAGCTGCGGCAGCCCTTCGAAGCTGGCGACCAGCGAGCCGCTGCCGGGATCGGCATCGAGCTTGCCGGCCACCTTGACCAGGACCCCCCGTTCGGGGGCCTTGGCGACCAGATAGATGCCGATCAGGGTCCCGAAGGGGTTGTCGAAGGGCGCCGCCAGGAAGATCGAGCCTTCCACCGTCTTTTCGAAGAGCGGGCTCTGGACGGTGAAGTCGCCGATCTTCGAGCCGTTCGGGCAGCCCGCCCCGGGGGCCGAGGAGACGGTCTCGGCGGAGTACTGCGCCGGGGTGCAGCCGAGCAGGCCCGAGCCGACGGAGGGGTTGATGGTCATCCCTTCGGGAAGTGTCACAACCGCCCGCCGGACGGTGGCCGAGTTGAGCCGCTTCGGCCGCAACAGGCCTTCGCTGCCGACGTCGAGCTCGAAGTCGAAGCCGCTGGGGGAAGACGCGCGGGGGTTGGCGACGACCGCCCGCGGCACCGGCGCGAAACCGATCGCGCCGCAGCCTTCGAGGGAGACCGGTTCGCCTTCGTCGAAGTGGGTGAACTGACGCCGCACGACGGTACCCGGCTGCTGCCACGAAGTGGCCGCGATTCCGTAGACGAGCGGATCACTGCAGTCCGAGGGCAGCGTCAGGTAAGCCTGAGGCGGCGACACCTGGGGCGAGCCGGTGCTGCAGCCGTTTTCCCAGGCCGACGCTGGATCGGCCTCGTTCAGGCAGTTGCCGCGCTCGAAGTTGTGGCTCGCCGCCCAAGGCGTGCCCCAGACGCTGATTCGCAGGCCGCTGACGTTGACCTGCTGGGGGATGTTCTGCGCGCGGAGGCTCAGCTGGTACTTGCCCCCCGCCTGGTGGATTTCCGGGACGAAGACGATCGGCGACCCGTACGGGTTGAAGCCGATCTCCGACGGCGCCCCAGGCGGCGGCACGAGGTTGAAGAGACCGAAGGTGCGAGGTCCGCCGGCGTGCGAAGTGGTGATCGTGACCACCCCGACCTGGGTGCCGTCCGGACAGCTCTCACCGGAAAGGCTCACTTCGAAGGGGGAGGTCCTCGGGGTATGGAACTGGGTGAGGCTGCACTGCGGGATCGCGGAAGGGTTTTCGATCAGGCCCGGCGGCAGGTCGAGCCGCAGTTCGCGCAGATCGCCGTCGCTGAAGGGGACACCGGGTTCTCCCGGGGATTCGGGCGCAAGGTTGAGGTTGACGGTGGTGGTGAGACGGTAGGGATGCGAGCCGGCCTGATGGTCGACCGCGCCCCCTTCCTCCCTGGCGCTGACCGAGAAGCCTTCGCCGCCGGGAAGCAGGCCAAATGCGGCGGAAGCGCTTGCGGGTGCGGCGATCGCAAGCAGCGTCGCCGCGATCATCCCGAGCCAGATGGACGTGGAGGAGCGCTTCACCTCCTTCCTCCTTTGGCCCGTGCGTGCTTCTTCCCGTGACCGGGGTGGTGGCGCCTGCGCCCCCGGTGCCTGTGCCTGTGCCTGTGCTTCTTCTTCTTCGGCTTAGCGCCCGTCACCTCCAGCGGCGGGTTGCCCGAGTTGGGTACCAGCGTGCCGGGGGTCGGGTCTTCCGGTGCTTCAGGAAGGACCTGGCAGGCGTCGGCGACGCAGGGAACCGGCTCTTCCGGCAGCGGGAAACCGCCCCCTTCACGGGCGACGTAGACGTCGTAGGAGCCCGGGTCACGGGGGTCGAGTGAGCCCGCAGCGAGGAAGAAGGCTTCCGAGCCATCGGCATCCGCGTCGAGGAAGTAGGAGGGTTCGTTGTCGCGTCCGCTCGAGATCAGCTGTACGCAACCGCCCGCCCGGGTGCACGTTCCCTCCCCCGCCGCCTCCCACTCGTAGACGTCGGGACGGTTGTTCGTGTCCTGCGTGACCAGCTTGTCGCTCGTTTGGAAGAAGGCGCGGTTGCCGTCTGCGGAGAGGCTCCGCGGCTTGTACATCTGGGTCGCGCCTTCCCCGCCGTTGCGTACAGCCCCCGGGATCGAGGCGCTGCCCCGCGGAAGTTCGCCGCTCGGGTTGCAGGAGACGCAGGTCAAAAGCGCCGCGCCGCCGCCCACCGGCGGTCCGTAGAGGAAGACCTCGGTCCCTCCTTCGCTCGGGTAGCCGGTCAGTTCGGCCTCGGAGAGGAAGAGCAGGTGCGAGCCGTCGGCGCTGACCCGCGCCGTGCCCGTCGCCGCCGGCCAGTTGCCCGCGACGGCCGAAAAGGCGACCTCGGTCACGCTTGCGCCGCTGCGCAGGAACACCCCGCCCGCCTTCGCGTAATAGACCTTGGAGCCGTCGGCGGAGGCGCCGAGGACGCCTTCGACGCCGCCCCCGCTCGTCAGCGGGGTGAGGATGCCGGTGGCAGCCGAGTACTTGTCGAGATCGCCCGCGTCGACCAGGTAGGCGGTCGACCCGTCGGCGGCGGCCACGCCGAATTCGGCTTCGGCCGATTCCGCCACGGCTTTGGTCACGTTGCCGTCGCGAAGGTAGACGTTGCCGCCCTGGATGAAGTACACGCGGGTGCCGGCGTTCGAGATCGCGCCGCTCGGGGCGGCCATCCGGGCTCCGGGCGTTCCCGTCGTTTCGCCGGGCAGGAGGTTGATCAGCGTCAGCCCCCCGCCCGACCACTCGTAGAGGTTCTGCGCTTCGGGATCGCAGCCGCCCGACGCGGTGACTTCGGTCGCGTTCGCCGTCAACGCCGCACAGCTGGAGAGGACGACGTGGGCGAGATCCGGCGTGGCGGCGACGAGCCGAAGCTCGAATTCGTCGGACGCAAGCGAAGTATGGGCGAGATCCGCGGCCGTGAGGAGCGATTCGAATGACCCCGAGGCAGTGCGCCGGTAGTAGTCGCGGTAGCCCGCCGGCGCTCCTGAGCCGGGCAGCGGCGGGTTTGCCACCGGGCATTCGCCGCCGGCCTCACCGCGACAGCGTTCACCGTTGGAAAGCAGGCCAAAGCCTAGGCTTCCGGAGAAGACCTGATAGGGCACCCCGTCCGGTTCGCTGCCGTAGCTGCCCGAGAGAAGCGGCGTGGTGATGTTCGCCGTGGTCCAGCCGCCGCTGCCGCGGGTCGCGAGGTACTGACTCCCCGAGGGGGCCCCCTGGGCGCCGGGGCCGAACGAATCGGCGGAGCTGTAGGTGATGGAGCCACCGCCGGCTGCCGCCTGGACGACGCCGCCGCCGGAGACCTGTCCGGGCGGCTGGATTGCGCCGCCACCCTTTTCGAGCGGGGAGACCAGCTCCCAGCCCCGATCGTCGAGCAATTCGAACACGTTGGTCGCGGCTTGCGTGGTGAATGGTCGGACGACGCTGAAGACAGGTTCTTCGCCAGAGTGGACGGCGCGCAGGCGATACCGGTATGCGGTGGCGGGTTGGAGTCCGACGAGGTGCTGCCCCACAGGTTCGGGTGAGTTGCCGGAGCCCACCGGCCCGGCTCCGCCGGACGGAGCGAAAACGGCGCCGGCGAAGGGGTCGCGCGCCGCCTCGACGTTGGCTTCGTAGGCCGCCTCGGTCAGATATTCGAAGCGATACGTGGTGGAGATCCCGCGGGGATTGACCGAGCCCGAGAGGACCGCACCGCTCGAAGTTACGTTGCCGATTCCTACCGAGACGATTTCAGGAGATGCAGCGGAGGCAACACTTGCCCCGACCAGAAGGAACCCATGGGCGAGCACCAGCGCCGCGATCCCCCTGCGGATCGCGGCGTACTTCACTGCCGCCCGCGCTTCCGCTTGTGGCCTCTGTGCTTCCTATGCTTCCTGTGCTTTCGCTTGCAGCTGTTGGCGATCTTCGGGCGAAGGTGGACGACCTTGCCGTTGGCTGCGGTGAAATTGGCAATCGCCCGTTGCGTCTTCCTGCAGATGTTTTCGGAATTTTCGAGCAGCCCGTACTTCGGGCCGCCCTTCATTTCCAGGACAATTCTTCCGACCGGGGCATCGGGGACGGCTTCGAAGGTGTTGCGAAGCCCGTCCTGCTTGTCGGTGTCGACCTTGCCTTTCGAGAGCAGCCTGAGCTGGCCGTTCAGTTCGGCGACCAGCGCTGGCAATTCGTAACCGAAACCGACGCCGAGGTAGACGGGGCCTTCGAGCGGCTGGTCGAGCAGCGGCGTCCAGACCTTCACATGGCCGTAGATCGCCCGCGTCGGGCAGGTCGCGGCCTTGAGGTCGCCCTGGGTGCAGACCTGGTCGAGGTTGCCCTGGTCGAGGAACTCGGAATGCGGGAGAGCGACCTGGATGCTGGCGAGGTTGGCCCCGCCCTGTGGCATCGTCACCACCGCTTTCAGCGCCGGATGGCCCGAACGGGTGGTGCGACCCTTCAGCGAGATCTTCAGCTTCGGCTTGAATCCGAGCCGGCCGCATTCGCCCACCTGGAAGCGGTTCTTCAGCGGCGCGCTCTGGCCGGTTTGGGTGCTCACCGATCCTTCGATCGCCATCGCTTCGCAGGAGCTCGGGTTGAGCATGAAGCCGGAGCGGTCGAGCTTCAGCGCGATCGTGCGAACGTCGAGCGGGATGCCGTCGCGGATCGTCGGCAGCGGGTCGGCGACCGCGTGGATGCGGGCGTCGTATTCGCCGACGTGCAGCGCCACCCGGTCGACCACGGTGCCGAGGTCGAACGGACCGGCGACAGCAGGCACGATTACGACCATGCTCAGCGGCGCGCCCTTGTACGGACCCGCGAGGTAGGCATGGCCGGAGACCGGAATCGGGCTGATGCCCGAGCCGGCCGTCACCTGGACCGTGCCGACTTCCGAGGTGGCCGGACAGGCGGGCGAGGAGATCTCTTCCTTGCCCTTTTCGGGCGCTTCGCGACTCTGCGCGAGAGCGATCGCGGGCTCGGGGCAGTACGGGATCCCCGCGAGCTTGCCGACCAGACCCTCGGGCAACGTCATCTCGATACCGGTCAGGTGCTGGGTCCCGTCCTTGCGCGCGAGGCGCAGGACGAACGGCGAGTAGGAGGCCGACAGCGGCGACACGGTCCCGGCTGAAAAGGAGAAGTCCGTCGGTGCCGCCGCTTCCGAGGGCGAACAGCCGACCGACGTCTGGAAGGAGTCCGATGGATGGGCGTCGGCGCCTTCGGGAGTCGACCAGGGCGTCAACGTCGTCGTGGTGGTCTTGGTGCCACAGGTGATCGGGGTCTGCAATGGCGCGTTTGCCCCGTTGAACATGTGCAGGGCGATGTCGTTGACCGGCAGCTCGGGGTTTTCGGCGAAGGCGGCCGTCAGCCGGCCGGTCTGCGGGTCGGGTTCGACCTTTCCGGCGAGCTTGGCCACGATGCCGGATTCTTCGTCTTCGATCGCGAGGTAGAGCGCCAGCAGCGAGCCGAAGGGGTTCGCGAACGGCTTGGCCACATAGACCGCTCCCGGGAGCGGATGGTCGAGCAGCGGGGTCGTCACCTCGACCGTGCCGATCTTGGCCGCGTTCGGGCAGCTCGCGGGGCTGGTTTCGAACTGGATCTTTCCTTCGACCGGCGCATATCCGATCTGTTCCTCGCTGCAGGCCCCGAGCCCGTTGGCGCCGGCGGGATTGACGACCATGCCTTCGGGCAGCGTCACCCGCGCGTCTTTCAGTGCCGCGGTGGCGCGACCTTCGATCGCTTCGTTCTGCGGCTGGTGGATCTTGAAGTCGAGCCCGCTCGGGCTTTCGGCCGCGTTGGTGGTCGCCTTCGATTCGATCGTCGGTTCAAAGGCGAGGGCATTGCACCCTTCCATCTCGAGCGCGCCGCCTTCGACGTCGGAGAACGTCGTCGCCCTGGTCGCGGTCGTGCCCTGCCAGGAGACTGCGGTTGCGCCCAGGGTCAGCGGTTCCCCGCAGGAGGTCGGCATCGTGACGAAGGGGACCTCGTTGGCTTCGGCAGGGGGCACCGGGCAGCTGCTGGCGAGACAGCCGTGTCCCCGCCGGTAGCCGTCGTGCGCAGGGTCACTGGGGTCGCCCCACAGTTCGACCTGGATGCCCAGCACGGTGTACTTGGCGAGGATTTCGCTGCTGCCGCCGGTTAGGTGGAAGCTCCCGTCGAGGCCCCCCTGGATGTGGATCAGCGTGCCGAGCACGTTGAAGCCGAACTCGGCGGCCACGCCGCGGGGCGGCTGAATGTCATAAAGGGGGAAGGTCCCCGGTTCGATTCCGCCCAGGACCGTCTCGATCGAGATCTGACCGACCTGGGAGGCAAGCGGGCAGCTTTCGCTGGACTTCTGGATGCCGAGTTCGGCCTCGCCGCAGTGCACGTCCATCGCCTGCGGGTTGATGGCGAGGCCGCGGGGCAGCTGCAGTTCGAGGTCCCGCAGGTCCTCTACCGGTCGCGGCTGGTTGAGGATCTGCTGGGCGGCGAAATTGTCTTCGAGCAAGACCGAGTAGGGATGGGAACCTGCGAGGTTCGCGTCCAGGCCGCCCGCGTCCGCGGTGATCCCGCCTGCTCCGTGGGAGCTTTCGAGGAACCCGAACGGCGGCGGCGGCCCGCCGACCGCGCTCGAAAGCGTCCGTGAGACCGCAGGCGCGCCGCCGCCGCTGACCGTGAGCTGCGTGACAGCGGGCGTCGGTGCCGACTCGGAGATCGCGAGTGGGATCGCAACGAGGAGGAACCCTCCGGACGGCACGGATGGTTCGATCTCGCAGGTGACTTCTTCCGGCGAGGGGGATCCGCATTCCCCTTCTTCATGACCGCTCGCCTTGATCACCGCTTCGACGCCGGGGGCCAGGACGATCCCTGGCGGAAGGGTTGCGGTGACGCTGATCGGCCCGCTCGCCGTGCCGGCCCCGGCGTTGGTGATCACCGCCGAGTACTGCGGAATCGCATTGGTCGCGTCTACGCCCGCATCCGGTGCCGACCCTGGCACCAGAGTGGTGGGGAAGGAGCGCAGCGCCATGTTCCAGCGCGGCGCGGCGTCGGCACCGCTCGCTGCAGCGGGCAGGGCGGCAAACGCGAACAGGGCTAGGACAGCGAGGACCGCGGGGTGGAGACGCGGCATCGATCGGGTCCTCATTTCCTGCCTCCTCGGTCGTGGTTGGCTCGCCGCTTGGCATCTCGGCCCCCGGCGTGCTTCTTCTTGTTGGGCTTGCCCTTTTGGCCCTTCCTCTTGTGGTGCTTTCGGTGGTGCTTCCTGTGGTGCCTCGGCTTCTTCACGCACTTGCCGTGCCTGCGCACGAAGCCCTTCCGGCACTTCTTCGACACCGGCGGGTTGCCCGGCGCGACGAGGTTCGCGGTGCCCGGGGTGCTCGAGGCTTCCGGGCTCGCCTGCGGGCCCTGGCAGGCCTGCCGGGATTCGCAGGGCGAGGGTGGCGACGCGTGCTGGAGGGCGAGCCCACCGGATTCCCTCGCGTCGTAGGCGTCGTAGTTCTGATCGCCGTCGGCCGGAACCAGCGGCGAGGCGGTGAAGAGGTAGGCGTTGCGGCCTTCCCGGTCGGCGTCGGCGAAGTAGGAGGGCTGGTCGCTGTGGCCGCCGGAGATCAGGAAGACGCAGCCGCCGTTGAGCCTGGTAGCGCCTTCCGGCGGGCAGGTGCCGCTGCCAGGCGCCTCCCACTCGTACACGTCAAGGCAGGAGGGAACCGATTCGAATTCCCCGCCGACGATCCCTTTGCAGCCCGACCGGCCGTTGACGTCCGCGGCGACCAGAGGGTCGGGCGTCTCGAAGAAGAAGCGCTCACCGTCGGCCGAAAGGTTCCGGGACAGGGCCGTCGGCGCGGCATATGCCAGCGGCAGGTCCGACGCGTTGATGAATGCGGTGCTGATCATCGCGTCGCCGAGCGGCCTCGCTCCGGTCGGGTCGCAGGAGACGCAGTCGAGCGTGCGGGTGGCCGGCGTGTAGAGGAAGAACTCCGCACATTCCCCATTGCAGGCCGCGGCCCGGTTCGGCGCCCCGGTGAGCGCCCGGTGCGAAGAGAAGACGACCGAGCCGCCGTCGGCGCTCACCCGCGCGGTCCTCTGGATGGGACTCGCGGCGGCGCCGTTCAGCGGCGCCGGCGTCCAGTTGCGGGTGTCGCCAGCGCCGTCGCTGAGATTCCCGCCCTCGAGCGTGGCGATGAAGGTGATCGGCGGCTTCGCGCCTTCTTCCCAGCGAAACAGATTGACTTCGCCCGGCACCGCAACTTCGCCCGCGGAATTCGTTTCGCTGCTCAGTGCCGTGGTGGCGACGAAATAGGCGATGCGACCCGATTCGCTTGCCCCGAGCATGCCTTCGACCCCGGGGCCGGCGGCGAATTTCTTCTTCGCCTCCGAGGTCACGTCGACCAGTTCGTCGGCGGAGACGTCGTAGCGGTAGAGGCTTTCCGTTCCTTCGCCGGCGTAGGCATCGCTGGTCAGCTCGGCTTTCGACTTGAAGAACACGTAGCGCCCGTTCGGGGTCGCTCCCAAGAACGCTGCCGGCAGTTCGGGCCCTTCGCGCCCTTCGCGGTAGACGGAGAGCTTCACCGTCGAGGGGGACGGGCTGCCGATCCCCTCGCGGACGTAGAGCTGGCCGGAGCCTTCTTCTTCTTCGCCTTCTTCTTGCGCTTCGGTGAACACGATCTCGGAGCCGTCGGAGGAGATCGCATGGACGGAGCTGACGTAGTACCCATCACCCGCGCCGCCGCGTGCCAGGTTTCCCTGACGCCAGTCGAAGGGGCCCGCGTAGCCGCCTTCCGGTAGCGGATCACCGGCTTCGTCGACGTCGACCAGGCTGACTTCGGACCCTTCTTCCCAGACGAAGACGTTCCGTTGCCCGGGAGGCGTTTCTCCGGTCAGCGCCAGCGTGCTTTCGAAGAAGATCCGCGAGCCGTCGGCGCTCGCTCCGGCCAGCACGAAGCAAGTCTTGATATTGAGGCAATCGGGATCGTAGGGGACGAGGGTGGTCATCTCGCCGGTGGCGAGGTCGCGACGAAAGAAACCCGTGCCGAGGGACTCCCCGCTTGCGTCGTTCCCTATTGCGGTCGTCAGCGCGTAGCGCCCATCGGGAGTCAGACCGAGGTAGATCGCGGAACGCCCGTAGGACTGGGGCGGAAGAAGGCCCTGGGTCGACCAGGACCCGTCGCCGCGCGACGAGATGAAGGTCGGGAGGTCTTGGGCACCGACCCCGCCCGGGATGCCCCCCTGGTTGTAGAAGGTGATCGCGTCCGGACCTTCGACGGCCTGGACCGCGCCCGGCACCGCCTCGACACCACCACCGTTCTTGTTCGGCGGCGAGGCTTGCTCGAAGGCCCTGCAGTCGGGGAGCGTCGCGCTCGGTCCCGTGCGGAAGATTTCGTTTGCGCAGCTCCCCGCAGCGGGTAGGAGGGCCGGTTCCTGCGTCGCAAAGGGGATCGGTTCACCGTTGCCGCTCCCGATCGCGTTGGCTGCGACGAAGCGGGCCACATATGTCGTCGAACTGGACAGGCCCGTCAGCTGCACCGAGACGGGCACCCCTTCCCCCCCTTCGAGGAAGGCTTCCGAGCTCTCCTGCGCCGCGGCGAATTCGGATGCTTCGTACTGCGACCTGGTCACGTATTGGACCCGATAACCGGTCTTCAGCCCGCCTGGACTGATCAAAGCGCCGACGGTCGCCGTGGATTCAGAGGCTTCCGCAACGTACTCTTCCTGGATCGACGGGGCGATCGGTTCGGTTTCGAAGGGCAGACCCACCCCGGAACCTTCGGGAGCCCGGGCGGTGCCGCCGGCATTCGTGGCGGTGATGTAGACCTCGTATTCGGTACCCGGCAGCAGGTTTTCCGCCGTAGCTTCTACCACCTCGGTTTCCGTGCCGGCTGCGATCGTTCCCTGCAGACCCGTACCGGTGGGGCAGCTGGGTTTGCATTCGAAGCGGTATTTGACGTTCCAACCCGGGTTGTCCAACGTCGCTTCCGGGTTGATCTCGGCTCGGAAATGAGCGGTGTGCGCCGTCACGTCGGTCGGTTGGTCGATTTCGACGTAGGGCGGTTCGACGTTAACCACGGTGAACACCGCAATATCGTTGTTGCCGATGTCTCCTACATAGACGGTTTCATCGGCACTGCGCACGGCAAGCTGGGCCCCTTCGCCGAGGCCTTCCCCTTGGCCGAAGAAGTGCTCCAGTTCGCTTCCCGTAGAGGAAAAATGCTTGACTCCGGATAGGTAAGTCCTGAACGTGCTGTCGTCGGCTTCGTTGACGGCCAGACCGTTGGCTTGACTGAACGAGGCCGGAAACCTGTTCCTACCTTCGCCTTCCCCGAGCGATTCGCAGTCCGGGGGCGCGGTGATCTTATTGGTCGGGCGGTTTTCTGCTTCATAGGTGTAGTAGACGTTGTCACCCCCATCAACCGCAATGCCAAATGGATTGACTCCGCTCGCGCCGCCGTGGATAATGCCAAGTTGCCGCAAATTGCAGGCGCCGGTTTCGTCACCGCTCGAAGTGAGTTCGTGCAGCACGCCTTCGAGCGGATGGTCCATGACGAAAAGGGTCCCCGAGAGGTCCACGGCGATCCCCGCTACTTCGCTGAAGCCCGCCATGCGGCCCGCCGTGCCCCAAGCCCCGACCGGAAGACCCGCAGGGTCGAGTTTGACGATCGCTTCGTTGCCTTCCTCGACCACATACAGGTCGCCGCTGGACTTGTCGCGTGCAATGAAGGTCGGGTCCGTCACCGTTGCAAACGTGGTCGGAGATTCCCCGGCTGCGTTGTATTTAACGATCCGACCGTTGCCGGTGTCGGCGACGTAAACGTCCCCGGTCCCCTGGTCGACCGCCACCCCGCTCTGTTCGGTGAGCGAGAGTTCGCCCGCCCCGAACGTGTCCGAGAGGATGTGGACGCCCTTCGCCGAAGCCGAGGCAGTAACCGCCATCGCGACGGCCAGCACGATAAGGCCGACCACACTGCTCTTCGCCAAGCTAATTCTCACGACCACTCTCCTCTCCGGCTTTCAACCCCAGCTGGACGTGTGTACGGCGGCAGGAGGAAGAGGACAAGCGTCGCTAATCGATCTGCTCTTGCTCATCTCTCTTCCTCCTGCCATTCGCAGCTGTTACCCGTGCTGCCTTATTCGGTCAGCGCGCCCGTCACGGCCCAGGTGCCACTTACCCGGACTTCTTCGGGTTCACTTCCTGCCCACGCAAATGACAGCAGCGCTCCTGCGGTTGAGGCGCCTGCCGTGCCATCGCTCGGCTTTCTGGGACTTGCCGGTTCCACGAGTGCGATGCTTTCGGAGGAGTTCACGTGGCCGATGAAGATGCATAGGTACCCAGGCTTTGCCTCGGGGTGACTAGCGCTCGGCGGCGGCGCGACCCCGTCGTCGCATTCCGGCTTTGGAGTCGTCGACACCGTCACCGTATGCGCCTGGTCGAGTTCTGCCGCCAGCGGGATCGGGAAGCTGATGGGTATGTATCCCAGCGTTTCGACACTGACAGATTCCTGCCACCAACTGCCGGTCTCGGTTTCTTCCGGTCCCAGCGTCTTGGGCAACCCGCCGCCGCTGGTGCTGCTGCAGACTTCGTTTTCTTCGCCGGATTCTTCGACTTCGTAGACGAAGCCTTCTTCGTTGGGGCATTCTTCGGGTTCGGTGCCGACGAGGACGACGGACTTGCCGGCCGCACCGGTTCCGGTGTCGCCCTTTTCGCCCTTTTCGCCTTGTTCACCGGTGGCGCCCTTTTCACCCTTGTCGCCCTTGGCCCCGGCCGGTCCGGCCGGACCCTGCGGCCCCGCGGGCCCCGCAGGCCCGGCGGCGCCCGCCTTCGCGAACTTCTTCGCTTCGGTCTTGGCGATCTTCTTGACCTGCTTCTTCTGCTTGCCGGTCAGGCCGCCGCCGGCGGCGTAGGCGCCGCCGCCAAGGGCGGCGACCAGGGCCACGATTGCGATGACGAAGCCGGCGGTGCCGAGCTTCTGGTGGATCCGAGAGATCACTTCACTCCTCCTTTGACGTGGTGCGCCGACGGAGGAATCTCTCCCGACGCCTGTTTCCATCCCTGCAGCCGCCTCGGGCGAGGCGGCCTGAAGTAGCAGCGGAGCGACGACGGGGAACCGCCGCTCCGCGGGCGCGGCAAATCAGGGAGAGTTGCCGACACCGATCGGGCGAGCGACGCGGCCTCGTGATGGCGCGGTCGGAGGCTTCCGACGCTGCGATCTGGCGCAGCCGTTGCTCGCAAAGTCCCTGTTCCTTCCTTTTCCCTGTTGCGCGGCCCTCGCCCCGCAACGCCCTGTTAACCCTGTTAGCGCCCTCCCGGAACTTCTTCCCTGCAGGCGCTTCGCCGAAGATAGGCCCTTACCCGTTTTGGTGTCAAGAAGGAAAAGGGCTGACCAACTAGCCTTCCTGACACAAGGGTTCCCAATCCCGCATCCCGCCTAGGGATGGGCCACTTTGCTGGAATTCGTTCCAATATGTTTGCGCGCGAGATGTGTACGGCTGATTTTCAAATCAGGCGGCTGTTTTCGCGCCGTTTTTCCGCGCTTAGGGTGGCCCCGGATGACGACGACGCCGTGGGGGGACTCGGGAGAGCTGCGCGGCAGGAGGCTTGCTCCCGGCCCCGGCGTCTCCAAGGCCGACGTCGAGCTGAACCACCGGGAAAGGCTCTACGGCGCGATGGTCGCGGTGGCCGCGGAGAAGGGCTATGCCGAGACCACGGTCAGCGACCTGATCTGCGTCGCCGGCGTCTCGCGGACGACCTTCTACAAGTACTTCGGCGACAAGGAAGCCTGCTTCCTCGCCACCCTCGAAGCGCTGGTGGAAGGCGTCGTCGCGGTCACCGCGAGCAGGCTTCGCCGGGACGAGGCCTGGCAGGAGCGCGCGGCCGAGGGGATGGAAACGTTCATGCAGCTGCTGGTCACGCAGCCGGGCGCGGCCCGGCTCTGCGTGGTCGAGGCGGACGCGGCCGGCCCCCATGCCCGAGCCGTCGTCGACCGCGCCGCCAAGGAGTTCGAGGCGATGATCGCCTCCGTCTTCGAGGAGCTTCCGGAGCAGCGGGGGATGCCGCCGGCGATGACCCGGGCGATGGTCGGCGCCGTCCGCAAGATCATGCAGACGCGGCTCAACCGGCGCACCGAGGGCGAGCTGGCGGAGATGGTTCCCGGGCTGATCGAGCTGGCCTTCCGCTACAAGCCGCCGCCGGGGCCGCTTTCGGAACGCTCGCGGCGCAAGAGCCCGACCCAGGCGGTCGCCCCGGGCGCCGACGAACCGGCCGAAAGGATCGAGGCGGCGACGATGGCGGCGATGGCCCGCGCCGGCTACGCCGAGACCACGCTGGCCGACATCGCCGCCGAGGCGGGCGTCTCGCTGCGGACCTTCTACGCGACCTTCCCGGGCAAGCTGGAGGCCTTCGAAGCGGCGCTGCTGCGGGGGCGGCTGCGGATGGCGGCGGCGACCATCCCCGCCTACCGCCGCGCCTCGAGCTGGCCGGAGGCGGTCTGGGCGCTGCTCCATGCCGGCCTCGCCTTCCTCGAGGCCGAACCGGACTTCGCCCGGCTGATCACGGTCGACGTCTTCAGCGCCGGCCGCGAGGCGCTGGAGGGACGCGATCGGGCGATCGAATCGGCGCGTTACTTCATCGAAGCGGGCCTCCCCGCCACAGGCCTCGACAACCGGGTCGCCGTCGAGGCGATCCAGAGCGGCCTCTACGGGATCCTCGCCGAGCGCATGCGCTCCAAGCGGAGCGGCAGCCTGCGGGGGCTGGCGCCGCTGATGATCTACATGACCCTCGTCCCGTTCCTCGGCCCCGAGGAGGCGTACTCCTGGGCGACCCGCTGAGGTGGGCTCAGAGCGCCGCTTCGGACTCGAACAGCATGATCACCGAGGAAACCTTGAACCCCTTCTGCTCTTCCTCGGCGAGGCGGGTGGCGATCCGGTCGCGGGCCTCCCAGACACGGTCGCAGAACTCCCTGTGCAGTTTCGCAAGCTCTCGCCAGCCTGCCTCGTCCGTGAATATGGGTGTCCGCGCGGCCGCGCCGTCGACCCTTTCCAGATTGCGATCCCTCGGGTGGGTCACAAGCGCCCGACTCGCCTCGGTCAGGATGATTTTCAAGACTTTGCCGTAGAGCCTGCGCCTCTCCTCGAGGCTGAGCTCCGCCAGTTCGTCTTCATCCCGCAGGAGCCCGCCGATGAGGAAGTTGATGTGCTCGATGGTCCCGCGCTTGCTTTCCCTGACCACCGACTCGATCAGCCCCTCCTCCCGCAGATGCCGGATCTGACGGCGCACCCGCTGCAGGGAGAGCCCGGTGACCTCCGCCAGCTGTGCCGCGGTCCTGGGCGTCTCCGCGAGCTCGGTGACGATCCGCAGCCGCTCGGGGTCATCGAGGCAGCCCTCGATGGCGTGGCGCAGCTTCCAAGACCCTGTAGACATCGTTTCCCTTCCGCTCCTGCCTCTCGGCGGGACCCTGTCGGACGGTTACCGAGCCGATACTAACTATCGCCGCGCCGCCGATCGAGCGGTCAGGGTGGAGCAGCGCTCGCAACGACCGCGGATAGTCACCTCGTGCTCGGCCGCGTCGAAGCCCATCCGCCCGCTCACCTTGACGATCGCGCGCTCCAGCGAGGCGTCCTCGAAGGGGATCATGCGGCCGCACTCGCTGCAGATCGCGTGATGGTGGTGCTCGCCGTCGGGTTCAATCCGCTCGTACCCGGCGACACCCCGCGTGACTTCCAGCCGGCGCAGCAGCCCGAGCTGCTCGAGCTGCTCGAGGGCGCGGTAGATGCTGGCCCGGGCGGGGGCCGGCTTGCGGCGGCGCAGCTCCTCCTCCAGGTCCAGGGCGGTGACGGCGCAGCCATGGCGGGAGAGCGCCGCGACCACCGCCGTCCTGGCGCCGCCGCGCCGGTAGCCGGCAGCTTGGAGGCGGGCGCGGGCGTGCTCGGCCCAACCGCTCTGGGTCGCCGCGGTCATGCCTCGATCCTAGAGGCCGCCTCGAGCGCGATCGGCGCCGCGACCGGGCCGCGGCGCCACCGGGAGCGCAGACCCGCCAGGGCGAAGAGGCCGCTTGCGAGCGCGATCACGGCAAAGCTCGCCGGCAGCGAAGGGACCTCGTAGCTGAGCGCCAGCCCCCCCCACATCGAGGCGACCGCGAGCGCGCCGGACAGGGCCAGCCCGCGCCAGGGGTTGTCGGTGAGCAGCCGCGCCGCCCCCGCCGGCGCCGCCAGCAGGCCGAGCAGCAGCAGCGCCCCGACCGCCTGCGTCGCCTCGGCGGCGACGATCGCGAGCAGGGCGAGGAAGGCGACCCCGAGCGCCCGCAGCGGCAGGCCGAGGCCGCGCGCGACCTCGGGATCGAGCGAGCCGAAGAGCAGTGGCCGGGCGATCGCCAGCAGCGCCAGGCAGGCCAGCAGCCCGATCGCCGCCGCCAGCCGGGCGTCGGCGGCCGAGAGGCCGAGGACCGAGCCGAAGAGGACGCGGACGGCGGCGGTGCTGTTCCCTCCGCTGGAGCCGTTGGTGAAGATCGAGAGGAAGAGGACGCCGAGGCCCAGCACCCAGGCGAAGACCGAGCCGATCGCCACGTCGCCGGGCCGGCCCCGCCCCTCCAGCAGGCCCATCCCCAAAGCCACGGCGATCGTTGCCAGGAAGAGGCCCAGCCTGACGTCCACCCCGGCCGCGGCGGCGGCGAGGGCGCCGGTGAAGGCGACGTGGCTGAGCGCGTCGCCGGCGAAGACCTGGCTGCGCAGGACGACGAAGTAGCCGACGAGGCCGCAGGCCGCGGCGACGAAGCTGCTGGCCAGGTAGGCGTTGCGCATGAACTCGTGGGCGAGCATCAGGCGCGAGCCTCCAGCCGCCGGCCAAGCGCCCCCGGCAGGCCGAGAAGCCGGACGGCGACGTAGAGGCCGAAGGAGATGCTGGTCACCCAGAAGCCGACGGGGTAGGGCGAGAAGTAGGCGATCCCGAGCCCGAGCCAGGTGACGAGAAGGGCGAGACCCACCGAGAGGACGAGGCCCCGCGCCGGGCGGGCGGTGATCTGCTGCGCCGTGGCCGCCGGGGTGACGAGCAGGGCGAAGACGAGCAGGGCGCCGGTGATCTCCGCCGTCGCGGCCACCGCCAGGCCCAGCATCAGCAGGAAGGCGAGGGCGAGGAAGCCGGTGGGTACGCCGGCGGCCACGGCGACGGCGCCGTCGACCGAGGCGAAGAGGAGCGGCCGGGCGATCGCGGCGAGGACGACCAGGGCGCCCAGCGCCACCCAGAACAGGGTCTGCACCTGGGCCGCGGTGATCCCGAGGAAGGTGCCGAAGAGCAGCGACTCGAGGTTGGCGAGCTGGCCGCTGTAGAGGGTGACGAAGAGGAAGCCGAGCCCGAGGCCGAAGGCCTGCACGGTGCCGATCGCCGCCGACTCCCCCGCCCGGCCGGCGCCGGCCGGGCGGCTGAGGGCGGCGAGGACCAGCGCCGCCAGGCCGCAGGCGCCGAAGTAGCCGAGGGCCAGCGGCAGGCCGGCGAGGGTCGCACCCGCCGCGCCCGGGAAGGCGACCATCGAGAGGGTGTGGCCGGCGAAGGTCTGGCGGCGCAGGACCATGAACCAGCCGATCGCCCCGGCCATCACGGCGACGATCGTGCCGGCCTCGAGCGCCTGCACCATGAAGGTGTATTCGGTCAGCTGCTCGAAGTCGCTGACCGGGTTCCAGGAGAGGGCGGCGAGCTCAGCGGTCATGGCCCCTGGACCGGGTGATGGTGGGCGGGCTCGGGGGTGCCGACGACGACCAGCCGGCCGTCGCTGGCCTCGAGCACCTCGACCGGCACGCCGTAGAGGCGGCTCAGGGTGGGGCCGTCGATCACCTCGCGCGGCCTGCCGGCAACCCCGTGCCCGGCGGCGAAGTAGACGACCCGGTCGAGGTAGGAGAGGATCGGGTTGACGTCGTGGGCGACGAGGAGGACGGTGACGCCCTCGCGCTCGCAGATCCGCTGCACGAGCCCGGCAACGGCACCCTGGTTGGAGAGATCGAGGCTGTCGAGGGGCTCGTCGAGGAGCAGGATGCGGGGGCGGCGGACCAGCGCCTGGGCGATCAGCAGCCGCTGCTGCTCGCCGCCCGAAAGCGAACCGATCGGGCGCGAGGCGTAAGCGCCCGCCCCGACCAGCTCGACCGCCTCCTCGACGCGCCGGGCGGCGGCTCGGCCCTTCGGGCTGAGCGCCGCCGGCAGCGGAAACCCCCAGCGGCTGCCGTCGAGGCCGAGGCGGACCAGGTCGACGCCGCGGATCCGCGTCCCGGCGTCGAAGCTGCGGCGCTGGGGCAGGTAGCCGATCTGCGCGTTGGCGGCGCCCGCCGGGCCGCCGAGGACGGTCGCGCTGCCCGCGGCGAGGGGCAGCAGCCCGAGCAGGACCTGGATCAGGGTCGACTTCCCCGAACCGTTGGGGCCGAGCACGGCGACGAACTCGCCCTCGCCGACGCTGAGGTCGACGCCGGACCAGACGGTGCGGCCGCCACGCCTCGCCGCCGCGGCCCCGAGCCGGATCGCCTCGCCGCTCATCCGCCCCCGCCCCCCCTCGCGAGCGCCGCCGCCAGCCCTTCCAGCTGGCGCGACATCCAGGCCTGGAAGCTCGCGCCTTCGGGGCTGAGCGTCTCGGTCACGGTGGCGATCGGGATTCCGCCGGCCCTGGCGGCGTCGTTCAGGCGCTGCACGTCGGGGGTCGCGTTCTGAGCGTTGTAGACCCACAGCTCGATTCGGCGGTCGGCGATCTGGCGGTCGGCGCTCGCCTTCTCAGCCGGGGTGGGTTCGGCCCCCTCGGCGATCGCGTCCATGAAGCCGCGCGACGTCACCAGCTTCAGGCCGAGCGCCGGGGCGAGCGGTTCGAAGACGCTCTCCGAGGCGCCGACCGGGGTGCCGGCGTAGCGCGAGCGGATACGCGAGATCAGGCGGTGGTACCGCGCCAGCCCGGCCCCTTCGAAGCGGCGGCGCCGGGCGTCGAAGTAGGCGGCGTGCCCGGGGTCGGCCTGCTTGTAGTCGGCGGTGATCTGCGCGATCACCTTCTGCACCGCGGCCGGCGCGTACCACTGGTGCGGGTTGTCGCCGTCCTCCAGGCCGAGCAGGTCGCCGACCGTCAGCACCTCCCGGCCGGAGCTCGGGTTGGCGTCGAGCAGCTTCGTCGCCCACTGGTCGTAGCCGATCCCGTTGACGATCGCCAGCCGGGCGCCCGCCATCGTGCGGGCGTCTTCCGCGCTTGGTTCGTAGTCGTGGGGATCGGCGGCGGGGTTGGTGACGATGTCGCTGACTTCGACCTGGTCACCGCCGAGCTGCGCCGCGATGCTGCCCCAGAAGTCCTCGGCGGCGACCACGTCCAGCTTCCCGGAGGAGGAGCCGCCGGTTCCCGCCCCGCCGCACCCGGCGACGAGGACGCCGGCCAGCGCGAAGAGCGCTGCCAGCAGGGCAAAGGCCGTATGGGCGGGTCGGGGCATCTGTCTCCGTTCCTTGGGCTGGCGGCGGCAGACCCTAACATAAGATTGAGACTCGTTCTCGTTATTAACCTGTTGCTTCGACTTCCGGTGAGAATGAGGGCCGTGATCGCCGCGATCCCCAGCCCGGCCTCGAGCGGTTTCGACCTCGGACCCTTCGAAGTCCACGCCTACGGCCTGATGTACGTGCTCGGGCTGAGCGCGGCGGTGCTGATCACGATCAGGCGCTGGGAGGCCGGGGGCGGCTCCCGCGCGACGGTCTACGACGTCGCCAGGTGGGGCTTCCCCGCCGGGCTCGTCGGCGGCCGCCTCTATTTCGACCTCACCAGCTCGGGCGAAGTCCCCCCGCACTGGTGGGGGCCGATCGCGGTGTGGGACGGCGGCATGGGCATATGGGGCGGGATCGCCCTCGGCACCGTCGTCGGCATCTGGCGGCTGCGGCGGGCCGGCGTCTCGGTAGCCGCCTTCATGGACGCCGCCGCCCCGGCGCTGCTCGTCGGCCAGGCGATCGGGCGGGTCGGCAACTACTTCAACCAGGAGCTCTTCGGCGGCCCGACCAGTTTGCCCTGGGGGCTGGAGATCTCGCCCGGGCACCGGCCCGCCGGCTACGAGGCCTACGCCACCTTCCACCCCACCTTCCTCTACGAGCTGACCTGGAACCTGGCCCTGGCCGGCTTCCTGGTCTGGCTCGGCAACCGCCGCCGCATCCGGCCGCCGGGGCTGTTCGCCCTCTACGTCGCCGGCTACTCGGGCTTCCGCATCTTCGAGGAGTCGCTGCGGGTCGACCCCGCCCACCATCTCCTCGGCCTGCGCCTCAACTTCTACGTCGCCGCCCTGCTCTGCCTCGCCGGCCTGGTCTGGTTCGCCCACAGCCAGGGCTGGCGCCCCACGTGGCGGCAGGGCCGCCGCGGCGCGGCGCTGATGCTGGCCGGCGGAGTGGCCGCGCTGTCGGGATGCGGCGGGTCGGGAAAGGCCGCTGCCGCGGAGATGCGCCCGGCGGGCGCGACGGCTCAGCCGGCGGCGCTCAGGGCGCGGCGGAAGGTGGAGAGCGACTGGGGGCCGCGCAGGGTCGCCGTGACCCTCCCCGCCGAGTCGAGGACGATCGTCGTCGGCAGGCCGCTGAAGCTGTAGTGCCCCCCGTAGGCGCCGTCGGGATCGGCGAGCACCGGGAACTTCCAGCCGTACTGGCGCAGGAAGGAGCGGGCGTGGTCTTCGCGATCGGTGTAGTCGATTCCGACCACCGCTGCCCGGCCGCCCAGGGAGCGGCTGAGGCGCGCCAGTTCCGGCGCCTCCTGCCGGCATGGCTCGCACCAGCTGGCCCAGAAGTTGATCAGGGCCGGCTTCCCCTTCAGCTTGGCGAGCGTCACCCGCGGGCCCTGCAGGACCCTGGTCGGCAGCGGGTAGGCCCGCTCCCCGCTGCCGCCGTTGCCGCCGGCGGTCGCGATCTCGACGACGATCAGCGCGAGGACCCCGAGCCCCGCCGCGAGGTAGAGCCAGCGGCGCACCCCTAGCCTTCCGTCGTCGCGCAAGCGGTCGCTCGAGCCATCGCCAAGAAGATAGGCAAGACGTGCGATTGGAGAGTTGACCTGCCTATAGCCAAGCTAACTCGCCAGTCGCCGCCTCTGGAAAGACCGCTGACGATAAAGTTCAGCGTGATGGGCGGGCGCATCGACAAGCTGGTCCCACTTCGCTTCCGGGCGGCGGCGGCGATGCCCGCGGCCGTCCTCACGGTCCACCAGCTCCGCTACCAGCTCGCCTTCGGCAGCCGGGCCGACGAGAAGCTCGCCGCCCAGGGCCACCAGTACCTCAGCGCCGCGGCGCCCTTCGCCGCGATGCTGCTGGCCGTGGTCGCGGGCCTCTTCCTCGCGAACCTGGCGCGTGCCTGGCGGCGCGGCGACGAAGGCGAGGACACCCGCGGCGCCCGCGGCTCGCTGGCGAAGATCTGGCTCCTCGCCGCGCTGTCCCTGCTCCTCATCTACTGCGGGCAGGAGTTCTTCGAGGGGCTCCTCGCGAGCGGGCACCCGGGCGGCCTCGCCGGCGTCTTCGGGCAGGGCGGGCTGTGGGCGATCCCGCTCTCGATTCTGCTCGGCGGCCTGGTCGCCGTCACGCTGCGGATCGCCGATGCGGCGATCCGCTGGGCCGCCTCCCGCCGGCGGCGGAACGCCGCTCCTCAGGTGCGGGCAAGGCGCCCGCGGCGCCCCGATGACTTCATCCCCGCTCCCCGTGGTCCCCTGGCCGGCGAAGCTGCCGGCCGCGCCCCGCCTGCGTCGCCCCTGCCGCTAACCGGATAGCGCTCCCGACGCCCGCGGCGCCGGAGGCGCCGACGAGCAAAAGGAGACGCAGAATGAGGCGCAGCCCGTGGGTGGCGCTGGTGGCCGTGTTGGTGCTGCTGGTGCCCGCCTCCAGCGCGTTCGCGCACGGAGGCAACCCCAACTACCGCTCGGTGATCGAGTCAGTGACGCCGAGCAACCCCAACGTGAAGTTCCAGGTCCTGAACTACGACAGCTACATGCAGCTGCTCGACCAGAAGGGCCACGAAGTCGTGATCTACGGCTACGAAGGCGAGCCCTACGCGCGCATCCTGAAAAACGGGACCGTGCAGGTGAACGAACGCTCCCCGGCGCTCTACCTGAACGAAACCCGCTTCGCCGAGGTGACGCCGCCGCCGATCGCGGATGCCAAGGCGCCACCGAAATGGAAGACCTTCGACACCTCCGGCACCTTCGTCTGGCACGACCACCGGATGCACTACATGTCCCCGTCGCTGCCGCCGAAGGTCACCGACGAAGGCAGGAAAACCAAGATCTTCGACTACGAAATCCCGATCCGGGTCGACGGCCGCAAGGGCGCGGTTGACGGCACCCTCTTCTGGGTCGGGCCGGAAAGCACCTCGAAGACGCCGTTCGTCGTCGGCGGCATCCTGATCGTCCTGATCGGCGGCGCCCTGGTCCTCTTCGTCAGGCGCAGGCGCCGCGACGAAGGCGACGGCGGCGCGGGCGGGGGTCCCCTGGAGCCGGCGAAGGAGGCCTGGTAGTTGCGCCGAGCCGCCCTCATCGCCCTCGCCGCGGCCCTCGCCGCCGGCCTGCTGCTGCCCGCCGCGGCGCTGGCCCACGCCCAGCTCGAGGGAACGACCCCCGAGCGGGGCGCGGTGGTGAAGCGCGAGCCGGCGGCGGTGGTCTTCCGCTTCGACGAGCCGGTCGAGGGCAACTTCGGCGCCGTCCGCGTCTACGACGCCGGCGGCGAGCGGGTCGACGAAGGCGACGCCTTCCACCCCAACGGCGATGGCCCGAAGCTCGGCGTCCACCTCAAGCCCGGGCTGCCGGAAGGCAGCTACACCGCGACCTACCGGGTGATCTCGGCCGACGGGCACATCGTCTCCAGCGGCTTCGTCTTCTCGATCGGCAGGGCGGGCAGGGCACCGAAGGAGACGGTGGCCGAACTGACCAGCGGCTCGGGCACCGGCGAGGTCACCCAGCTCGCCTTCGGCGTCGCCCGCGGCTTGCAGTATGCGGCGACCGCGCTCGGGGTCGGCGGGATCGCCTTCCTGATGCTGGCCTGGCTGCCGGCGCTGGCGGCGGGCGGCGGGGCCGCCGGGTGGGCGCGCGCCGGGTCGGCCTTCCTCGGGCGGCTGCGGCGGGTGCTGCTCGCCGCCGCGCTGGTCGGCGCGGTCAGCGCCGCCGCCGGCATCGTCCTCGAGGGCGCCGAGGCGGCGGGGATCTCGGGGTTCGCGGCGCTGAAGGAAGCGATCGTCCGCGAGACCCTGGAAACCAAGTTCGGGACGATCTGGGGGTTCGCGCTCCTCGCCTGGGTCGTCTTCGGGGTGCTCGCCTTCCTGCTGCTCCGCGACCGGGACGGGGGCCGGCCGAGCCGGCCGCGGACGGCTCTCGCCGCGCTGCCCCTCATATACGTCGTCCTCGTCCCCGCCCTCGCCGGCCACGGCAGCACCCAGTCCCCCGTCGCCCTGCTCTTCCCGGTCAACGTCGTCCACGTCACCGCGATGGCCGTCTGGCTCGGCGGCCTGGCGACGCTGCTCTTCGTCGCCCCGCGCGGGACGCGCGAGCTCGACCCGGCCGAGCGCGGGCGCCTGCTGGCGGGCTCGCTGGCGCGCTTCTCGCAGATCGCGCTGGCCGCGGTCGCCGCGATCCTGGTCACCGGGCTGGTCCAGGCCTACGCCTACGTGCGCCACCCGGGCGACCTGCTCACCACCGACTACGGGCTGGCGGTGACGATCAAGTTCGTCCTCCTGCTGGCGCTGATCGCCCTCGCCGCCTACAACCGCCGCCGCTCGGTCCCGCGCCTGAACCGGCTGGCCGCGGGCGGCGAGGCGCCGGGCCGGATCGGGCTGAACCTGCGGCGCGCGGTCCGCGGCGAGGTGGCGCTGCTGGTCGTCGTGCTCGGCGTCACCGCCGCCCTCGCCAGCTACGCGCCGCCGGTCACCGCGCAGAGCGGGCCGTTCTCGACCGAAACCACGGTCGGGCCGATCCAGCTGGAGATGAGCGTCGAACCGGGGACGGTCGGCGCCAACGAGATCCACATCTACCTCTTCGACGCCAAAAGCGGCGCCCCCTACGCCAGGGTCAAGCAGCTGACGGTCTCCGCGGCGCTGCCCGAAGCAGGGATCTCGCTGCCGCTGGAACCGCAGCTCTCCGGCCCCGGCCACTACACGATCCCCGACGCGCTGATGAGCGCGAAGGGCGAGTGGAAGCTCGACCTCGGCATCCGCGTCTCGGCCTTCGACCAGCTCGAAAAGACGATCGAAGTGCCGGTCCGGTGAAGCGATCGCGCCCAGACGAGCCGCGGCCCCAGCCGGCGGCATGCACTCGACAGAAAGGAAAACCGATGCGACGAATCGCATTCGCAACGACGCTGATCGGGCTGCTGGCCCTGCCGGGCGTTGCCCAAGCCCACGTCAGCCTGCATCCGAACGAGGTCCCGACCGGTTCCTTCGCGGCCCTCCAGATCCGGGTCCCGAACGAGAGCGAAGGCACCAACACGGTCAAGCTCGCCGTCCAGTTCCCGCCCGGATTCATCGACGTCTCCCCCGAATACATGCCGGGATGGAGCGCCAAGGTCGTGACCGCGAAGCTCCCCAAGCCGGTCCAGACCGACGACGGCGAAGTCACCGAAGGGGTGAGGGAGATCGTCTGGACCGGCCACGGCGAAGCGGGAAAGATCCCGCCGGGGCAGTTCCTCGCCTTCCCGATCTCGACGGAGATCCCCGGCAAGGCGGGCGAAGAGCTGGCGTTCAAGGCGCTGCAGTACTACGACGACGGCGAAGTCGTGCGCTGGATCGGCGGCCCGGAATCCGAACACCCGGCCCCGCAGATCGACGTCACCGCCGCAGGCGGGGTCCTGCAGGACGTCGCCGGCAGCGAGACCGCGCCGCCCGCCCCGGGTGGCTCGGCCGGAGAAGAAGCGGGGTCGCAGAGCGCCGGCAGCTCGGACGGCGGCGGCGGCGAAACGCTCGCGATCATCGCCCTGATCGTCGGCGCGCTGGGCCTCCTCGCCGGCGGCGGCGCGCTCCTGCTCTCCCGGCGCCAGAGAGGAGGAGGCGCGGCGGCCTAGCCGCGAGCGGCGGCCGGCGCCCGCCAAAGGCGCCGGCCGTCCCCGATCAGCCATGAACCACCTCCCCCTCGCCCACGCCCTCCTGGTCAAGCAGGACCTGCCGATCCCGGCCTGGCTCTTCGCCTGGGCCGCCTCGATTGTCCTGATCGCCTCCTTCTTCGCCCTCTCGGTCGCCTGGCGGCGGCCGCGCTTCGAGGAGGAAGGCTGGCGGCCCGCGGCGGCAGCCCTATCGGCGGTCCTGCTCGGCTGGCCGGCACAGGTCCTCTGCGGCGCGGTCGGCGTCTTCCTCCTCGGCGTCGGCGCCTACGCCGGCATCCGCGGCACCGAAGCGCCCGACCGCAACTTCGCCGTCACCTTCTTCTTCGTCACCTGCTGGATCGGCTTCCCGTTCTTCTCGGCCCTGCTCGGGAACGTCTTCCGGCCGTTCAATCCCTGGCGGGCGATCGGCCGGCTGGCCGGCGGCGGCTTCCGCCTGGTCGCGGGACAGCAAGCGCCACGCCTGCGCTACCCCGAACGCCTCGGCCGCTGGCCGGCGGCGGTCGGCCTGCTCGCCTTCGTCTGGCTCGAGGTCGTCTACGGCTCGACCAGCGGCGGCGTCGCGGTCGGCCTCGACCCCCACGTCGCCGGCAGGGCCGCCCTCTACTACAGCGCCTACACGCTGGCGATGATGGCGCTCTTCGGGGTCGAGGAGTGGTGCCGGCGCGGCGAGGTCTTCTCGGTCTACTTCGGGATGTTCGCCGAGCTCTCGCCGCTGCGCGTCGAGGACGGCAGGCTGGGGTGGCGGCGGCCGCTCTCGGGGGCGCCGCACTGGGCGACGGTTCCCGGCTCCGCCGCGGTGGTGATCGCCTCGCTCTCCTCGACCAGCTTCGACGGCGCCCAGGAGGGAGCCTTCAAAGGGCTGATCGAAAACCTCTTCGGCAAGCTCTCCGATGCCGGCATCGACCTGGTCACGGCGCTGCGCCTCTCCGACACGATCTTCATGCTCCTCACCTTCGCCCTGGTCGGCCTCGTCTACCTGCTCGGGGTGAGGGGGATGCGCGGCATCCCGGGCTCGCCGCCGGAGCGAGCGCTGCGGATCGGCTTCGCCCACACGCTGATCCCGATCGCCCTCGCCTACCTCGTCGCCCACTACTTCAGCCTCTTCGTCTACCAGGAGCAGGCGCAGTTCACCTACCTGCTCTCCGACCCCCTGGGGACCGCGACCACCAATCTCTTCGGCACCGCATCGGGCCTGGTCGACTACCGAGTCCTCAGCGCCAACGCGGTCTGGTACGTGCAGGTGGCCTCGCTGGTGGTCGGCCACGTGATTGGCCTCGTCCTCGCCCACGACCGTGCTTTGGTGTACTGGCCGGACTATCGCAAAGCCACGCAATCGCAGTACTGGATGCTGGCGGTGATGATTTCCTTCACCTGCTTCGGCCTCTACCTGCTCTCCGCCACCGTATGACGCTGCCGCTCGCACACCTCGGCCACTGGCTGTGGATCTTCTACCTGCTGCCGGTGCTGATCGTCGTCTTCGGCGTGGTGAGGACGCGCTGGGCTGAAAAGCGGAGGGAACGCCGCCTGGACGAGAGGAGAGCGAATCGATGAAGGTCAAGACCGTCGCGCTGCCGCTGCTGGGGATCGTCGCGGTGGTGGCGCTTGCAACCGTGCTGATCCTCGGACACAGCAGCTCGCCGGCGCTCCCCGCCGGAGCCCACAGCGGGCAATCGCAGCGGTTCGCCGGCGAGGCGCTGACGCCGCGGGTGCCCGCGCCGGGGTTCGGCGGGCTGCGCAACTACCTCGGCGAACGGGTCGACCTCGCCAGCGACCGCGGCAAGGCGGTGTTCGTCACCTTCCTCTACACCCACTGCCCCGACGTCTGCCCGCTGATCACCGCCGAACTCCACAACGCGCTGGCCCGGATGACCCCGGCCGAGCGCCGCCGGCAGCAGATCGTCGCCGTCTCGGTCGACCCCAAGCGCGACACCCGCGCCGCGGTTGCCGAATTCGTCTCCGCCCACGCGATGACCGGCAAGATGAAGTACCTGATCGGCGACACCCGCGAACTGGCGAAGGTCTGGGAAGCCTGGAACGTCGGCTCCGAAGCGGACTCGGTCAATCCCGAATTCGTCGCCCACTCGGCGCTGGTCTACGGCATCTCCGCCAGCGGCAAGCTGACCACGATCTACCCGGCCAACTTCAAGCCCCAGCAGATCGTCGCCGACCTGCCGAAGCTGCTGCGGGATTGAGGTCCCCCGCGTCCAGCTCCCCGACCAGCGCCCGCACGCGGCGGTCGATCTCCTCGCGGGTAGCCCGCACCTCCGCGACCGCGCGCCCCCTCGGATCGGCGAGGTCCCAATCGACGTAGCGCACGCCGGGCAGGTAGGGGCACTCGTCGCCGCAGCCCATCGTCACCACCACGTCGGCCCATTCGGCGTCGGCGGCCGTGAGCCCCTTCGGCCGGCGGCCGGCGAGGTCGATCCCCAGCTCCCCCATCGCCTCGACCACCTCGGGGTGGACCCGCTCGCCGGGGGTCGTGCCGGCCGAGCGGGCGTTGTGGCGACCGGCGGCGGCGCGCTCGAACAGCGCCTCGCTCATCTGCGAGCGGCCGGCGTTGTGAAGGCAGACGAAGAGTGCGTTAGCCATCACAGCCACCTCGCGAGCTCGTCGAGAGCGCCGGGGACCACGTAGTAGTAGGCCCACAGCCCGTCGCGCTCGGAGCCGACGATGCCGGCGTCGGCGTCAGCTCCAGATCGACAGGCATCTATTCATATATATCTATCGAAATCACATATTTCACGGCCCAACGGCTGGTCAGTTGAGCACAGGATGGTGTGTCCAAGTGACCGGCGGAGGAGCCGGCGGGACGGACCGCCGGTCGCGGGAGCAACCATCTAGGATCGCGCCGTGCCGTTCACCCTCCGCAACCTGAAGGAGGACCTGGAGGACGTCGGGTCCAACTTCGACGGCTCGCCTGACCTGGAGTTCCGCCTCGCCACCGCGGCCCTCGAGCTCAAGCACTCGGGCCTCGGCTACCAGCGCGTTCCGCCGGGCTATCGCTTTCCCTACGGCCACGTGCACAAGCGGCAGGAGGAGGTCTACGTGGTCCTGCGCGGAGGCGGGCGGATGAAGCTCGACGACGAGATCGTCGAGCTCGCGCAATGGGACGCGGTGCGCGTCCCACCCGGCACCTGGCGGGGCTACGAGGCCGGTCCGGAGGGCCTCGAGATCCTCGTCGTCGGCGCGCCGAATCTCGGCGAGTCCCCGCGCGAGGACGTCGAAGGACGGCGCGACTGGTGGACCGACTAGCGCCGCCCGGGAAGGGCCCGGCAGCGAGATGATCGAGGCGATCCTCCCGGCGTCGGTGCGCTCGGCGGAGTCGCGGGGCGAGGAGGAGCCGCCGCCCCTCCCCGCCGCCGAGGAGGCGCTGGTCTCAGGCGCGGTCGCGAAGCGCAGGTTCGAGTTCGCCGCCGGGCGCGACTGCGCCCGGCGCGCCCTGGGGGCTCTCGGGGTGCCGCCGGCGCCGATCCTCTCCGGCCGGCGCGGGGAGCCGCTCTGGCCGCAGGGGGTGGTCGGCGCGATCACCCACTGCGCCGGTTACCGGGCCGGCGCCGTCGCCCGCTCCAGCGAGGTGGCGGCCCTCGGGATCGACGCCGAGCCCCGGGCGCCGCTGCCGGCGGGAGTCCTGGAGACGATCGCGCGCGAGGAGGAGATCGCCCGGCTGCAGGCGCTCGCCGGCTCCGCGCCCGGAATCCCCTGGGACCGGCTCCTCTTCGGCGCCAAGGAGTCCATATACAAGGCCTGGTACCCCCGGACCCGGCTCCCCCTGGAGTTCGCGGAGGCGAGCGTCAGCTTCGACGCCGAGCGCTGCCGGTTCACCGCGCGCCTGCTCGTTGCCGGGCCCACCGCCTCGAGGGAGCCGTGGAGCGAGCTGCGGGGGCGCTGGCTGATCGCCGACGGGCTGGTGCTGACCGCCGTCGCGGTCACCGCGTAGCGGCGAGGAAGTCCTGCACGGCGGCGGTCGTCTCGGCCGGCGCCTCCCAGAGGACGTTGTGTCCGTTGGGGACGGCCACCATGGTCAGCAGGGAGCCGAGCTCGCGGCGGAAGCGGACGTCTTCGACGCTGCTGCCGAGCGAGCTGGAGACGGCGCGGACGAGGAGGGTGGGAACCTGCGCGGCCGGCGGCGGCGGCAGCGCGATCTCACTCCAGGCCGTGGCCAGGGCCGCGGGCGAGTAGCGGAAGCGCAGGCGCCCGTCGTCGCCGCGGACGAGATCCGCGGCGGCGTAGGCGGCGAGGACCTCGCGCGGCGTCGCGATCACGGTCTCGCTGGCGAGCAGGGCGTTGACCGCCCCCTCGGCGGAGGTGAAGCTCCAGTCTTGGCGATCGCGTTCGGCGCGGATCAGGGCGTGGGGAGGCGGGACGTACATGCCGGGGTCGAGGAGGGCCAGGCGACCGACCCGCTCGGGCGCCGCCTGGGCCAGGGTCGCGACGACGAGGCCGCCGAAGCTGTGGCCGATCCAGGTCGCCCGCCCGATCCCGAACTCCGCCGCGGTCTCCAGCAGGTCTTCGGCGTGGGTGGCGAGGTTCCAGGGCGGCTCGTAGGTGGAGGCGCCGTGACCCCGCAGGTCGACGCTGACCGTGCGGTGGCCGCTCGCCGCCAGCGCCTCCGCGAGCGCGGCGAAGATGCTGCCGTTCTGGGCGATCCCGTGGACGCAGAGGACCGGCTCGCCGTCACGCGGGCCGGCGTCCCGGGCGTGCAGCACCGCCACTAGCCGAACCGGCGGAACAGTTCGACCTTCTCCTCGCCGATCCTCTCCCGCAGCTCCGGATCTTCGACCCCGAGACCCTCTTCGGGCGCCATGCAGAGGACTCCCACCTTGCCGACGTGCCGGTTGGCGTCGAGCTCGTGGGCGGTCTCGGCGACGTCGTCGAGCCGCGTCACCCGCGAGAGCGCAGGCTGGAGCTTCCCCATCTGGATCAGGCGGTTGGTCTCCAGCGCCTCCTGCAGGGTCGCCCCGTGGCTGCCGATGATCCGTTTCGCCTTCATCCACAGGTAGCGGTTGTCGTAGCTGTGCTCGTAGCCGGTGCTGGAGCCGCAGGTGACGACCTTGCCCCCCGGCCGGACCAGGTAGACCGAGGCCCAGAAGGTCTCGGCGCCGACGTGCTCGAAGACGATGTGGGGGTCTTCGCCGTACTCGGCGCGGATGATTTCGCGGTACACCTTCGCCGCCTGGCGCTGGTCGCGGCCACTGAAGTCGAGCTGGTCGCGGCGGATCACCAGGTCGCAGCCGAGCGCTTCGAGCAGCCGCTGCTTGGGCTCGGAGTTGACAACCCCGATCGCGATGCCGCCGCCGTTGCGGATCAGCTGGACCGCGTAGCCGCCGAGGCCTCCGGCGGCTCCCCAGACGAAGCAGATGTCCCCCTGTTTGATTTCGGCGCCGTGGCCGCCGACCAGCATCCGGTAGGCGGTCATCGCGCAGAGCGTGTTGGAGGCCGCCTCCTCCCAGGTGAGGTGGGTCGGCTTCGGCATCAGCTGCAGCGAGCGCGCGATGGCGAGGTTGCCGAGGCTGCCGAAGTTGGTCTCGAAGCCCCAGGCCAGGTTCTCGCCGGAGACGACGACGTCCTCGAACCCGAGCGCAACCTCCGGGCGGCCCCAGCCGGGAAATACGACGACTCTGTCGCCCGGCTTCCAGCGGTCGACCGCCGAACCGGTCCGGACGACGATTCCGGCGGCGTCGGAGCCGAGGACGTGGTAGTCGCGGTCGTGGCGCTCGTTCCAGCCGCCGGTCTTGCCGAGCTGGCTGAGGAAGAAGAACCCCGGAATCGGCTCGAAGCGAGCCGACCAGACCGTGTTGTAGTTCATCGCGGCCGCCATCACCGCGACCACCACCTCGTCCGGGGCCAGCTCCGGCATCGGCACCTCACCGACTTTCAGCGTCTCGCGGACGTCGGGCCGTGGCTGGCCCATCCGCTTGATCGCGTCCTCTTTCTCGACGTAGGCCGCCCTGTAGGTGGAGGGCAGCTCGGCGGCGAGGATCTCCTCGGCCGAGACCTCCGCGATCGCTGAATCCATCACGTTCACGCGCTTACCTCGCTCTCTTGGTCTATTTGCCCTGCTCGCGCCTCACCGGCCGCCGCCGCCAGCCAATCGGTGATCGCCGCAGCGGTCTCCGGAGCCAGCGCGTCCATCATCGAAAGGTGGTTTCCGGGCACCTCGACGCTGTCGATCGGCAGCCGCCAGTCCGGCTGCCAGTCATCGCCCGGATCGCCGCCGATCGGCTCGGCCGCCCGCAGGAGCAGCACCGGCGCCGCGATCGGCCCGACCTCGAGCTCGGAGACGAGCTTCAGGTAAGCGGCGGTGGCGGTCAGCCGGGCGTCGTCGATCGCGACGCTCGAACCCTCCATCGCCAGCAGGTCGCCGAGGACGCCGAGGCCGATCGCGTGGGTCGCCCGCGAGCCGGCCGAGGCGTCGAAGTCGATCTCACCGGGGTGGTAGCTGTCGATCAGCACCACCGCCGCCGGGCCCTCGCCGAGCTGCTCGAGGCGCTGGGCGATCGCGTAGGCGAGGGCGCCGCCGGTCGAGTGCCCGAGCAGGACCGGAGCCTCGAGCCCGAGCCGCCGCAGCGCCTCCACCTGCAGCTCGAGCGCGGCGGAGGCGTTGGCGGGGAGGGGCTCCCCGGCGAGGAACCCGGGCCAGCGCAGGGCGTGGACGGGGCGGGCGTCGCGGAAGGACCGGGCCAGCCGCGCGTACTCGTGCGGGCCCGAGATCGGCGCCGCCGAGGGCACGCAGACGAGCGCCGGCGACGCCGGCCCGTCGGCCAGGCGCAGCGAGCGCAGCTCGGCCTCGGCCGGATCGGCGAAGGTCGGGCGGTAGCCGGCCATCGCGGCAACCAGCGAGAGGAACTCCGCCGAGCGGCCCTCGGCGTGGGCGCTGCGCAGAAGCGTCGCGATCGTCTGTCCGCCCTCCTCGCCGCCCTCGCCAGCGTCGGCGACGTCGTCGATCTGCTCGAGGACGTGCGCCGCCAGCGCCGCCGGGGTCGGGTGGTCGAGGGCGACGCTCGGCATCAGCTCCAGCCCGGTCGCGGCGTTCAGCGTGTTGCGGAACTGCAGGGCGGTGAGGGAATCGAACCCGAGCTCGAGGAATGGCCGCTCCGGGTCGATCTCGAGCGGCGATTCGTGGCCGAGGACGTCGGCCAGGCGGCGGCGGACGAAGTCGAGGGCGACGCCGCCGCGCTCCTCCTCCGGCACCCCGGCGAGCAGGCGGGGCAGCGACTCCCCGCCGGCGGCGCCGCCGCGCGCGGGAGCGTCGGGGACCAGCTCCCGCAGAACCGGAGGGACGCCGATCGCCGCTGCCCGAACCCTCCAGATCGCCAGGTTGAGCCGCGCCGCGACCGTAGCGGCGGCGGGGCCGCAGAGGGCGGCGTCGAGCAGCTCCAGCCCCAGCTCGTCGGGAATCGGCGCCAGGCCGGTGCCCATCACCCGCGCCAGGTCGAGCTCGTCGAGCTCCTCTTCGCCGCGCCTGAGGGTCCGCTCCCAGAGTCCCCAGGCGATCGAGGTCGCCGGCAGGCCCAGCGCCGCTCGCCGCGCCGCGAGGGAGTCAAGGAAGACGTTCGCGGCCGCGTAGTTGGACTGGCCCGGGCTGCCGAGGGTCCCGGCCAGCGACGAGAAGAGGACGAAGGCTCCCAGCTCGGCGTCCGCGGTCAGCTCGTGGAGGTGCCAGGCGGCGTCCGCCTTCGGGCGGAGGACCCGGTCGAGGCGCTCGGGCGTCATCTCCCCGAGGACGCCGTCGTCGAGGCTCACCGCGGTGTGGACCACCCCGGTCAGCGGGTGGTCGGGGTCGATCGAGCCAAGCAGGCGCTCGATCTGGTCGCGGTCGGCAACGTCGCAGGCGGCGATCTCGACGCGAGCGCCGAGCTCCTCGAGCTCCGCCTTCAGCTCCCCCGCCCCCGGCGCCGCGGCGCCGGAGCGGCTGGCGAGGAGGACGTCGCCGACGCCGTGGGCGGCGATCAGGTGGCGGGCGACGAGGCCACCGAGGTCGCCGGTGCCGCCGGTGACGAGCAGGGTCCCGTCCGGGTCGAGCGCGGGAGGGCGCGGGTCATCGGCGAGCGCGCCGCGGCGCAGGCGCGCCGCCAGGGCCCGCCCCTCGCGCAGCGCCAGCTGCGGCTCGACGCTTGCCAGCGCGACCTCGAGCAGCTCCTCCGAGGCCTCGGAGCCGTCCAGGTCGATCAGGCCGAAGCGGCCGGGGTGCTCGGCCTGGGCACTGCGCAGGAGGCCCCAGGCGGCCGCCTGCCCGAGGTTGGCAACCGGATCGCCCGGGGCGGCGGCGATCGCGCCCGAGGTGACGAAGACCAGGCGAGCGCCGCCCTCCTCGCCGGCCAGGTGGCCCTGGGCGGCCGCCAGCGCCTCGGCCGCGGCGGCGTGGGCGGCCGCGGCGGGGTCGGCCGCCTCGGCGTCGGGGCGGATCCGGTGCACGGCGGTGGGCGGCGCCTCCTCCCCGGCCGCGGATGGCTCCAGCTCGACCGGCTCCCAGTCGAGCGAGAAGATCGCCTCGCCCGCTCCCGCCGCGGCGGCCAGGTAGCCACTCGGGATCGGCCGCATGACCATCGAGCCGACCGAGACCGCGGGCTCGCCGTCGGGTCCCGAGGCGCGCACCGAGACCGCGCCCCCCTCCTCGACCGTGAGAACGGCGCGCAGGCTTCTCAGCCCCCGGCTGCCGAGGCGAACGTCGGTGAAGGCGAAGGGGAGCCGCGGCCCGGCCGCCTCGGCCTCCCCCTCGCCGAGGAAGAAGAGTGCGCTGGAGTGGAGCGCCGCGTCGAACAGGGCCGGGTGGATGCCGTAGTCGCTTGCCGTCTCGGCGACCCCGGCCTCGAGCTCGATCTCGGCGAAGATCTCCTCGCCGCGCCGCCAGGCGGCCCGCAGGCCCTGGAAGGCGGGACCGTATTCGATCCCCAGCGCCGCTATCCGTTCGTAGAAGCCGCCTACGTCGATCGGCTCGGCGCCTGCAGGGGGCCACTCCCCGCCCGGCTGGGCGGCGTCCTCGGCGGCCTTCGCCAGGACGCCGGTCGCGTGCCGGGTCCAGCCCCCTCCCCCCTCCTGCGGACCGCGCTCGGGCCGCGAGTGCAGGGCTACCGCGCGCAGCCCCTCCCCGTCCCGGGCCGACAGCGTCAGCTGGACCTGGACCGCCTCCCCCGCCGGCAGCACCAGCGGCGCTTCGAGGTTGAGCTCGCGCAGGACCTCGCAGCCCGTCCTGGCGCCGGCGTGCAGGGCCAGCTCCGCGATCGCGGTCCCGGGAACGAGGACGACCCCCATGCCGCCGTGCTCGGAGAGCCAGGGGCTCGTCTCGGCCGAGAGGCGGCCGGTGAAGACCCAGCTGTCCTCCGCGGCCGAGGGCACCGCGGCCGCCAGCAGCGGGTGGCCGGCAGGCTCCTGCCCCGAGGCCGAGGCGTCGCCGGCGCCGAGGGCGGCCGGGGCCCCCCAGTAGTGCTCGCGCTGGAAGGCGTAACCCGGCAGCGTGACGTCCTCGGCGCCGCCGGGCAGCGCCCGGCTCCAGTCGACCTCGACCCCCGCGGCCCAGGCCGAGCCGAGCGCGAGGGCGAAGTCCGGCAGGCCGCCGCGCTTGCGCTGCAGGGTGCCGGTGAAGCTGGCGCCGGCCTCCTCCTCGCCGAGGACGTGGGCGAAGTTTTCGTGGGTCGGGACGAGCAGGATGGGGTTCGGGCTGACCTCGACGAAGCGGCGGAAGCCGTCGCCCAGCAGACGCGCCACGGCCGGTCCGTAGAGCACGGCCTGGCGGGCGTTGCGGTACCAGTACTCGGCGTCGAGCCCGGCGGTGTCGACCGGCGCGGCGGTGACGCAGGAGTAGAACGGCACCTCGCTCGGGCGCGGCGAGATCCCCGCCGCCGCCTCCAGCAGCATCTCCCTCCCCTGCTCGATCAGCGGCGAATGGCCGGGCCCGACCGCGGCTCGCACCCGGTGGGTGAAGATCCCCTCGGCCTCGCACAGCCCCAGCACCTCGTCGATCCCCTCGTTGGAGCCGGAGACGACGACCGAGTCGGGACTGTTGACGCCGCCCAGCGAGACCAGGTCGCGCCAGGCGGGGATCCGCGCGTCCAGCGCCGGCTCGCCGGCGGCGACCAGCGCCATCGCGCCGCGGCCGGTGCCGAGGGTCAGCACCTGGCTGCGCCGGGCGACCAGCTGGGCCGCGTCGTCGAGCGAGAGGGCGCCGGCGACGTGGGCCGCGGCGATCTCCCCCTGCGAGTGGCCGAGGACGGCGGCCGGCTCGACCCCGTGCGCCCGCCAGAGTCGCGCCAGCGCAACCATCATCGCGAACAGGGCCGGCTGCACAACCTCGATCCGCTCCAGGTCCGCGGCGCCCTCCTCGACCCGCAGCAGGGCACCGAGCGACCACTCGACGTGAGGCTCGAGCGCCTGCTCGCACTCGTCGATCGCCGCGGCGAAGAGCGGCGAGGAACCGAGCAGCTCCAGCGCCATCTTCCGCCACTGCGCGCCCTGGCCGGGGAAGAGGAAGACCGGGCCGGAGCCCAGCTCGGGGGCCGGCTCCGGGGCGAGGAAGACGCGCTCGGCCTCCTCGCCGGCGGCGAGCGCCGCGAGGCCGTCGAGCAGCTCCTCGCGACCGGCGCCGGCGAGCGCGGCGCGGCGCTCGAGCAGCGGCCGCCGCCGCGCCAGCGAGCGGGCGATCTCGGCCGTCGCCGTCTCCGGGTTGGCCTGCATGAACGCGCGCAGCCGGCCGGCCCCCTCGCGCAGCGCCCCCTCGCTGCGGGCCGAGAGGACGAGCGGGACGCCGGGAGCCGGGTCCGGAACCTCGCCGCCGGCCCGGCTCGGAGCGGGGCTCGGCGGAGCTTCCTCGAGGATCAGGTGGGCGTTGGTGCCGGAGATGCCGAAGGAGGAGACGCCGGCGCGGCGGGGGCGGCCGTTGGCGCGCCACTCACGCTCATCGGCGAGCAGCTCGACCTCACCGGTCGACCAGTCGACGTGGGGAGTCGGCTCGCTGAGGTGGATCGTCCGCGGCAGGCGCTCGTGGCGCAGCGCCTGAACCATCTTGATCACCCCGGCGACGCCGGCCGCGGCCTGGGCGTGGCCGAGGTTCGACTTGATCGAGCCGAGCGCGAGCGGCGAGCCCTCCCTCGCCTGCCCGTAGGTGGCGAGCAGCGCCTGGGCCTCGATCGGGTCGCCCAGGGCGGTGCCGGTGCCGTGGGCCTCGACCGCGTCGACGTCGGCCGGCGCGAGCCCGGCGCTCGCCAGAGCCTGGCGGATCACCCGCTCCTGTGAGGGGCCGTTGGGGGCGGTGATGCCGTTCGAGGCGCCGTCCTGGTTGGTCGCCGAGCCGCGGAGGAGGGCGAGGACGCGGTGGCCGTTGGACTGTGCCTCGGAGAGGCGCTCGAGGAGGACGAGGCCAACGCCCTCGGACATCCCGATCCCGTCGGCGCCGGCGTCGAAGGCCTTGCAGCGCCCGTCGCGGGAAAGGCCGCCCTGTCGTCCCATCGCAGCCAGCACGAAGGGAGTGGAGAGGACGGTGACGCCGCCCGCCAGGGCCAGGTCGCACTCGCCGCCGCGCAGCGCCTGCGCCGCCAGGTGCATCGCCACCAGCGAGGAGGAGCAGGCGGTGTCGATCGTCACCGCCGGCCCCTCGAAGCCGAAGGAGTAGGCGACCCGGCCGGAGACCAGGCTGCCGCCGACTCCGCCCATCGGGACGGCGCCGTCGCCCGCCATCTCGGCGAGTCCGGCAGCGTAGTCCTGGTACATCACGCCGGCGTAGACGCCGGTGCTGCTGCCGCGCAGCGCCCGGGGGTCGATGCCGGCGTTTTCGAGCGTCTCCCAGGCGGTTTCGAGGAGCAGCCGCTGCTGGGGATCGGTGGTTCGCGCCTCCTGGGCATGGAGACCGAAGAAGGGGGCGTCGAAGCGGGTCGCGTCGGCGACGAAGCCGCCTTCGAGACCGGCCTCCTCGGAGCGCCCGAGGTCCCAGCCGCGGTCCTCGGGGAAGGGCCCGATCGCATCGGCGCCCTCGCAGAGCAGCTGCCAGAGCGCCTCCGGCGAGTCGGCCCCGGGGAAGCGGCAGCTCATGCCGACGATCGCGATCGGCTCCTCGGGGTCGCGGACCGGGCGCACCGCCGCTCGCGGGCCGGCGTCGGGGGCTCCGCCGGCCTGCGCGACCAGGTACCGCGCCACCGCCTCGGCGCTGGGGTGGTCGAAGACGAGGGTGGCGGGCAGCTGCAGGCCGCTGGCGGCGCCGAGGCGGTTGCGCAGCTCGACCGCCGAGAGCGAGTCGAAGCCGAGGTCCTTGAAGGCGG
>DASSOC010000093.1:0-63429 GCA_035700965.1 Solirubrobacterales bacterium
ACGGTGACCCTGGCGTCGCCGGGCACCTCGTTGAGCAGCGCCACGCGCGGCTTGTCGGGCGAGCGCGAGATCGCAAAGCCGACCAGGACGGCGATCAGCACCGGGTAGACGATCAGCAGCGCCGCCTGCAGGGGGGAGCGCCGCAGGATCTGGAGGTCCTTGAGCAGCAGCCAGCGCATCAGTGACCCCGGTGGTGGAGGAAGGCGACAAAGGCGGTCTCGAAGTCCTGATCGGCGGCCTCCGGCGCCTCGCGCCGGACCGCCTCGCGCAGGCCGTCCGGCGAGCCGTCGAAGAGCGCCTCGCCGTCGGCGAGCACGAGCAGCCGGCCGCCGTAGCGCTCCGCCTCCTGGATGTCGTGGGTGGAGAAGATGACCGTGGTGCCGCGGTCCGCGGCGAGCGCCGAGACGAACTCCCAGAGCCGCGCCCGCTGACGCGGGTCGAGGCCGACGCTGGGCTCGTCCAGCAGCAGCACCGAGGGCCGCGAGAGCAAGCCGATCGCGATGTTGATCCGCTGCTGGTTGCCACCCGACAACCGCGCCACGACCTCGCCTCGCCGCTCCGCGAGCCCGGTCAGCTCCAGCATCCCCTCGGTGGAGGCCCGGGGGTCCTCATGCCGCTCCAGCCGCGCGAACAGCAGCAGGTTCTCCTCCACCGTCAGCCGCCGATAAAGCGCCGCCTGCTGCGGCACCCAGCCAACCTCCCCCGTTGGCACATGAACCTCTCCCGCATCGGCCTTGGAGATGCCGGCAAGGATGGACAGCAAGGTCGTCTTCCCGGCCCCGTTCGGACCGATGACGGCCACCAGCTCTCCAGCCGACGCTTCGAAGTCGACCCCCCGCAACGCTTCCCGCTCGCCAAACCGCTTCACGAGCGCCCGCGCCTCAAGCACGGCTACGCTGATCCCTGCTTCCACGGGTCGAACGCTATCCGGCGCCGCCCGCGCGGTTTGTTGTGAACTGCTTGAGGACCCGCCGCGCCAACAACCCTAGAATCGAGCCGTGCCCTTCCCTGCCACCCGCCTGCGTCGCCTGCGCCGCACAGAGGCCCTGCGCGGCCTCGTCCGCGAGACCGAGCTCTCCCCGCGCCACCTGATCCAGCCCCTCTTCGTGGTGAGCGGCGAGAACGTCCGCGAGGAGGTCGAGTCGATGCCGGGCATCGAACGCTTCTCGATCTCCGAGCTGGTCGGCGAGGCGACCGAGATCGCCACCGCCGGCGTCGGCGCGGTGCTCCTCTTCGGCATCCCCGCCGCCAAGGACGAGTCGGGAACAGGCGCCTACGACGACGAGGGCGTCGTGCAGATGGCGGTGCGCGCCCTGAAGGAGGCCCATCCGGACCTGACGGTGATCACCGACGTCTGCCTCTGCGAGTACACCACGCACGGCCACTGCGGCTTCGTCCGCGACGGCGAGGTCGACAACGACATCACGATCGAGCTGCTGGCAAAGATCGCGATCTCACACGCCGAGGCCGGCGCCGACGCGGTCGCGCCCAGCGACATGATGGACGGGCGGATCGGCACGATCCGCCACCAGCTCGACGAGGAGGGTCACGCCCGCGTGCCGATCGTCGCCTACAGCGCCAAGTACGCCTCGGCCTTCTACGGCCCCTTCCGCGATGCCGCCGAGTCGACGCCCGAGTTCGGCGACCGCCGCGGCTACCAGATGGATCCCGCCAACGCCGCCGAGGCGGTGCGCGAGGCCGAACTCGACCTAGAGGAGGGCGCCGACATGCTGATGGTCAAGCCCGCCACCCCTTACCTGGACGTCGTGCGCCGGGTCAAGGACGCGACCGGCGCCCCGGTGGCCGCCTACCACGTCTCCGGCGAGTACTCGATGCTGAAGGCCGCCGCCGAGCAGGGCTGGATCGACGAGCGAGCCGCGGTTCTGGAGACGCTGGCCTCGATCCGCCGCGCCGGCGCCGACGCGATCGTCACCTATTACGCCAAGGAGGCCGCGGCTTGGCTTCGCTGAAGGCGCCCCAGTCCAAGGCGCGCTCCCGCAAGGACGGCGCCGCGATCCCGCTCGACGAGACCGACAAGCGGCTGATGAACCTCCTGCAATCGAGCTTCCCGCTCGATGCCGAGCCCTTCGCCCTGCTCGCCTCGGAGGCCGACCTCGACCTCGACGACGTCCTTGCCCGCACCCGCCGCCTGCTCGACGAGCGGATCATCCGCGAGATCACGCCGATCTTCGACACCCGCGCCCTGGGTTACGAGTCGATGCTGGTCGCGGCGAAGGTCGACTCCGAGCATCCGCAGCGCGCGGCCCAGGTCGTCAACGCCCACCCGGGCGTCTCCCACAACTACCTGCGCACGCACGACTTCAACCTCTGGTTCACGATCGCCACCCCGCCCGACTCCGAGCTCGGCCTCGCCGGCACGCTCGACGTCCTGATGCGCGAGGCCGGCGCCGAGTCGATGCGCCAGCTGCCCACCCTGACCCTGTTCAAGATCAACATGAACCTGGAGATGGAGAAGGGCACCGACGCGCTCGCCGCCGCGATCGAGGCGGCCCCGCCGCGCGAGCTGGAGGCCCAGCCCTACGACGAGCGCGACGTCGCCGTGATCCGCGCCCTGCAGGGACCGATGGAGCCGGTCGAGCGGCCCTACGATGAGGCCGCGGGCGCGGTTGGGATGACGACCGAGGGGCTGCTGGAGCATCTGCGCGGCATGGTCGACCGCAAGCTGCTGCGCCGTGTCGCCGCGATCCTCTTCCACCGCCGCGCCGGCTTCTCGGCCAACGGCATGGGCGTCTGGAAGGTGCCGGAGGGCGAGATCATGGATACGGGACGGCGCATGGCCTCCTTCCGCGGCATCTCCCACTGCTACCAGCGTCCCACCTATGAGGACTGGCCCTACAGCGTCTTCACCATGGCCCACGGCCGCTCGAAGGAGGAGTGCGACGCGATCCTCGACTCGATCGCGGCGGAGTGCGGGATGGGTCCCGACGATCGCGCCACCCTCTACTCCTCCACCGAGTACAAGAAGATCCGCCTGCGCTACTTCACCGACGAGTACGCCGCCTGGGAGGAAGAGCATTCCTAGCCACGAGCGCTCGGCGGAGCTCTACCGCCGAGCGCTGACGGTCCTTCCCGGCGGCGTCAACTCGCCCGTGCGGGCGATGCGCCAGATCGAGCGCGAGCCGATCTTCGTCGAGCGCGGGGAGGGGTGCGAGCTGGTCGACGTCGACGGCAACCGCTACGTCGACTGGGTCGGCTCGTGGGGCCCGCTGATCCTCGGCCACGCCGACCCGTCGGTGCTGGCCGCCGTTGCCGATGCGGCCGCCCGCGGGACCAGCTTCGGCGCTGCGACCGCGGCCGAGGTCGAGCTGGCCGAAGAGATCGTCGCCCGCGTCCCCTCCGCCGAGATGGTGCGGATGACCAGCTCCGGGACCGAGGCGGCGATGGGCGCGGTCCGCCTCGCCCGCGCGGTCACCGGCCGCGAGACCGTGGTCAAGTTCGCCGGCGCCTATCACGGCCACTCCGACGGCCTGCTCGCCGACGCCGGCTCCGGCCTCGCTACCCTCGGGGTCCCCGGCAGCCCGGGGGTGACCGCCGCCCAGGCGGCGAGCACGGTGGTGGTGCCCTGGAACGATCGCGAGGCGGTTTCGCGGGCGCTCTCCGATCATGCCGTCGCCGCCGTCCTCGCCGAGCCTGTGGCCGCCAACATGGGCGTCGTCCCGCCCGCCGAGGGCTTCCTCGATTTCCTCCGCGCCGTTACTCGCGACGCCGCCGCCCTGCTCGTCTTCGACGAGGTGATCACGGGGTTCCGCGTCGCCCGCGGCGGCGCCCAGCAGCTCTACCGGGTCGAGCCCGACCTGACCGTGCTCGGCAAGATCGTCGGCGGTGGCCTGCCCGCCGCCGCCTTCGCCGGACCGAGGCAGTTGATGGAACGGGTTGCCCCGGCGGGCGACGTCTATCAGGCCGGCACGCTCTCCGGCAACCCGCTCGCCACGGCCGCTGGCCTCGCCACCCTGCGCCAGCTCGACGCCGCGGCCTACGAGCGCCTGGCGACGCTGACCGACCGCCTCGCGGCGGGGCTCGCCGAGATCGCCACGGGCCGCCCGCTGCAGGTCGCCGCCATGCCCGGGCTGGTGACACCCTTCTTCAGCACCGTGCCGGTCGCCGACTTCGCCGCCGCATCGGCCTGCGACCTCGCCGCCCACGCCCGCTTCTGCCGCGCCCTGCTGGCCCGCGGGATCTATCCGCCGCCCTCCCAGTTCGAGGCCTGGTTCGTCTCGCTCGCCCACGACGAGGAGGCGATCGACCGCACGCTCGAAGCGGCGGCCGAGGCGGTCGGGGAGGCGCTGCAGTGAGCGAGGTCGCGCCTCCGTCCGATCCGAAAGCCGCCCTGGTCCTGCTCGCCGACCGCCTTCGCGAGGAGGACACGCCGATCTCCCCGCTCGTGGTGGAGCCCGACGAGCGGCCCGTCTTCGGCTTGCTGGCCGCGCTCGGAGAACGTGCCGCCGCGGCCCCCGCCGAGTACGCGCTCGTGGTCGAGGCGGTGCGAGAGGGCTACCTGCTGCACTACGGCGAGCCGCGGCTGGTGCGCGGGCACGACGAGGACCTCGCCCTGCTCGCGGGTGATTATCTCTACGCGCTGGGCATCGAGCGCCTCGCCGCGATCGGCGATGCCAAAGCCGTTTCGGTGCTGGCCGAACTGATCACCGGCTGCGCTCGACTCCACGCCGAGGGTCGCGGCGACGAGGCGCCGGAGCTGTGGCGCGCTTCGGCTCTCGCCGTCGGCGGCGGGGACCATGGCGACCGCCCGGGGGCGCGAGTCAATAGACTCCACGCTTCCTGAGGTTGAGCTGTTGAGCGACGAAGCGGACAAGCAGAACGGCGCCGAGGGGGCCGCCCGGCCAGAGCGCCCAGAGGCCAACCCACCCGGCTATTTCGAGGGCGAGTCGATGACTCGCCGTCGCGCCTTCACGATCGCCGCCCAGGGTCTCGGCGGGGTCGCCGGCGCCGCGATCGTCCTGCCCGCGGTCGGCTTCGCGGTGGCGCCGATCTTCCACCGCGGCAAGGAGCGCTGGGAGGCGGTCGGCCCGCTCGGCGACTTCGTCGAGGACACCTACCGCCAGGTCGTCTTCACCGAGACCGAGGGGATCGGCGACGCCGGCAAGACCACCGCCTACGTCCGCCTCAGCTCAAAAGAGTTGGGTGAGGACCCGGGAAAGATCGTCGCCGTATCCAACCGCTGCGTCCACCTCGGCTGCCCGGTTCGCTACGTCGAGGCGGCGGGCAACTTCATCTGCCCCTGCCACGGCGGCGTCTACGACTTTCAGGGCAAACGGATCGGCGGCCCGCCGGTGCGCCCGCTCGACCAGTTCCAGACCCGGATCCGCGGCGGGCAGGTGGAGGTCGGTCCGCGCTACAGCGTCACCTCCCAGCTAGAGCCGGTGCGCGCCCGCGACCCCGGCGAGTTCACCGGCGGGATTTGGGAGTACCTGTACCCACCGCGTCCGTCCACCTTCCCGCCCCCGAGCAGCTGAGCGGCTAGCCGACGATGAAACTCGATTCCCTGATCCCCGCGCCGCTCCGCAAACCGGCCAAGCCCGGCGAGGGCAACGGCGCCAAGGGCGCGGCTCCTGCCGACCTGAAGACGGCGCCGCCGGAGCGCCCGTCTGACGCCAAGCGCCTAGCCGACCGCGCCGTGGAGGCGCCCGTCGACGTGCTCGCCTGGGTCGATCAGCGCACCGCCGCCTCCGGCTTCCTGACCGGGATGCTGTACCGCAAGGTGCCAAAGGGCACCAACTGGTTCTACACGCTCGGCTCGGCGACCCTCTTCGCCTTCATCGTGCAGGCCGTCACCGGCGTCTTCCTGGCGATGTTCTACACCCCCTCGGCCACCCAGGCCTACGCCTCGATCTCCCACATCAACAACGAGGTCTTCCTCGGCGCCTTCGTGCACGGCATGCACAAGTGGGGATCGAGCGTGATGGTGATCATGATCTTCCTTCACCTCGGCCGCACCTTCTTCTTCGGCGCTTACAAGTACCCGCGCGAGCTGAACTGGGTGATCGGCGTCGTGCTGCTGATCCTGACGATGACGATGGCCTTCACCGGCTACCTGCTGCCGTTCGACCAGCGCTCCTTCTGGGCCTCGATCGTCGGCATCAACATCAACGGCACCGGCCCGATCGTCGGGCCCTACCTGAGCGACTTCCTGCGCGCGGGCCCGGAGCTCGGCGCGACCACGCTCGCCCGCTTCTACGCGATCCACATGCTGCTGGTCCCCGGGGCGATCATCGCCCTGATCGGCGCCCACATGTACCTGGTCGTCAAGCTCGGCACCACGGCGCCGCCCTGGGTGAAGACCGAGCGGCCCAAGGGCGCCTCGCCGCTGGCCGAACTCGAGGCCGGTGCTAACGGCAACGGCCGGGTCAACGGCAGCCGCATCGACGGCGCTCCCGTATCCGGTGAGGGCCCCAACGGAGCAGAAGCGTGACGGGGGCTCATCGATGAAGCCGCAGGACAAGCAGGCCTATCTCGAGGAATACGAGCTTCTGAAGAAGAAGGGGAAGCCGTTCTTCCCCTACGCGGTGATGAAGGACTCGATGATGGCCTGCATCGTCGTCGCCGTGATCATCGCCATGTCGCTGATCCTCGGCGCTGAGCAGGGCCCCAAGGCCGACCCGACCACGACGACGTACGTGCCGCGCCCGGAGTGGTACTTCTTCTTCCTCTTCGAGCTCCTGCGCGTGATCAAACCGCCGGAGCTGGTTCCGATCGCGACGATCGGGATCCCCACCGTCTGCATGGTCCTGCTGCTGCTGCTGCCGTTCTACGACCGCAGCCCCGAGCGGCGCCCCGAGCGGCGCCCGATCGCGACCACCGCCGGAATCCTCACGATCCTGGCGATGGGGTACCTCACCTACACCGGCGCGGTCTCGGGCTCGCCGACCGAGATCGACATGAAGGTCGCGCCGCAATACGAAAAAGGCAAGGAGGTCGTGGCCGGCGAGGGCTGCCTCGGCTGCCACAAGCTGGGCGAGAACGGCAACAACGGGCCGGGGCCGGAACTGACCCACATCGGCGCCAGGATCCCGCGGGCTGCGATCATCCGCTCGGTCGAAATCGGCCCGGGCATCATGCCGTCCTTCCGCGAACTGCCGCCGCAGAAGATCGAAGCGCTCGCGAACTTCCTGTCCTCGCTGCACTAGCGCCGGTGGCCGGGGGCGGGGCAGGGGAGCCCTGAATCCCATGGACACGATCAACGACAACCGCCAATCGCCGGACTTCGCCGGTCAGGTCAACCGCATGTTCGACCGGGTCGCGAGCCGCTACGACGCGCTCAATTCGGTGATGACCGCCGGGCTGCACCATCGCTGGCGCCAGCAGGCGGCCGCGCGCACCGGCCTGAAACCGGAGGACTCGGCCCTCGACGTCTGCTGCGGCACCGGCGACTTCGCGCTGGAGCTGGCGGGGCTGGTGACGCCGGGCGGCCACGTCGTCGGCTGCGACTTCTCCGAGCCGATGCTCGATCTGGCGCGGGAGAAGGCCGCCGAGCGCGCCGTCTCCGGGATCCGCTTCGAGTGGGCCGACGCGCTCGAGCTGCCATACGACGGCGAGCGGTTCGACGCGGTCACGGTCGGCTTCGGCGTCCGCAACCTCGCCGACCTCGATCGCGGCCTGCGCGAGATGGCGCGGGTGCTGAAGCCCGGTGGCCGGGCGGTGATCCTCGAGATCACCCAGCCCGAGCGGCCGCCGCTCTCGCTCTTCTTCTCGCTCTGGTTCGACCGCATCGTGCCCCTGCTCGGTTCTCTCTCGAGCAACCCGGAGGCCTACTCCTACCTGCCGGAGTCGGTGCGCAGCTTCCCCAGCCCCCGCGGCCTGGCGGCGAAGATGGACGACGCCGGCTTCAAAGCGATCCGCTACACCGTGCTGGCCGGCGGGATCATCGCGATCCACTCCGGCGTCCGCGGGTGAGCGCCGCCCGCGCGTGACCAGGCCCTCCTCGGTCCCGCCGCCGGTGACGGCGGTGCTCGACGCCTCCAGCCGCTGGCTGCCCACCCGCCTCGGCGAGGTCGAGGAACTGCTGCGAGGAGCGATCGCCGACCACGGCGAGCTGCTGGGGGCGGACGCGGCGGCGACGCTGGATGCCGGCGGCAAGCGGCTGCGGCCGATGCTGGTCCTGCTCTGCGCCGGCCCGGAGCGCAGCGCCGAGGTGCGGCGGGCGGCGGCGGCGATCGAGCTCGTCCACATGGCGACCCTGGTCCACGACGACGTCCTCGACGATGCGCCGCTGCGCCGGGGGCGGCCGACGGTTGCCGCCACCTCCGGCCGCGGGCGGGCGATCTCGACCGGAGACCTGCTCTTCTCCCGCGCCTTCGCGCTGCTGGCCGGGGAGGGGGACACGCGCGCGGTGGCGCTGCTCGCCGACGCCTCGGTCGCCCTCGCCCGTGGCGAGCTCGCGCAGCGACGCGACGCCTTCGACCTCTCGGTCACCGAGGAGCGCTACCTGAAGCGCTGCCGGCTGAAGACGGCGCGCCTCTTCGAGTGCGCCTGCCTGCTCGGCGGCAGCGAGGAGAGCCTGCGGAAGTTCGGGTCCGAAATCGGCCTCGCCTTCCAGCTGCTCGACGACGTCCTCGACGTCAGCGGCCCCCCGGAGCGGACCGGCAAGGCGCGCGGGACCGACCTGCTCGACGGGACGGTGACGCTGCCGCTGATCGAGGCCGCCGCAAGCGACCCGACGATCCGCGAGGTCGACCTGGAGGCGCTCGGCTCCGCCGGCGCCGAGGCCCTCTGCGACCGCATCGAGGCCACCGGCGCCCTGGAGCGGGTTCGCGCCCGGGCGCTGCAGATGGTCGCCGCCGCCAAGCAGGTCCTCGAGCACGCCGACTTCGCGCCCGAACAGCGGCAGCTGCTCTCGCTCGTCGCCGACGGCGTCGTCCAGCGCTACAGCTGAAGAGGTCCCGTTACCATGGTTGGGATGCCAGGAAACATCGGACTTCCAGAGATCGCGATTGTCCTCATCATCGCCCTGCTGGTCTTCGGGCCCAAGCGCCTCCCGGAACTCGGTCGCAGCCTCGGCCGCGGCATCCGCGAGTTCAAAGGGTCGATCAACGGCGAGCACGAGGACGACGAAAAGCCGAGGCTCGCTCCATCCGAGCCGGCGAAGGCCCACGGCGACCCGGCCGAGGCGGAGGTCATCCGCAACAAGCCAAGCTGAGGGGGCGGGGGGATGAGCCCTCGCGTCAAGCCGGTCTCCCACGAGGACCGGCTCACGCTGGTCGAGCACCTCGACGAGCTGCGGACCCGCCTGTTCGTCTGCATCCTCGTCCTCGGCGTCGCCCTCGCGCTCTGCTTCTGGCAGAACCACCTGCTGCTCGAAATCGCCCAGGGGCCGCTGCCGTCGAACCACAACCGGCTGATCACCTTCGGGGTGACCGAGCCGTTCACGACGACGCTCACCGTCTCCGCCTACGCGGCGATCGTGCTCTCGCTGCCGATCGTCCTCTGGCAGCTCTACGCCTACGTCCTACCGGCTTTCAGCGAGGCCGAGAAACGGGTGATCCTGCCGATCCTCCTGCTCTTCCCGCTGCTCTTCGTCGCCGGGCTCGCCTTTGCCTATTTCGTGGTGATGCCGGCCGCGGTCCACTTCCTGCTCAACTTCAACGACGATCAGTTCAACGTCCAGGTCCGGGCCCGGGACTACTACGGCTTCTTCTCGATGACCGAGATCGCCTGCGGCCTGGTCTTCCAGCTGCCGCTGGCGATCATCGCGGTCACCCGCCTCGGCATCGTCAGCGTCGAGCAGCTGCGCAGGAACCGCCGCTACGCCTACCTGGTGATCTCGATCGTCGCCGCGGCGCTGCCCGGAGTCGACCCGGTCTCGATGCTCCTGGAGATGGTCCCACTGCTTGCTCTGTATGAGTTGAGTATCGTCCTAGCCCGGGTGTTGGGGCGACCGCGCCGAGGCAGTGCGGTGGGCGCGCCCTCACCGCAGGAGTAGGTAGAAAGGGAGAGCATGGCTTCAGGCGGCGGCGAGCGAAGGATGGTTTTCGATATCCGCGGACGGCGGAAGGTCGCCGTCAAAGTCGTCTACGCGACCCTCGCCGTCCTGATGGGCCTCAGCCTCTTCCTCGTCGTCGGCGGGTTCAACCTGGGCGAACTCTTCAGCAGCTCCAGCAGCTCGGGCGAAGCGTCGAAGCCGTTCGAAGAACAGGCCGAACGGATCGAAGCGAAACTGCGCAAAGAACCCGAAGACGAACAGCTGCTGGCCTCGCTCACGCGGGCCCGCGTCTCGGCGGCGAACAGCGTGCTCTCCTCGGTTGAACCAAGCGAAAGCGACGTGGCCCAGGCGCTGCAGCAATACCAGCAGGCGAGCAGCACCTGGTCGGAATACCTGAAGCAAGCCGAAGAACCGCAAGCCGGTCTGGCCCAGTTGATGGCGCCGGCGCTGGTGACGCTGGCGGAACGCTCGTCTCAGACCCTTCAACAGGCCGAGCGCAACATCGAAGCTGCGGCCGAAGCGCAGCAGATCGTCGCCCGGCAGCGTCCGACGCTGAACTCGCTCAGCACGTTCGCGCTCTACACGTACTTCACCGGCGACTTCGCGGCCGCTGAAAAGGCCGAAGCCGAAGCGAAGAAGAAGGCCAACGCCAAATTTGAAGTGCAGGAACTGGAAAAACGCCTCGGCGAAATCAAGAAACGGGCGAAGGCCTTCCAGAAAGAACTCAAGTCCGCAGAAGCAGCCGAAAAGGCCGCCGCGAAGAACAGCAAAGGCAACCCCGAAAGCCTGGAAAACCCGGCCAACCCGCTGAGCGGCGCCCTCGGCGGCGGCGGTCTGGCCGAATAGACGCTCCCCTCGCAAGCAGGCCTTCACCCGCGCGGCAGACCTTCCTATACTTGCCCGTCCCGGGCCGTTAGCTCAGTTGGTAGAGCAGGAGACTCTTAATCTCAAGGTCGTAGGTTCGAGCCCTACACGGCCCATTTCCCCGCTCATTTGCTCCGGCAGTACTCTTCGACCTGGCCGGAGATGACGGTGCCCTCGGCGAAGCTGAAGTAGCCATGGGTCTGCAGGATGTTGTCGCTGCAGCGGGCGGAGACGTAGCTGTGGTTGCGGCCGCCGGCGCGGTAGCGGCGGCCGACCTTGGCGTCGATGTGGGTGAGGGCGCCGAAGCCGCCGGCCAGCGGCGGCAGCTCGATCCGGGCGCGGTAGCGGAAGCGGCCCGGGATGCGTTCGATCGGGACGACGATCGCGTAGGTCTGGGTGGCGGGGACAGTGAACTGGGCGTGGAGGATCGCGGTCGGGTTCCCTTCCAGCCTGGGCCCGTTGAAGATCGTCAGCGGCGCCGTGGTGCGGATCGGCCCGCTCGGCAGTGCCACGACGACGCCGAGGTGGCCGCTGCCGACGATCGCGCCGCGGCAGATCCGCCGCGCCGCCGCGGTGCTTGCGGCGGCAACCGATTCCGGCGTGCAGGTGGGCAGGCCGGACACGTCGAGGCGGCCGTCGCGGTCGAAATCGATCAGCGCCTCCTGCAGCGGCGGAAGCGCGCCGCCGTTCCTGCCGTGGAGGTCGACGCGGCCCTGGAAGGTGATCGGGGCATAGCTGCGGCGGGGGAGGGTCTGCGGCTTGAAGCCGCCGCTGGCGCGCAGGACGATCCCGTTCACTTCCACCAGAGCCCCGTCGCCGGCCGCGGTTCCGGCGGCAAGCGCAAGCGCCGCCAGGATGACCAGCCCCGCCCGGCTCAGCCGGGGAAGTGACATGGCGAGGTCAGCGTCACCGGGAAGAAGTCACCGTCGGTGAAACGCGCCGTCCCGTAGACCTGCAGCCGACCGCCGGAGCAGTGGGCCGCGATGTAGCCGATCGTCTTGCCGCCGCGCTTGCGGGTCGCGCCGATCTTCGCTTCGGCCAGGAGCGGGGCGCCGTAGCCGCCGGCGAATTCGGGCAGGTTGACCTTGACCCGGTAGCCGTAGCGGCCGCCGGAGAGGCGTTCGATCGGGATCGGGACCAGCAGCGTCTGCGGCGAGGGAACCGTCTCGTAGCCGTGGGCGATCAGCGTCGCCCGCCCGCCCGCCGGCGGCCCGTTGAAGAAGGAAAGCGGGGAGGTGATCGTGAAGGGCGCCTTGCCGGGCATCGTCACCAGCACCCTTGCCTTACCGGTCCCGACCAGGGCAGCGGCGCAGCGCCTGCGCGCCTGCGACGGGGTCGTGCCCGCCAGCTTCGCGGCCGAGCAGGTCGGCCAGCCCCTGGCGTTGAGCGTCCCGTTCTTGTCGAGCGTGAAGAGGAGCGTCTGCAGCGTCGGTGGGGTGGAGCCGTCGTGGGTGCCGACGCGGGTGATGCTCTCGAGGGTGATCGGGGCGTTGCCGTGGCCGGGCTTCGGCAGCACGCGCGGCTGCACGGTCGCGGTGGCGCTCACCCAGACCGGGCCGATTTCAGCCGTGATCGCGTAGGCCGACGCGCAGGCGCCGATCGCGAGAACGGCGGCCAGGACGGCGGCTTTGCGGAACGGAGCTCCCAATCAGATCCCCTTGCACTTTTTGAACACGGAACCTTGGAGAAAGGTGCCGTCTTTGAAGAGGAACTGGCCCTTTGCCTGCAGGCGCCCGTCCGGGCAGCCGGCGTTGGCGAAGCTGAGCGTCTTGCCCTTGTACTTCCACTTGCGGCCGACGCTGATCCGCGCGTAGAGCGGAATCCCGTAGCCACCGGCGATCCTCGGGATTTTCGCTTCGGTCTTGAAGCCGTAGCGGCCGTCGTGCACCTTCTGGATTTCGATCGGGACGACGAAGGTGGTCGGTCCGGGAACCGTCAGGTGCGCGTGGGCGAGGATCACCGGGTTGCCGTGTTTCGGCTTGGCGTTGAAGAGCGTGATTGGCGAGGAGGCGGGGATCGGTCCCTGTTCGGGGAAGTCGACGACGGCTTTGCCGAAGCCGGTGCCGACGATCGCGCCGGGACAGAGCTTGCGCGCCTGCTTGGTCGTCGTCGCCGCCAGTTTCTGGGGCGTGCAGGTCGGGAGCCCGCGGGTCTCGACTTCGCCGTGTTTGTCGAACCAGATCGTCACCGTTTCCAGAACCGGCGGCGGCGAGCCGTCTTCGGTGGCGATCTTGCCGAAGCCGTGCAGCCGGATCGGCGCATAGCCGTGCTTGGGCAGCGCCGTCGGCGTGAAGCCCCCGTCCGTGGTGATGACCAGATTCGAGGCGTGCAGCGTGATCGCCAGCGCCGAGCCCACCGCGACGAGCAGCCCGACCACGGCCAGCACATGCGCCCTTAACAAAGTCTTCCGCACCAGATCCTCCCTCCCGTAAGCGTCTACCGCCAAACTACCAGCCGTGGGAAGGAGGATCGGCAGGGGGCCAAGGCGCTCACCCGGCAAGGGCGGTACGCACGGGCAGCCGTTGCTGCTCCGGCATCCGCGCGCCGTGCTCGCAGCCGCCGCGGTCCTCCTGGTCGCCCTCGGCCTGATCGGCACCGGCGTCAACCAGCGGCTCGATCCGACCAATCTCGAAGTGCCCGGCACCGCATCGTTTCGCGGCACCGAGTTGCTGAACGAACACTTCGGCGACTCCGCTCCCTTCGCGATCCTCCTGCGGGGACCGGCGGCCGAAATCAACCGGCAGGGGCCGCAGTTGGTTCGCGCCCTGCGGCAGGACCCGCGGGTGACCACCCTCTCCCCCTGGGACACGGGGTCGGTCGAACGGCTGCGGCCGAGCCCGCGCCGGGCGCTGATCCTCGCCGACTTCCACGTCGACCTCAAAACCGCGGTCAACGACACGGTCGAGCGGGTGGACCGGGTGCTGGAACAGATCAAGCCGCCGGTGCGCGCCACGCAGACCGGGTATGCGCCGCTCTCGCGGGCGCTCCAGGACGAAAACCTGAAGGCGAGCGAGAGGGGCGAGCTGATCGCCTTCCCGTTCCTGCTGATCATCCTCCTGCTTGTCTTCCGCTCGCCGGTGGCGGCGGGGATCCCGCTCGCCTTCGGCGCGATCACGGTGATCGCTTCGCGGGGGATCCTCTACCTCTTCACCTCGTGGTTCGCGATCGATTCCTTTGCCGTCGACGTCTGCTCGATGATGGGGCTGGCGCTGGGAGTGGACTACTCGCTGCTGATGGTCTCGCGCTTTCGCGAAGAGCTGGCGGCCGGCGCGAACCCGGTCGACGCGGCCCGGCTCACCCGCCACCACGCCGGCCGCACGGTGATGTTCGCGGGCAGCACTCTGCTGCTCTCGATGATCGTCTCGATGTTCATCCTGCCGGGATCGCTGCTGGTCTCGCTGGCGGGCTGCGTCTGCATGGTCGTCATCCTCAGCATCGGTGTGGCGACGATCGTCGGGCCCGCGCTCCTCACCCTGGTCGGAACCCGGGTCGACCTCTGGCGGCTCGGCGGCGCACCGAAGGGCGGCCGGTCGCGATTGATGGTCTTCGTCGGCGCGGCGCTGCGCAAGCCGACGGTGGCGGCGATCCTGATCGGCGGGTTGCTGCTGGTCCTGGCGACGCCGGCACTGGGGCTGAAGACCGGCCCGCCCGGCCCCGAACAGCTCCCCAAGGACTCCCCCGCACGGCGGGACGCGGAACTGGTCGGCAGCGCGATCGGGCCGGGATGGGAAGCGCCGTTCCAGATCGTCGCCGTCTCCCGGGAAGGGCCGATCACCGGCGCCAAGAGCCTCGCCGCGATCGAAAGCTTCCAGAAGCGCCTGGCGAAGACGCCCGGGGTGCAGGCGGTGATCGGGCCCGGGGGTGCGACGAAGCGGGTCGAACGGCTGCAGGACCTCGGTAACGCGGTCCTCTCCTCGAAGGGCGACTACGGGCCGGTGAAGCGGCTCGGCAAACTTGGGCGCAGCCTCGAAGTCGCCGCCGGCGGAGTCGGGCAACTGCGCGAAGGGATCACCGAAGCGAGCAACGGCGCCGGGCTCCTCGCGCTCGGCGCCGGGCGGGCCGGCAAGGGCGCGGAACTGATCGCCAGCGGGCTGAGCCGGGCGACCGGCGGTAGCCAGCAGGCGGTCAACGCGCTGGAACTGTTCGCGAACGGGACGAAGAAACTCAAATCCGGGCTGCACCTGGCGATGCTCGGCACCTTCCGGATCAAGATCGGCCTGCGGGACACGATCATCCCCAACCTCAAGTTCAATCCCCTGGTCCTCTCGCGGCAGCTGCGCAAGTCCCTCAACGCCGAGGCGAACATGAAGCTGCCGGAACTGATCGCGCCCGCCCAGGTCGCCGACCAGCAGTTGCAGGAAGCGCTGGCGGGCCTGGGGGCGATGAGCGTCGGCAAGAGCGACCCCGAATACGCGAAGACGCTGGAAGCGGTGCGAAAGGCGGCCGCTGCGGTCAGCGGCAAGGACCCGGTCACCGGCGCCCCCTACGACCCGGTGCCGAGCACGCCGGACGTGGAGCCCTATTCGGGACTTCCCGCGGAACTCTCAGCCTTGAACGAACGCCTGCTCGACGACTACGAAAAGGCGAAGAACGACAACTACTGGACGATCACGATCAAACACAACCTCGAAGGGGTCCTGAAGGGCACCGAAAAACTCGAAGAAGGGCTGCGGAAACTGCACAGCGGCAGCAGCCGCCTCGCCTCCGGCGCGGCGCGGCTGGCGCGGGAAGCGGGGCGGCTCGGGGACGGGCTGACGCGCCTGAGCAGCGGCGCCGAAGCGCTGGTCGGCGGGATCGAACGGCTCGGCGGCGGTGCCGAAGCCCTCGCCGGCGGGCTCCTCAACGGGGTCGGCGAAAGCGCGCCGCTGGAAAGCGGGCTGGAAGAAGCGAGCGTGCAGGTGCTGAGCGGCAAGCACAAGATCCGCAAGCAGGTGACCCGGGTGGCCGAATCGACGCCCGGCCTGTTCAATTCCGGCTACTTCGTCCTCTCGGCCCTCGACGGAACGCCGCCGAGGACGCGGGAAGCGGTGAACGAAGCGATCGACCTGCGCAACGGCGGCCAGGCGGCGACGATCCGGGTGGTCAGCGACTACAGCTTCAACACGCCCGGCTCGATCCGGATCAACAAGAAGCTCGACAAGGTGGCTGCGGAACTCGGCGAAGAAGCCGATCTCACCACCGGCGTTGCCGGCGGCGCCGCGCAGCTGAACGACTACAGTCGCGTCACCCGCGCGCGGATCCCCTGGGTGGTGCTGGCGATCACGATCGCCACCTTCCTGATGCTGATGGTGGTGCTGCGGGCGCTGCTGCTGGCGGCGATCGCCGTGGCCCTCAACCTGGCCACGGTCGGCGTCGCCTTCGGCGTCCTCACGCTGCTCTTCCACGTGCCGGCGGACTGGCCGCTCGGCGGGCACCACTACGTCGACGCGGTCGGGGCGACGCTGATCTTCGGCCTCGTCTTCGGCCTCTCGATCGACTACGCGGTCTTCCTGCTCAGCCGCATGCGCGAGCATTACGACACCCACGGCGACAATGCGGCTGCGGTCACCTTCGGGCTCGAGCGCACCGCCGGGGTGATCACCGGCGCGGCGGCGATCATGATGGCCGTCTTCGTCGCCTACGCCGGGGCTTCGATCGCCACCGTCAGCCAGCTCGGCGTGGGGCTCACGGTCGCCGTCCTGCTCGACGCGACGATCGTCCGCATCGTCCTGCTCCCGGCGCTGATGCTGCTGCTCGGGGACCGCGTCTGGTGGCTGCCGAGGCCGCTGGCACGGGTACTGCCCAAATTCAGCGTCTGACGGCAGCGAGGACCACGGTGGTTGGCGTTGAATTCGAGTTAAGTCCCTGCTCGGTGAGGACTTGTCCGAGAGGCCCTCGGATACGATCTTGCAGCCGTTCTGCCGGGTCGGAGGGGCCGGAGAACCTGAAAGCAAGCGACCATCCGTGGCTGCAAAAACCGTAGGCGAGGAGAAGGGGCCGGCCACCAGCCGGGGGACGTCACCAGCGCGCATCGCCGCGATCGTTGCGCTGGCCGCGGCCGTGATCATCCTCGCGGTCGTGCTCTTCAGCGGTGGCGGCGGCCACAAGTACACGCTGATCTTCCAGAACGCCGGCCAGCTGGTGCCCGACAACCAGGTGCTGATCGGCGGCTCGCCCGCCGGCACGGTCGAAAGCATCGGTCTCACCGACAACAATCTGGCCGAAGTCCAGGTCGAAGTGGAACAGGAGCTGCACGAAGGCACGACGGCGACGATCCGCGCCACCTCCCTCTCCGGCGTCGCCAACCACTACGTCTCGATCAGCCCCGGGCCGAACAGCAACCCGGCGCTGGAAGACGGGGCCGAACTGGGGCTCTCCGCGACGACGACGCCGGTCGACATCGACCAGTTCTTCAACACCTTCCCGCCGCGGGTGCGCGAAGCGCTCGGCGAATTCATCCGCGGCAACGCCTCGATCTACTCGGGCGAGGGCAAGAACGCCAACGACTCCTACAAGTACTTCGGCACCGCGCTCAACCGGGCCGGCGCCTTCGCCCACGAACTGAACGCCGATCAGCGCCTGCTCTCGCGCTTCATCGTCAGCTCGGCGCGGCTGACCACGGCGATCGCCGGCCGCGGCGAACAGCTCTCGAGCGCGGTCTCCAACGCCAACACCGCCTTCAACGCGATCGCCGGCCAGACCCGTGCCTTCGATGCGACCCTGCGCGAGCTGCCGCCGGTGATGCGGCAGTCGAACACCACGTTCGTCAACCTGCGGGCGGCGCTGGGCGACCTCGAACCGCTGGTCGAAACGGCGAAGCCGGCGACCAAGGAACTGGCGCCGTTCCTCGCCGAACTGCGGCCTGTCTTCCAGAAGCTCGTGCCGTTCACCCACGACCTGAAGCTGATCGTGCACCAGCCCGGCCAGGGCAACGACGCCGCCGACCTGCTGGGGACGCTGCCGGCGGTGCAGGAACTGACCTCGAACGCCTTCCCGCACTCCGAAGCGGCGGTCAAGGCCTTCCAGCCAAACCTCAATTTCATCCGGGCCTACACGCCTGACTTCTTCAACGCTCTGGGGAAGCTGGGACAAGTAAGCGGCTACTACGACGGCAACGGCCACTACGTGCGCGCGGCGACCGCGGCGCAGAACCTCTTCCGCTACAACGAATCGAACTCGGTCCTTGAACCGATTTCGCGCGCCGAACAGTACGACGCCTTCGGTTCGTCGGCCCCCGTACGTCGCCGCTGTCCCGGCGGCGCGACCCAGTCCGCCTCCGACGGCTCCAACCCGTGGGTCGGCGGCGGCAGCGTCAGCTCCTCCGAATGCAACCCCGACGACGTGCCCCCAGGCGAATGATCCGGAAGCTCCTGCTTGCAGCAGCGGTGATCGCGGCCGTCGTGGTGGTCGTTCTGCTGGTCTCGGGCGGTGGCGGTTCCGGCGGCTACCGCGTGCGGGCGATCTTCGACAACGGCGCCTTCATGGTCCACGGCGAGCAGGTGCGGGTGGCTGGCGCCAACGTCGGCGAAATCGAAGAAGTGAACGTCTCGATGCCCGGCGAAGCGGTCGCCTACAAGGACGGCAAGCCGGTCGAAAAGCCCGGCAAGGCGATCATCGTGATGAACATCACCGACCCCGGCTTCCAGGACTGGCGCCAGGACGCCAGCTGCCTGATCCGGCCGCAGTCGCTGATCGGCGAGAAGTTCGTCGACTGCCGCCCGACCCTGCCGCGGGCGCCGGGCGCCGAACCGCCGCCGGCACTGAAGGAGATCCCCGCAGGTGAACCCGGCGCGGGCCAGCACCTGCTGCCACTCGGCAGCAACGGCACCAGCGTCGACCCCGACCTGATCAACGACATCAACACGCTGCCCTATGCGCAGCGCTTCCGGCTGATCCTCAACGAACTCGGCGCCGGTCTCGCCGGCCGCGGCGAAGACATCGAAGTCCTGGTCAAGCGGGCGAACCCGGTCCTGCGCGACGTCGACAAGGCCTTCGGGATCCTCTCCGCCCAGCGCAACCAGCTGGCGCAGCTGGCGAGCGACTCGGAGGAGATCCTGCGGCCGCTCTCGCGCGAGCGCTCCCACGTCGCCGGCTTCATCGCCAACTCCGGCGCCGCCGCCGAAGCGAGCGCCGAAAAAGGTCCGGAACTGGAAGAAGCGCTGCAGAAGTTTCCCACCTTCCTGCGCGAGTTCCGGCAGACGATGACCAGCCTCAAGTCCTTCTCCGACGCCGGCACGCCGGTGTTCGAAGACTTCGGCACCGCGGCGCCCTCGCTGACCGACGCGACGCGGACCTTGACCCCGTTCTCCGAAGCGCTGACGGTCGCGCTGAAGAGCCTCGGCAACGCCGGCGAAGCGTCGGGGCCGTACTTCGCCAAAGCGGATCCGGTTATTCGGAAGGCTGCGACTCTCGCGAAGTCGGGCGTCGTTCCGACCAGCGAGCTGGCCAAGCTGTTCGTCAACCTCGAAAAGACTGGTGGCTGGGACGGGTTGACGGAATTGATCTACAACACCGCCGGCTCCTTCAATGGGTTCGATCAATATGGACACTTCGGGCGGACCTTGGTGACGCTGACTAACTGCGTTGAATACGAATCGGCACCGGGCGGGGCGTCTGGTTGCGTCGCCAACTTCCACGGCCCGAACGCCTCGGTGTCGGCGACGACGAGCACCGCTGCTCTCTACAGGTTGTTGCTGCAGAAGCTCGACGAACACACGGGCGGAACCGCTGCCGAAACGGGCTCGGCGATCGGCATTGGGCAGGGGACGAGCACGGCCTCCGAACCCGAAGGCGAAGCAGGCATCTCTCAGGCCTCGAAAACCGGCGGCGGCACTGAACCGCTCCTCGACTACCTCCTGGGTCCATGAGAAATCGCAGCGGACTCAGCGGCGTTGCCAGCAGCCCGATCCTGGTCGGGGCGGTGACCGTCCTGGTCGTGATCGTCGCCGTCTTCCTCGCCTACAACGCCAACAACGGCCTGCCCTTCGTCTCCACCTACAACCTGAAGGCGCGCGTCCCCAACGCCGATGCCCTGGTCAAAGGCAACGAGGTGCGGATCGGCGGCGTCCGTGTCGGCATCGTCAAGAAGGTCGTGCCGGTGGCGCTCAGCAACGGCGAATTCGCGGCCGAACTCTCGCTCAGCCTCGACAAGAACACGGAACCGCTGCCGGTCGACTCGACCATCATGGTGCGGCCCAAGTCCGCCCTGGGACTGAAGTTCCTCCAGGTCACGCCGGGCAACTCGAAGCAGGGGTTCAAGGAAGGCGAAATGATCCCGGTAAAGGCTGCCCGTCCGGAACCAGTCGACATCGACCAGTTCTTCGACATGTTCGACAAGCAGACCCGGCAGGGGATCCGGCAGAACCTCGCCGGCTTCGGCAACGCGCTCGCCGGCCGCGGCCCTGCGATCAACGAAGCGATCGGCGCCCTGCGCCGCTTTGCCGTCACCAGCCAGCCGGCACTGCGGGCGATCGTCGAACCCAGCAGCAACTTCGCCGGGTTCTGGCGCGCGCTCGAGGATCTATCGGCGACGGTCGCGCCGGTGGCCGAGACGCAGGCGAGCATGTTCGTCGCCCTCGACCGCACCTTCGGCGCTTTCGCCCGGGTCTCGCGTCCCTTCATCCAGGAAACGATCGAAAAGAGCCCGGGGACCCTGACCGAGGTCAACGGCGACCTGCCGGTCATCGACCCCTTCCTCCGCGACACGGGCCGCTTCTTCACCGCTCTGCGCCCGGGGGTGAAAGCGCTGGCCGAAACCTCTCCGGTGATCGCCGAATCGCTCCACGCCGGCGTCCCGGTGCTGAAGGCCTCGCCGGTGCTCAACGCGCAGCTGCAGCCGACGGCGGAAGCGCTGGTCGACTTCCAGGAAGCGCCCGGCGTTTTCAACGGGCTCGAACTCCTCACCGACACCAACCGGCTGCTGAAGCCGTCGCTGACCTACATCACTCCGAGCCAAACCGTCTGTCACTACTGGACCTTGACGTTCAAAAACCTGGTTTTGTCAACGAGTGGGAGTAACAGCACTGGCCGCTGGTTGAACTTCATCTCGTTCGCGCCACCGGTCGGGCCGAACGCCGAGAGTGGTCCTTCCTCAGAACCTGCCGATGGACCGGATGCGGAAAACCACCTCCACTACAACCCAATTCCCAAGACGGCAGCACCAGGTCAAGAAGGCATCTGCGAAGCAGGTAACGAGAAGTATGTGACGGGCAAAACCATCATCGGCAACTCGCCCGAACTTTGGGGCACGACCAGCGGACCGGTGGAAGAAGAATGAGCCGCCTTCCCGAGCGCGACAGGCGAGCAGCAGCCGCGAAGGGCGGGCGCTTCCGCTGGCGGCCGAGCAACGTCCTGATCGCGATCATCTTCATCCTCATCTTCACGATTGGCCCGTACCTGGCCTTCACCAAGCACGTGCCGTTCACCAGCTACGGGTACGAGATCCACGCCACCTTCTCGAATTCCGCCAACATCGCGACCAACTCGCCGGTGCGGATTGCCGGCGTCGACGTCGGCAAAGTCATCGGGACCAGCCGCGACGGCAACAACACCACTGTCACCTTCACCGTCGACGGCTCGGGCCGGCCGATCCACGACGATGCCTTCGCCGCGATCCGGCCGCGGATCTTCCTCGAGGGCAACTTCTTCGTCGAACTCGACCCCGGCAGCCCCAGCGCGCCGGAAATGTCGAGCGGCGGCACGATCCCGGTCACCCACACCTCGATCGCGGTCCAGCTCGACCAGATCCTCACCTCGCTGCAATCGCCGGTCCGCGCCGATCTCAGCCGCCTGCTCGAGAGCTACGGCCAGGCGCTGACGCACGAACCGACCGCCGCCGAAGACGAAACGCAGCTGCCCGAGGTGAAAGGCAAGAGCGGCGCCGAAGCCCTCAACGAAGTCTTCCGCTACGGCGGCGACGCCGGCCGCTACAGCTCACAGGTGACCAATGCGCTGCTCGGCACCGAAAAACGCGACCTCGAACGGTTGGTCTCCGGCGCCGGCCGCGCCTTCGGCGCCTTCGCCAGCCGCCAGCGCGACCTGCAGGGGCTGATCGACAACTTCAATGTCTTCACCGGCGCCCTCGCCAACCAGGCCACCAACCTCTCGGCGACGATCCGGCTGCTGGCTCCGACCCTGAAGGTCACCCACGCCTCCCTGGTCAGCCTCAACCGGACGCTTCCGCCCCTGCGGACCTACGCGATCGAGCTCGAACCGGCGGTTGAAGAGCTGCCGGCGCTGATCGGCTCCTCGAAACCGTTCCTCGCCCAGGTCCGACCCCTGCTCACGGCGAAAGAGGCAGGTGGCACGGTGAAGCTGCTGCGCGAATCGACCCCGGCCCTCGCCGGCGCCGCTCTTGTCAGCAAGCGCACCACGGTCCCGCAACTGAATCAGCTCAGCGTCTGCACGACGAAAGTCATGGTTCCGACGGGCAACGAGGTCATCAACGACCGCTTCAGCACCGGCGGGCCGAACTACCGCGAGTTCCTCTACAACCTGGTCAATTTCGCAAGTCAAACGCAGAACTTTGATGGCAACGGACCCTACTTCCGCCTGCAGGGCGGAGGTGGGTCTGTGATGGTCGGCGAACAGAACCCCGCTGCCACGCAAGGAAGCGAGAAAGTTCAGTACGCGCGTACGATCGCTCCGCCTCAGGGAACCCAGCCTCAGCTTGGCTCACGGCCGCCGTTGAAACCAGAAGTTCGCTGCTATACGAACTCGCCTCCCGATGTGAATGGTCCGCTCGGCCAGGTTGGCCCATCATCTGCAGAAGTGGTAAACCCATGACCGAGCCCAGACGCGAAAGGAGCCGCGTGGGCCACTTTTGGGCCTGGCTGACCCGTCAGGCCCGCGGGCGCCGCAAAGACACGATCGCGATCATCGTCCTCGCCATCGCGGGCATCGTGATGATGTTGGGCATCTTCGTCAACCAGAAGGCGTCGCTGCCTTCCTGGCTGCCGGTGGTCGGCGAAGAATTCGAACACATCTCCGCCCAGTTCTCGACCGCCCAGGCGGTGACCCCCGGTCAGGGGCAGGCGGTCGACATCGCCGGCGTCCAGATCGGCAAGGTCGCCTCGGTCGACCTTGAAAACGGCCACGCTGTCGTCGGCATGGAGATCGAGCCCAAGTACATGAAGCTGATCCACCCCGACGCCAGCTTCCTCTTGCGCCCGAAAACCGGCCTCAACGACATGATCGTCGAGGTGGAACCGGGTCACAAAAGGGGCCAGATAGAAGACGGCGCCGAATTCACCCTCGCCCAGACGGAACCGAACACCAACCTCGACGCATTTCTCGCCACCCTGGACACCGATACCCGCCAGTACCTGCAACTGCTGCTGGCCGGCGGCGCCCAGGGCATCGGCGGCCGCGGCAGGCAGCTCTCCAACGCCTTCCGCCGTTTCGAGCCCTTCGTCCACTACACGGCGAAGCTGAACAAGGCGGTCGCCGGGCGCCGGGTGGCGCTGTCGCGGGTAATTCACGACTTCGGCCTGCTGACCACCGAACTCGGCCGCCACGACGCCGAGATCAAGCGCTTCGTCAGCTCCTCGAAGGACGCCCTCGGCAACTTCGCCAACCAGCAGGAATCGGTCCAGGCCGCCTTCGAAGAATTCCCCGCCACCCTGACCGCCGCCCGTGCCGGCCTCGCCAGCTCGAACCGCTTCTCGCAGGTCGCCTACCCGAGCCTGATCAAGCTGATCCCGCAGACGCAGGCACTCACCCCTGCCTTCAAGGCGACCGAGAAGCTCTTCCGGGAAACGACGCCGCCGATACGTGACCAGATCCGCCCCTTCACCCGCGAAGTCCGGCCCGTGTTGACCCACGGCGCCGAAGCCGCGAAGCCATTCGAAAAGACGGTGCGGAACTTCGGCAACTCCCTGGGGGGCTTCAACTCCTTCCTCAACGAGCTCTCCTACAAGCCGAAGAATGGCGAGAGCTATCTCTTCTACCTCCCGTGGCTCAACCACGACTACAACTTGAGTTACAGCCTCCAAGACGCCAACGGCGCTCTCCAGCGAGGCTTGGTGATGTTCACCTGTAATGCATCGAATCTCGGGTATGGCTTCGCTGCCACTAGCCCGTTCCTCAAAACGTTGCTCGAAGTGACGGGAGTGCCACGTCCAAGCGAGCTGCCCACTTTTCACCCGTCAAAGCAAGAAGAAAGCCTCGGTACCCGTAGCGTTTGCGGGCCCGAAGGGAGACCATGAGCAAGCGCGCCCCCAGCACCGCCCAACTCCTGGTCATCACCGGCTTCGCCCTGTCCTGCTTCGGGATCCTGCTCTTCCTCTGGGTCACCTTCGGCGGCCCCACCCCGTTCCGCGCCAAGAGCTACGAGCTGAAGGTTCCCTTCAACGAGGCGACCCAGCTCGCCGAACAGTCCGATGTCCGCATCTCCGGCGTCAACGTCGGCAAAGTCCAGAGCATCGACCTCTCGCCCAACGGCAAGCAGGCATTGGCGACGGTGGCGATCGACGACCAGTACGCGCCCCTGCCGGAATCGACGCGGGCGATCCTCCGCACGAAGACGCTGCTCGGTGAGACCTACATCGAACTCACCCCCGGCTCGAGGCACGCGCCGGACCTCGGTGACGACGCCACCCTTCCCGAGGCAAACGTCGCCGAATCGGTCCAGCTCGACGAGATCTTCCGCACCTTCGACTCGAGGACCCGCGCCGCCTTCCAGGAATGGATGCAGGAAGCGGCGGTTGCGATCAACGGCCAGGGCCAGAACCTCTCCTACGCGCTCGGCGGCCTCGAACCGACCTTCGACGAATTCGGAAAGCTCTTCCGCGTTCTCAGCACCCAGCAGCTGGCGGTCTCACAGCTCTTCCGCAACGGCGCCACCACCTTCAGCGCCCTTCGCGGCCGCGAAGGGCAACTGGCCGACCTGATCAAGAGCTCGAACGCGGTCTTCCAGACCACCGCCCAGCGCGACCGCGACATCGAAGCGCTCTTCCGCGCCTTCCCGACCTTCCTCGATGAGTCCAGATTGACCACGGCCCGGCTCAAGACCTTCTCGCTGAAAGCCGATCCGCTGATGCGCCAGCTCGTGCCGGCGGCCGAACAGCTCTCGCCGACGCTGGTCGCCCTCTCTAAGCTGGCGCCGGAATCGAAGGCCTTCTTCGAAGGACTGGGTCCTGTGATCAAGCGCGCCCCGGCCGGCTTCGCCGCCTTCCGCAAGATTTTCGCCGACGAATTCCCGCCGCTGCTCAGGGCGATCGACCCGTTTATCCGCAATCTGAATCCGATCCTGGTCGGACTCAAGCTCTACAAGCGGGAGACTGCTTCAGTCTTCGCCAACCTTGCAGCGGCAAGCAACGCGACCATTCCAGTTGAAAACAGCAAGGGGGAACAACTCCACTATCTGCGTGCGATGGGACCGCTGAATCCAGAGACGTTCGCGACCTATATGCACCGCCTCGCAATCAACCGTAACAGCGCCTACAGCCCGCCGCTTTGGGCGGAAGGTCTTGCTGAAGGTCTTCCCGGCTTCAACACTCGCCAGTGCACTTCAGGGATCGTCGCTAACCTGGATCCAGAAACCCCGAAGAGCCCAGCGTTCCAAGAACGCGCCGTTCAGACGGAACCCGAAAAAGGCAAAGTTAAAAGCCAGGAAGAAAACGCCGAAGACCTTTTCAAACGGATCCAGGAATACGCCTTCGCCGGCCACGCCAGCACCTCCGAAGTCCCAGCGCCTGCATGCAAGCAGCAGGCCCCCTTCGCCCCGATCTACGGCAGCGGCCCGTCCACGCAGTACCAGCACACCTTCGAACAGCCTTCTCCCTAACAAGGACATCGAGTCGGTCCGGCACCGGATCGAGAAAACCCGCAGCGCCTAGCCGTAGTCGTCCGGAATCTTGATGCCGAGGTGGTGCTTACCCGGTTGGGGGGTGGGACCCGATGCAGTGGATCGGGGATTGGCCGCTGTGGGAGGAGCTATCGCCGGCTGCGCGGCCGGTCTTTCCGTCGCTTTCGTCGCGGCGACGTGTGAAAGGGGGAGAAATCGACATCGCCCGGACCTTGACCGTGCGTGCCCCGACGGAAACTCAGGAAAGGCCGGATGCTCCCGGCACGGGAGCCCGAATGGGAGCCGCTCCTCAACGTCGCCCCCGACCACGTCGGCGACTTCATGTGGATGTACGCGGTCCTGCTGGCGGACGGGACCAGGCTGCAGGCCTACAAGCACTACTGGACGCGGGATTACCTGCACCTCGATGACGAAGGGCGAGCGTTCATCTACGCCGGCAAGGGGCGCTACGAGGAGGTCAACCCGCCGTGGCTGCTGCGGCTCGTCCTCCGCGAGGAGCTCGAGCGGCGCTATAGTGTCAGACAGAATGTTTGGCCCGAGGACCCCGTCATCCGCTTCTCCCGCTCGGCGACGAAGCACCGAATCTCCCGGGAGCGGTCGCTCTACGTCATCGAGCGGTGTGGGTTCCAGGTCATCGAAGAGCGCCGCAGCCAGAACTTCGGAAGTGGGTCTGACAAGCGCGTGTTTTTCTTGGGGGATGACCTGGAGGGTGTCCGGCTCGAGGTCGTGGCGGCGGAAATTGAGACGGATGAATTCACGGTGATCCACGCGATGAACCTCAGGGGCAAGTTCCTAGGCATGTACGAGGAGGCGAAGGAATGGCGAAGGTGAGGAAGCTCAAGACGGGGGACGACGAACCCCTGGGAAGGACGCGCTCGGGAACGCTGATCACCGAGGAGCTCGCCGAACAGTGGGCCGAAGAAATCGAGAAGAACCCGCCCGATCCCTCCGAGCTGGAGCGTCGCTATGTCGGCCGCCCATCCCTGAGCACCGAGGGCCGCTCGCCGCGGGTGAGCTTCCGGGTTCCGATGGACGTCTACAAAGCTGCTTGGAAACGTGCCGACGACGACGGCCGCTCGCTCAGCAGCCTTGCTCGCGAGGCATTGGAGCGGTACTTGGATTCGTAGTCGGTTGAGGCCTGTGGAGCGGGCCGGCCCTCTCCCTCACTCGTCACCTCCACCGGGGAGGGGCGCGGCGAAGACGCCCGGACCGGCGGCGCGCCGGTGGACGATTGCGAGGACCTCACCGTTCGACGGTATAGGCTGGAGTTAAGGGGTTAGTCATGAATAAACGAATCGCTTCCATGCTCGCGCCCCTTCTCCTGACCTTGGCGCCGGTGGCCTCTGCTGCCGCGCCGGTGACCTTCTCAGCTGGGAACACCGAGTTGACTGTCGATGGAGAGATAAGTCCCGTGAGGCTGCCGGGCGATCGATTCAAGACGGCGGGGATGACTGTCTCGACGCGAATCTCCACGGCCGATGGAAGCGGCCCTCCGGCCCTCCAGCGTCTCCTGCTGGGCGTGGACCGAAGCCTTCGCTTCGATTTCCAGGGGATCGCCGCCTGCAGGGCTGCCCCTAACCCTCGCGGGAGCCTGGAAGTGCCGGGGTGCCGTTCTGCAGTCGTAGGCACCGGCCACACTGAACTCGAGTTCGGATTCCAATCGCGAGAGCCGGTCTGCTGCGATGGGAAAACGATCGTCTATAACGGCGGTCTCGTCGGGGGAAGGCACCGCCTCTGGCTGCGGTTTACCGAGAGCGTCCCGCAGCCGGGAATCGGCATTGCTTCGCTCGACGTCCGGCGAGTTTCGTCCCGGCGCTTCCCCACTCGGCTCGTCTTCTCGTTCGCCTCGACCCCATCCGACGGCGTCCTCCGGTCACTTCAGTTCAGGTTGTTGAGAGGCGTCCTGGGAGCGTGCCCCACGGGAACCAGAAGATTTTTGGCTACCGGCGTCTTCGCTGATGGAACGCGACCCAGCGGGCAGCTGGCCAGGAACTGTCAGCGCCGCTGATCAGCCTTGCCGTAAGGCGCAGGCGGACCGGGAGCAGGAGGTCCGTCGGGCGACTCGGGCGGTTGCCGCAACCCACAGGCTCGGAGTCGGCCGCCGTTCTCAAATAGCGAGATCCTCGGCCGCCGCGGGGGGAGAATTCGGAGGGCCTGGCGCCTTTCCAAACCAGTGGTTGGGAAAAGCGACTCAGTGGATCTGCGGGTCGGCCTCGTGGCGCGCCGGCAGCTGGGCCTGGTGACGACGCAACAGCTGCTCGCCGCGGGGCTGTCGAGCGCTGCGATTTCGAAGCGCGTGGGTAGAGGCAGGCTCTACCGCATCCATCAGGGCGTCTACTCCGTGGGGCATGACGGTTTGAGCGAAGAGCAGCGCTGGATGGCCGCGGTTCTGGCCTGCGGCCGCGGCGCCGCCCTCAGTCACGGCTCCGCCGCTGTCCATTGGGATCTGTTGCGGCCCTTGATGGGGCCGGTTGACGTCACCGTGCCGACGCAAAACGGCCGCAAGCCCCGGCGGGGCGTTCGCATCCACCGCTGCGCAAGCATCGGCCAGTCGCCTTTCCAAACCAGCGGGACGCAAAGGCGACCGCCCCTCCTGGTGACGCGCAAGGGAATACCGGTGACGACCGTTGCACGGACGCTTGAGGACTTGAAGCGCTCTGATCTGCGATCGTCGCTTGTGCGTCGCGCGATCCGCCAGGCCGAGTTCCTGCGCCTGCCGATGGGCGACGTCGAGAGCGACGGAACGCGGAGCGATCTCGAGCGCGACTTTCTGCGGCTTTGCCGGCGCAGTGGCCTGCGGCCACCCGAGGTCAACGCCACGATCGGCCGGGTGAAGGTCGATTTCCTCTGGCGCGAAGAGCGGCTGATCGTCGAAACCGACAGCTACGCCACCCACGGCGGAGCGATCGCCTTCGAGGACGACCGGGCGCGGGATCTGGATCTGCGGCGGCGGGGTTACCGGGTCCATCGCTACAGCGAACTTCAGCTGAGAAAGGAACCCGATGCGATCGCCGCTGAGGTCGCGAGGGAGCTGAGCGGTAGGCGCTTTTCCTAACCAGCGGTTCGCAAAGGCGCCTGGCCTCCGAACGCACCGCATAATCTCCCCGGGGTGGCGGAGGCACCCGCGATCGAGACCGAAGCGCTGGGTAAGCGCTACGGCCGCCACCGCGGCATCGAGGACGTGACCTTCGCGGTGCGGCCGGGGGAGGTGTTCGGGTTCCTCGGGCCCAACGGGGCGGGGAAGACGACGACGATCCGGACGCTGCTGGACCTGATCCACCCGACCTCGGGCTCGGCGCGGATCTTCGGCCTCGACAGCAGGCGCGACAGCGTGCGGATCCGGGCGCGGGTCGGCAACCTCCCCGGCGACTTCGGCTTCGGGCGCGAGACGCCGGGGCGGGAGGCGGTGAGGCTGATCTCGCGCCTGCGCGGAGTCGACGGCGTCTCGCGCGCCGAGGAGCTGGCGGCGCGGTTTCGGGCCGACCTCGACCGTCCCCTCGGCCAGCTCTCGCGCGGCAACCGGCAGAAGGTCGGGCTGATCCTCGCCACCTTCCACCGGCCCGAGCTGCTCGTCCTCGACGAGCCGACCAGCGGCCTCGACCCGCTGATGCAGGAGGAGTTCCTGGCGCTGGTGGCCGAGGAACGCGAGCGGGGAGCCGCCGTCTTCCTCTCCTCGCACGAGCTCGACGAGGTGCAGCGGGTCTGCGACCGGGTCGGGATCGTCCGTGCCGGCCGCCTGATCGCGGTCGAGCGCATCGCCGACCTGCTCGGCAGGGCGAGGCGCCGCTTCATGGTCGAGCTCGCGGACCCCGTGGGCCTGCAGCGGCTGCGCTCGCTCCCCGGCGTCACCGAGCTCGAGATTGCCGGCGCCCGCGCGACCTTCTCCGCCGGTGGCGATCTCGACGCGGTCATGCGCGAGCTGGCCGGGCATCACATCGTCGACCTCGAGGCGACCCGTCCCTCGCTCGAGGAGGTCTTCCTCGGCTACTACCACGAGGGGGAGGCGCGGTGAGCGCGGGACGTCCCCAGGCCGGCGCCCAGGTCCGGGCGCTGATCGCGAGCCACCTCCACGACCGCCGCCGCGCCGTCCTCGCCTGGGGCCTGCCGCTGGGCCTGATGTCGGCGTTCATCGTCGCGATCTACCCCTCGGTCGAAGAATCGCTCTCGAAGGTGACGCAGGGATACCCGCAGGGCCTGAAGGAAGCCTTCGGGATCGGCGAGCTGAGCAACGTCGAGCAGTACCTGCACGCCGAGATGCTGAGCCTGATCGTGCCGCTGGCGATGGGCTACCTGGCGGTCCGCGCGATCGCCAGCGGCCTCACCGGGGCCGCCGAATCGGGTCGCCTCGACGTGCTGCTCTCGGCTCCGGTTTCGCGCACCCGGATCGTCGCCGCCGGCTTCCTGGCGACCGCGGTCGAGCTGGCCGAGGTGCTCCTGGTCACCGCCCTGCTCTGCGGCCTCGGCAGCCTGCTGGCCGGCTCCGGGCTCGACGCCGGCCGCGCCGCCGCCGGCTTCGCCGACGTCTGGCCGCTGGCCCTGCTCTTCGCCGGCTTCGGCGCGATCGCGGCCGGCTTCTCGCTGCGCACCAGCGTCGTCACCGGCTCGGTCGCCGGCCTGCTGGTGGCCATGTACGTGATCGACCTGATCGGCCGCCTCGACACCGGCCTCTCCGGTCTGCGCTACGTCTCGGTCTTCAAGTACTACGGCAACGCGATCGAAGACGGGATCGAACCGGTCGCCTTCGCCGGCGTCGCCGTTGCCGCCTGCGTCCTGGCGGCGCTCGGAGCCTGGCTTTTCGAGCGCCGCGATCTCGCTGCCTAACGCCTTCGGCCTCTCGATCCCGCCCAGCTCTGCGGCGGCGGCACCTGCGAGGCCATCTGCGCGTAGCCGGCGGCGCTGGGGTGGATGCCGGTGTCGCCGCTGATCACCCAGGGCGGGCCGATTGGCGGGCCTTCGCAGAAGGAGAGCGGATGCAGGACCTCGAGCTCGTCCTGGGTCGGCGCCGACTGCACGCTCGGGCCGTCGACCTCGTAGCCGAGGCTCGAGCAGGAGAAGCGCGAGGGGTAGACGGGCGAGATGTCGATGCCGACGTCGAAGTGCGGCGGCGCCACCACCTGCAGCCGCTGCGGGTTCACTTCGGCTGCGACCGCGGCGATTTCCGCGTTCAGCAGCTTGCCCATCTCGGCGACCTGGGTGGCGCTGTAGGCGAGCGCGGTCGAGGGCACCGCGAGGTGGTACTGCATCAGGTAGATCGTCGCTTCGGTGTGCTGGACGAGATCGGCGTCGAGGCGCCGGAGGTTTTCGCGCAGGTGGACCTGGGCGAACGCCCTGTCGACACATTCGCGGTAGCCGCCGAAGACGTCGGAGTAGATCGCGCAGCCCATGTGGTCGATCCCGAACAGCATTTCCGAGAGCAGCGGGTTGGCACCGACCGTCATCAGGATGTAGTCCGGGTCTTCGGACTCGATCTTCGCCGTGGTGGCGTGGAATTCGCCGCCGGGTGCCCAGTCGGAGGGTTCCGAGCCGCTGATCGCCAGGTTCTCGTAGTCGGTGATCGCGTGTTCGTTCGCCCACTGCGCCGCCCAGGAGATGTTGTTCGCGAGCCCGTAGTCGGGCGCGTATTCGAGCGGTTCTTCGTTGTCGGTCACCAGCGAGTTGGAGGAGCAGGCGTCGTCGAAGCCCGTGGCCGGCGGGCGGCATTCGAGCAGGTGACCGATCGTCATCGAGGCGCCGTCGCCGTAGTAGCCGAAGCCGGCGGTGACCGAGTCACCGAGGGCGCGGACGACGAGCCCGGGCGCGGGGGCGACGGCCACCTGCGCGTAGCGGACCAGGCTCGCCGAGGCGACGGCGCCCCGTCCCGCGACCCTGCCGCTGAGCTGGATCGTCTCGCGGCCGCGGAAGCGCCTCGGCGCCCGGTAGATCAGCCTGCCCTTGCGGATCCGAACCAAGCCGTGGGTGCGCCCGCGCAGGACGTGCCAGCGCACGTCGGAGTCGCAGGCGGGCAGCGGCACCGAGAGGCGCCTGCCCGAGCGGGCGTTGAGGCGGGGGAGGCTGCTGCAGAGACCGTGGCCCAGCGGCGCCCTCGGCAACGGCTGGAGAGCGCTGTCGCGCGAGCGCATCTCCGGCACCCCGTCGCCGTTGACGTCGAGGGGGCCGCCGGCGAAGACCCGCACCGAGAGGCCGCGCCCGAGCCGCGAGGCGAGCCCCGGGGACAGCGCGACCCGGTGGACGAAGGTGAAGCGCCGGCGCCGGTCGGGGCGGCGGACCCGGCCGCTGGCGAGCCGTTCGTGCAGGACCCAGGCGTGCACGGTCGAGCCGTCGGCGGCCAGCAGCCTCACCCGCCACTCGACCACCCTGCCGGCGTACGGGATCGGGTAGCGGACCGGGAGCAGGAGGAAGCTGGTGCCGTTCGGGTCGGTGCCGATGCCGACTCGCCCGATTTCGACCTTGGCGGGTGGGGACGCGGCCGGCGGCTTGGCAGCCGCGCCGGGGGCGCAGGCGAGCGCCGCCGCGGCAGCGGCCACAACGGCGAGGTGCTTGATCGCTGAGGTCTTCACGGCTTCCCCTTCCGGTATAGCCAACGCCGGAAGAACGGGCCGAGGTTCTGGCCGGATATCGCTTCGGCGAGGGCGGTGAATTCGGCGATGTCGGCGCTGCCGTAGCGATGGCCGACCGCCCACTCGTGCAGCAGGTGCAGCAGCGGCTCGGTGCCGATCTTCAGCCGCAGTGCCTCCAGCGCCATCGCCCCGCGGACGTAGACGGAAGGACCGAAGAGGTGCTCGGCCGAGCCGGGGTGCCCCGAGGGCGGGTTCCAGAACTTCGTGTTCGCGGCCGGCACCCGGTAGAGGCGGTTGAAGATCGCCCGGGCGCTGCGGCGGCCGTGGCGCTCGGCGTAGTACCACTCGGTCCAGGTCGCGAAGCCCTCGTTGAGCCAGATGTTCGGCCAGCGCTTCAGCCCGACCGAGTCGCCGAACCACTGGTGCGCGGTCTCGTGGACGACGGTGGTGAGGTCGGGTACGTAGGGGTAGAAGGGCCGCGTCTGGTTCTCCAGCGCGTAGCCGATCTTCGGCGCGTAATCGACCACCGAGCCGGCCGCCTCGAACGGGTAGCTGCCGTAGAGCCCGCTCTCGAAGCGGACGATCCGCGGCAGCTCGGCGAGCACCGGCCGCGAGCCCTTCGCCAGCCGCGGGTCGACCAGGGTCCAGGCGGGGAGGCCGGCGATCGTGCTGCGGGTCAGCCTGCCGCGGCCGATGTCGACCAGCGCCAGGTAGGTGCTCATCGGCTTCGCCTCGTGCCAGGAGTAGCGCCGCTTCCCGCCTAGCGCCTCGGGGCCGCGGAGGCGGCCGTTGGAGACCGCGACCAGCGGCCGCGGCACGACGATCGTCACGTCGAAGGTCGCCTTGTCGGCGGGGACGTTGTCGCATGGCAGCCAGGCCGCGGTCCCCTGCGGCTCACCGAGGGCGAGGGCGCCGTCGTCGGTGGCGACCCATCCCTCCCTGGTCCCGTCGGGATCGACCACGGTGCGCGGCTGGCCCCGGTAGAGGACGGTGACGTAGAAGCGTTCGCCGGCCGGGATCGTCGCCGGCGGTTCGACCCACAGCTTGCCGCGGCTGCGGGACGAGCGGGCAGGCTCGCCGTTGATTTCCACGCTGGTGACGTGCAGCCCATTGAGGTCGAGCGAGAATCGCCGCAGGTCCCGCGTTGCCCTGATCGTCACCGCCGTGTCGGCGCGGATCGCCCCGCTGCGCGGCTGGAAGGCGAAGGAGGCCCCGTAGTGGAGGACGTCGATGCCGGCGTTGCCGGCTGCGGGGAAGAACGGTTCGCGCGGCGGCCCCGCAGCTGCCGCTGCGCTTGCGGCGAGCGCGCCGACCAGGAGGATGACGAGGAGGCTGAGCCGGAGCGCGCGCAAGGCCCGCATCCTACGATGGAGTCATGGCGGCTTCGGATCCGGGCCGGTCCTACGGACTCACCAGCGACGAGGAGCCGATCGCGGGCCTCGCTCGGGTCGCGGCCGGTCGCGCCGAACAGGCGCTCGAGCGCCTGCGCGCGAGCCTCGCCGGCGAAGCCGGCACCGCCGAGGCTGTCCACGGCGCCCGCAAGGACATGAAGAAGCTGCGGACCGTGCTGCGGCTGCTCCGCGCGGAGCTCGGGTCGAAGCGGTGCAAGCGGGCGAATCGCCGCTGCCGCGACGCCGGCCGCGCCCTTTCGGCCAGCCGCGACGCCGAGGTGAAGCTGGCGACGCTCGACGCGCTCGCCGAACAGCAGGGCGCCCTGCCGGCGGCGGCGGTGGACGCCTGGCGCAAGATCCTCGAGCGCGACCGCGACGCAGCCGCCGATGGGCCCGGGGAGGAGAGGGCGATCGAGGAGGCGATCTCGCTGATCGCAGCCGGTCTGCAGGAGGTCGAGAGCTGGGAGTTCGGGGACGACCGCTGGAAGCCGGTCGGTTCCGGCCTCGAGCGCACCCACCGCCGCGGCCGCCGGGCGATGAAGGCGGCGCGCCGCGGCGGCGGCGAGGCCGACTTTCACCACTGGCGCAAACGGGCGAAGGACCACTGGCACGAGCTCCGCCTCTTCAGCAGCGCTTGGCCGGGCCCCCTCGAAGCCCTCGCCGAGGAGGCGCACCGCCTGAGCGAGCAGCTCGGCGATCATCACGACCTCGCGGTGCTGCGCGAGGACCTGCGCGGCCGCAACCTCGGGGAGGCGGAGACCGCGGCGCTGGAGGCGGCGATCGACCGCCGCCAGGAAGAGCTCGCGGTCGCCGCGTTTGCGCTCGGCGCCCGCCTCTACGCCGAGCGCCCCAAGGACTTCAGCCGGCGCCTGCGTGAGTACTGGGAGGCGAGGCGCCTTTCCAACCCAGAGGTTGGGAAAAGCGCCTAGGCACGGGTAGCGGTTGACGATGGCGGCTCGCAACAAGGAGAAGCTCGGCGAGTACGAGCGCAAGCGCGACTTCGGCAGGACCACCGAGCCGAAGCGATCCTCGCGAAAAGGCGGTCGCAAGGAGAAGGGCTCCCCGAGGAAGGGCGAGCCGCGCTTCGTCGTCCAGGAACACAGCGCCCGCCGGCTGCACTGGGACCTGCGGCTCGAGCACGAGGGGGTCGCCGCCTCCTGGGCGATCCCGAATGGGATTCCCGAGACTCCCGAGGAGAATCGCAAGGCGGTCCACACCGAGGACCACCCGCTCTCCTACTTGAGCTGGGAGGGGGAGATCCCGAAGGGCTCCTACGGCGCCGGGACGATGAAGATCTGGGACGCGGGGACCTACACCCTGGAGAAGTGGGAGCCGGGCAAAGTGATGGTCGAGTTCCACGGCGAGCGGCTGTGCGGTCGCTACGCGCTGTTCCGCGCCGGCAAGGCCGAGAAGGACTGGATGATCCACCGGATCGACCCGCCCGCCCGCGAGCGCGACCCGTTCCCGGAAAACGTCGTGCCGATGCTGGCCAAGCTCTCGACGCCGCCGCGCGAGGACGGCAGCTGGGCGGTCGAGGTGAAGTGGGACGGGGTGCGCGCGATCGCCTACTGCCAGCCCGGCCGGGTCGAGCTGCAGACCCGCAACCTCAACGACGTCAGCGCCCAGTATCCGGAGGTGAAACGGATCACCCGCGCGCTCGGCTCCCACGACGCGGTCCTCGACGGCGAGATCGTCGCCTTCGGCGAGAACGGCAGGCCGAGCTTCGAGCGCCTGCAGCAGCGGATCCACCTGACCGACGACAACGTCGTGCGGCGGCGGATGAAAACCCACCCCGTCGTCTACGTCGTCTTCGACCTTCTCTATCTCGACGGTGAGGACCTGATGGGTGAGCCTTACGCACGTCGGCGCGAGCTGCTCGAGGAGCTGGAGCTCACGGGCGAGAGCTGGCAGACCCCCGGCCGCTCGGTCGGCCACGCGAGGGAGCTGCTGGCGGCGAGCAAGGAGCAGGGGCTGGAGGGGGTGATGCTGAAGCGCCTCGACTCGATCTACGCCCCCGGCAAGCGCACCGGCGCCTGGCTGAAGGTGAAAAACGTCAGCCGCCAGGAGCTGGTGATCGGCGGCTGGACCCCTGGCGAAGGGCGCCGCAAGGAACACTTGGGCGCGCTCCTCGTCGGCTACTTCGACCGCGAGGGCGGCAGGCAGGTGCTGCGCTACGCGGGCAAGGTCGGCACCGGGTTCACGGCGGCGGAGCTGGCCGCGCTCGCCGCCCGCCTGGCGCCGCTCGGCCGCACGACTAGCCCCTTTGCCCCCGCCCCGAAACCGCCGAAAGGGGCGCAGTTCGTCGAGCCCCGTCTGGTCGCCGAGATCGAGTACCGCGAGATGACCGCCGAGGGAATGCTGCGCCACGCCGCTTACAAAGGCCTGCGCGAGGACAAGGCGGCGAGCGAGGTGGTGCTGGAGCGGGCGACGGACCCCGAGGGCGAGTCGCTCACCTCCCGCGCCGTCAAGCGCCCGCGCAGCAAAGCCGCGGTCACCGTCGAAAGCCGTGAGCTCGAACTCTCCAACCTCGACAAAGTGCTCTATCCGCGGACCGGCTTCACCAAGGGCGAGCTGATCGACTGGTACGCCCGCATCGCCGAGGTGCTGCTGCCGCACCTGCGCGGCCGGCCGCTGACCCTGAAGCGCTATCCCGAAGGCGTCGGGGGGAAACACTTCTACGAGAAGCGCTGCCCCGCCCACCGCCCCGACTGGGTGACGACCGCGAGCGTCTGGAGCGACCGGCACAAGGGCGAGATCGACTACTGCGTGGTCGAAGATTTGCCGACCCTGGTATGGCTGGCGAACCTCGCCGACGTCGAGCTGCACACCTCGCTCTCCAGAGCCGCGGCGATCGAGCGGCCGACGGCGCTGGTCTTCGACCTCGACCCCGGCGCGCCCGCCGACGTCCTCGACTGCGCCCGGGTCGCGCTCTGGCTGCGGGGGCTCTTCGAGCAGCTCGGGCTCAACAGCTGGGCGAAGACCTCGGGCTCGAAGGGCATCCACTTCTACGTGCCGCTCAACAGCGACGTTACCTACGAGCAGACGAAGCCGCTGGCCAAAGCCGTCGCCGAGACCCTGGAGCGGAAATTCCCCGAGCGCGTCGTCTCGCGGATGTCGAAGGCGAAGCGGCCGGGCAGGGTGCTGATCGATTGGAGCCAGAACGACCGGCACAAGACGACCGTCTGCGTCTACTCGCTGCGGGCGAAAGAGCGGCCGACGGTCTCGACGCCGCTGGAGTGGGAGGAGGTTGAAGCGGCGCTGGAGGCCGGCGACCCCGAGGCGCTCGTCTTCGATCATGCCGCCGCGCTCGAGCGGGTCGCCGCCAAAGGCGACCTGTTTGCGCCGCTGCTCTCCGAAGAGCAGCAACTCCCCAGCCTCTGACCGCCTCTCCCGGTTTGGGGAGGGCGGTTAGGAAGCCCGCTCCAACGGGCAGGTAGGGCGCATGGAGAGAGATCGGGTCGAAGCGGGAACCGACGCCGGGCAGCGCGGCGGCGCGGCCGGGGGGCACGAGAACGTCGACCCGGTGCGCGCCGACTACGCGCCGGAGGGCGAGGCCGCGAAGACCGGCATCTGGCCGACGCTGAAGCGGACGCTGACCGAGTTCCAGGAGGACAACCTCAGCGACTGGGCGGCGGCGCTCACCTACTACGGGCTGCTCGCGCTGTTCCCGGCGCTGATCGCGATGGTCTCGCTGATCGGCATCTTCGGCGATCCCAAGACCACGACCCAGAAGCTGACCGAAATCATCATCGAAATCGGGCCCGAATCGAGCGCGGAAACGTTCAAGGGGCCGATCGAATCGATCGTCGAAAACCAGACCGCGGCCGGCTTCGCCTTCGTCTTCGGCCTCGCCGCCGCGCTCTGGTCGGCCTCCGGCTACGTCGGCGCCTTCACCCGCGCCTCGAACATCATCTACGAGACCCCCGAGGGTCGCCCGTTCTGGAAGCTGCGACCGCTGCAGATCGCGGTCACGCTGGCGATGATCGTCATGATGGCGCTGCTCGCCGTCGGCCTCGTCCTCACCGGGCCGGTGGTGGAAGCGATCGCCAACCCGATCGGCCTCAGCAGCACCGCGGTCGACGTCTGGAACATCGCCAAGTGGCCGGTGATGGCGGCGATCTTCATCCTCATGGTCGACGTCCTCTACTACGCGACCCCGAACGTGAAGCTGCGCGGGTTCAAGTGGGTGACGCCGGGGGCGATCGTCTCGATCGTCGTCTGGGCGATCGCCTCGGCGCTGTTCGCCCTCTACGTCGCCAACTTCAGCTCCTACGACAAGACCTACGGGACGCTGGCGGGCCTCGTGGTGCTGCTGCTCTGGTTCTGGATCACCAACCTGGCGGTCCTCTTCGGCCACCAGCTGAACGCCGAGCGCGAGCGCAGCGCCGAGATCGACGAAGGCCAGCCGCGGGCCGAGAAGGAGATCCAGCTCGAACCGCGCGACGAGCCCAAGGAACAGAAGACGACCTAGATGGAGGAACGCCGATGAAGCTCATCTTCGCCCCGATCAGCATCGTTCTCGGCCTCGTCGCCGGGATCGCCGGCAAGAAGATCTTCGAAGGGATCTGGGGCCTCGTCGACGACGAGGAGCCGCCGAAGCCCGAGCACCGCGAATTCTCGTGGCCGAAGCTGGTCGCGGCGCTGGCGGTCGAGGGGGCGATCTTCCGCCTGGTCAAAGGTCTCGTCGACCACGGCACCCGCACCTCCTTCGCCAAGGTGACGGGCTCCTGGCCGGGCGAGGAAGCGCCCGAGCCGGAGTAGAGCGGGCGCAGGACGGGTAGCGGTTGGTTAGCAGCACTCGTCCATAAACCACGGAACGGAGGAGTAGATGAACACGAGGGCAGACAGAGGATCCAGCGCCGGCGGCATCTCCCTGGGCGGCATCCTCGTGATCGTCGGCATCGTGCTGATGATTGTCTGGAGCTTCTGGATCGGGCTGATCATCCTCTTGATCGGGCTGATCGCCTTCGGCGGCTTCGCCCGCGGTAAGTGGTACTAGCGCTCCAAGCAATGGCCGTCACCGGCGCCCTCTGGCGCTGAGGTCCGAAGGGAGGTAGCGTCGGCTGGTGATGCCCGCCGGCGCGCCGACCTTCGCGATCAGCAACCGGCTGCCGGAGCCGGCCGTCGCCGCCCTGCGCGCCGCGGGCGAGGTGCGAATCGACGAGCGGGAGGGGCCGATCCCGCGCGGGGACCTGCTGGCGCTGGTCGCCGGGGCGGACGCGGCCCTCACCCTTCTCCACGACCGCGTCGACGAGGGGGTGCTGGAAGCTGCCGGGCCGCAGCTGCGCTGCGTCGCCAACGTCGCGGTTGGCTACGACAACGTCGACGTCGCAGCGGCGGCCCGGCGGGGGATCGTCGTCACCAACACGCCGGGGGTGCTCGACGACGCGACCGCCGACCTGACTCTGGCGCTGCTGCTGGCGGCGACGCGGCGGGTTGCCGAGGGCGACCGGCTGATCCGCGCCGGCCGGCCGTGGACCTGGGGGTTGCACTTCATGCTGGGCAGCGACCTGCGCGGCAAGCTGCTCGGGATCGTCGGCCTCGGCGGGATCGGCCGCAAGGTCGCGGCGCGGGCGCGGGCCTTCGGGATGCGGATCGCCTACCACTCGCGCAACCCGGCGCCGGCGGCGGTCGAGGCGGCGCTCGAAGCCGAGCGGATGCCGCTCGAGCGGCTGCTCGCCGCGGCCGACGTCGTCAGCCTCCACTGCCCGCTGACGGCGGAGACGCGGCACCTGGTCGGAGCGGAGGAGTTGGCGGCGATGAAGCCGGCGGCGGTGCTGGTGAACGCGGCCCGCGGGCCGGTCGTCGACGAGGCGGCACTGGCGCGGGCGCTGGCGACGGGCGAGATCGCCGCCGCCGCCCTCGACGTCTTCGAGCACGAGCCGCGGGTCGAGCCGGCCCTGCTCGAGCTCGAGAACGTCGTCTTGAGCCCGCACCTCGGCTCGGCCACGGTCGAGACCCGCACGGCGATGGCCGAGCTGGCGGCCCGCAACGCGATCTCTGTACTTGGCGGCCAAGGGCCGCTGACCGCGGTCCCGCCACAATGAACCGGTGAGCGTGATCGAGCACCGGATCGGCGGCGAGGAGAGGCGCGGCGCCTCGACGCGCACTTCGCCCGTCTACGACCCGGCGAGCGGCGAGGTCCAGGCCGAGGTCGTCCTCGCCGAGCCGGCCGACGTCGACGCCGCGGTCGCCGCCGCGCGCGCGGCCTTCGCCGAGTGGTCGGAGACTTCGGTCAGCCGCCGCGCCAAGGTCATGTTCGCCTTCCGCCAGCTGCTGAACGAGAACGTCGAGGAGCTGGCGCGGGTCGTCTCCTCCGAGCACGGCAAGGTGCTGGAGGACGCGAAGGGGGAGGTCCTGCGCGGGCTCGAGGTGGTCGAGTTCGCCTGCGGCATCCCGCAGCTGCTGAAGGGCGAGTACTCCGACCAGGTGTCGACGTCCGTCGATGCCTTCTCGTTCCGGCAGCCGCTCGGCGTCTGCGCCGGGATCACCCCGTTCAACTTCCCGGCGATGGTGCCGATGTGGATGCACCCGGTGGCGATCGCCTGCGGCAACGCCTTCGTCCTCAAGCCGTCCGAGCGCGACCCCTCGGCTTCCAACCTCGTCGCCGGCCTCTACGCCGAAGCGGGCCTGCCGGAGGGCGTCTTCAACGTCGTCCACGGCGACAAGGTCGCGGTCGACGCGCTGATCGACCACCCCGAGGTGGCCGCGATCTCCTTCGTCGGCTCGACGCCGATCGCGCAGTACGTCCACGGCCGGGCGACCGCGAACGGCAAGCGCGTGCAGGCGCTGGGCGGGGCGAAGAACCACGCGGTGGTGATGCCCGGCGCCGACCTCGACTACGCCGCCGACCAGCTCGCCGCCGCCGGCTTCGGCTCGGCCGGCCAGCGCTGCATGGCGGTCTCGGTCGCGGTCACCGTCGGGCAGTCGGGCGACCCGCTGGTCGAGGAGGTGGCGCGGCGGGCGCGCGAGATCAAGGTCGGCCCGGGCCTCGACCCGGCCTCGGAGATGGGCCCGGTGGTGACGCCGCAGGCGCGCGAGCGGATCGTCGACTACATCGGCCAGGGGGCAGAGGCGGGGGCTCGGCTGACGGTGGACGGCCGCGAGCTGGAGCTGGACGGCGGCGGCTTCTGGGTCGGGCCGACGCTGATCGACCGGGTCGAGCCGGAGATGCCGGTCTACCGCGACGAGATCTTCGGCCCGGTCCTCTCGGTCGTTCGCAGCGGCAGCCTCGAGGAGGCGATCGCGCTGATCAACCGCAACCCCTACGCCAACGGCGCCGCGATCTTCACCGGCTCCGGCCACGAGGCGCGCCGCTTCCAGCGAGAGGTCGAAGTCGGGATGATCGGCGTCAACGTGCCGATCCCGGTGCCGATGGCCTTCTACTCCTTCGGCGGCTGGAAGGACTCCCTCTTCGGCGACCACCACGTCCACGGCCCCGAGGGCGTCCGCTTCTACACCCGCGGCAAGGCGATCACCTCACGCTGGCCGGCTTCGCAGGCGACCGGCGCCGACGCGGGCTCGCTCCACTTCCCCACCTCGAGCTGAGCTCGGCGCAAAGCTCGGGCAGCGAGATCGCCTCCACGCCGCCGCCGAGCGGGAAGCGGTCCTCGCCGGGATAGACGAGGAAGCAGCGCTCCGGTTCGATGTCGCCGAGAGCCGACCGCAGGCCTCTCTCCAGCTTCGGCGACAGCGTCCGCTTCACCTCGATCGCCCACTCGCGCCCGTCGGGCCAGGAGAGGACCAGGTCCACCTCGGCGCCGCCGCTGGTGCGGTAGAAGCTCGGCTCGACGTCCGGGCCCGCGACCGCGATCAGGTTCTCGATTACGAGGCCCTCCCAGCTTCCCCCGGCCACGGGGTGTCCCAGCAGCGCCTCCTTGTCGGCGATTCCGAGCAGCGCGTGGAGGAGGCCGCTGTCGCGCACGTAGACCTTCGGCGAGCGCACCAGGCGCTTGCCGACGTTCGCCAGCCGCGGCGGCAGGCGGCGCACCAGGAGCAGGTCGACCATCAGGTCGAGGTAGTTGCCAACGGTGGCGCCGCTGACGCCGAGGCCGCGGGCGATGTTGGCGGCGTTGAGGAGCCCTCCCTGGCCGTGGGCCAGCATCGTCCAGAGGCGGCGCAGGGTCTCGGCGGGAATTCGCGGCCCGAGCTGGGGAATGTCGCGTTCGAGATAGGTGCGGATGAAGTCCCGTCGCCAGCGCAGGCTGGCGTCCTCGCCGCCGGCGAGGAAGCTTTCGGGAAAGCCGCCGCGCGTCCAGAGGCGGTCGAGGTCCTCGCCGTTCACCTCGGTCACGTCGAGGGGCGTCAGCTCGGCAAAGGCGATCCGCCCGGCCAGGCTCTCGCCGCTCTGCGCCAGCAGCTCCAGCGATGCCGATCCGAGCAGGAGGAAGCGACCGTTCCGCTTTCCCTCGCGCCGGCCCCGGTCGATCGCACCGCGCAAGACCTCGAACAGGTCGGGCAGCCGCTGAATCTCGTCGAGGACGAGCAGCTCGTCGGCGTGGTCTTCCAGGTACAGCTCCGGCTCGCTCAGCCGCGCTCGATCGGCGGGTGACTCGAGGTCCAGGTACGTAGAGGGCCGGCCGCCGGCGATCTGCAGCGCCAGGGTCGTCTTCCCGACCTGGCGAGGGCCGGTCAGGACCACGGCCGGCGACTGCTTCAGCAGCGCCTCCACCCCCGGCACGATCCGCCTCTCAATCATCCTTGCAATCCTAAATCACCATTAATGAATTGCAAGGTTAATTAGGGTTAGGTTCCCTCTGGACGCTCCCCCTCAACCCATCTCGCCTCGCCTCCCTCAACCTCGCGCTTCCAGATCGGCGCCTCGGCCTTGATCCGGTCGATCACTTCGCGGGCGGCCTCGAAGGCGGGGCCGCGGTGGGCGGCCGCGACCGCGACGACGACGCTGGGCTCGCCGCGGGGAACCGCGCCGGTGCGGTGCTCGGCGGCGGCGCCCTCGATCTCGTGGCGGCCGAGGGCGTCGGCGAGGATCGCGGCGATCCGCTCCTCTGCCATCGGCTCGTAGGCCTCGTAGTCGAGCTTCTCGACGTCGCGGGTGGTGCCCTGGAAGGTGACGATCGCGCCGGTGTGGCCGGTGGCGACGGCGGCGCCGAGGCGCCCGGCCGAGAGCGGCTCGGCGGTGACGCGGACGCGCAGCCGCTCGGTTTCGGCGCCGCCGCTGACCGGCGGGATCAGCGCCAGCTCGTCGCCGGCCGCGAGCCGCGTCCCCCCGTCGACGTAGGTGCGGTTGACAGCCATCACCACCGGCATCACCTCCAGCGCCCCGGCCAGAGGCGGGCTCTCGGTCCGGATCGCGCGCAGCGCGTCGGCCACCGTCGCCCCCTCGGCGACCTCGATCTCCAGCCGCTCGCTCCCCGCCCGCTCACGCAGGACCGCGAACAGGCGCACTTGCAGGACCATCGCTCATATCCTAGGTAGATGACCGACCCGGGCAACGACGACGGCGAGCTCACCCACCTCGACGCCGGTGGCAGCGCGCGGATGGTCGACGTCAGCGACAAGGCGGCGACGCGGCGCCACGCGCGGGCGGAGGTGACGGTGCGGATGTCGCCGCAGACGGCGGCGACGGTGCTCGCCGGCGACGCGCCGAAGGGGGACGTGATCGGCACCGCGCGCCTGGCCGGAATCCAGGCGGCGAAGCGGACCTCGGACCTGATCCCGCTCGCCCACCAGCTGCCGCTGTCGCACGTCGACGTCTCGATCGCGGTCGACGCCCGCAGCGGCGAGGCACGGATCGAGGCCGAGGCGGCGACGACCGCCGGCACCGGGGTCGAGATGGAGGCGCTGACCGCCTGTTCGGTGGCGGCGCTGACCCTCTACGACATGGTCAAGGGGATCGAGCGCGGGGTCGTCGTCGACCGCCTGCGGCTGTTGGAGAAGAGCGGCGGCAAGCATGACTGGCGCGCCGGGCGCTGAGGAGCGGATCCGGGTGGCGGTCCTCACCGTCAGCAGCTCGCGGGCGGCCGGTGGCGGCAGCGACGAGTCGGGCGACGCGCTGGCGGCGCTGGCCGAGGAGATCGGCGGGCGGCTGGTCGGCCGGGTGCTCGTAGCCGACGATCGCGAGTCGATCGAAGCGGCGCTGCGCGGCTGGGCGGACGGCGGCACCTGCGACCTCGTCCTCACCACCGGCGGCACCGGCTTCGCCGCCTCCGACCTGACGCCGGAGGCGACGGAGGCGGTTGTGGAACGGCGGGCGCCGGGTATCGCCGAGGCGATGCGCCGGGCCTCCGCCGAGCACACTCCGCACTGGATGCTCTCCAGGGCCACCGCCGGGATCCGCGCCGCGACCCTGATCGTCAACTTTCCCGGCAACCCGAAGGCGATCGCCGAGAGCGGCGGAGCGCTGAAGCCGGCGCTGCCCCACGCGATCTCGCTGCTGCGCGGAGCGCCGACCGCCCACCGCTCGTGACCCGTGACCCCTTGGCGCCGGAGGCGGCGCGGGCGCTGGTTCTCCGCGAGGTCGAGCGGCTGGAGGGCGAGGGCGTCGCGCTGGAGGACTGCCTCGGCCGCGTCACCGCCGCGCCGGTGCGGAGCGGGATCGCGATCCAGCCCTTCGACAACTCGGCGATGGACGGCCACGCGCTGCGCAGCGCCGATGCCGGCGGCAGGGGCGAGCGCCTGCGCCTGGTCGGCGAGTCCCGCGCCGGACATCCCGCGCCGGCCGCGGTGGGGGAGGGCGAGGCGATCAGGATCTCGACCGGGGCGATGGTCCCCGAGGGCGCCGACGCGGTGCTGCCGGTCGAGGACTCCCGTGAGGAGGTGGGCGAGCTGCTGCCGGCGCGGCCGGTCGAGGCGGGGGAAAACATCCGCCTGGCGGGCGAGGACGTCAAGGCGGGCCAGGTTCTGCTCGAGCGCGGCACGCGGATCGGCGCCGCCGAGGTCGCGGTCCTCGCCGCCGCCGGCGTCGCCGAGATCGAGTGCGCCCGGCGCCCGCGCGTCGCGATCCTCGGCAGCGGCGACGAGCTGGTCCCACCCGCGGAGCCCCTCGGTCCGGGCCAGATCCACGACTCCAACACCTACGCCCTGGCCGCCCTGGTGCGCGAAGCCGGTGCCGACCCCCGCCACGTCGCCCACCTCCCCGACGACCCGGAAGCGACGCGCGAGGCCATCGCCGCCGTCCTCTCCCCAGCTCGGGAGGCGGACGTTCTCTTGGTCGCCGGCGGCGTCTCGGTCGGCCGGCACGACCACGTCAAGGGTGCGCTCGCCGAGCTCGGGGTCGAGGAGCGGTTCTGGCGGGTGGCGATGCGGCCCGGTGGGCCGACCTGGTTCGGTGTCCTCCCCCGGGAGGGAGCGCCGCCGGCCCTCGTCTTCGGCCTCCCCGGCAACCCGGTCTCGGCGATGGTCACCTTCCACCTCTTCGCCAAGCCGGCGCTGCGAGCGATGCAGGGCCTCGACCCGACCGCCACGCGCACCCGTGCCACCCTCGCCACCGCCTACCGCAAGCGGCCGGGCAAGGCCCACCTCCTCCGCTGCCGCCTCGAGCTCGTCGACGAAGGCTGGCGCGCCCACCTGACCCGCGACAGCCAGGGCTCCCACGTCCTCACCTCGATGCTCGGCGCCGACGCCATGGCCGAAATTCCGCTCGACGCCGAAGAAATCGAGCCCGGCGAGCGGATCGGGGTCGAGCTGCTGCGCTGATCGCAGGCGGATGTTCGGATTGCCGCGGCCCCGGGAATGGAAGAAGCCGGATGAAGCTACTGAGCACCAGCACCCTCCACGAGGGCAAGCACGTCGAGCTCGTCGCCAAGACCTACCGCCGCGAGGACGGGAGCGAGCAGGAGCGGGAGATCGTCGCGCATCCCGGGTCGGTCGCGGTGCTCGCCTACGACGATGAGTTCGCCTACCTCGTCGCGCAGCCGCGCGAGGCGGTCGAGGAGGACGAGCTGCTGGAGATCCCCGCCGGGACGCTCGACCACGAGGGCGAGAGCGAGCTCGAGTGCGCGAAACGCGAGCTGGCCGAGGAGGCGGAGCTGCGGGCAGAGGAGTGGAGCGTGCTTCACGTCGTCTACCCGAGCCCCGGCTTTCTCACCGAGAAGGTGACGATCTTCGAGGCAACCGGGCTGTCGCCGGCGAGCGGGGAGCGGGACGACGACGAGGAGATCGAGGTCGTCCGGCTGGACCTCGCCGAGCTGGACCAGGCCCTGCCGAAGATCCGCGACGCGAAGACCCTGATCGCGCTGCAGTACCTGCGGCGCAAGCGCTCCGGGGAGGGCCGGGCGAGCTAAGCGGCGCCGACCTCGGTGACCGCTGCCGGCGCCTCCTGCTTCGTGGCATTGACCGGCTTGGTCTGCGCGCAGAGGGCGGCGAATTTTTCCAGCAGCGCCTCCAGCTTCTGCGGCGTCAGGGCGGCGCGCTGGCCGGCGAGCGGTTCCTCGTGGGCGCCGCCGGAGAGCTCCTTGATCGCGGCGTCGATCTCCTGGGCCAGTTGCGGGGTCCAGCGGACCTTGTGGAGGTTGCGGACGCGGATGTTGCGAGCCTGGCGCTCGACGGTGCCGCCGAGGACGTAGACCTCGATCATCCGCTCGTAGCTCTTGCGCAGCTCCAGCTTCCAGCGCTGCGCTTCGCGCTCGTAGAGCGGGTCGTTCCCCTTATATAGGGGCCTGAGGCGGCTCTTCAGCTCGTGGCCAGGGCCTTTGCCCGCTCCATCGGCGAGCGCGCCTCCCAGGGGAGGTCGGCGGAGACGACGCCGACCTCGTGGTAGCGGCGCTCCAGCGCCTGCCCGTGCAGCTCGACGCCCAGCTCCTCGGCCTTCTCCTGCAGGTAGTAGACGAAGACGAGGTCGTGGGTGAGGACGACGACCTGCCGCCGCCGCGCTTCCTCGACGAGGCGGGCGGCGACGTGCTCGCGGCGCTGGTGGTCGAGGGAGGAGACCGGGTCGTCGAGGACGATCGCGCTGCGCTCGCTGGCGACCCGCAGCTCGGCGAGGAAGAAGGCGTTGGCGAGGGCCGTCTGCTCGCCGGTGCTGAGCACCTTGGCGACCCGCTGGCGGCCGCCGCTGCGCAGCTTGAACTGGACGGCGGGCTTGCCCTTGCTGGCCGAGCCCTTCAGCTCGACCCGCGCGGCGAGCGGATCGAGCTCGCCGATCTCCTGCGCGAGCGCCTCCTTCAGCCGGTCGGTGATCGCCAGCTTGCTGAGCTCGCGGATCCGGTGCGAGATCGTCGTCGTCGAGAGCTCCTGGCGCGCCGCTTCGCGCGCGGCGATCGCCCGCAGCCCTCCGAGGTGTCCCAGGACCTGCGGCAGCGCCCCGGCGACCTGCCGCCGGGCGCGCAGCTCGCGCAGCCGCCCCTCGATCCGGGCGCGCTCCCCCTCGTTGCGCAGGACCGCGAAACCTTCGGCTTCGGCGATCTGGACGGCGGCGTAGTCGCGCAGCGGCTTGAGATCGAGCGAGGCGCTGAGCGCCGGCTCCGCCTGGCCGGTGGCGATCGCGAGGCGGTCGGCGAGCGCCTCGAGTGCCGCGGTCGCCGTGCCCTCGAGCTCCTCGCCGGCGGCCGCCACGGCAAGCTCGGCGCCGCGCGCCAGCGCCCCCAGGTCGGGCAGCCCTTCCAGGTGCTCGGTGAGCGCCCGGTCGACAAGCCGCACCTGCTCGCGCAGGGCGCCGGAGACGAAGGCCTCGAACCGCTGCATCCGCTCGCGCGCCGCCGCCGAGAGCTCCTGCTGGCAGGTCGGGCAGGTCGCGCCCTCGGAGTCGTCGGGGAAGGCGCCGCCCTCGCTCTCGACGAAGCGCCGCGCCGCCTCCCACATCTGCCGCCACCCCTCGCCGCCGGTTCCCGGTTGCGGCTGGTCGGCGAAGGCCTCGGCGGCCACCTGGTCGACCGCGGCGGCGGCGCTCGCGAGGCGGCTGCGCAGCTCGGCGATCTCCGCCAGCGCCGCCGCGTCCAAGCGACCCCAGGCGTCCTCCAGCTCGTCGGCGAGCCGCACGGCCGCATCGGTCCGCTTGCGCGCCGCCCGCTCCAGCGCCTCGCTCTGGTCGGTGAGGATCGTCGCCTCGGCCTGCTCGAGCTCGCGCAGCTCCCGCGCCTCCGCCTCGTCGAGGCGCGCGAACGCCTCGACCTCCCGCGGCGAGGCCTCGCCCGCGCGAACACGCTCCAGCAGCGCCGCCGCCTCCGCGTCGTCCAGCTCCGGCAGCGCCGGCAGGCCCTCGCTCCGCTCGCCGATCTGCCGCTCCAGCTCGGCGGCCAGCTGGTCCTGCGCCCCGGCCAGTTCCTTCAGCAGCCGCAGCGCCCGCGGCGTGTGCTCGATCGTGTTCTGCCTGGTGAGGCAGAACTCGGCGCAGCTGGCGTCGAAGGCGGTGATCGCCGAGAGGACCCGCGCCGGCTCCTCGCCGAGATCGACCTCGATCACCCGCTCCTCACCGTCGACCGCCAGCACGAACTCGGCCGTCTGCGGCGCCTCGGCCTTGCCGGGATCGAAGACGTCGTGGAGCACCTCACCCACCTCGGCCGCCCGGCAGACCCGGCGGCAAAGCCGGCCGTAGCCGCTCTTGCCCGCCCCGTTCTCGCCGAAGACGACGTTGAGGCCGGGGCGCAGGCTCAGCGTCTGCTCGCCGGCGAGGCTGTTGACGTTGCGCAGGTTGCGGATCTGCCGCAGTTCGACCGTCCCGTAGTCGGCCTCGTCGGCGGGCAGGTTGGCCAGCTCCAGCGGCGGCAGCGGCCGCGAGCCCGGCTCACCGAGCAGCGCCGCCAGCACCTCCGCCCGCCCCGCCTCGTCCAGCGGCCCGTCGCAGAGCTTGCGCAGCAGGCCGCGCTGCCAGTCGGGCAGGTCCCGCGACCAGTCGAGGATCCGCTTCTGCAGGAATACGTCCCGGTCACCCACGCTCCAAAGTGTTTCAAGTCCTTCAAGCGGCCGAAGAGGCCGGGCTTGCGAGGGCGGCGATCTCACGTCTTGGGCCTCTGCGACGTTGTATCTGGAGATGCAGAGCGCCTGGACCGTCCACGAAAGCCCGCTCGGGCCGCTGACGCTGGTGGCCGGCCCGCAGGGTCTGACCGACCTCAGGTTTCCGGGGCACGGGCGCGTCCCGCGCGAGGCGACGGAGCGGCCGCTAGCCGGCGTGACCGAGCAGCTCGACGCCTATTTCGCCGGCGAAGGGGAAGGGTTCGATCTCGATCTCGACCTTCGTGGAACCGACCTGGAGACCGCGGTCTGGCGGCAGCTGCTCGAGATCCCCTACGGCGAGACCGCCGGCTACGGTGAGCTGGCGGCCAGGATCGACCCCGAGCTCTTCGGTCCCGGGGTCGAGCCGTGGCAGCGGGCCCGCGTCGTCGGCGCCGTCAATGGCCGCAACCCGATCGCGATCGTCGTCCCCTGCCACCGCGTGATCGGCGCCGACGGCTCGCTCGTCGGCTACGGGGGAGGGCTGGAGCGCAAGCGAGCGCTGCTCGAGCTCGAGCGCCGCGGCAGCGAGCCGGCGACGCTCTTCTGACCGCCCCCACGGGGTGGGAGCCGCAGCCGACTTTCGGCCCATCCGGGTGGGTCCGAAGTCGGATGGGCTGCATCTCAACCCAGCTCGGCCGCCTCGGTGCGCTCGGCCGCCAGCTCGAGCTCTTCCACCCCGACCTCGCCGGCGCCGACGGCGTCGCCGTCGTAGGCCGCGAGCTGGGGGAAGGAGGCGGCGATCAGGCCGACCGAGGCGAGGCAGGCGAGGCCGCCGGAGACGACCGAGAAGGCGGGCGAGGTGAGGGCGGCGACGGTGCCGGACTCGATGTCTCCGAGGCGGGGGCCGCCGGCGACGACGAGGCTGAAGACCGAGGTCATGCGGCCGCGCATGCGGTCCGGGGTGAGGGTCTGGGAGATCGTGCTGCGGCAGACGGCGCTGACGCTGTCGGCGGCGCCGGCCAGGGCGAAGAGCGCAGCCGCCGGCCAGATCGAATCGACGAGGCCGGCGGCGGCGATGAAGATCCCCCAGAGGGCGACGGCGACGAGGACGATGCGGCCGAGGTAGCGGGCGCCGATCAGCCAGCCGGTGGTCAGCGCGGCGACGATCGAGCCGAAGGCGACGGCGGCGTAGAGGAGGCCGGTCCCGGCGGCGCCGGCGCCGTAGACGGTGAGCGCGAGGACGGGGAAGAGGGCGCGCGGCATGCCGAAGGTCATCGCCGAGAGATCGATCACGAAGCTGCCCAGCAGCGCCTTGAGGCCGCGGACGAAACGCAGGCCGCTGCGGATCGAGCGGCCGACCGGCTCGTGTTCGGCGACCGCGTGCGGCGGCTGCGCCGACATCGCCGCCGCCGCGCCGGCCATCCCGAGGCAGCTGACGGCGTCCGCCCCGTAGGGAACGGCGATCCCGAAGCCGGCGATCAGCAGGCCGCCGACCCCCGGCCCGACCACCTGGGTCAGCTGGTAGAGGCCGTAGGTGAGCGAGAGCGCGCCGCGCAGCCGTTGCGGCCGCACCGTGTTCGGGACGATCGCCGCCCGCACCACCCGCTCGACCGCCGAGGCGCCGGCGGTCGCGGCGGCGAGCCCGAAGACGATCCAGACCGCCGGGCTGCCCAGGGCCGCCGCCAGGCAGAGGAGCGCCGCCGCCGCGACCAGCGCCAGCTGGCAGGCGAGCAGCATCCCGCGCCGGTCGAAGCGGTCGGCCAGGGCGCCTCCATATAAGGAGCCGGCGGCCAGCGGCACGATCTCGGCGGCGCCGAGCAGCCCGGTGAGGAAGGCCGAGCCGGTCAGCGTGAACACCTGGTAGGGCAGGGCGACCAGCGTCGCCTGCGTCCCCAGGCCGGTGATCAGCGAGCCGGCGGTGAGGAGGCGGAAATCACGCGACTCGCGCAGCGGCCGGACGTCGACGGCGATCTGGGAGAGCCGTGGCAAGCGGTCGAAGTTAAACCACGGGGCTTACTTTGCTCGGGGGCTTCTTCGCGACCGCCTCCTCCTCCAGCAGGGCGTGCACGGCACCCGGCACCCCGTACTCGTACGGGCCGCCGACGACGCGGGGGATCCGCTCGAAGTTGAAGCGCGGCGGCGGCGAGGAGACCTGCCACTCGATCGTCTTCGCCCGCCAGGGGTTCGCCGGCGCCCGCGGACCGAAGCGCCAGCTGACGACCATGTTGTAGAGGAAGACCAGCTGGGCGGCGCCGAGCAGGAAGCCGAAGACCGAGATCAGCAGGTTCCAGTCGCCGAACTGGGCGGCGTAGTCGGCGACCCGGCGCGGCATCCCGTCCATCCCGATCCAGTGCATCGGCAGGAAGGTCCCCCAGGTGCCGACCAGGGTCAGCCAGAAGTGGACCCGGCCGAGCTTCTCGTCGTACATCCGGCCGGTGATCTTCGGGTACCAGTAATAGATGCCGGCGAAGATCGTGAAGACGGAGCCGGCGAAGAGGACGAAGTGGATGTGGGCGACGATGAAGTAGGTGTCGGTGACGTGGATGTCGATCGGCACCATCGCCAGCATCACCCCGCTGATCCCGCCGACGATGAAGCTGGCGATGAAGCCGAGGGCGAACAGCATCGAGGTCGAGCGCAGGTGGACCTTGCCGAAGAAGAGCGTCCCCAGCCAGGAGAAGATCTTGATCCCGGTCGGCACCGCGATCAGGACCGAGGTCAGCATCATCGGCACCCGCAGCCAGCTGAACATGCCGGCGACGAACATGTGGTGCGCCCAGACCGAGTAGCTGAGGACGATGATCGCGATCAGCGAGAGCGACATCAGGCGGTAGCCGAAGATCGGTTTGCGCGAGTTGGTGGAGATGACCTCGCTGATGATCCCGAAGCCGGGGATGATCATGATGTAGACGGCCGGGTGCGAGTAGAACCAGAAGATGTGCTGGTAGCTGACGACGTCGCCGCCGGCCGCGAAGTCGAAGAAGTTGGTGTGGAGGATGCGGTCGAAGAGGACCATGAACTGCACCCCGGCGATGAAGGGCGTGGCGGCGATCACCAGCAGCGAGGTGGCGAGGTTGGCCCAGGCGAGCAGCGGCATGCGCCAGAAGCTCATCCCCGGCGCCCGCATGGTGATGATCGTGACCAGGAAGTTCAGCGCGGCGAGGATCGAGGAGAAGCCGGCGAACTGGACGCCGATGTTGAAGAACGACTGGCCCAGCGGCGCCCCGGTCGAGAGCGGCGCGTAGCCGGTCCAGCCGGCGTCGAAGGCGCCGCCGGGAACGAGGAAGCTCGAGAGGAAGATGATCCCCGCCAAGGGCAGGAGCCAGAAGCTGAGCGCGTTGAGGCGCGGGAACGCCATGTCGGGGGCGCCGAGCATCAGCGGCAGCACGTAGTTGGCGATCCCGGCGAAGACCGGGATCACGAAGAGGAAGATCATGATCGCCGCGTGGGCGGAGAAGAGCGAGTTGTAGCTCGCCGCGCCGACGATCTGGGTGCCGGGCTGGGCCAGCTCGGCGCGGATCAGCATCGCCAGCAGCCCGCCGACGAAGAAGAAGAAGAAGGTGGTGCAGATGTACTGGATGCCGATCACCTTGTGATCGGTGTTGAAAGTGAAGTAGTCGCGCCAGGTGGCGGCACCGTGGCTGGCGTGGTCCTCCGGCCGGGTCGGCTCCCCCAGCGCCCAGCGAATCCAGTAGCTGAGCGTGCCGAAGCCGATCAGGAACCCGAAGGCTCCGGTGATGACCGGGACGACGACGTGCGGGTAGCCCGTCTGTTCGGTCTGGAAGGTGGGCAGGCCCGAGATCGCCCGCAGCGCGACGACCAGGCCGAACCCCAGGGCCGCGCCGGTGAGCGCCCCGAGCAGCCCGCGCAGCCACTTCGCCGCCAGCTCCTCCCCCGAGATGCCGAACTCCTGCTCTGCCTGCCCGGCGATGCCCTCAGTCGATGGTTGAAGCGCCGTGCTTGCCACAAGCGTCCTTCGGGGTCGATTTCACATCGAAAGTGGGAAAATAACAGATCTGCGGGGTCAGACACTCGGCCTTGCCGAGCGCAGTACCCGGCCCGCCCGAGCGGCAACCAGCCCGGCCAGCGTTCCGTAAGCGAGGAGCAGGGCGATCCTGGCGAGGAGCGCCCAGCTGTCGAGGTCGATGGCCTGCGAGAGGGCCAGCCCGGCGACGCCGGCGGCCGCCACGGCGGCGATGCCGGAGTCGAACCGCGGCCGGGCGATCGGCATCCGTGCCGTGAAGCCGCCGCGCACGCGGCTGACGACCGCGAGCAGGTGCAGCAGGGAGCCGACGACGGTGAGCCCGATCCAGCCGACGACGAGCAGGGTCCCGAACGACTCGCGCGCGGAGCCGGTGAGCGCGCTGGCGGGGCCCTGGTCGAGGGCGACGATCGCCGCCAGCAGCAGGGCGGCGAGAAGGAAGGGCTGGGCGACGCCGACGAGGAGGGCGGGAAGGGAGAGCGGCCGCGGCGACTGCTTCAGGCAGGCCAGGAGGTTGACGAGCAGGAGCGAGGCGGCGGCCGCGAGCAGAAGCCAGCCCGCGACCGCGAGCGGCGTCAGGGCCCAGCCGTAGCCGACCGCGAGCGCGGCCACGCCACCGGTCCAGGCGGTGAAGGTGGGCGGCTGGAGCTGCGGGTAGCGGAGCTGGGTGGAGGTCAGCGACGGGTAGAAGGTGTGGAGGGTGCCGACGATGGCGGCGCCGAACCAGCCGCCCAGGTTGAGCGCCATGTGGGCGCCCAGCAGGTTGCCGTGGGTCCACAGGGTTCCGTGCGCGAGCAGCGACCCGGCGATCACGCCGAAGCCGAGGCAGAGCGCGCTGCTGGCATACCAGCGGGTCGCCCACGGCGATCGCCGCAGCGAGCGCCGGCGCATCGCCAGGACCGCGGCCCCCCAGGCCGAGAGGCCGCCGAGGAGAAGGACGACCGCGAGCCAGATCGCGGTCCCGGCGCCGTTGGGGATCGCGATGGCGAGCAGGATCGCTCCCGCGTTCCAGCACAGCAACTGCGCGCGGACCAGCGGGCGCGGCGGCGGATCGGTGGCCAGGAAGGCGCCGGCGAAGAACTGGCTGGCGCCGAGCACGAGCTGGGAGACGCCGCCGACGAAGGCGAGGTGAAGCGCCAGCCAGCGGCCCCACGGCCAGGGCGAGAGCCATTGCACGATTCCGGCCGCCGCGGCGGCGAGGAGGAAGGCGATGCCGCAGATGAAGAACGCAGCGACGATGTCGGTCGGCCGCAGGTCGCCCTCGCGCCGGCTCTGCGGTCGCTGCCGGCAGCGGCGGGTGCCCGCCGCGGAGCTCATGCCGATGCTCCGCCGTCCACCTCGACCAGGCAGCCGGCCCGCTCGGGGTCGTGCGGCTCGAACCGCACCAGCCTCGCCTCGGGATCGAGCTCGGCGAGCAGTCCCGCCGTGATCCCCCGGTGCAGGGCGCAGACGGCCTCGGCGTTCTCCCGCACCGAGCTCCGGTACGGGCAGTTGCCGAGCGAGCAGGTGAACCCGCCCTCGGCTTTGACGTCGAGCCTGGGCTGGAAGCCGAGAGCGACAAACGTGTCGCGAAAGGCGGTGGTCGGATCCTCGCCACCGGCCGGCGCCAGCTCGCGGCCGATCTCCTGGCCGGCGCGCTCAACCTCGCGCATCCGGTCCGGCGTCGGCGGGATCGCCCGGGCGAGCCAGCCGGCCAGGTCCCCGTAGGCCCGCGGCCTCTGCCCGCCGGGATCGGCCTCGGGCGAGACCGCCCAGCTGTCGCGCGGGCGGCCCTGGCCGCTCGCGAGCCGGCCGCGGGTGACGAGGCCGCCCTCCTCGAGCCGCTCGAGGTGACGGCGCACGCCGTTGGGGTGGAGCCCGAAGTGCCGGGCTATCTCCTCGGTTCCGGCCGGTCCCCGGCGCTCGACGAGAAAGGAGAAGATCTGGGCGCGCGTCGGCTGGGCGAGAGGGCCCTCGGCGGGCGGGGGCAGGTCCATGAGCCAACTTTACACAGCCAGCCTGTGTAAAGCATGTTTCCGGTTCCTGCTACTTTCTCCACTCTCGATGTGCAAACAAAAGCTGGAGGAACGCGATGGCCTATGTGATCACCGAGCCGTGCATCGGAACCAAGGACAACTCATGCGTGGAGGTCTGCCCGGTCGACTGCATCCATCCGACCCCTGACGAGGCGAACTACGAGCAGCACGAGATGCTCTACATCGACCCCGACGAGTGCATCGATTGCGACGCCTGCGTCGAGGCCTGCCCGGTCGACGCCATCTATCCGCAGGACATGGTCCCCAAAGAGTGGACGAAGTACGTCGAGATCAACGCGGCCTACTTCAAGAGCGGGGGGTGATCCCCGTCGCGCGCGGTAGAAGTACCGCGCGCGACGGCCCCCCGCTCGAAGATCCGGCGGTCACTCGAGCACAGGATGGTGCGCTCAAATGACCGATGAGGGGTAGACAGAGGGGATGCGCGCGTCCGCGATCTCCCTGCTCACCGCCGCGCTCCTCCTCAGCGCCTGTGGCTCGGGGTCGGCCGACACCGGCTCCAGCGCCGGGGCGGCGGGATCGGCGGCAGGCGCTCCCCCGCACGGCGCGGTCCTCACCGACTGGCCGGAGTTCGGACTGGACCCGCAGCGCAGCGACGCGACCGGCCGGCCGACCGGGATCACGGCAGCCAACGTCGGGCACCTGCGCTCGCGCCGGGTCTCGCTGCCCGGCACCGTCGACTCCTCGCCGATCTACCTGCACGGGGTGCGGGTTCGCGGCGGCAGCCACGACGTCCTCGTCCTCACCACCACCTACGGGCGGACGCTCGCGCTCGACGCGAGCTCGGGGTCGATCCTGTGGACCTTCACGCCGAAGAGCTACGGGCGCCTGGCCGGCAGCGCGCAGATCACCACCGCCTCCCCGCTCGCCGACCCCGGCCGCCGCTTCGTCTACGCAGCCTCGCCCGACGGGCTCGTCCACAAGCTCTCGCTAGCCAGCGGGCACGAGGCCGGCCGCGGACACTGGCCGGTGCGGATCACCAGGGACCCGACGCGGGAGAAACTCGCCACCGCGCTCAACCTCGACGGGCCCGACGTCCTCGCCGCGACCGGCGGCTACATCGGCGACGCGCCGACCTACCAGGGCCACCTGGTCGCGATCTCGCGCGCCTCCGGTCGCATCGACGCGGTTTTCAACACGCTCTGCGCCGGGCGCCGCACGATCCTCGTGCCCCGCAGCTGTCCGCAGAGCGACTCGGCGATCCTCTCGCGCGGCGGTGCCGTGGTCGAGCCGGGCGGGCGGCGCGTCCTCGTCTCGACCGGCAACGCGACCTGGGACGGCCGCCGCTACTTCGGCGACAGCGTCCTCGAGCTGCGCTTCCCGGGCCTGCGCCTGCGCCAGGCCTTCACGCCGCGCAACCAGGCGCAGCTGAACGCGGGCGACGTCGACCTCGGCTCCAGCGCGCCGGCCCTGCTCGGCCACGGCCGGGCGATGGTCGCCGGCAAGGACGGCCTCATCCGGGTCCTCCGCCTCGCCCGCCTCAACGGCCACCGGCCCGGCTCGACGAACCGCCTCGGCGGCGAAGCCCAGACGCTGCCGACGCCGGGCGGCGACATGCTCTTCACGCAACCGGCGGTCTGGCACCACGGCAGGGCGACGAGCGTGTTCGTCGCAGACTTCTCCGCCACCGCTGCCTACGCGCTGCGCAACGGCCGCCTCCACAAGCGCTGGGAAAACGAAACCGCCGGCACCAGCCCGATCTTCGCCGGCGGCCTGCTGTACGTCTACGAACCGGAAGGCGGCGGCATCGAGGTCTACGCGCCCGACTCGCCGAAGCCGATCGCCCATCTCCCCGGCGCCCCCGGCCACTGGAACAGCCCGATCGTCGTCGACGGCCATATCGCCGAGCCTGAGGGCGACGGCAACGACCACAGCGGCAGCGGCACCCTGGACCTGTTCTCGCTGCGGTGAGCGCTGGGACGCTGGGTCATTGCCAGTCGTCCTCCGGAACGGCAGCCAGCTTTTCCTCGATCCTCTCGACGTCGACCAAGCTCTCGGTTCCTCGCACCGCGGTCATCGCCGCCCCCCGGACCATCACGTGGCGGCGGCCGAACTGGCTGCCGGCGGTGCCGAGGGCGATCTTCGGTTCGTAGCCGGTCAGCGGACCGCATTTGGTGAAGCCGCCCTGGACCTCTTTGAGAAAGGCGTTGCCGGCCTCGCTCAGCTTGCCGCCCAGGTAGACGGCTTCGGGACGGAAAACGTGGGTGAGGGTGTGGACGCCGCCGCCAATCAGGTGAGCGGCATCGAGGACCGCAGCGCGACCTGGTTTCCAGGCCGGGCTGCCGAAGGCGGCGCGGAGGATTGCTTCGAGCACGTCCGCGTCGTTGGCTTTCTCGTCTTCCAGGAGCTTGGCCAGAGCCTCGGGTGGCTTGGGATAGACCTCGGGGGAGTGCTTGAGGCGCTTGATGATCGCGCTGCCTCCGGCGAGCGCCTCCAGGTGCCCCAGCTGGCCGCATGCGCACCTGTAGACGGGGTGCTCGACGGACAGCGGGAGAAGGCCGAAGCGCTGACCGCGGTCGCGGCCGATCGTCGGCACGCAGTGGCCAACCTCGCCGATCCCACCACCGGCCGTGGTCCGCAGGACTTTGCCCTCGGCGAGGACACCGGCGCCGATTCCGTAGGCAGCATGGACGACGACGACGTCCTTCATGCCGTACGCCTCGCCGTAGCGGACCTCGGCGCGGGCGGCGATGTCGGCGTCGTTGGAGACGATCACTTTCTGGAGGCTGGTGAAGTCCTCCCCGAGCTCCTCTTCGAAGCTCGAGGCGATATGGGGGACGCTGGAGAGGGGGGTCTCGAGCGACTTGGTCAAGAGCTTGCTCTGCGTCGTGCTGACGGGTACAGGAAGGCCGATGGTCACGCCACGGACCTCGTGCGGTTCGACCTCCACTTCCTGCATCCATTCCTTCGCCGCGCCCGCTATCTCGCACAGGAGCGACTCGCCGACGACGTCCTCGTTCCGCGTATACACAACGATCTGCCCTTGCACGTATTTAGCCTGCGCGTCCGCGGCGTTCGCCCCCTCCTCCTTCGACACCTCACGATCGTGCTTCGAGAACAGGCGGCCGTTGGAGTCGGCCACGCCGAGCGCGAAGTACGTCCGCCCTACGCTGATTCCCAAGACGCAACCGACCTCGCGGCCCACGCCCACGTAATGGGTCGCGTTGCCCTTCCGCGCCGTCAGCGCCTTCGGCAGGTCCCAATGCTTTCTCGTGTCAGCGATCAGGATCTCCGCGGCCACGGCGTCGGCGACGATTTCTTTCCGCAGGTGGTCCTTGTCCTGGATATCGGGAAGGCGGTCGACGAGGTCGGGGAAGGTCAGCGGGCCCTCTTTCGAGACCGCGGCGATCACCTGATGGATCCTCTCTGACCTTCTCATCCCCTGGGTCTCTCCATGTTCCGGTGCATCGTCGAGGTGAACCACCGTATTGAAAGCGGTCGTCCTACGCATGGTCAGTACCTGATTGGGAACGGCGTTTACACGGCCCGGGAGGGGGTGGAAGATCGGGCTGGTTGACTCGCCAGTCAACCCGATCAACAGAGGGGGAGATCGTGGTGAAATCGTGGCTTCAAGGAGACGTACCCAAGATTCCGATCGGCCGGAGGACGGCGACGGCGATCGGGTCGGCGACCGTCGTCCTCTGTGGCTCGGCCTTCAAGTCAGGGGGCTGGGAAGGCCTCTCGCATCTGCTCACCCTCACCTACCAGGTCGGCTGGGCACTGCTCCTCTGCCACCATTTCCTGCACCTCTACGAGCGCTACTTCTCGATCGGCCTCGCGCGCGCCACCTGGGTGGAATTCGCCCTTCTCGTCGCCTGGACCTGCGGCGTCGGCGTACTCGACCTCCTCCCCGACCCGAAGCTCTCCGTGCTCGCCGGCATCTGGCTGCTCAGCGCCGGGTTCCTGTTCTGGTCGGCGACCCAGGTAGAGATTGATCGCGAAGCCCTGAAGGAGAAGACGGGATACCGGGCGCCGCGGGCCACGGACGTGATCCGCGGCTCGTTCATATGGGTCGAGCTCGACAGCCGTCTCGCGCAGGTCAAGGACGACACCGTCGACGCGTTCCGCGAGAAGCTCAACGGACGGGACACCGAGGACGGCAACCTCAGCCACACAAGCTGGGCACTCTGGTGCTCGACCTTCGCCGTCAGCCTGATCGCGGTCGCCGGCGCCCTCGGGAGCACGGTGATGCCGGAACACCCGCACGAAGGCAAGGGCGGCAACGGGAACCACGAAAACACCCACCACACCAAGATCGGGAGCGAAGACTGCAGCAGCCGGTACCTCCCGGTCGGGGTCCCCGAACCCCAGCGGGAGGCGCTGGCCCTGGCCTGGCATGAAGTGCACGGCCTCGAACCCGGGCTGATGGAGGCGCTCGGCTTCGACGTCGCCGGCTGCCCCGGGCCGGCCCGCCCGATCCCCGGTCTACCTGACTCGTGGTACGCGCCCAGCTACTGCGAAGGCAACTTGAGGGGGATCGCGCTCGCCTTCGACGGCCTCGACCACCCCGTGTTCCTGCTCGAACAGGCGGCCGAATTCGCGTTGCCGATGATCCGGGACCGGCAACTGGTCTCTGCCGAAGACCGGTTCGAGGTCGGAGGAGACGGCGACGCCTACGTGATCGACAGCCGCGAAGGCTCGTTCGTCCTGGTCCGCGACGACGCCTCCGCCGGACCGGTCCGCGAAGGCGACGGCAAGACCGGGTGCGGGGAATACACCGACCGCGACGTCGCCTACACCGTCGTCGGGCCGGGGCTGCTCGGGCCGTGGCAGGCGGTCGCCGCGGTGACGCCGGGCGGCGTGTACCCGATCGCCGACGGGGCGGTCAGCGAAGGCAAAGTGCGATTCGCGCTGCGCAGCACCGAGGACGGGATCGTCGCCACGGTCCGCTGCCTTGTCTCCCTGCTCAGCTGCGAAACGAAGATCGGCGGGACCCTTCACCGCTGGTCGGGCAAGGCTCGCACCGATCGGGCCGGAGTCGAAGCACTTGTGGAACCTTGAGCGTTCCGGCGGCCCGCCGGCGCCGATGCGGGTCGCCAGGGAGTGGCCGCAGGGCCCGGACCCGTTTACGAGCCGAAGCGGCGGCGGTAGAGGATGTAGGGACGGCCGAGGTAGGCGAGGGGGATCGACCAGGCGTGGACGAGGCGGCTGAAGGGGAAGAGCGCCCAGAAGGACCAGGCGACGATCGCGTGCAGCTGGTAGAGCAGGGGCGCCCCTTCGATCGCGTCGACCTTCGGGTTGAGGTAGAAGATCGAGCGCCACCACTCGCCGATCGAGGGGCGGTAGTTGTAGGGGCTGTGGGCGGCGAGGTTGTAGCCGAAGGTCATCGCGCAGCCCATCAGGATCAGCACCGTCAGCAGCAGGTAGGTGGCGATGTCGATCCTGGTCGTCGCCCGCCGCACCCGCGGGCTTGCGATGCGCCGGTAGACCAGGCCGACGAAGCCGACCAGCGTCACCGCGCCGGCGATGCCGCCGGCGATCGCCGAGAACCAGCGGTAGGCGCTCTCGGAGATCCCCAGCGCATCGGTCAGCCCCGCGGGGATGCAGAGGCCGACGACGTGGCCGCCGACCGCGGCGAGGGCGCCGTAGTGGAAGGCGGGGCTGGCCCAGCCGAGGACGCTGCGGTCGAGGAGCTGGGTCGAGCGGCTGGTCCAGGCGAACTGGTCGGTGCGGTAGCGCCACCAGTGCCCCACGACGAAGGTGGTGATCGCCACGTAGGGCAGGATGATCCAGAGCAGGACCTCGCCGGCGCTCACCGCCTTGCCTCCGCGCTCGGCATCACCTCGGGCGGGGCAAAGGGCTCGAGGCCGACCAGCTCCTGCGGCGGCCCGCCGGCCGCCAGCCGGCTGACCTGCGCCCGCTCGGCGGCGGAGGGGGCGCCCACCGTCTCGCAGACCGCCTCCAGCAGGTGCGCGTAGGGGCTGCCGAGGTCGTGGAGGCTGAGCCGCACCAGCTCCAGGGCGGCGCGGTGCTCGCGCAGGACGATCTCGCCCCGCCCGTCCGGCGCCGCGGCGGCGAACTCGAGCATCACCGGCAGGTAGTCGGGCAGCTCGGTTCCCTCCAGCGGCAGGCCCGCGGCGCGGTAGAGGCGCTTCAGCCGCAGCAGGGCGCTGCCGCGCTCGCGCTTGTCGCCGTCGGAGTAGAAGGTCAGGTAGAGCCCTGAGCGCTTGTTGAGGTCGATCGTCTCGACGTAGTGCTGGGCGGCCTCCTCGGGTCCCGCCGCCTCCCACCAGGCGAGGAATCGCTCCAGCGCCGCGGCGGCCGCGCCCCGCGGCAGATCGGCGACGGCGGCGTGCAGCTGCGGGCGGGCGGCCGTCAGCTCCTCGTCGGGGTAGAGCAGCAGCAGCGAGCAGAGCTTGTAGACGCTCGCGGCCCGCTCGCGGCGCCGCGCCCGCGCCATCAGGCCTCCTCGCCGTCGCGGCGACGCCGGTCGCCGGCCATCTTGATCAGGTCGATCTGAACCGATTCCTCGGACTCGAGCATGAAGCCCTCGGTGTCGGCTTCGGATTCGGGCACGACCATGCCGCAGTTGCCGGGCCCGCCCTCGAAGTCGAGGCCGCAGGTTCCCTGCTGCTCCATCAGCCGGTCGGCCAGCTCGGTGTGGGCTTCGGGGATCACGTAGCGATCGTCGTAGTCGGCGATCGCCAGCAGCCGGTACATGTCCTCGACGTCCTCCACGTCCATCCCCACCGCCGCTGGCGTATCGGTGTCGTGCTCGCCCAGCACCTCGCGCTTTCGCATGTGCGCGCGCATCGCCGCGAGGCGGCGCAGGACGCCGCGGATCACCTCGGGGTCGCCGGCGCTCAGCAGGTTGGCCAGGTAGTCGACCGGGATCCGCATCCGCTCGATCGCCGGGAAGACCGCGTCGGGGTCGGCCTCGTAGCCGTCGGTCTCCATCGAGTTGACGATCGGCGAGAGCGGCGGCACGTACCAGACCATCGGCAGAGTGCGATATTCGGGATGAAGCGGAAAAGCGATGCGCCAGTCGACCGCCATCTTGTAGGTTGGCGAGCGCTTGGCGGCTTCGATCCAGGCGTGAGGCACGCCGTCGGCAAGCGCCTGCGCCTCGATCTCGGGATCGTTCGGGTTGAGAAATATCGAGAGCTGCGCCTCGTAGAGGTCTTGTGGCTCTTCGACGCTTGCCGCTTCCTCGATCCGGTCGGCATCGTAGAGCAGGACTCCGAGATAGCGAATGCGCCCGACGCAGGTTTCGGAGCACACCGTGGGCTGGCCGGCCTCGATGCGGGGAAAGCAGAAAATGCACTTCTCCGCTTTCCCGGACGTCCAATTGTAATAAATCTTTTTGTAAGGGCAGCCGGACACGCACATGCGCCAGCCGCGGCATTTGTCCTGGTCGATGAGGACAATGCCGTCTTCCTCGCGCTTGTAGATCGAGCCGGACGGGCAGGAGGCGACGCAGCTTGGATTGAGGCAGTGCTCGCAGATGCGCGGCAGGTACATCATGAAGGTGTTTTCGAACTGGCCGTAGATGTCCTTCTGCACCGCCTCGAAATTGTAGTCTTGCGAGCGTTTGGCGAATTCGCCGCCGAGAATCTCCTCCCAGTTCGGGCCCCATTCGATCTTGTCCATCGGCCGTCCGGTGACGAGCGAGAGGGGCCGCGCCACGGGTGCGGTCGGCAATTCAGGCGCGACGTTCAGGTGCTCGTAATCGAAGGTGAACGGCTCATAATAGTCGTCGATCTCCGGCAAATTCGGATTCGCAAAGATTTTCGCCAAAACCGCCCAGCGGCCGCCCTGCTTGGGGACGATCTTGCCGCTCTTGCGGCGTTCCCAGCCGCCGCGCCAGCGCTCCTGGTTTTCCCAATCTTTCGGATAGCCAACGCCCGGCTTCGTCTCGACGTTGTTCCACCACGCGTATTCCATGCCCTGCCGCGAGGTCCAGACGTTCTTGCAGGTGACGGAGCAGGTGTGACACCCGATGCACTTGTCGAGGTTCATCACCATTGCGATCTGCGCACGGATCTTCATTGCGTAACCTCCTCGTGCGCCCGATCGACAGGATTCGAATGATCGAGCCACTCGACTTTGGCAAGTTTGCGAACGATAACAAATTCATCGCGATTGGAGCCCACGGTGCCGTAATAGTTGAAGCCGTAGGCGAGCTGGGCGTAGCCGCCAACCATATGGGTCGGCTTGAGCACGGTTCGGGTAACCGAATTGTGAATGCCGCCGCGCTGCCCCGTGATCTGCGAGCCCGGGACGTTCACGATCTTTTCTTGCGCATGATACATCAGGCACATGCCTTCCTTGACGCGCTGGCTGACGACCGCGCGCAACGCGATCGCGCCGTTGATGTTGAAGAGCTCGACCCAGTCATTGTCGACGATGCCCGCCTTCTTGGCGTCAACTTCTGAAATCCAGACGATCGGTCCGCCGCGCGACAACGTCAGCAGGATCAGGTTTTCGGTATAGGTCGAATGGATGCCCCACTTTTGATGCGGCGTGATGAAGCTCAGCACGATCTCGGGGTATCCGTTGTCGCGCTTGCCCAGCATGTCCGCGATGGTGCGGGTGTCGATCGGCGGCCGATAAAGAGCGAACCCCTCGCCGAAGTCGCGGAACCATGTGTGGTCCTGGTAGAATTGCTGGCGGCCGGTCAGCGTGCGCCACGGGAGGAGCTCATTTACGTTCGTGTAGTTGGCGGTGTAGCTCACCTCCTCGCTGTCGATTCCCGACCATGTCGGCGACGAGATCACCTTGCGCGGCTGCGCGACGATGTCGCGGAAGCGGATTTTCTCGTCCTGGCGGCTTCGTGCAAGGTGCGTATGGTCGCGGCCGGTGATCTTGCCGAGCGCCTCCCAGGCCTTGACGGCAACCTCGCCATTGGTTTCCGGCGCCATGCTGAGGATCAGCTCGGCCGCGTCGATATCGCTGTCGATACGGGGGCGGCCGTTGGTAGGGCCGCCATCGTTCACGGAATAGTTCAGCTTGCCGAGGCCGTGGATTTCCTCCTCGGTGTTCCAGGCGATGCCCTTGCCGCCATTGCCGAGCGTGTCGACGACCGGACCCAGC
>DASSOC010000094.1:0-2754 GCA_035700965.1 Solirubrobacterales bacterium
GGTAAGCGCTCGCCCTTCCCATCCATAGCCGGCAGCGGCACCCCGGCCTGGGCGGCAGGTCTTTGCCCGGTCGCGCATCACGTCCGGGGCCACGCGGAGAGGGAGGCGGGACCTCACGGCCTGGGACGCGACGCACGGCGAGCCTGGCGCCTCGCCTGCTGACGTGCCGCCTTCCGTCGCGACTCGGCCAGACGGTGACTCAGTACGTGCTCCGGGTGACTCGCCGCCCAGCAGTCCGGAAGCAACGATTCCAGGGCCGTCGGCCCCACGCTCAAATGCAGAAGCACCTCTCGCAGATAGGCCCACGGCTCCAGACGATGACGCTTCGCGCCCGCGAGGATCGTGAACAGCACCGCCGCGCGCCGACCCGCCGCCTCGCTCCCGAGGAACTCCCAGTTCTTCCGGCCGATGGCCTGCGGCCGCACGGTCTGCTCCGAGATGTTGTTGTCGATCGTCAACTGGCCGTCCTCGGCAAACCGCCGCAACGCCGCACGCTGGTTCCGCGCGTAAGTCAGCGCCTTGCCCAACGCCGACTTCGGCAGCACCCGCGGCGACAGCTCCTCCAGGTACGCCTCGATCCGGTCGAGGATCGGTATCGATTCCCGCTGCCGCAGCGCGTGACGCTCCGCCGGCGCGAACGTGCGGCCCCGGTCCTCGATGTCGTAGAGTTGCCGGACCCACTCGAGCACCTGGTTGGCCTCGCGGGGGGCGTGGGACCGCGCGTCGTAGAACTTCCGCCGCGCGTGCGCCCAGCAGGCCACTTCCACGATCCTCCCGTGGGAGCCGGTGAAGATCCCGTCGTAGCCCCCATAGGCATCGGCCTGGAGGTAACCCTGGAAGTCCGCCAGGAAGGACGCCGGGCCGTCGCGGGAGCGGCTCATGGTGAAGTCGTAGACGCTGTAGGGGTGGTGGGCGTCACCGATGTAGACCCAGAACCGCGCCTTGGTGCTGCCGGGCGTCGCGCCGGTCAGGGCGAGCACGGGGGTGTCGTCGGTCCAGATCACCGGCGACTGGAGCACCCGCGCCTTCTGCAACTCGGCCAGCGGCGCGAGCAGGTCGGCGGCGGTCTTGACCCAGTCGCACAGGGTGCTCCGGGCCAGGTGGACGCCGTGGCGTGTCAAGATATCTTCGAGCCTGTAGAGCGGCAGGTGATCGGCGAACTTGCCGACCAGGACGAAGGCGACCAGGCCCGGCCCGGCGATCCCGCCCGGCACGGGCTTGGCGGGCACCGGCGGGCTGGCCACGCCGTCGCGGCATTTCGGGCAGGCGTATTTGGGCAGGACATGGACCTTCACTTCCAGCTGCGCCGGGGTGTATTCCAGCTCGCGGGAGAGGTCCTCGCCGATGCGTGTTTTGACGCCGCCGCAGCAGGAGCAGGTCTTTTCCTCTTCGGGCAGGTCGTGTTCGATGCGGACCTGGGGGAGATGCTCCAGCGATGGCCGCCGTCGCGTGGTCGCCGTCCTGGGCTGCCGCGCGGGCGTGTCGGCCTCGGCCTCGGGCCTGGCTTCGGCATCGCCGTCGATGGCCTCCTCGTGGAGGTCGAACAGGTGCCCCTGGTTCGGGTCGGCGACGAGCCGTTCGCGGCGTGGGCCGAAGATGTAGCGGCGGAGCAGCGCCAGGGTCTCGGCCAGCTCGGCGTGCTCTTGCTGGAGTTGGCTGTAGTCGGCCGCGGTGGCTTCGAGCACACGCTCCAGTTCGACGATGCGGCGCCGTGCCTCCTCGGCTTGCCGCTCGGTTTTCTCCGCCTGGCGCTGGGCCTCTCCGGCCTGGCGCTGGGCCTCTTCGGCCTGCCGCCGCAACTGGTCGTTGCGGCGGAGCAGGTCGTGGAGCAACCGCTGGCATTGCTCGGGGTCGTCGGGGAGGATTGGTTCGACGCTCATGATATGAATAAGCGTCGCATGGTCAGGGAATGGCCCTCCCTGGCGGCCAATTTCTTCCTGTTTTTTCGGATTCACCCGGCACGCTGGAATCGTTTGCGTTGCCGCGCGCTTTGCAGATCGATTCCTGAGAGAATCATCGCCAGTTGCGCCGGTCGCAGTTCGACGCCGCCGGCTTCCGTCGTGCCGGGGACCTCGAAGCTGCCGGCTTCGAGCCGCTTGTACCAGATGACCAGCCCGTCGGCGTCCCAGTAAAGGATCTTGATGCGATCCCGTCGCCTGTTGAGGAACAGGAACAGGTGGCCGGAGAGAAGGTCCTCCCTGGGGAAGGCCTGGCTGATGAGTCCGGAGAGGCCGTCGAAGCTCTTTCTGAGATCGACGGCCTCAGTATGGAGAAAGATCCGCACGGCATGGGGGACGCTCAGCATGAGTGGTCCTCCCGGGTGAATGATGCGCGTGCCACGGTGCCGACGACCTCGCGGACCAGTTCCACACCAGCGGAGACGGGCAGCAGGATTTGCCCGCCGTTGGCCAGCTGGATCGTGACCAGCGTCGCGGAACCGGGTGGTTGCCGATCCTGGACGGTGGGCACCAGAACAGGCACGAACACCGAGGCGCCCGCGGAGGCGGTGGGACACGCCGCACGCAGCGCCAGGCGGCGCTTCCAGGCGTGGAAGGAGACGGTCGAGACGCCTTCGCGCTGGCAGAACTGCCGGATCGTCAGACCGCTGTCCGGCTGCTGCCGCAGCCGACGACGCCAGAGGTTTTCCAACGCGGGATTGGCGGAACGAGGCATGGGCTGACTCCAGAAGACGAACAAGTTGGTCCGCCTCCCAGACTATCAAGCCGCACAAGACTGGTTCCGGCGAGCGCTTAC
>DASSOC010000095.1:0-132473 GCA_035700965.1 Solirubrobacterales bacterium
TGGCCCTTCAGCTCCTGGAGCGCGTCGTGCACGGAGAAGCGCGCGTCCTTGTAGTCCAGCCCCACCACCAGGCCCATCGAGACCCGGTCCTCGCCCATCGGGTAGATGAACGAGCCGCCGAACTCGCCGTACTTCTTCGCGAACTTGAGCGGCCAGCCCATCGTGTGGATCACGCGGTCGAGCGGCTGCTCGACCTCCCAGATCTCCTTCACCCCGAGCTCCCACTGCTGCGGGTCCTCGGAGCCGATGTCGAAGTGACGGATCGCCGCCCCGGTGAGGTGGCCGGCGGTGCCCTCCGCGAGCACAGTGGCCTTCGCGATCAGGTCCGAGCCGGGCTCGAAGTTCGACAGCTCCTGGCCGTCGCGGCCGCGGCCCTTGTCGCCCGAGCGCACCCCCACCACGCGGCCGTCCTCGACGAGCAGCTTGTGGCCCGACGTCTCGCTCAGGATGTAGACCCCCGCCTCCTCCGCCTGCTGAGCCATCCAGCGGCCGAGCTGGGCGACCGAGGTCACGTGGTTCCCGTGGTTCTTGAACGGCGGCGGGATCGGGTGGAGCGGGATCGCCCGCTTCGAGTTCGGAAGCAAATAGACCGTGTCCTTGTCCACCGCTCCGTAGGTCGGCCAATCGCTCTCGTCGACGTCCGGGAACAGCCGCTTCATCGCGGACGGGTTCATCATCGCCCCGGAGAGCAGGTGCGATCCGGCGTTCTTGCCCTTCTCCACCAGCGCCACCGGCACCTCGCCGAGCGACTCCATCAGCGTCTCGTCCTCGGCGAGCAGCTGCGTAAGGCGGATCGCGCACGCGAGGCCGCCGGGGCCGCCGCCGACGATCACCACGCCGACCTCGATCCGCTCGTCCTCGGGATCCGTCGGCGCGCCGACGAACTCGTTGGCGGAGTCGACCGGCGGCGGGTACTGGATCGGGGCTGTGGCCATCGGGACTAGCCCTTCTTGGCCTTCACGGCCTCGGTGAGCTTGGGCAGGATCTTGTTGAGATCGCCCACGATCCCGAGGTCCGAGAACTCGAAGATCGGCGCATTCGGGTCCTTGTTGATCGCGACGATGTTCTCCGAGTTCTGCATGCCGACCTTGTGCTGGATCGCGCCCGAGATCCCGGCCGCGAGGTACAGCTTCGGCGCGACCGTCTTGCCGGTCTGGCCGATCTGGGCCGCGTACGGATACCAGCCGGCGTCGACCACGGCGCGCGTGGCCGCGACCGCTCCGCCGAGCGCGTCGGCGAGCTGCTCGCACAGCTCGAAGCCCTCGGCCTTGCCGAGCCCGCGGCCGCCGGCCACGAGGATGTCGGCGTCCTCGATGTTGACGTCGGCGCCGCGCTGCTCGCCGCGCTGGACCATCGTCGCCTTGGTCGACCACTCGGAGAGCTCGACGTCGACGTCGACGACCTCGGCGCTGCCGCCGCTCTCGTTGGCGTCGAAGGCGTTCAGCCGGCCGATGATGATGCCGGGCTCGGAGACGTAACCGACGTCGGCGATCTCGGAGTCCTGCAGGATCGGCCGCTCGGCAACCAGCTTGCCGTCCTGGACTTTGACCGCGGTGACCTCCATCGTCACGCCGGCATTGAGGCGGGCGGTGAGGCCGGCGCCGATCTCGAAGCCGAGCAGGCCGCCGCCGAAGAGGGCGTAGGAGATGCTCTCGTCCTGGATGACCTTGGCCATCGCGTCGACGATCGGCTGGGCCAGGCCCTCGGGCACGCTCTTGGCCCGGTAGACCTTGGCGGCGCCGTAGTTGCCGAGTGCGGCACAGGCGTCGTCGGCGACCTCGCCGACGACCAGCGCGGCGGCCTCGCCGCCGACTTCGCCGGCCAGCTTGGCGGCCTCGGAGATCGCCCCGAGCGAGTTCTTGTTGAAGTTGCCCTCGTCGTCGTGGAGGGCGTAAACCAGGATCCCTGCCATCTAGATCAGCTTCCTCTCGTCGAGCCAGGCGACGATCTTTTCGACCGTCTCGTTGGTGTCCTCGTCCTCGATGATCTCGCCCGCTTCCTTGGCCGGCGGCGGGTTCAGACCGAGCACTTTCGTCTTCGAGCCGCCTTCGCCGACCTGGCCGGCCTCGATGCCGACGTCACCGGTCGCCTTCGAGTCGAGCGGTTTCTTTTTCGCGCCCATGATCGCTTTCAGGCTCGGGTAGCGCGGCTCGTTGATCGCGTCGCCGACGCTGATCACGGCCGGCAGCTCGATCTCGACCGTGTCGTAGCCGTACTCGGCCTGGCGCTCGCAGCGCAGCTTGCCGTCGTTGACGTCGATCTGGATCACCTGGGTCAGCGAGGGCATCTTCAGGTGGTCGGCGACGACGGCGCCGATCGTGTAGCACTCGCCGTCGTCGGACTGCTGGCCCAGCAGGACCAGGTCGGGGCTCTCCGACTCGAGCACCTTGGCCAGCGAGTAACCGGTCGCGCAGACGTCGGAGCCGGCCAGCGCATCGTCGGAGAGGTGGACCGAGCGATCGGCGCCGAGGGCGACGGCCTTGTGCAGGGCGCGGACTGCCGAGTCCGGGCCCATCGTCACGGCCACGACCTCCTCGACCGGGATCGCCCCACCCTCCTTGATCTGCATGGCCGCCTCGAGGGCGTGCGTGTCGAAGGGGTTGAGATTTTTCTCGCCGCTGCGGTCCAGCCGCATCGTGTTCGGGTCGATGCGCTTCTGAACGGCGGCGTCCGGTACCTCCTTGACCAGGACGCAGATCTTCAAGTTCAAGCCTCCTTGGGGATGATTCTCAGGTCTTCGCGGGGCGCGATCTTAACGCCTCGCCGCGGTTGACTGACGAGTCAATCAGGACTATACCCCGATCGGTCGGACCTATGCACAGATCCGTGTCGCAAATCACGCAGCGGGCGGGGCCGCTCAGTCTTCGGCGTCGTGGCGAGCGCTGGCCTGCTCGCGGATGAACTCGACGATGTCGTCGGTTCCGCTGCCGGGCGTGAAGACCTCGGCGACGCCGAGCTTCTTCAGCTCGGGGATGTCGTCGGCGGGGATCGTCCCCCCCACCGTCACCAGCACGTCGTCGACCCCCTGCGCCTGCAGCAGCTCGACGACTTTCGGGACCAGCGTCATGTGAGCGCCGGAGAGGATCGAGAGGCCGACCGCGTCGGCGTCCTCCTGGATCACCGTCTCGGCGATCTGCTCCGGCGTCTGGTGCAGGCCGGTGTAGATCACCTCCATGCCGGCGTCGCGCAGGGCGCGGGCGATGATCTTGGCGCCGCGGTCGTGGCCGTCCAAGCCGGGCTTGGCGACGACGACGCGGATCTTGCGGGCGGTTGCTGCCTCCATTGCGCGCGAAACCCTAGCGGTTGCGGGAAATCCCCTCCCAGTGTGGGACTTCGTACGGAAGCCGGGAAGCGCCGGCGGTGGGATCTTCCTCGCGTCAACCGGGCCCACAGGGGCCCGCCAGCCCACTGTAGGGAGGAACGGATGCGCAAGGGACTTGAAATCGGAGGCGCGGTGGCCGCGCTCGTCCTGATCGCCTTCGGCGTCGCCGCGATCGCGATGGGGGCGAACGGGAAGTCGACCGTCGAACACAGCCTCACCCAGGAACAGATCGTCGGCACCCCGGACATGGCCCCGGAACCGATCGCAGCCGAGGTGAAGGAGGCCGGCCTCGCGAACAAGATCACCGACCTGCCCAGTTGCAGTGTCGCCGGCCAGGCGATCGAAGGCGGCGACAGCGCCCGCTGCTTCGCTCAGTACATGCGGATCCACTCGCTGCTCGCCACCGGCGGCTACACCTACTCGCAGATCGGTCGCTTCGGAGCGCTGCCGAACACTCCGAAAGGCGAACTGGCGTCGGGCGGCGGCACCGAAAACGAAAAGTTCGCCGTCACCGACCCGGAAACCAAGCTGCCGGCGGAAAACGCCACCCGCCAGGTCTGGGTCACCGAGACGGCGCTCTCCACCGCGCTCAACGCCAGCTATATGGCGGACCGGCTCTCGGTCTTCGGGGTCGTCGTCGGAATCGCCCTGCTGCTGACCGGCATCGGCTTCGCCGTCCTCGTCGCCGGCGGCGCGGTCCGCAACCCGGACTCGGTCCTCAAGTTCCTGCGCCTGCGCAGAGGCCAGCCGACGGCACAGCCGAGTTGAGCCGGCCGGGCTAGCGAAGACGGAAGCGGCGCGGCGGCGGCACCCGGCGCCGCGCCGCCGCACGCGAGGCACCGAAGCCGGCCACGGTCGCCAGCAGCGTCACCGCGAGGGCGACGAGGCGGCGGCCGAGGCGCTCGAAGCGCAGCGTCTGCCAGCCCTCCGCCTTGGCGATCTCGGCCAGCGGCGGGTCGGGGTTGACCGCGACGGGGTTGCCGACCGCATGCAGCATCGGCAGGTCGGAGCGGGAGTCCGAATAGGCGTAGGACTCGCCGAGGTCGATCCGGTGGGCGGCGGCGAATTCGCGCATCGCGTCGACCTTGCCCGCGCCGTAGACGAACGGGCCGTCGAGGCGGCCGGTGAAGTTGCCGGCGGCGTCCACCTCGTAGCGGGTGCCGATGCCGCCGTCCATCCCCAGCACGTGGGCCAGCTGCTCGACGACGCCGTTGCCGGCGGCGCTGACGATGACGACCCGCCGGCCGGCGTCCTGGTGGGCGTAGACCTCCGCCAGCATCTGCGGGAAGACGCGAGGCAGGATCGCCGCCATCACTTCCGGGCCCATCCGGTCGATCGTCTTCGCCGGGACGCCGGTTATGAGCTCCCGTGCCACCTTCAGCACCTCTGCGGTGCGCTCGTCGGTGGTGCCGCGCAGGCGGTAGCGGAGGTGCTCGAAGGCCCAGCCGGCGAGCTGCCTCTTGCCAACGATTCCCTGCTTGGCGGCGATGCGGGCGAACTGCATCCCGCTCGACCCCGCCATCAAGGTCTTGTCGAGATCGAAAAAAGCGGCAGCCCGCGGCGACGGTTCGCTCACGGGCTGCTCGCTCAAGGGGATCAGCCCCCGTTGACCTCGACCACGATCGCGTCGCCCTGGCCGCCGCCGGAGCAGATCGCCGCGACGCCGAGACCGCCGCCGCGGCGGCGCAGCTCGTGCACCAGGGCGCCGACGATGCGGGCGCCGGAGGCGCCGATCGGGTGGCCGAGCGCGATCGCGCCGCCGTTGACGTTGACCTTCTCCTCGTCGACGCCGAGCATCCGCACCGAGTTCAGCGCCACCGAGGCGAAGGCCTCGTTGATCTCCCAGAGGTCGACCTCCTCGGGGCTCCTGCCGATCTTCTCCAGCGCCTGCTTGGCGGCGTTGGCCGGCGTTTTCGCCAGGTAGGGGAAGTCGTCGGCGACGGTGCCGTAGGAGAGCACCCGCGCCAGCGGGGTCTTGCCGTTCTTCTCGGCCCAGTCCTCGGAGGCGACGACGATCGCGCCGGCGCCGTCGTTGACCCCCGGGGCGTTGCCGGCGGTGTGGGTCGCGTTCTCGCCGCCGATCGCCTTCAGCTTCGCCAGCGTCTCCAGGGTGGTGTCCGGCCGGATCGCCTCGTCGGCCTCGACCGAGCTCTCGCCCTTGCGCGACTTGACGGTGACGCCGACGATCTCTTCGGCGAGGCGGCCGGCTTCGGTCGCCTCGTGGGCGAGCCGGTGCGAGCGCTCGGCGAAGCGGTCCATGTCGACGCGGGTGATCTCCAGCTCGTTGGAGACCTCGCTCGCCTCGTTGATCATCTGCTTCTCGGTGAAGGGGTTGGTGAGGCCGTCGTGGGTCATCGCGTCGAGCGCTTTGACGTCGCCCATCCGGAAGCCGAAACGGGCGTTCGGCAGCAGGTAGGGAGCCTGGCTCATCGACTCCATGCCGCCGGTGACGGCGACCTCGGCGTCGCCGGCGCGGATCGCGGTGTCGGCGATGCCGAGCGAGCGCATGCCCGAGGCGCAGACCTTGTTGATCGTCTCCGAGGGGACCTCCTTCGGGATCCCGCCCTTGATCTGGGCCTGGCGCGAGGGAATCTGCCCCTGACCGGCCTGCAGGACCTGGCCGAAGACGACCTGCTCGACCTGCCCGGGCTCGACGCCGGAGCGCTCCAGCGCCGCCTCGATCACGGTGCCGCCGAGGTCGGTGGCGTCAAGGGAGGAGAGACCGCCGCCCATCTTTCCGAATGGGGTGCGCGCGGTTCCGAGAATCACTGAGCTGGGCATCTACTGCCTTTCCTTTCACGTTTCGCTTGGCCTGGCCCCTGTCCGCCAGGTCCAGCGGATGACGATACCGACAGGGCATAGTGACCACGTAAACTCGCGACCGATGAAGGTCGCGGTGAAGAGCGTCGAGCTGGGCAAGGTCGCGGCCGACGTACTCGTCATCGGCCTGACCGAAGGCGCCGAGCTGCCCGGCGGAGTCCGCGGCGCAGCGGGGGCCGACGCCGCCAGGGGCGGGTTCAAGAAGCTCGCGCTGCTGCGGCCGGACGGCTTCCCGCCGGTCCTCGTCGTCGGGCTCGGCAAGGGCGAGGAAGTCGACGCCGAGAAACTGCGGGTCGCCGCGGCGATCGCCGCCAAGGAGGCCGGGCGGCTGGAGGCGACGTCGATTGCCTGGGCGCTGCCGGAGACGGCCGATCCCACCGCGGCGGCGGAGGCGATCGTCACCGGCACGATCCTCGCCGCCTACCGCTTCGACCGCTTCAAGTCCGGCGACGGCGACGGCTCGCCACGGCTTGGATCGCTGACGGTCCTCGGCGACGGCGAGTCGCTGAGCGAGGCCGCCACCGAGGCCCGCGTCGCCGCCGAGGCGCAGAACCGGGCGCGCGACCTGCAGGGGACTCCCGCCAACTTCGCCACCCCCGCCTTCCTCGCCCAGCGGGCCGGGGAGATCGCCGCCGGCTACGACGCGATCAGCGTCGAGGTCCTCGGCCGCGCCGAGCTCGAAGAGAAGGGGATGGGCGGGCTGGTCGCCGTCGGTCAGGGCAGCGACGAGGAGCCGAAGCTGATCGTCCTCCGCTACGCCGGCGGCGGCCCCGGTCCGAGCGTCGCCTTCGTCGGCAAGGGCGTCACCTTCGACACCGGCGGCATCTCGCTGAAGCCCGGCGCCGGGATGCACGAGATGAAGATGGACATGTCCGGCGGCGCCGCGGTCCTGGAGGCGGTCGGGGCGATCGCCGAGCTCGGCCTGCCGCTCGACCTCCTCGCCGTCGTGCCGAGCACCGAGAACATGCCCTCCGGCACGGCGATCAAGCCGGGCGACGTGATCACCCAGTACAGCGGCAAGACGGTCGAGGTCAACAACACCGACGCCGAGGGGCGGCTGATCCTCGCCGACGCCCTCGCCTACGCGGTCGAGCAGGGAGCGGGGCGGATCGTCGACCTCGCCACCCTGACCGGCGCCGTCGAGGTCGCCCTCGGTTCGACCTACGCCGGCCTGATCTCCAACGACGACGAGCTGGCCGCCGAGGTCGCCCGCGCCGGCGAGGAGACCGGCGAGCTGGTCTGGCGGCTGCCGCTCCACCCCGAGTACAAGGAGCTGATGCAGGGGACGGTCGCCGACCTCTCCAACCTCGCCAAGAAGCGCAAGGCCGGGACGATCACCGCCGCCTCCTTTCTCGAGGAGTTCGTCGGCGAGACGCCGTGGGCACACCTCGACATCGCCGGCACCGCCTGGGACGTCGGCCGCGAGTACGTCGGCGGTGACGCCAGCGGCTTCGGCGTACGGCTGCTGGTCAACTTCGCCCGTCACTTCTCCGCCTAGGACGCTTCCCCGAGGACCATGCAGGTGGCGACGCCGTGGGCGAGCAGCTTGCCGCTGTCGGCGGCGGTCAGCGTCGCCTCCGCAGTCGCCTGGCGGCGGCCGCGGTAGAGCACCGTCGCCTCGCAGAGGACGCGGCCGGTCTCGCGGGTGAGCGGCCGCACGAACTTGGCCTCGAGGCCGAGCGAGGTGTAGGCGACGCCGGCCGGGAGCGTCGTGTGGACCGCGCAGCCGAGGGCGGAATCGAGCAGCGTCGCCGCGTAGCCGCCGTGGACGACGCCGATCGGGTTGTAGTGCTCCTCACCGGGTTCGCCCTCGAAGACGACCCTCCCCTCCTCCAGCTCGACCGGCCGCAGCCGCATCGTCACCGCGATCGGCGGCGGCGGCATCTCACCGGCGACGAGCGCGGTCATGTACTCCATCCCGCTCATCGTCGCCCCGGCCGCCGCCGTCGCCACCGGGTCCTGCCAGACCAGGGTGCGGCTGCGGGAGCCCTCGGGGCTGGAGGCGGCGAAGGCTTCGGCCAGCTCGGCCGCGGAGCCCTCGGGGGCGGTGACCATTCCCTCGGCGCTCACCTGATCTCGATCCTCCGGTAGCCGCCGCGCTGCGGGTCTGACGCTCCCGCCGGGTAATGGAGGTCGGCGCTGATCTCCTCCTGGGTGATCGAGATGCGCGACTTCCGCTGCCGCTGCTGGTGCCTGTGTCTTGGGATCAGCCTCATGGCTTGCCTCCGATCGGCGTGGTTAGTTGCATCAAGCAACTGATCTGTCATGAGCCTATCCGAAGTAAGTTGCTTGATGCAACTAACTGTGCGAAGATCACATACGTGCTGCGTCGCGACTACCCCGGCCTCGACAACTCGGTCGCCAAAGCGCTCGAGGTGATCGGCGAGCGCTGGTCGCTGCTGATCGTCCGCACGGTGATGCACGGCAACCGCCGCTTCGGCGAGATCCAGGAGTCGCTCGGAATCGCCCGCAACGTCCTCACCACCCGCCTCCAGCGCCTGGTCGACGAGGAGATCCTCGAACGCCGCGCCTATTCCGAAAGCCCGCCCCGCTACGAGTACTTCCTCACCCAGAAGGGCCTCGATCTCTGGCCCGCCCTGATCGCCCTCCTGCACTGGGGCGACCGCTACTCCCCCGAGCCCGGCGGGCCCAAGCGCCTCATCGTCCACAAGGGGTGCGGTGGCAGTGTCAGCGAGCGCGGCATCTGCGAGCGCTGCGGCAAGATCCTCACCGCCCGCGACGCCGTACAGGTGCCGGGGCCGGGCGCGAAGGCTGCAACCGCAGCCGATCCCAAGACGGGCCCTTCGTCGGTCAGCTGAACACAGCACTCTGTGCTCAAGTGACCGACGCGCCTCTTGGACCTACTCGTCTGGTTCGTCCTCGTGCTTCGCTATCTGCCGCAGGCGGTCGCTCATCCGCAGGCGCTCGTCGATAAGCCTCGGGTCGATCCCTGCATCACGCCTCTCTGCCGCGAGCACCAGGTCCTCACCGATCAGATGCAGAAGCCCCGCCAGGGTCTGCACCGTGGGCGAGATCCGTTCCCGCTCGATCCGGGAGATGGCCGACTGGGTGGTGCCGGCACGCCTCGCCAACCACTCCTGGCTGAGGCCGTGGCGAGCTCTCGCCTCGCGCAGCAGCCGTCCGGGTTCGTCCATAGCTTATAAGCGATTATATCGTATATGTGATGGCCTCTCGATCGGCTAGCTTTCATGGCAACGGCGACGAGGAGGAGCAGATGGCGACGGCGGCTGAGGTTCAGACGAGGAACGAGATCTTCATCGGCGGGGAGTGGGTCGAGCCGAGGGGGGCCGACCCGATCGAGGTCCTGAACTCGACCACCGAGGAAGTGATGGGGTCGATTCCGGGTTGCACGCCGATCGACGCCGACAGGGCCGTCGAGGCCGCCCGCGAGGCATTCGAGAGCTGGTCGCGGACCTCGCGCGATGAGCGGGCGGGCCACCTGGGCGCGATCGCCGCCGGCCTCGGCGAGCGAGCCGAGGAGATCGCGACGACGATCAGCCAGGAGCTGGGGATGCCGCTGAAGCTGAGCCGGATGATCCAGGTCGGGCTGCCGACCTCGCAGTTCGCGGCGATGCCGGCGCTGATGGAGCAGGTCGCCTGGGAGGAGGAGATCGGCAACTCCCGGGTGCTGCGCGAGCCGGTCGGGGTGCTCGGCGCGATCACGCCGTGGAACTACCCTCTGAACCAGATCGCCGCCAAGGTCGCCCCCGCCCTCGCCGCCGGCTGCACGGTGGTGCTGAAGCCGAGCGAGGTGACGCCGCTGAACGCCTTCCTGCTGGCCGAGGTGGTCGAGGCCGCGGGGCTGCCGGCCGGGGTCTTCAACCTCTTCACCGGCACCGGCCCGGTGGTCGGCGAGGCGCTCGCCGCCCACCCCGGCGTCGACATGGTCTCCTTCACCGGCTCCACCCGGGCCGGGAGGCGCGTCTCCGAGCTCGCCGCGGCGACCGTGAAGCCGGTGGCGATGGAGCTCGGCGGCAAGTCGCCGAACGTGATCCTCGACGACGCCGACCTCGAGCGGGCGGTGCCCGACGGGGTCGCCAAGTGCTTCCTCAACTCGGGCCAGACCTGCAGCGCCCTGACCCGGATGCTGGTCCCGCGCCAGCGGCTGGCCGAGGCCGAGGAACTGGCCAAGGCGGCGGCCGAGACCTACACCCCGGGCGACCCATTCGACTCCGGCACCCGCCTCGGACCGCTCGTCTCCGAGCCGCAGCGCCAGCGCGTCCGCGGCTACATCGAGAAGGGGATTGAGGAGGGCGCCCGCTTGCTCACCGGCGGCGTCGAGCCACCCGACGGTCTCGACCGCGGCTACTTCGTCCGCCCCACCGTCTTCTCCGAGGTGACGGCGGAGATGACGATCGGCCAGGAGGAGATCTTCGGCCCCGTCCTCGTCATCCAGCCCTACGAGGGCGAGGACGACGCCGTCCGGATCGCCAACTCGACCGCCTACGGCCTCGCCGGCGGCGTCTGGTCGGCCGATACCGATCGTGCAATCGCCGTCGCCAAACGCATCCGCACCGGCCAGATCGAGATCAACGGCGGCGCCTTCAACCCCCTCGCCCCCTTCGGCGGCTACGGCCAGTCGGGCCACGGCCGCGAGAACGGCCGCTACGGGATCGAGGAGCTGCTGCAGGTCAAGAGCCTGCAGCTGTAGCTGAAGAGGCGCTCAGGACGATCCCACGAACCGGCTCGTCAGCAGTTGCGATACCGGCACTTCTTTCTGAATCAATTCTTCTTCGTGTAGCCATCGGACGAGGCCGGCAACCCGACCGGCATCCATGGCGCCCGTCCGAGAGAGCAGGGGAAGGGTTGCCTTGACTTCGGCGGCGGTCATCCCCGGGCTCAGTTCCGGGTTTCGTTCCGGGGCCGCCTCGAGGATCTTGACGGTGGCCGCGGGATGTTCCAGCGCCGCCGTGGTGCCGCGGGCGAGGGCGGACATGAACCGGCGGATCAGGCCGGGCTGTTTTTTCACCTCGTCGGTTCGGGCGATCAGGACCGCTTCTTCGTAGGGGGGGATGCCGAGTCGCTGCACGCGCCTGATCACCGGATGCCTTCCGAGCGATTTGAGCTCGATCCCCTCGACGTTCCAGGAACCGCCGAAGATCGCGTCGGCCTTCCCCTTGAGCAGGGCCGGTACCAGCTTGTATCCGACGCTCTTCAGCTTGACGTCCTTCAGGCTCAAGCCATGCTGGTTCAGCACAGCTTCGAGCAATGCTTCCTGATAGGCGACGCCAGGGATGGCAACGGTCTTCCCTCGGAGATCTGCGATTCCTGCGATCCCCGAATTCTTCATCCAGATCAAGGCGGCCGTGGGTTGCGGGACAAGGCTGCCGATGGCGACGATCGGCGCTCCCCTGGCCCTGGCGATGGCGACCTCCGCCTGTGACGCCACCCCGATGTCGTCGGTTCCATCGACGACGTACCTCACGGTCTGGCGTGGGTTTATCGGAACGCCGACGAAGGGGCTGATGCCGACGTCGCCGAAGTAACCCCTTTCCTCGGCCAGGATCAGGCCGGCGTCACTGGCTCCCTTCCAGCTCTCGACCGAGGTCCCGACTTCTCGCTGGATGGGCGCGGGCTTCTTCGCGGCTTCCGGAGACGTCTTCGCGACGCTTTCGTGTTCGCCTCCCGCTGGGCGTTCGGGCGCTTGGCTACCTCCACCGCCGCAGCCGGCAAGGAGAACCACCGCTGCCGCGAGCGCAAACAGCAGGGCCCTGAGAGGGCGAGTCTTTCGCCGGACTCCGGCCGCGAGCCCGTGCTGGCTGAAATAGCCCCGTCCGTAGGCTGCACAGAAGGCAGCTATGGCGGTCGCCCTCCTCATTACTCAGATTCTACGTATTCAACTCAGCCTGCCCCTGCAACGTGAACCGGACACGGGTGCCCGGAGTGCCCGGTTCGAACCAGATTTTGCCCCCGTGGGCCTCGACGATCGCCTTCGAGATCGCCAGGCCGAGGCCGGCGCCGCCGTCGGCGCGGGAGGGATCGGCGCGGTAGAAGGGCTCGAAGACGCGCTCGCCGCTCGCAGCTGGGATCCCCTCCCCCTCGTCGTCGACCTCGATCTCGACCTCGCCGGCGCTGGCGCGGGCTCGGACGGTGACGCTGCCGTCGGCGGGGGTGTGGCGAATTGCGTTCTGGATCAGGTTGAAGAGGATGCGCTGAATTTTCTCGGCGTTGGCCCGGGCGACCAGGCGCCCAGGCGGCAGGTCGGCCGCCACCCGCACCCCGCGCTCGGCGGCCTGCGCCCGCATCGCGCTGACCGCCTCGTCGATCAGCTCGCGCAGCTCGACCTGTCGCATCGCCCAGGAGATGTCGCCCGCCTCGATCCGCGAGAGCTCGAAGAGGTCGTCGATCAGGTCGCTGAGGACGGCGACGTGGGTGCGGATCTCGCCCAGGTAGCGCTCGCGCGTCGCTCCCGTCGCCACCCCGTCGTCGATCGACTCGACCAGCAGGCGCAGCGAGGCGAGGGGCGTGCGCAGGTCGTGCGAGGCGGCGGCGACCAGCTGCCGGCGCGCGGCCTCGATCTCGCGGCCCATCCGCTCCGCCATCGCCTGCCGCATCGCCAGCCCGACCGCGAGCGCGAGGCCGACCGCGGCGAGCGCGACGAGCGCGATCTGAGTCCAGCCCATCCCGCGCGGCACCGCCACCGCGGCCGCGCCGGCGAGGAAGGCGGCGGCGGCGATCGCCGCCGCGCGGGCTCCGCTCCCCCCGCTCATGCCTTGAACCTGTAGCCGACGCCCCAGACCGTCTCGATGAAGCGGGGCTCGGCCGGGTCGTCGCCGAGCTTGGCGCGGAGGCGGCGGATGTGGACGGTGACGGTGCTGGTGTCGGTGAAGAAGGGGTATTCCCAGACCGCTTCCATCAGCTGGTCGCGGGAGAAGACGCGGCCGGGGCGGTCGGCGAGGTAGGCGAGCAGGTCGAACTCGCGCTGGGTCAGCGAGAGCTCCTCGCCGTCGAGGATCACCCGCCGCGTCGCCGGCTCGATCCGCAGGGCCCCGCGCTCGATCGGCGGCGCCTCCTCCTCATCCTCCTCGGCGCCAGGAGGCGAGACCCGCCGCATCACCGCCTCGACCCGGGCGACCAGCTCGGCCGGCGAGAACGGCTTCACCACGTAGTCGTCGGCACCGTGGCGGAGGCCGACGAGGCGGTCGGACTCCTCGCCGCGCGCGGTCAGCAGGATCACCGCCACCCGGCGGCCGGGCCGCTCGTGCAGGCGCCGCATCACCTCGATCCCGTCGAGGCCCGGCAGCATCAGGTCGAGGACGACGAGGTCGGGCCGGTGGAGGTCGGCCTGGCGCAGCGCTTCCGGGCCGTCGCTCGCCTGGTGGGTCTCGAAGCCGGCGCGCTCGAGGTAGCGGGCGACGATCTCGACGATCGTCGGCTCGTCGTCGACGACGAGCACGGTGCCGCGCGTCTCCTCGGCCATCGCCCCGATTGTCGCTGCCGCGGCGGCGCCCGGCTCGCCGGCGCCAACCCGGCTAGCCGAAGGTGAAGGCATAGCCCATCACCCCCGCTTCGGGTTCGAGCCGCAGCACCCGGTGCTCGACCCGCGGCAGGTCGACGAGGTCGTAGAGGCGCTGCGAGGAGACCGTAACCGCGCCGCCGTGGACGTCGGCGCCGGCCTCGGCGGCGGAGATCGGCTTGCCGTCGAGGAGCACCCGCATCCGGCGCGGCCCGCCGTCGACCGTCCCGAGGACCAGGTAGACGTGGCGGGCGCCGAAGTTCAGTTCCAGCGAGCCACCGGCGGCGGTGGCCGAATGGAATTCCTCCCGCCAGCGGCCACGCAGAGCGAGCTCGTTCGCCGGCACCCGCGCCGGAGCCCTGAAGTCGTGCATTCCCGGCGAGAGTTCCGGGTCGGTGAACCGTTCGGCCCGCGCAACCCCGAGGTAGGTCTCCGGCGTCGTCACCCCCGGCGACGGTTCGATCCCCCTCGCGCCCGACCGCCTGCGCCCGACGCGGTCTCCCGCTTCGGCCAGCAGCTCCCGGATCACCTGTTCTTTCTCGCCGTATTCGCCCTCGCCGAAGTGGACGTAGCGGACGTCGCCGCGCGCGTCGACGAAGTACTCGGCCGGCCAGTACTGGTTTTCGTAGGCGCTCCAGGTCCCCAGCTCGTTGTCTTGGACCACGGGATAGCGGATCCCTTCGGCCGCGATCGCCGCTTCCACGTTCGAGGCTTCGCGCTCGAACGGGAACTCGGGCGAGTGCACCCCGACGATCGTCAGCCCGTCCTTGCGGTAGCGCCTGTCCCAGGCCTCCAGGTAGGGCAGCGTGCGGATGCAGTTGATGCAGCTGTAGGTCCAGAAGTCGACGAGGACGACGCGGCCGCGCAGGTCCTTCATCGCCAGCGGCCTGCCGCCCGGGGTGTTGAACCACTTCTCGGTGTCGGCGAATTCCGGCGCGGGACCGTAGTCGCGCAGGGGGACCGCATGCTTCGACGGCTGCCCCGCTGCGGCGGCCGCGGCGCGGGCGCCGATCCCGTGGCCGCTTTCGCCGCGGATCGAGGCGAGCGCCGCCTGCGCCGAGTCGGCCTTCTCCAGGTTTTCGGCGGGGTTGACGAGGAAGGAGGGCAGGCCGGCGGTGACCCGGCGCTGGAAGCGCAGGTCGTATTCGCCGAGCATCGCCAACGCAACCAGGACCATCACGGCACCGGTGGCGAGCTGAAGCAAGCGGCCGCGGCGGGCGAGCGGCCGGGCGATCCGGCGGCCGCCGAGCATCAAGAGGTAGAGGACGGCGGCCGAGCCGAGGCCGTAGGCGAGGGCGACCGCGAGGCGGCCGGCGCTGAAGCTCTGCGAGGCGGAGGCGACGATGACGCCGCCGAGGATCGGGCCGGCGCAGGGGACGTAGAGGATCCCGAGGCTGGCGCCGAGCAGCGCGCCCGACCAGAAGCCCTCGCCAGCCGGTCGCGGGGCGCCGCCGCGGGCTGCGAGGCCGCTCAGCCGCGCCTCCAGCCTGCTGGACAGCGGCGGCGCCATGAGGACGAGGCCGAAGGCGACCAGCACCCCGATCGCGACGTCGCGCAGCAGCTCGTTCGGCAGGCCGAGGGCCGAGATCACGTAGACGAGCGCGACCACGGCGAAGGTGAAGGAGGCGGTCAGCCCGGCGACGATGCCGAGCGGGCGCCGCCGGCCGCCGGTCGCCCCGGCCGAGAGCGCCACCGGCAGCACCGGCAGCACGCAGGGCGAGACGGCGGTGGCGGCGCCCGCGACGAAGCCGAAGAGAATCAGCAGAACCACGAGGAAACCATCCCAAGCCGGGATTACAAGGATCTAACGCCGGCGGATGAGCGCTCAGCGACTCGGCGGCGTGGCGGTGATCCCGCCCTCGTCGCGCGGAGCCACCTGAGCGGCCCGGCCGATCTTCTCGCCGATCCCGAAATGGGCGCAAATCGTCAGCTCGTGCTCGCGGCGCAGCGGCCGGGCCGGATCGACCACCGGGGCGCTGCGGATCGCATCGCCCTCCTGCGCCACCCAGACCCCGAAGGGGGCGCCGGCGCAGTTGGCGAAGGGGACGGCGACGACGCGGGCGCGGCGGCGGCGTCCGAGCCGAGCGACCAGCCAGGCCGGATCGCCGCTGTCGGCGTCGACGAAGAGGCCCTGCACCTGACCGACGTTGGCGCCGCCGATCTCGGCGACGTCGGCCCCCAGCCAGCCCATCGCCTCGGCCGCCGAGATCGTGCGCGCGTCCTCAGGCATCGACGTGCTTCTCCAGCAGCTCGCTTGCCGCGGTGGCCGGGTCGAGCTCGCGCCGCACCACCCGGTCCAGCAGCTCCGCCGTCGCCGGGTCCTCGGAGACGGTCTGCTCGAGGCGGCGGCGCATCCTCGAGGTGGCGATCCCCAGCACCTCGCTACGCAGGTTGCGGGCTCGGCGCTCCGCCAGCGTCCCCCGCTCCGCGATGAACGTGCGGTGGGCGTCGATCTGCGCCGCCAGCTCCTCGACCCCCTCGCCGCGGGCGGCCTCGGTGCGCAGGATCGGCACCTTCCAGCCTTCGGGATCGTGGGAGAGGACGAGGACGCCGCGGATCTCGCGGACCATCGTGTCGGTCATCGGATGGTCGGCCTTGTTGACGACGATGACGTCGGGGATCTCCATCACCCCCGCCTTCAGCGCCTGGATCGAGTCGCCGGAGCCGGGCATCAGCGCCAGCACGATCGTGTCGGCGTGGTCGACGATGTCGATCTCCGCCTGGCCGACGCCGACGGTCTCGATCAGGACGTCGTCTTTGCCCGCCGCGTCCATGATCAGCGCCGCCTGCAGCGCCGCCTCGGAGAGGCCGCCGAGGGCGCCGCGCGAGGCCATCGAGCGGATGAAGACGCCGGGGTCGAGGAAGTGCTCGCTGAGGCGGATGCGGTCGCCGAGCAGGGCGCCGCGGGTGAACGGGCTCGAGGGATCGATCGAGAGCACCGCGACTTCGCGCTCGGCCTTGCGCAGCTCAGCGGTGAGCGCGCCGATCAGGGTGCTCTTGCCGACCCCGGGGGGGCCGGTGAAGCCGACGATCCGCGCCCTGCCGGTCCGTCCGTAGACCTCGCGGACGAGGCCCCAGCCGGCCGGGTCGTCGGACTCGATCAGCGTGATCGCCCGCGCCAGGGCCCGCTTTTCGCCGGCAACCAGGCGCTCTGCCAGGGGGGCGCTTTTTGCGACATCGGCCAAGGGCGAGTGAGTCTAAGAGGCGGCCTTTAAAGTTGCCGCGCCGTGCTCCGCTTCCTCGCCCGCAACCGGATGCTCACCCCGCGCTACGCGCGGCTCTTCTGGCGCTACCTCTGGCGCCGCACCCTCACCGCCGCCGGCCGGCGCTGGCGCTCCGAGGGGCCTTTCTTCCTCGGCAAGGACCTCGAACTCCATATCGAGCCGCACGGCGAGGTCCGCTTCGGCCGCTTCGTCTGGATCGGCGACGGGACCAAGATCCGCTGCCACGAGGGCCAGGTCGAGATCGGCTCGAAGACGGTGATGGGCCAGGAGTGCACGATCTCCGCCTACCAGCACGTCCGCATCGGCGAGCAGTGCGTGATCGCCGACCGGGCGATGTTCATCGACTTCGACCACGGCGTCGTCGAGGTCGAGCGGCCGATTCGCCTGCAGGGCATCTACAAGCGCGACGTCGAGGTCGGCAACAACGTCTGGATCGGCTACGGCGCCTGCGTCCTGCGCGGCGTCAGCATCGGCGACAACTCGGTGGTCGGCACCAACGCGGTGGTCACCAGGGACGTCCCCGCCAACGCCGTCGTCGGAGGCATCCCGGCGCGGATCATCCGCATGCGCGAGGCGCCGCAGGAGCTGCGCTGGGAGCGGCCGGTCGAACCCGACCCCGCGGCCTGGACGACGCTGCAGCCGCCGCAGGTCGGCTCGCCCGAGTAGCGCCGCGACTCCTTGTCTGCAACTTTTCCGTCAGGTCTGCTCTCTACAGTTGGGCAGACAATGAGTTGCTGCATGAACACTGCCCGCATGTCCCGCGACGGGAGAATCCGATCGGAGGAGGTGGCCGTGAGGTTCGGCCGCAACCTCTGGCGCTGCCGGCGCCGGGCCTCGATGTCCCAGGAAGAGCTCGGGGCCCGGGCCGGGCTGCACCGGACCGAGATCGGGATGCTCGAGCACGGGACGCGGCTGGCCCGGGTCGACACGCTGATGAAGCTCGCCGGCTCGCTCTCGGTCTCGCCGATGGAGCTGCTCGAGGGCATCCACTGGACGCCCGGCACCGCCTCCGAGGGCGGCTTCGCGATCAGCGAGCGCTCCCTCCCCCGTCGCCGCGGCAGCGATTGCCGCTAGTCGTCCCCGGCTACGGGAGCGTGGCGCCGGCGAGTTCGGCGTAGACCGCGGCCGTCTGCTCGGCGACGTCGCCCCAGTCGAAGCGGCGCAGGTGCTCGTAGGCTTCGGCGACGAGGCGGCGGCCGAGCTCGTCGTCGGAGAGGACGCGGATCGCAACCTCGGCCAGCGCTTCGGGGTCGTGGGCGCGGAAGCGCAGCCCCGCCTCCTCGTGCGGGACGACCTCCCGCAGGCCGCCGGTGTCGGCGACGATGCAGGGGCAGCCCGAGGCCATCGCCTCCAGCGCCACCAGGCCGAAGGGCTCGTAGATCGAGGGCACCACGGTGAGGTCGGCGATCCGGTAGAGCGAGTGCAGGACGTCGTCGCCGATCCAGCCGAGGAAGGTGCCGTGCTCCATCAGCCCCAGCTCGGTCGCCTGGCGCTTCAGTTCGGCCTCGTGGGTGCCGGAGCCGGCGACGAGGAAGCGCGTCCCCGGCACCTCCGCGATCACCCGCGGCATCGCCTCCAGCGCCAGCTGAAAGCCCTTCTCGTAGACGAGGCGGCCGATCAGCAGCACCAGCTTCTGCTCCGGTGCCGCGAACTCCGAGCGCAGCCGCGCCAGGTCCTCGGCCGGCTGGGCGGGCAGGTCGTCGGGGTCGATCCCGTTCGGGATCACCGTGATCCGCGCCTCCTCGACGCCGAAGATGTCGGCGACCTGTTCGCGCATGTAGTGCGAGCAGGTGATGACCCGGTGCGAGCGGTTGGTGATCCAGCGCTCGACCCCGTGGATGTAGGTCTGCGGGTGCTTGTCGACCCAGCCCTGGTGGCGGCCGTACTCGGTCGCGTGGATCGTCGTGATCAGCGGCGCGTCGAAGCGCTTGGCGAGGTGGTCGCAGGCGTTGGCGACAAGCCAGTCATGGCCGTGGACGAGGTCGAAGCTGTGGCGGTCGCCGAGCTCGACCCCGGCGGCCAGCATGTCGGAGTTCATCCGCTCGACCCAGGCGACGAACTCGCCGAGGTCGGTCGGCCGCTTCGGCTCGCGGATGCGGTGGATGACGACGCCGTCGCGGTGCTCCTCGGCCGGCGACTCCTCGCCTCCGCGCGTCAATACGTGAACCTCGACGTCGCGCTCGACCAGCGCCTCGGAGAGCTTGCGCACGTGGCGGGCGAGGCCGCCCTCGATCAGCGGCGGGTACTCCCAGGAGAGGATCAGGACGCGGGTCAAGTTCAGTGGCTGGGTCCGGGTGGCTGGTTCAGGGCTCCAGGAGGGGAGCGACGCTCAGGTCCGGGGCGAGCGAACGCACGCGGGGATCGGTGGCGCGGTCGCAGTCTATGGCCTCCAAGAGCGCCCGTGAGTGGTCCGTGGCGCGCTGGTAGGCGTAATCGCCGGCCTGCTTGCGCTGGTCGAGGAAGGCCCAGTCGCTCGACTGGGCGGCGAGCAGCTCGCGGGCGGCACGCTCGAGTCGCCTGCCGCGCAGACCACCGGAGACCGCGCGCAGCAGGCGCAGCTCCATCCGCCGCGCTCCCCAGGCGAGGTCGGCGACGGGCGGTGAGTCCCAGGTGCGCAGGTCCTTTTCCTCGCCCCAGGTCGAGGCGTGCAGCGATCGCTCGACCGGCTCGTGCTCGGCGAGCGCCTGCGGGACGGTGAGGAGACGGACGCCGGCTGCCTCGGCGCCCGCGAGCACCGCCCGCAGCCAGATCGGCCCCTCCGACCACCAATGGCCGAGCAGCTCGGTATCGATCGCGAAGACGAGCAGGCCCCGGCGGCCGCGGCCCTCGGCATAGGCACGCAGGCGCTCGGCGGCGGCGGCGAGGAACTCCCCTGCCTGCCGGCGGGCCGCGGCCTCCGCGGCGGCCGGGTCGTAGGCACCGCCGCCGACCCGCCAGATGCGGATTCCCCGCAGGGATTTGCCGGCGAACTGGGCGTGCTCGGGGTCCGACGGGTAGCCGTCGAGCGACCACAGCCAGGCGATCGCCTCCCAGTCGATCGGCAGGGCCACCGGTCCGGCCTCGGTCCGCACCGGCGCCAGCGCGTCGAGGGGGTCGTCCCAGCGCGCGCTCTGGTCGACGCAGAACCAGCCCACTCCCGTCTCCGCCAGCCGCCACTCGAGGCCCGGCACGTACGCGCACTCGGGCAGCCAGAAGCCGCCGTCCCAGCCGAAGCGGCGCCGGTGCGAGCGGATGCCGGTCTCCAGCTGCAGCCGCACCCCTTCCCTCGTCGCCAGCAGCGGCAGCACGGCGTGCGTCGCGGCAGAGCTCGCCAGCGCGATCCGCCCCTCCGCCGCCGCCCGCTGGAACGGCGCCAGCGGGTCGCCGCCGGCAGCGTCGAGCAGCTCGAGCGCATGGCGGTAGCGCTCGCGCTCGCCTTCGCAGGCCGCCCGGCACTCCGCCGACACCTGCCCCAGGTCGGCTTCGGCGGCGCCGATCCGCCACTCGACCAGGAACCGCCGCAACCGCTCCGCCGCGCCCGCGTCCTCCAGCTGGTCGGCCAGGACCGGCGTCACCGTCATCGTCAGGTCGCGCGCCACCTCCAGCACCGGCAGGTAGGAGCGGATCACCGCGTCGAACAGCCACTCCTCGCCGAAGGGGTAGGTCCCGAATCCCTCGACGTAAGGCATGTGGCTGTGCAGGACGAGCGCCAGGTCGCCGTGCGTTTCCGGGCCGGCGGGTCCTGTCGCGGATTTGGTTCCGCCACCCAAATCCGCGCCACCCGCCGACAGACGCGGATCCGCTTCAGGCATGGCACACGGCCACGAAGTCCAGGGCCGCGTCGAGGTTCCCTCTCTTCAGGCTGAAATCGGAGCTCGCGATCGCCGGGGTGAAGCGGTCGTAGAACGGCTTGGTCAGGCCGAGGCGCTGGTGGACCGAGTCCCAGCCGAGCTTGATCGCGAGCTCGTGGGCGCGCAGCTTGCGGGCGTGGAAGAGGCCGAGCATCTCCACCCGCTCGAAGTGGGCCTCGCAGAGCTCGCGGAACTCCTCGGCCCGGTACTCCTTCACGTGCCAGGGATTGTCCGACTTCTCCGCTCCCTTCGGCGCCAGCGTCAGCAGGTTCGGGGTCGAGACGTAAGCGACGCCGCCCGGCGCCAGCATCGACTTGAAGTGCTCGAGGATCGCGCCAGGGTCCTGCACGTGCTCGATCGTCTGCAGGAAGACGACGGCGTCGCAGGGCTCGGCGAAGCTCTCGACCAGGTCGCGCTCGAAGCGCAGGTTCGGCCGCCGGTAGCGCAGTCGCGCGTGCTCGTGCGCCTCGGGGTTGGCGTCGACGCCGACCACGCTGGCCGCGGCGCCGGCGAGGACGTCGGCGCCGTACCCCTCGCCGCAGGCCATATCGACGACCCGCCTCCCCCGCACCCGCTTGGCGATCCACTCGTAGACGACCAGGTGGCGCCGGAACCAGTAGTTCTCCTCGGGCACGTCGGGCAGCGTCCGCTCGCCGGTCAGCGGCAGCGGCGGCACCCCGACCGGCTGGTTCTCCTGCAGGTAGTGGCGCTCCACGGGACCGGACGGTATTGCAGTGCGACTTATGGCTGCATGGCAACCAAAACTCGCACCGCAGCCGCCGGTCGCGCGATTCCGCGTAGAGTTCCCGCCCGATGCCGGCCTCCCCCTCCGCCACCCCGGAGCACATCAAGGACGTCAACACCCGCTACCACGACGCGGCCGCGCACGAATACGACGCCAAGTGGGGCATCGACTTCGGCGAGATCGGCCAGCACCAGGTGCGGCTGAAGCTGGTCAAGGCGCTGGGCGGGCTGAAGGGACGCAGCTTCGGCGATGCCCTGGAGATCGGCTCGGGCACCGGCTACTTCTCGCTCAACCTGGTCCAGCTCGGGGTGATCGAGCGGCTGACGGCGACCGACATCTCGCCCGGCATGCTGGAGAAGCTGGCCGCCACCGCCGAGGCACTCGGGCTCGAGGACGTGGGGACGGTCGTCACCGAGGCCGAGGTGCTGCCGTTCGAGGACGAGAGCTTCGACCTCGTCCTCGGCCATGCCGTCCTCCACCACATCCCCGACCTCGACCGGGCCTTCGCCGAATTCCGCCGCGTCCTGCGCCCGGGCGGGATGATCGCCTTCGCCGGCGAGCCCTCCCGCTACGGCGACACCCTGGCGGCGCTGCCGAAGCGCGCCGGCCTCGCCCTGGCGCCGGTCTGGCGCCGCGCGGTCGGTGCCCAGGAGCGCGCCGTCGCCGAAGGCGAGCAATCCCACGACCACTCGCTCGAGGGCGAGGTCGACGTCCACGCCTTCGCCCCCGCCGATCTGCGCCGCCTCCTCCGCGACGCCGGCTTCGAGCAGCGTCATGTCGGCGGCGAGGAGCTCCTCTCCAACGCCTGGGGCTGGGGCCTGCGCACGGTCGAGTCGAGCGCGGAGCCCGAATCGGTCTCCTTCCGCTGGCGCCGCTTCGCCTTCAACAGCTACATCGCCCTGCAGAAGGTCGACACCCGCCTGCTCGAGCCCTACCTCCCGGCCGAGCTCTTCTACAACCTGCTGGTTTCAGCCCGCAAGCCGGAATAGTCCGGGCCGCTGGTAGCCGCGGGCGCCGACGCGCCGCAGCTGTCCCTCGACTTCGCCGCGCGTGTAGCGACCGTCGGAGACGAGCGCGGACATGCACCCCCGGCCTCGCTGTAGCAGCCGCCTCTTCACGTCTTTCTCCAGCAGTGATATCCGGTTCAGCGATCGCTCGGACACGTCCGGTTCCGAGGCGAGGTCTTCGTAGGCGACTTCGGCATCGCGCTCGGTCAGGTAATCGCCAAGGTCTCGGGTCAGGCAGCGCGTCAGCGCCTCGGAGGCCCCCACTTCGCGCAGGGCCGCGAAGGTGCGGGCGACGAGACTGCCCTCGTCGTGACCCGGCGTACAGCCGCCCAAAGCCAGCACCAAGGTAGCGAGGAATGCCGGCAGCAGCCCTTTCACGGTTTCCCCGCCTAGCGCCGCAGGCGCGGGCCGCGGTCCCTGCGTTCGCCCGGCACTCGGGCGCGGAAGATCTTCACCCGGTAGTCGAGGCCCTTGAGCCGGCGCTCGCCGACGTAGGAGTAGCCGAAGCCCTCGCCGGTCTGCTCCTTCGTCGCCTCGTCGAGGACGACGCTGCCGGGTCGGGCGACGTTGGTCAGGCGGCTGGCGAGGTTGACGGCGCGACCGTAGTAGTCGCCTGCCTGCGGCAGGGTCGGGCCGCTGGCGATCCCCGCCCGCAGCCAGGGGAACTGCTGGCCTTCGGCCTCGGCGGCGGCGATCAGCTCAAGCGCGGCGGAAACCATCGGCTCCGGCTCGCTGGAGACGAGCATCACCTCGTCGCCAATCGTCTTCACCAGCCGCACCGGGGGCTCGGCCACGGCGCTCGCGATCTCTTCGAGGCGGCCGGCGACCATCCCCAGTTCCTCGGCGTCGATTTCCTCACCGAGCCGGGTGAACTCGACCAGGTCGGCGAAGCAGACGGTGAGCTCGACGGTCCCACCGACCTCGCCCGAGGCGAGGTCGGTGGCTCCGATCACGTCGCGCCGGACCTGCTCCAGGAGGTGGGCCTGCAGCGCGTAGACAACCGTCGGCCCGGCGAGCGGCATCAGGTACTCGGCGGCGGCGGTGAAGCGTCGGGCGACGTCGCGTTCGTTGTCGCCGGGCCGGGTCAGGGTACGGACGATCAGCTCGCGGTTGGCTTCGGCGATCCGCGCGGTCCCCATCCCGATCGTGCGAGCGACGCCGAGCAGGCCGTCTTCGGGGAGGCCGGTGTCGATGAAGGCCTTGACCATGCGCGCCGCCTCGAGGTCGGCATCGGTGGCCCGCGGCTCGTCGGGATCGCCGTAGGGCACTCCGAGCGCCGAGGTGAACCGCTGCAGGACGTCGAGCTCGAGACCCACCTTCCCGGCGATCTCGCGAGCCGTGTAGCGGGCGCCGGCGCCCGCCAGCGCCCGCTCGACCGGCAGCAAGGTCAGCCGGCCGGCGGCGACCGCCGCCTTCAGCTCCTCCAGCGTGCAGCCGTCGTCGGCGAGCTCCTGCAGCAGCTCGAGCCGTGCCTCGCGCGGAGCGCCCTCGACGCCCTCCAGCAGCCCCTCGGCCTCGAAGTCGTAGGGTGCCCCCGCCATCGTCACTCAGCGTAAGCGACGGCGCCGCCGCGGCGGGGGTCGCCGCCGCCGCTCAGCTCGCCGGTCCTGGGATCCCGTGCGACCGCCTGCACGCCGCCGAAGAAGAGGTTGATCGCCGGCCGGCGCCGGACCGGCACACCCCGTTTCTCGATCCGCTCCAGCGCCGCCTCGTCGATCCCCGGCTCGGCTTGGACGATCCCCTGCTCGAAGTGCAGGCGCGGCGCCTCCACAGCGGCGGCGACCGGGAAGCCCTGCTCGACCGCCCGCACCACCGTCTGCAGGATCGCCGAGCGGATCCGGTTGGAGCCGGCGCTGCCGAGGGCGAGGATGATCTCGCCGCCGCGCAGCACCACCGTCGGCGCCATCATCGACGGCACCCGCCGCCCGGGGGCGATCAGGTGGAAGCCCGCCGGGTTGAGGTCCTCCTCGCCGAGCATGTTGTTGAGGATCACCCCGGTCCCCGGCACCAGCACTCCGGAGCCGGAGCCGTTCGAGCAGGTGACGCTGGCGCAGTTGCCGGCGGCGTCGAGGACCGCGATGTGGGTAGTCGAGCCGAGCAGGTCGGCGGCGGCGAGATCGAGGCCGACCGGGTCGAGGAAGCCCGCCTCCATCCCCTCCTCGTAGAGGGACTCGGCGAAGGCGAGGTCGCGCCGCGAGTTGGCCACCTCCATCGCCCCCACCAGCTGCTCGGGACCGCTTTTCGGGCCGAGCCGCTCGAGCAGCCCGAGGCAGTAGGAGATGAGGATGCCGCCGGAGGAGGGCGGCGGGTTGGTGAGGACTTCGGTGCCGCGGAAGGCGGTCTCGATCGGCCTGCGCTCGATCGGCTCGTAGGCAGCGAGGTCACCGGGGCCGACGTAGCCGCCGCTGCCGACGACGAAGTTGCTGATCGACCGCGCCACCTCGCCCCGGTAGAACGGCTCGGCACCCTCCGCGGCGAAGCGTTCCAGCGCCTCGGCCAATTCCGGGAAGGCGAAGACATCCCCCTCCTCCAGCCGCCGCCCGTTCGGCGCGTAGAGCTCCCGGGTCCCGCTCATGTGCTCGTGGATCGGCGCGAGGATCTCGAGGATGTAGGCCTGCTGGCGGTTGACCGGCGCCCCCTCGCGGGCGAGGCGGACGCCCGGAGCGACGAGCTCGGGCAGCGGCATCGAGCCGAAGCGCTCGAGCGCGTGCGCCAACCCCGCCGCCGTACCCGGCACCCCGCAGCTGGCCGGGCCGACGTAGAAGGTCTGCGTCGTCTCGGCATCGAAGCGGACCGGCACCGGCACCAGCTCGGTCGTCCGGTCGATCTCGTCCCGGCCCGGGGCGGCGACGAAGAAGTCGATCAGCGTCGTCTCGCCAGCGTCGTGGACCATCATGTGGCCGCCGGCCCCGAATCCGGTCAGCGGGCTCTCGACCGCGAAGGACGCCAGCACCGCGCAGACCGCGGCATCGACCGCGTTGCCGCCGGCGCGCAGAACCTCCGCCCCGGCCTCGGCGGTGAGCGGATGCCCGGCTGCGACGACCCCCTTCATCGCGCCCTCACGCCGGAGCCCCGGGAGCAGTCACACCCGCAGGCGCAGCGGTGGATGAGCGAGCGAAAACCGAGCATGGGCGAGGACGCAGTCAGCCTGAATAGCAGACCCCCTGAGCATCCCGCTGGCCCGTCTTCCGTCTCTTCCTGTTCCTTTTGCCGGCTATAGAGCGATAAGGAACAGAAGTTATGGGGACGCCGGCGATCACCTGTTCCTTATCGCTGCTGGATGACCAAAAGGAACAGAAGAGGGTGGGAGGGCGGCTAGCCGGGCAGGAACTCGGGGACGTCGATGCCGAGCTCGCGGTCGCCGCCGCGGCCGCGGCGCGGCTCCTCTTTGGTGCGGCGGATCGTCGGCTCGGCGGCGCGGCGCGGCGGCGCGGCGCGGCCGTCGAAGCGGGTGGCGACGACGGTCACCCATACCTGGTCGCTCAGCTCCTCGTCGACGTTGGCGCCGAAGATGATGTTGGCGTCGGGGTGGGCGGCCTCGCCGACCACCTTGGCGGCCTCGGAGACCTCGACCAGCGAGAGGTCGGCGCCGCCGGTGATCGAGAGCAGGATCGAGCGGGCCCCGTCCATCGACGTCTCCAGCAGCGGCGAGGAGATCGCCTTTTCGGCGGCTTCGATCGCGCGGCCGTCGCCGTGGGCCATGCCGATTCCGAGCAGCGCCCGGCCGGCGTCGGACATGATCGTCCGCACGTCGGCGAAGTCGAGGTTGATCACCGCGGGCAGCGTCACCAGGTCGGAAATCCCCTGCACCCCCTGGCGCAGGACGTCGTCGGCGACCTTGAAGGCCTCGACCATCGAGGTCTGCTGGTCGAGCACCTCGAGCAGGCGGTCGTTGGGGACGACGATCAGCGTGTCGACCTCCTGCGCGAGCTCGTCGATCCCCTTCTGCGCCTGAGTGCCGCGGCGGTTGCCCTCAAAGGTGAACGGCTTGGTGACGATCCCGACGGTCAGCGCGCCGACCTCGCGGGCGAGGCGGGCGACGACCGGGGCGGCGCCCGAGCCGGTGCCGCCGCCGGCGCCGGCGGCGACGAAGACCATGTCGGAGCCCTTCAGCAGGCGCTTGATCTTGTCCTGCTCCTCGAAGGCGGAGCGGTGGCCGACGTCCGGGTCGGCGCCGGCGCCGAGGCCGCGCGTCTGCTCGTCGCCGATGTGGACGGTGACGTCAGCGACGCAGAGCTGCAGCGACTGCAGATCAGTGTTAACCGCCATGAACTCGACCCCCGGCACGCGGGCGTCGACCATCCGGTTGACCGCGTTGACGCCGGCCCCGCCGACCCCGACGACTTTGATCACCGGCTGGTGCGGCTCGCCGCTCCCGGGCGGCTCGTAGGCCGGCTCCTCACGCCCGTAGCGCGGGGTATCCGTGGTGAACGACTGCTCCCGCCGCGGCTTCGGCTCCTCGTTGAAGACCCTTTTCAGCCTTTCGGGGGCCGACTCGGTCGAGCCTTCGACATCCTGGTCGTAGAGCGTCGGCGCCTCTTCCTGCTGTAAGGGAACGTCAGCGACGGTCGGCTCCTCCTCGGCGGCCGGAGGAGCGGGCGGCACGACCTCGCGCTGCTCCTGCTCTTCCTTCTTCGCCTCGGCCGGATCCTGGCGGCCGTATCGCGGTGCCTCCGGCGGGTCCATCGGCGCGTCCTCGCTCGTCGACCGGAACAGGTCGGAAAGCGGACCCTCGCGCATGCTTGCGCGCTTATTCCGCCGAGCCATGTGACAAGACCTCCTTCGCCAGCTCCCGGTAGTAGTTCGCGGCGCTCGAGTCCGAATCGTACTTGAGCACGGAGGAACCTTTGACGGGGGCCTCGGCGAACTTGATCGCCTTTTTGATCCGGGACTGGAAGACGAGGTCGCCGAAATTCTCCTCGAGGATCTCCACCGCCTCCTTGGCGTGGATCGTCCGCGAGTCGAGCATGGTCGGCAGGATGCCCTCGATCTTGACCTCGGGGTTGAGGTTCTCCTGGATCATCCGCAGCGTGTTCTGCAGCTGGACCAGTCCCCGCATCGAGAGGTACTCGCACTGGACGGGGACGATCACCTTGTTCGCCGCGGTCAGCGCGTTGATCGTCAGCAGGCCGAGGCTCGGCGGCGTATCGATGCAGACGAAGTCGTAGTCGCCGGCCACCTGCTTCAGCGCTTTCTCCAGCGAGCGCTCGCGGCCGATCTTGGTGCTCATCGCGATCTCGGCCCCGGCCAGGTCGATCGAGGCGACGGCGATGTCGATCTCCCGCTTGACGATGATCTCGGCGATCGGCATGTCGTTGACGAGCACGTCGTAGAGGCTCTTCTCGACCTTGTCGGGGTCGATCCCCTGGCTCATCGTCAGGTTCCCCTGCGGGTCGAGGTCGACGCAGAGCACGCGGTAGCCGGACTCGGCGAAGGCAACTGCGAGGTTCAGGGTCGTGGTCGTCTTGGCGACCCCGCCCTTCTGGTTGGCGAAGGCGATCACCTCGGCGCCCTTGACCGGCGCCTCCTCGGCAGCCTCCTTCTCCTTCAGGAAGTCGAGCCGGGTGGGCGCGATCAGGTCGACGGCCTTCATCCGCGCGTCCCCGCCCTCCTCAGGGGCCTCCTCCTCCTCGGCGTTCAGAGCAGGCTCCTCCACCTCGGGCGCCTCCGCCACCGGGGGCGCAGGCGCAGTGGGCTCCTCGATCTCGATCCGGGGCTCCTCCACCGGGCGCTCGGGGACGAGTTCCTGCATCTGCTGCAGCTCGTCGGCAATCGGGTGCTCCTCGCGGATCTCGACAGGAGCAGGCTTCGGCTTCTTGCGGCTTAGAAATCCCATTGCGCGGATATTCGTATGGGACTCGGCTTTTCCTGCCGGGTGGCGAAATTGCTAGGAATTGCCCGATCTCCGACCTCCTCGACAAGCGGCTCGTGATCGTCACCGGCAAGGGTGGCGTCGGCAAGACGACCGTCGCCGTGGCGCTCGGCCTGCGCGCCGCGAGCGAAGGCAAGCGGACCATCGTCTGCGAGGTCGCCTCGCAGGAGAACGCCTCGCGGATCTTCGAGCACACCGCCGTCGGCTTCCACGAGGTGGAAATGGAGGAGAACCTCTGGTCGATCTCGATCGATCCCGACGAGTCGATGCGCGAGTACGTGCTGCTGCAGCTGAAGGTGCGGGCGATGCGCGACATGCTCTTCCGCAGCCGCATCTTCAACTACCTCGCCGCGGCGACGCCGGGGCTGAAGGAGCTGGTGACGATCGGCAAGATCTGGGAGCTCGCCCAGCTCGACCGCAAGGTGAAGAAGGGGCGCAAGTACGACCTCGTGATCGTCGACGCGCCCGCGACCGGGCACGGGGTCGGCTTCCTGCAGACGCCGCGGACCTTCGCCTCGATCGCCCGCGTCGGCCCGATCCACTCGCAGGCCGAGACGCTCGACCGCTTCATCACCGACCACGAGCACACCGGAGCCGCGATCGTCGCCCTGCCGGAGGAGATGCCGGTGAACGAGTCGGTGGCGCTGGAGCGGGACCTGCGCGACGAGGTCGGGGTCGCGGTCGACCGCGTCTACCTCAACGGCCTCTACCCGGAGCGGTTCAAGAAGGAAGAGGCGGAGAAGCTGGCCCTGGTGGCCGAGAACGGAAACGGGGCGGCGAAGGCGGCGGCGCGGGCGGCGCTCTCGGAGTTCAACCGGGCGAAATCGCAGCGCTCGCAGCTGAACCGGCTGAAGCGCGGGGTCAGCTCGCCGGTGAAGACGCTGCCCTTCCTCTTCGAGCCCGAGCTCGACGTCGCCTCAGCGCGCAAGCTGGCGGGGAGGCTGGGCTGATGCCCTCGGTCGGGGACGTCCTCGAGGGCAAGTCGATCTGCATCTGCGCCGGCTCGGGAGGGGTCGGCAAGACGACGACCTCGGCGGCGATCGCGCTGGGAATGGCGGCGCAGGGGCTGAAGGTCTGCGTGCTGACGATCGATCCGGCGAAACGGCTGGCGGACTCGCTCGGCCTCGAGGAGCTGGGGAACGAGGCGCGCCGGGTCGACCCGGCGCTGTTCGAGGCCCAGGGCGTCGAGGTGAAGGGCGAGCTGTGGGCGATGATGCTCGACGCCAAGGCCACCTTCGACGAGCTGATCGCCCGCCAGGCGCCCGACGAGGAGTCCCGCGACCGGGTCCTCGAAAACCGGATTTACCAGCAGATCTCCAGCGCCCTGGCGGGCTCGCAGGAGTACATGGCGATGGAGAAGCTGTTCGAGCTCCACAGCGAAGGCGGGTTCGACCTGCTCGTCCTCGACACGCCCCCCACCCGCAACGCCCTCGACTTCCTCGACGCGCCGAAACGGCTGACCCAGTTCATCGAGGGGAAATCGCTGCGGGTGTTCATGAAGCCGACCGGCCTGGCGGCGAAGGTGACCGGCCGCGGCGTCTCGGTCGCCCTCGGCGTCCTCAAGAAGATCGTCGGCTTCGACCTTCTCGCCGACCTGGCCGAGTTCTTCAACGCCTTCAGCGGCATGGTCGACGGCTTCCAGGCGCGGGCCAAGCGGGTCAACAAGCTGCTCTCAGACCCCGATACCTGCTTCCTCGTCGTCTGCGGCCCCCAGGGCGAGCCGATCGACGAGGCCGTCTACTTCCACCGCAAGCTGGTCGAGGCCAAGCTCCCCTTCGGCGGCGTCGTTGTCAACAAGGTCCACTACCCCGCCGACGAGCTCCGGGCCGAGGTCGAAGACCTCCCCGAGGCCCTCGCCGAGAAGCTCGGCGACCCGGCCCTGGCCAGGCGCGTCGCCGACAACTTCGCCGACTACCAGGCCCTCGCCGAGCGGGATGCCCGCAACATCGACCACCTCGCCTCCGAGCTCCGCACCAGCTGCGTGATCCGCGTGCCCTACCTCGACGAGGACGTCCACGACCTCGCCGGCCTGTCCCAGATCGACCGCTACCTCTTCGCCACCGCCGAGGAGCGGGTGGATATGGCCGCCGGCCGGGCTTAGGCGCCTTTCCAAACCAGGGGTTGGGAAACGCGCCTATCCCTCGTAGGGTCCAACCGTGAGCAGCCGGGATCCTCAAAAAGCCCTCGGAAACGCGATCGCAGCCCTCCGCCGGAGAGCGGAACTGACCCAGGACGAGCTGGCCGCGCACGCGGAGGTCGAGCCCAGCCTGGTCGCGGGCATCGAGGCCGGCGAGGCCGACCCGACTTGGGGCGATGCGCGGCGGATCGCCGCCGCGCTCGGAACCTCCGTCGACCGCCTCGCGGCTCTGGTCGAAGAGCTGGAAGCCGGCGGCGGGCGCTAGCTCACGCGGTTGCGCGAGTACTCGAACTCGAGGTGTTCGACGTCCCAGTCGGAGTCGGGGACCGGGAAGAGATGGCGCACGCGGGGGGTGTCGATCCGCTCGCGGTGCTGGATGTCGCGGTCGGAGGCGGCGGGCCATTCGAGCGAGTCGCCAAGGCGGGAATCGGAGACCTCCTCCAGCCACGGGGTGGCGGTGATCCTGATCTCGTCCTCGGCCGGGACCGGCTCCATGATGCGGGTCTCCTGCTCCACGTACTCCTCCTCCGGTAGTTCGTCGACGGGCAGCTGAAGTTCGGCGGAAGGCTCGGGCTCGGGCGTAGGCTCGGACCGGGCGATCACCCTGAACTCAGGTGCCGCTTCCAGCTCCGGCTCGAACCCGCCGATCGCCTGCGGCTCGGGTTCCTCCTCGGGCTCCGGCGCCGGCTCCTGGATCGAGACCATGATCTCGGCGTCGCCGGCTTCGAGGCCGTTGACGATCAGCGTCTCGTCGGCGGTGGTGCTGAGGTCGCCGCCGAGCTCGCCCAGGGCAGCCTGGCGGAGCAGCCTGCGGGTTCCCTCCTCCATCCAGGTCGCGAGCTCGACCGCCCGCTCCGTCGGCAGCCCGTTCATCATCGCCCGCTCCAGCCCGAGCACGTCCTCGACCCGCTCGCGCGCCTGCAGCCGGTCCATCGAGTCGTCCTCGATCAGGGCGGCGGCTCGCAGCGGCAGCGAGGCGCCGACGGGTCCGTGGCCCTCCAGGACGGCGCGCATCGCCAGCAGGTGGTCGCTCAGGCCCTCCAGCGCGCTCGGCCGCTCGCAGCCCATCTCAAACCGCCCCACCGCCCAGGTGAGGGCGCTGTCGGGATCCGGCCGCGCCTCCAGCTCGGCGGCAAAGGAGACCAGCTGCTCGCCCTCGGCCTCGCCGAGGCGGTAGCCGCCGGGTCGGGTCGCGGGAGCGCCGGTGACGATCCGCCGCCAGCAGCCCTCGCCGGTCGGGGCGAAGGCGTAGGGACCGAGACCGATCCCCCCTCCCTTGAACATCCTCATCACGCTGACCAGCTCCCGAAGCTGTTGCAGCGCCGCCTCGGCGCCACCCTCGGCGTCCTGCTCGGCAACCGCCAGGTACTGCGGCTCCCAGGCGGCGCGGCCCATGCCCTCGCTGCGCATCGCCTCGACCGGCGCCTCGATCGAGTCGGCGCGGACGATCCGCACCCCGTGCGGCAGCTGCAGGCGCGGCATCGACATCCGCAGCCCGACCAGGGGCACGACCAAGATCTCCGCCTCGTCGGCGTCGCGGGATTCGGCGTCAAGCGTTGCCAGAGCGGTATCGAGCCGCTCCCTGTCGAGCGCGAACCCCGCGGCCCCCTCCCAAAGCGAGGCGAAGAAGACGCTCAGCATCCGCTCCGCGCGCTCACCGGGATCGGCGGCGACGGCCTCGCCCCGCTCCTCCAGATAGGGAGCAGCGACACCGGCTTCGACGGCGGCCTCGCGCGCGGCCGCAAAGCTCGGCAGCCCCCGCAGCTCCGCGGTGTGCTCGAGCACGTAGCGCCCGGTCATCGGCACGTAGCTGTAGAAGGAGGAATCGTCGCCCGCGCCGGCGGCGACGTCGAAGGGGATCTCCTCCCCCATCGCCACCATCGAGCTGAAGCGCGCAGCGGCCTCGGCCGCCAGCCGCTTGATCGATTCGTTCAGGAGGAAATCACGCACGCCCCAGGCTTCAGCCCCCGGGCTGGGCCTCCTGCGCTTGCACGACTCTTTGCAGGACGTGCGCCGAAGGCGTCAGGGAAGAACCTGGATTTGACAGGCGAGACCGGAAACCCGTTCCATCTGCCTGTCGCCCGTCAAGACCAGTTCGACCTCAGGCGCGATATCGGCCGTGGCGAGAACGAGCGCGTCCGGCATTCGCAGTGACTTGAGGCGGGAGCGAAGCTCAGCCGCCTTCTCGGCGATCTCCATGTCCACGGAAAGGATTCCCGAGGTCAACTCGTAGAAAAACCCCCGCGCCTGCTCCTCATCATGATGCCCAAGCCGCGCTCCGGTCAGAACCTCGGCGTACGTAACAGCGGAAACCAGGAGCCGGTGGGTGCCGATGAGATCCCGTATCGCGTCGTCAGCGGCACCATGCAGAGCGTCGTCGCGATCGAGAAAGCCAACGACCGCATCGGAGTCGAGAACTACCGCCACTCCTCGCGCAGCCCCTTCACCCGCTCGCCCAGGTCGCCACCGGTCTGGAGGCAGCCGGAGTAACGGTCGAGCAGCTCGTCGACCCGCGTCAGGATCAGGCGACCGGTGCCCTCAGCCTCGACCTTCAAGCGATCTCCAGGCTCTAGCCCGGCGCTGCGAAACGCTCCCGCCGGGATGGTCACCTGATGCTTGCTGGAGACCGTGGTCCGATTCTTTACCCTTTCCATATTGGTAAAGGCTACCAATGGGGCCCCGGCTCCCCACAGGCCGTGTACGCGGCTCAGACCCGGACCGGCTCGCGCTCTTCGACGGTTTGCGCCGCGTCGCCCAGCAGCCAGCGCATGCCGTAGGCGCGCATGTCCTCGACCAGCGGCACCAGGGCCTTGCCTTTCGGCGTCAGCGCGTACTCGACCCGGGGCGGGACCTCGGGGTAGGTGTGGCGCTCGACTATGCCCTCCTCCTCGAGCGCCCGAAGGCGGAGGGAGAGGGTGCGGGGGCTGATGCCCTCCAGCGAACGCTCCAGCTCGCAGAAGCGGGAGCTGCCCTCGGCCAGGTCGCGGATCAGCAATAGCGTCCACTTTCCGCAGACCACTTCGGCGGTCTTGCAGACGGGGCAGGTGGAGTTGCTCTCGGCGCTCATGATGCGAAGCGAGGTTTGTGGCAAATGCCTTGCTTCAACAAGTGTAGCGCCATGGCTTCACTTACTGAAGCATTGGCCAGGCGGCGCTCCGCTCAGGAATGGCCGGTAGTGACCGGGGTGACCTTGAGGATGTTGACCTTGTAGCGGACGTCGTTTTCGCCGTAGACGAAGGTCGTGGGGATGCCGGTTTCGACTTCGAGCAGCTGGCACTTCGATTCGCCGGAGAGGCACTTGGCTTCGCCGTAGACGGCGGTCACGGCGTCGGAGACGAGCAGCAGCGGCTTGTGCGTGGTCGGGCTGATCCCCATGTAGGTGACGGCCTGCGCCTTTTTGCTCGGCAGCGGCGCCGGCGGCAGGACTTCGTGACGCACCTGGGGGTCGCCGGTTTCCTTGCCGCCGTCGGGCTTGTCGACGGTCTTGGTGACCTTGACGTCGATCGCAAAGCTGTAGAAGGTGAGTTCTCCGGTGGGTTGGGCGCCCTGGCCGCCGCCGCCTTCGTTCACTTCGGTTTCGCTCTTCCTCGTGGTTTCGCCGCCCGCGGAGTGAGTCGTTTCCTTGGTCACCGTGCTGGTCCCGTTGACCGTGGTGGAGGTGGTCGTTTCCACCGTGCTCGTGGATGAGCCGCCGCCCCCACCCCCTTCCTCGCCGGCGCCGAGCCGGGCACCGCTGAGGTCGGGTGCGGTGAACTTCTGCGCGAACGGGTCGTGGGGCGAGCGCCCGCGCAGGCGCCGGCGGTAATCGCGCACGCCAGGGGTTGCGCGCACCACGGTCAGCGTCGAGGCGTTTTCTGCGCCGGCGCCGCCAGCCGCCGCGCTCGGCGGTGCCACTTCGGGCTTCGAGCCGCTCGCCAGCAGGAACGGGGTGGCGACGATCGCCACCGCCACCAGAGCCACCAGCGGCAGCAGGCGACGGTCGCGCAGGTCGTAGTAGAGGTCCTGGGCGAACGCGGGAACCTTCACCTCGGGCATCTTCAGCTCCGGCCCTTTCAGCTTTTTCATGGCGCCGCTCCCGTGGTCGCGGAGGCGAGGGTCGCCCCGCCTTCGACGCCTTCGGACGTGGCCCCGGCGGTGACGCCTTCGCCGGGCGGGGTCAGGTAGGTGGTGACCTTGAAGGTCGCCTGCAGCTGCGGGAACCCGCTTTCGCCGGGTTCGAGGGTGAACCCGTTGACGGTGATCAGGCGGCCGTTGACGGCGACGTTCGCGTTCGTCGTCTTGACGAGCTTGTCGAGGCCTTCAACGAAGTCGGCGACCTTGAAGAAGCTGCCCTGGAAGCTGAGGCTGTAGGGCATCACCGCGAGCCCCGCGGGACCGATCGCGGCACCCAGCGGCAGCAGCGAGGCTTCCGCCTCGGTCGCCGAGGTGAGCGAACCCGGTTCCGGCGCGGGCGCTTCGCCTTCGCCGCTCGAGGAGGCCTGTTCGAGTTCAAGCGATTCGAACTTGACGCCGGACTTCGCGGCGATCGCATCCAGCTGCACCAGCAGCGTCGGCGTTTCGGATTCGCGCGGCACCGCCTTGCCGAGCAGGACCAGGTGCTCGTAGTTGCTCGAGAAAGCCCGCTTCGCCGCGGTCGCCGTCTGCACTTCGGAGCGATGCTGCGACAGCGAAGCTTCGAGGCTCTTGGCCTCTTTGCCCAGCTTGTCGGCTTCGTCGCGCTTGGGGCTGAGCAGCAGGGTCCAGAAGACGAACGCGAGCACGGCGACCGCCAGCATCGCGCCGATCACGAGGTTGGTGTTCTTCTTCGCCGCGGCTTTCATCTCATTCGCCTTCGCTGCTTTCGCTGCCGCTTTCGGATTCGCCTTCGCTCGATTCTTCTTCGCCGGAGACCGGTTCGGTTTCGCCTTCGGCCGTGACCGGAACCGGAGCCGCGTCGAAGGCGACGACGAGGCTGAACTGGGCGATGAAGTCACGCGTCTGGCAGCCTTCGCCGCCGCCTTCGCCGCCGCCGCCGGTCCCCTTGCCGAGCGCCGAAGATTCCAGCCCGACGCGGCTGACCCCGTCGATGTCCTTCAGCGCCGTGACGAACTGCGCCACGCCTGCCTGGCCGGCGGCGCAGCCGGTCATTTCCAGCAGCGGGCCTTTGATCGAGCCGGCCAGCCCGCCGCCGCCGGTTTCGCTGCTGGATTCCGGGCTGGCGCTGGCATTGAAGCTGGTCAGCCAGACGTCGCTCGGCAGGATCAGGCTCAGTTCGCGCATCACCCGCTCCCAGTCGAAGCGGCTGTCGGCCAGACTGGTCACCGTTGCGACCCGCTGTTCGGCCGTTTCCTGGAACCGGGTGTAGGCCGCGAGGCGTTCGGCCCGGGCTTTTTCGGCTGCGTCTTCATGGCGCAGCTCGACGACTTCGGCCTTGCGGTCGGAGACCTCGTTGCCGGTGAGGACCAGCATCGCCACCCCGACGAGGACCAGCGCCAGGGCGCCGACAAGGATGTAGGGCAGGGGGCCCGTCCGCAGCGGCGCATGGTCACCGCGGCGCAGTTCGGCGGGGATGAGGTTGACGGGGCGCATGCTCAGGCCTCCAGCCCGAGGCCGTAGGAAAGGGTCAGGCGCGCGGCGGCCATGTCGTCGTAGCCGCTCAGCGCCTGCGGGCGGACGACCCGGATCGTGGCGCCGAGCCGCTCCTCCATCCGCTCCGCCAGCCCGGGGATCGCGCTGCCCGGACCGCTGATCAGGATCTGAGAGACCGGCAGCGCCGCTTCCTGCGCGGCGTAGTAGTCGAGCGAGAGGCGCAGCTCGTCGAGCAGAGCGGCGGTGCCCTCCTCCAGCGCCTGGCGCGCCTCGGCAACCGTCTCCGGGTCGCCTTCGACCTCCTCGACCGGCCGCTGCAGGCCGACGTGGTTCAGCCACTGGACCGCGTGCTCGGGGTTGAGGCCGCGGGTCGCCCCCAGCCGCTCGGAGATCTCCTCCAGGCCGGCGTGCGAAACGCGGGTGAAGAGGCAGGAGCGGCCGCGGGCGACGGCGAGGTTGGTGACGTCGCCGATGTGGCAGTAGAGCTGTGCCTCGTGCGGAGCCTCCCCGGGCTGCTGCTGCTCCGGAGCGACCACCTGGTCGGCGAGGGCGCGGATCATCGCGAAGGCCGAGAGGTCGATCCCGACCGGCTCCAGCCCCGCCATCCGCAGGGGCTCGAGGAAGGTGGCGATCATGTCGCGGCGGGCGGCGACGACGACCACGTCGACCCGCGGCGCGGCCCCCTCCTCGGCGGGGACGCCGCCGACGACCTGCCACTCCAGCACCGCCTGGTCGAGCGGCATCGGGATCTGCTCCTGGGCCTGGAAGCGGACCGCCGCCTCCATCTCCCTCGGGTCCTCGATCGCCGGCAGGCGGACGGTCCGCACCAGCACCTGCTGGTTGCCGATGCCGAGCCGCACCCGCTTGGAGAGCTTGTTCGCGCCGAAGAGCGCCTTCAGCGATTCGGCAAGACCCTCGGCCTCGACGACCTCGCCCTCGTGGAAGACCCCGGCGGGCAGGGACCCGATCGCCACACCGGCGATCTGCGCCGAGCCGTTGAGGCGGATCTCGGTCGCGGCGACGCTGCCCGCCTCGATGTCGAGGCCGGCGATCGCAGTCGGTTTCTTCTTCCTGGTCAGCTGCATCGGCGGCAAGCCGCGGCCCGAGGATCGTGCCCGGCAATCACTTCATCGACAGAAACGGCGCAGACCTTTCGCCCTGCAACTACTCATTTCTTGGAGAACCTGGACGGCTCTACGAGAAGGTGGCCAGGTACCAGTTGACGAGCTGGTCCCCGGCGAGGAGGCCGGCGAGGGCGCCGAGGGCGAGGAAGGGGCCGAACGGGATCGCCCGCTTGCGGGCGCCGGCGCCGTGGCGGGCGATGATCCAGAGGCCGGCGAGCGAGCCCGCGAGGAGGGCGACGAAGAGCGCCGGGATCACGTTGCGGCCCAGGAACAGCCCCATCGCCGCGGCGAGCTTGACGTCGCCGAGGCCCATCCCGCCGGGGTAGGCCAGCGCCGCGAGGAAGAGGGCGCCGCCGGCACCGGCCGCGGCGATCAGCCGCACCGGCAGGCTCGAGGGGTCGCCGACCGCGGCGATCGCGACGGCGAGGACGGAGGCGACCAGGAGGACCTTGTTGGGGATGATCCGCTGCTCGAGGTCGGTCAGCGTCACCGCGACCAGCATCGTCACGAAGACGAGGCCGAGCGCGAGCTCGGTCGGGTCGCTCCAGAGCACCGCGACGGTGAGGGCGTAGAGGGCGCCGAGCGCCAGCTCGGTCAGCGGATAGCGAACGGAGATCGCCTCGCCGCAGCAGCGGGCGCGCCCGCGCAGCAGCGCCCAGGAGAAGACCGGCACGTTGTCGTAGGCGGCGATCTGGCTGCCGCAGCCGGGGCAGCGCGAGCGCGGCCCGACGACCGATTCGCCCCGCGGCACGCGGTGGGCGACGACGGTGACGAAGCTGCCGGCGATCAGCCCGCCGAGCAGGGCGAGGACGAGGGCCGCGGCCACCGCCTCATTCCCCTTCCAGCGGCGTGGTGGTGTCGACCTCGATCCGGCTCGGGTAGTTCGGGTGGTCGTACATGACGGGGATCGCGATCAGCGGCGGCGAGCCGGCGGGGTCGACGCTGAGCGCCAGCCCCAGCCTGTGGTGTTCCAAGACCGTCCGCGGGGCGAGGCTCATCGTCAGCCGCAGCTTCGTCCATGCGGTTCGCGGCCAGCTTTCGTTTCCCTGCGAGGAGAAGGTCCAGTATTCGTTGCCGTTGGCGGCGTTGGTCAGGTAGGTGTCGTGAGCGACGGTCGCTTCGCCGCTGCCTTCTTCTTCCCGTTCGAAGAGGAAGACGCAGACGGTGGCGGGATAGCTGGCTTCGTTCAGCGTCCGCGAGTAGAACTCGAGCGCGACGGTCCCGTTCATCTTGAATTCCTTCGGCATCGGGTCGGTGACCCAGCGGTGGATCTTCGCCTCCGGGTGGACGGTGCTGGTCGGTTCTTTGTGGCAGCCGGCGGTGTCGTCGGGGAGGATCTGCACGCCCTTGTCAGTGTCGGGATTCGGCTCCAGGTAGGAATCGCTCGAGTAGTCGTAGAGGGCGGGGTTCGATTCGTCGACGGGATCGGGGTCCGGCGGCGCCCCCAGCAGCAGAGCATCCGGGGCCCCCGGCCGCGAGGAGCCGTTGCGCAGGCCGCTGGCGCAGGTGCCGAGCGTGTTGTGGAGCAGGTGGTCGCCTTCGATCGTCTGCCGTTCGGTTTCGCCGTCTTCGGCGCAGGGGGTGTCGGAGAGGAAGAACTGCTGCGCGGTGACGGCTTTGCCGCTGCCCAGCCCTTCGGTTTCGTCGGCCAGTTCTTCTTCTTCGCGCTGTTTTTCTTCCGCTTCGCCGCCGGTGCCGGTGCCGCCGGGGCCGGGTTCTTCGCCCTGGGTCGAGCGCTGCGCCTGCGATTCCGGGTTGGCCACCTGCGACTGCACTTCGACGTAGCCGGTTTCCGCCGTCTGGGAGGCCGATTTGTCGATCTTGACGGCGACGACGATCTGTTTGTAGTCCTGCGGCCCCGGGCAGAAGTCTTCGCTGCCGGCGGTTTCGCTTTCGGGGCAATCGGGGTCGTTGCGCCAGACCACGTAGCGGTAGATCTCGCCCTTGACGCTGCCCGATTCGAAGGGAACGGGACCGGGTTCGACGACCCCGCCTTCGATCGGTTCGTCTGGTTTGCCCCAGACTTCGCCTTCATTGCGCACAATCGTCGCCGGTTCCGCGAGCGGTTCCCGCTGCAGGTAGAAGGTGCGGGTCGAGGGTTTGTAGCGATAGTTGGGATCCTTCACATTGCTAGAGCCTTCCGGCGGAGTCGTCAGCGCCAGTTCCGAGTAGCTCAGCGAGTGCAGCTTCTCGATCTCTTCCTGGGCCCGGTCGAGCGCCACCTGGGTCGCCGTCGCCCGCTGGGCGTTGCGGGTCGCCGCGGCCAGCACGCCGAACACCGCCAGCGAGGCGAGGGCGAGGATGACCGCCGCCACCAGCACCTCGATCAGCGTGAAGCCGTCCTCCCCGGAGGTGAGCCTGCGGATCCTGGTCTGCACGCGGGTCGCCATCAGCTGCTCAGGGTCGCGGTTCGCAGGGTCGCCCCGTCGGAGATCGTCAGCAGGCCCGGCCCTTCGGGATTCGGGACTTCGAGCTGGACGCCGATGTAGGTCGGGTCCTTTTCCGCCTGCGGCGGCCCGCATTCGACCGGGTCCGGTTCGCTGCTGGGGACGAAGCAGAAGAGGCTCTCCGGGTTGCCGACGCCGGAGAGGGCGGTCGTCGTGGCGCCGCTGACCAGGCCGTCGGGAGAGCTTTCGGTACGGGTGCAGGAGGTTGCCGTGCAGCGGAAGGTGATCCGGCATTTGATCGCTTCCGCGGTGGGGTCGGCCAGGACTTCGCCACCGCAGGCGGCGCGGCGCACGCTGGCGAGGAAGGAGACTTCGCTCGCGGTCGCGGTTTCGACCTTGACCCCGTTGCGGAATTCGCGGACGATCCGTTCCAGCTGCCAGCGGGCGGTGGTGACGTTCTGCGCCTTGCGGCTCAGCGCCGGCTGGTCGTGGACGGCGCTGATCAGCATCGCCGTCGAGGCGCCGACGATGACGACGCTCATCGTCATCGCCACGAGCATCTCGATCAGCGTCAACCCCGCCTCGGACTGGGCGCCGGCCAGCCGCCGGCGAACGGCCGCGATCACCGCGGCACCACCTTGAAGGCGCGCCGCGCCGCTCGCGGCTCCCAGGTCCCCGCGGCGTTGACGGCACGAACCCTGAGCACGTGCCGGCCACGGCCGAGGTGCTTCAGCCGCAGCGGCGAGCGGCAGCCGCGCCAGCGCTTGCGGTCGAGCTTGCACCTGAACCGCGTCCCGGTCTGCCCGGTCGAGTCGGCGAAGCGGAAGACGACCCGGTGGCGGCGGGTCTTGGCCCCCGGCCCGTAGGTGATGCGGGTGTGCGGGACCAGGTAGGTCTGCCCCTTCGCCACCGCGGTGGCGCCTTCCACCTTGGCGCCGGTGCCGCCGCTCGTGCCCGCGGAGCCGCCGCCGCTGCCACCGCTGCCACCGCCGGCCTCCCCGCCGCCGATCGGGGTGACCTCTTCGTAGCTCAGCGGCGCCGAGCATTCGGAGACGAAGCCTTCGGCCTCGGCGGTCGCGCGGAAGCTGGTCAGCGAGCTCGCGGCGACCGTCGCCTGCAGGCCGGGGTCGAGCAGTTCCTCGGCGGTGCCGGTCGCGACCGGCTCTCCCGAGCAGTCCGGCGAGGTGTAGACCTTCACTTTCGCGCCCGGCTCGGCTTCGCCGATCAACCGGGGCGTCGTGCTCTGCCCAGGCGATTCGGGGCTGGTTTCCAGCAACTGCGGCGGTTCGGGCCCGAGGACGAGTTTGGGGTCGTTTTCGGTGGAGACGAGCCGCGTCACCTCCTCGCCGGGAGAGCTGAGGTCGCGTTCGTAGATGTCGGCTTCGTTGTCGCCGTCTTCGAGCGTGAAGCGCTCGACGCTGCGGAAGAAGACGTGCTCGCCGTCGGCCGAGGCGCCGACGAAGGTGGCGCCGCAGTTGCCCGGTTTCAGCGGGCAGTAGCTGGGCGCGATCGTGATCATGCTGGTCGTGCCGGCGCCGTTGGTGTCGCGAAGGTAGATGTCGTCTTCGCCGTCGTCGTCCCCTTCGAGGATCCCTTCGGCGGTGGAGAAGACGACGCGGGAGGCGTCGGCCGAGGCTTCGTTGAAGCGGGCGTTTTCTTCCCCGCTCCAGCACGAGGTGCAGCTGTCTTCGCCGCGGGAGATCAGCACCGGGGCACCGCCGTTGACGTTCTGGCGGTAGATGTCGTCGCTTTCGTCCCGGTCTTCGGCGACGAGGGCTTCGGCGGTGGTGAAGACGACTTCTTCGGCGTCTTCGCTGAGCGCCTCGAAGCTGGCCCCGCAGAGGCGGGTGCATTCGGCGGAGGTGACCAGCTTCAGGTTCGGGGGGGCGCCTTCGCTCCACTCGTAGACGTCGTTGGCGTTGTCTTCGTCGGCGCCGAGCAGGCCCTCGGCGCTGGTGAAGAAGACGTGCTTGCCGTCGGCCGAGGCCGCCGCGTAGCTGGCGGTGGTCTTCTTCGAGCCACCGGAGATCAGCGTCGTCGGCCCGGCGGGAAGGTCGCGCGCGTAGACGTCGGTCGCTTCGTCGTCGTCGCCTTCGACCAGCTTCTCGGCAGTGCTGAAGAAGACCCGGCTGCCGTCGGCGCTGCTGCCGTCGAAGATCGGTTCGGCGCCGCTGTTGCCGCAGCCGGAGCACTGACCGCGGGAGACGAGGTAGGTCTTCCCTTCCTGGAGGTCGCGGGCGTAGACGTCGCGGGCGGAGTCGGTGTCGGCGTTCGAGAGCGGCTCTTCGGTGGTGAAGTAGGCGTAGCGGCCGTCGCCGGAGATGCCGCGGCGGGAGACGTCGAATTCGCCGTTGCCGCAGCCGGGCGAGCAGCTGCTTTCGCCGGCGCTGACGAGGACCGTTTCCCCGCCCGCGAGGTTGCGCATGTAGAGGTCGGTCGAGTTGTCGGTGTCTTCGGGCGCTAGCTGCTCTTTGGTTTCGAAGAAGACCTTGGCGCCGTCGCCGGTGGCCTCGGCGAAGGCGACTGGGAAGGCGCCGTTGCCGCAGCCCGGCAAGCAGGACGGCGCGCCCTTCGTCACCAGCGTCGTCGCTCCCGTTTCGAGGTTGCGCATGTAGACGTCGGTGCTGCGGTCGGTGTCTTCGGCGACGAGTCGCTCCTGGGTCGAGAAGAAGACCAGCAGCCCGTTTCCACTGACGGCCTCGAACTGGGCCGGGAACGCGTCGTTGCCACCGGTCGGGCCGAGCGAGACCTCGCGGGTCACGTAGGCATCGACCGCTTCGTCGAACGAGCGCTCGTAGACGTCTCGGGTGAAGTCGGTGTCGCCGGGGACGAGCTTTTCGTCGCTTTCGAAGAAGACGACGCTGCCGTCGGCCGAGGAGCCCTTGTAGTTGGGGACGGAGGCGCGCGCAGAGGGCGCGGCGAGCAAGGCCACGCCGAGCACGACCAGCACCGCGGAAACGCGCGCGGGGATCGGCGGCAGGAAGCGGAGGAACGGCGTAGCCGGCATCACCGATCTATCGGCCGCATTAGACGTTCTTCTTAGGCCCGTGCGGAAAACTCGGTAGCCGAACGCACGAAGGGCGGGCACAAGGCCCGCCCTTCGATCCCTTTTGGGATATCTAGTTGAACCGGATTAACCGTTCGCCCAGCTAGCGGTGGTGGCCGTTTCGGTAGCTCCAGCCGGGCAACCGCCGACACCCGGTTTTTCGCATTCGAACTTGAGTTCGTTGCTGGCATTCCGTTCGGCCCAGAACTTCTGCGTCGACTTGGATCCCTGGGCGAGCACCTTGTAGCCTTCACCGTTGGTGCCAATCACCGATACTTCCAGACCGGTCACGCTCTTCAGAGTTGGCTCAATTTTTTCCAGATCCGATTTGTCCATGTTCTTGTAGGTTCCACCGTTTTCGGTCGAATAGGTCTCGGCGGCAACCTGAGCGGTGTGGACGTACTCCTTCGCCTTCGCGTCACCGGCCTTTTCCTTCTGGTTGAAGAACGCCGGCAGGGCGATCGCGGCGAGGATGCCGAGGATGAGCATGACGACGAGGAGCTCGATCAGCGTGAAGCCGGCCTCGCTGTCGCCGTTGAGCCGGGCGCCAACTTTGGCCCGGAGATTCTGGACTGACATTAGTGACCTCCTATGGTCCTAATCGTTCGAGCCAGAGCCCCGTCGCGTGAAGCCACGTGGTGTCTGTCGACCCCGGTGGTAGCCCGGCCAACTCGCGAGGAGTCCCGACGGCTTTGCGCCCCCGCCTCGCAGCGGGTTTGCCTTTTGCACCGAAGCACTGGCAGATTCATCACACGGCTCTAATCGACCACCGGGCCGGAGACTTGATCCCTGAAATTTGGGTTACCTGGCGCGAAAAGTCGGTTCCCTGGACGCCCGTCCAGCCGATCCGGCCGAAAACCGATGAGCCACCGGTAGCTCGGCCGTCCTACAGCCGGTCTTCGCGCAGTTCTTCCAACACCTCGATACTCGGCCGCCGCTCGATCGGCTCACGATCGGGTTCCGGTCTGTGCTCGGAGGAGTCCTTGGATGGCCCGGTCTCTCCGCGCTCCGCATGGGGCGGAGCGATCGGCGAATCCGCTTCCGCGTCCGAAGCACTCTCCCGTTGGGTTTTCCGAGCTTTCACTCTGGCCATCGAAGCAGATGCTGACAAGCCACAGCGACTGCTGCGTCGTCAGGGAGTATTGCTCTGAGTCGTTCTCGGGTTTCGAGTCGGACCCCTCGTAATCCCGGTAGGTGAGGTGCATTTGCGCTGTTCTCGGGTTTCTTTGGCAGGCACCGTGCTCGACCACTGTTTTCGGGTCCCCCATTTCCGCCACAGTCGGTCCCCGGCGGTTCCGTCCACCGTCGCGGCATGGACATCACCGAGGACGATCTGAAGGACGAGCGCCCGCGTCGCGGGCTCTTCAAGGACCCGGCGGCCGTGCCGGTGTGGGCGGGGATCACGGCGCTCGACGAGGCGACCCAGCACGAGGTTCTGAAGGAGTTGCGCGTCCGCCTGGTGGCGCACGGCACCCGGGCCGGAGACGTAGGCGGCACCACCTCGATTTCGAGGTTGCCGGCGATCGACGCCGCGACAGGGACCCGTACCGGCTCTCCGGAAACCTCTGCCTTCGTAGCCCCACATGTTGCTCGAGTGCGTCCCATTTGACCCCCAAAAATCATCGTTATGCAACTTTTTTGGGGTGGCCTGGGACGATTTGTCCCATTTCCCCCCAAAAGATCCTTGACCCAGTTATGTTTTGGGGTAGAATGGGACTCACCATGCCCCTTGCCCATGAAAGACAGAGCTTTACGCCTCTCGACTCAGAGGTGATCGCGCGCGCCAGACGGAAACGCCTGAACGCGATCGTCCTGCGCCGCGATCGGGACTGGCTCGAGGATCTCTCGCCGAATCCTGCCGCGCTCGTGTCGCGTATGGCAAGACGCGGGGCACTCGTCGCCCTCGGTGGCGGTCGATACGCGATCCCCGACGTCGGGGACCTGGCCCCGCCGCCCTGGTCAATCGCCCTCGACGCGGAGCTCTCCCCCCTCGGGCCCTACTACGTCGGTTTCATGACGGCGCTCGAAGGCCACCGCCTCGTGGACCTCGACGAACCCGAGATCACGGTCGCCATCGGCTTCCACAACAGCCGCGTGGAGCGCCAACAGCCGATCGGAGGCCGCCCCCTTCGGGTCACCACCATGTCGCCGCGCCTGTTCGAGTTCGGGATCGAAACGGTCCGCCAGGACCGGGCGCTGTCCTACCGCCGCAGCGATCTCGAGCGGACCCTGATCGACTGCCATGAGCGGCCGAGGATGCTTGGGTCTCCTGAAACCTGGATCCGGGCTTGGGCGCAGGCCTTCCGTCAAGAGCGCGTCGATCTCGACCGGCTGCTCGACTACTCATTTCGGATAGGGCCTTCAGCATGTCGCAGGACGGGGGCGCTGCTATCTCTCCTCGGCCACGGCGAGGCGGCGAGGGACGCCTTTCCGGGCAGGGTCCGTCGCGCCGACCGGATCGTCCCGCTGCTCGCTGGCGGCCCGAAGGTCGAATCGGAAGAGGTTGACCCCTACTGGCGCATCGCCTTCAATCTCCCCAAGCATCTGGTCGAAGGATGGCTCGCCTATGGTCGGTGACAATCTCTTCGACCTTCCCGAGGACATCGACGATCAAATCCGGGCGTTGGTCGAGAAACACCCGACGCTCACCCAGGATCGGGTTCTCCGGGACATCGCCCGCATCCACTGCCTGTTGCACATGGTCGACGTCGGCATCCTCGGCGACGACGCCGTCCTGACCGGCGGGATGGCGATGCGCTGCTACAACAGCCAGCGCTTCAGCGTCTACGACAGCGACACCTCGAGTATCCCACTGGTCACCGAAGATCAGCTGCTGCGAGCGCTCAACTACGAGGACGACGACCTACGCTTCTCCATCTCAAGGATCGACCCCGGAGACAAGGGGAAAGATCTGATCAGCGCGCACCCCGTCGAATATGAGGCCCTCTTCTCACGCCTCAGGGTCGATGATCCGACTTTCAAGGTCACCATCTCCAACAGGGGCGTCAAGCGGCCCGCCGAGTGGCTGCCCCTGCGCACCGGGTATCCCTTTCCTCTTTGGGACCCGGCGAAGCAGTACCGGCTCCCCGTTATGGCACGCAACGAGCTCCTCGCGGAGAAGATCGTCGCCTGGTGGATGTTCGCGCCAGCCAAGCATTACGCCGACGTCGCCTATCTCGGAGCCCTCCTCCACAAGGACAGCCTGATCAACGACCAGGCGACGGAAGACGACCTCCGTGGCTTGGTCGAGAAGAAGCTCGAGGTGAACAAGTCGGTCTCGCGGGATCACCGGGAGCGGGTCGAAGCTCTGACCCAGGAGGCCCGGAAGGACCGACTATGGAACCCCGAGAAGTACCTCAGTCCCGAGCACGCCTTCGGCAAGCTCGCCTTCTTCAACCAGGCGGCGCCGTCGGCCGAGAATATGAAAAAGGGGATCAGGCGCTGGATCGTTCCCCTGCTGTTCGACGATTGAGGCGGCTCGGGGTGGTCGGCACGGTCCGCTCCTGGTGGTCGGGTCAGTACGCGCGTGGGAAGAGCTCGACGAGGGCCTCGGCAAGGACGGCGATCTGCTCGAGGCCGATCATGCCGGTCTGGTTCAGACGCTTCGACAGCCTGCGTGGGTAGTAAAGCGGCAAGCCGTCGATGGCCAGGGTCCGCAACAGCGGCAGATCGCTGCCGCCGGCCTGACCATCCGGGTTGATGAAGCAGAAGCAGCCGCCCACCGGAACGTCCTGTTCGACGATCGCCAACCCGGCACTGACCGCGTCAACCTGACGCTTCAGCCCTTCGACGAGCTTCGTCTTGTCGCGTCCCCGGATGAAGAGTTTCGCGTCGCCGAAGAAGGGCTTCCGGATCTCGATCTTGCCCTTGTAGCGCTTCGCGTCGATGACGAAGACTCCGCTCGGCGCGATGGCGATGTGGTCGATGTTGGCGCGGCTCTTCGGGAGTCGCCGGTCGTGGAGGACGACCACGCCGGGACAGGTCTTGGCGAGATGGGAGGCGACCGCCTCCTCGCCGAGCGCGCCGTCTCTCCATGCCCTCTCGCGTTGGGGCTCGTCCTGAAGCTTCAGGAGAAGGCCGCCGAGACGCGGATGCACCTCCCTCGTTTTGGCCTCGCGCCGCCCCTTGCGAAGTTCGTACTGCCTGTGCGCGCCGGCACCCGGCGTACCTAGATCGAGATCATCTGGTTCCACCACCTGATGGCTATCGGCAGGTAGGCCAGCGCCCTGAAGACAGGTCCTGGGATGACCTGATCGCCGGCTCCTAGTCTCCGTATCGAGCCGTATCGGGGTTTATAGGCGTTTCACCAACTTGAGAACGGCTACTCTCAGCGGATGTGTTCGTAGATGCTGAACATCGGCAGGTACATCGAGATCACGATGAAGCCGACGATGCCGCCGACGAAGACGATCATCACCGGCTCCAGGAGGGAGGTCAGGGCTTTGACGTTGGCGTCGACCTCGGCCTCGTAGAAGTCGGCGATTTTGGCCATCATGTTTTCGAGCTGACCGGTCTCCTCGCCGACCGCGACCATGTGGCCGACCATCGGCGGAAAGATCGGGTTCTTTTCGATCGGCGCCGCCAGCGAGCCGCCCTGTTTGGCCGAGTTGTAGACGTCGTCCATCGCCTGCTCGATGACGACGTTTCCGGCCGTCTCACCGGTCAGTTTGATCGCCTGCAGCATCGGGATGCCGGCGGAGACGGCGCCGGAGAAGGTGCGCGACCAGCGGGCCAGGGCGACCTTCTGGATTACGTCGCCGATCTTCATCGGGATCCGCAGCGTGAAGCGCGTCCACATCTCCTTGCCGCGCTCGGTCCGTTTCCACTGGACGAAGGCGAAGATGCCGACGATCAGGCCGGGAATCAGGACGAACCAGTAGCCGGTGATCGCTTCCGAGGTGCTGACGCAGAGCTGGGTCGGGATCGGCAGGCCGGCCGCTTCCTCGGGGTGTTCTTCGGAGAGTTCTTTGAAGATGTTGGCGAAGACCGGGATCACGAAGGTGACGATCGCGATCAGGACCACGGCGGCGAAGCCGAACACAAGCGCCGGGTACATCAGCGCCGATTTCACCTGCCGGCGCAGGGCGTCCTGTTTCTCGACCTGGTAGGCGATCCGGTCGAGCGCCTCGTCGAGCCGGCCCGACTGCTCGCCGGAGCGGATCATCGCCCGGAAGAGGCGGTCGAAGACCTGCGGGTGGCGGGCCATCGCCTGCTCGAGGGTGCTGCCGGCCTCGACGTCGGCCCGCACCCCGGCCATGGCGGTTTCGATCATCTCGTCCTTGGTCTGCTGTTCGAGCGTGTGCAGCGCCCGCAGCATCGGCATTCCGGAGGCGACCAGGGTCGCGAACTGGCGCGAGAAGACCGCCAGCTCGCGCATGTCGACCTTCTTGAAGCGTTTGAAGATGTCCTCGACGTTGAACGGGTTCGCTTTCTCTGAGACCTCGAGGACGATCAGGCCGCGCTGGCGCAGCTGCTCGGTGACCTGGGCCTTGGAGTCGGCTTCGACCTCGCCGCTGGAGGCGACGCCGGTGACGTCCATCGCCCGGAAGGCGAAGGTGCTGGCGCCGGCCATCGGCTAGCCCACCTGCGAGTACTCGGGCGGCGCCACCGGGACGCCGCCGATCAGCCGTTTCAGCTCCTCCGGGACCGAGGCCCGCTGCTCGGCCAGCGAGCGGGTGATGCGGCCGTTGCGGACCAGGCGCGCCAGGTCGGCGTCCATCGTCTGCATCCCGACCGCGCCCGAGGTCTGCACCGCGGCGTAGATCTGGTGCGTCTTGCCCTCGCGGATCAGGTTGCGGATCGCCGGCGTCGGCACCAGCACCTCGGTGGCGACGACGCGGCCCATGCCGTCGGCAGTCGGCAGCAGCTGCTGGGTGACGATGCCCTGCAGGGCGATCGAGAGCTGGGTCCGCACCTGGCCCTGCTGCTCAGGTGGGAAGACGTCGATGATCCGGTCCACGGTCTGTGCGGTCGACTGGGTGTGGAGGGTGGCGAAGACGAGGTGGCCGGTCTCGGCTGCGGTCAGGGCGGTGGAGATCGTCTCCAGGTCCCTCATCTCGCCGACCAGGATCACGTCGGGGTCCTCTCGCAGGGCAGCGCGCAGACCGAGGGCGAAGTCGATGGCGTCGGAGCCGACCTCGCGCTGGTTGACGATCGAGCTTTTGTGGTGGTGCAGGAACTCGATCGGGTCCTCGATCGTGAGGATGTGGTCCTGCCGCTCGCGGTTGATCACGTCGATCATCGCCGCCAGCGTCGTGCTCTTGCCCGAGCCGGTGGGGCCGGTGACGAGGACGAAGCCGCGCGGTTTCGCGGTCAGCTCACGCAGCACCTGCGGCACGCCGAGCGAATCGAGCGCCGGGATGTCCTGCGGGATCAGGCGGAAGGCGGCGCTGACCGAGCCGCGCTGGAAGAAGCAGTTGACGCGAAAGCGGGCGACGTTGGGGATCGCGTAGGCGAAGTCGAGCTGTTTCTCGATCTCGAACCGTTTGCGCTGGTCGTCGTTGAGGATCCCGTAGACGACCTCGCGCGTGTGCTGCCCGGAGAGGACCGGGAAGCCGTCCATCGGCTCGATCTTGCCCTTTTCGCGGATCGCCGGCTGGAAGCCGGGCGTCAGGTGCACGTCGGATGCCTTCACAGACACCATGTGGGCGAGCACCTCGGAGAACTCGAAGTCCATGGAACCTAGATCGGCCGCCGGGGCCGATTCCTCGATACCCGGTATCGATTATGCGGTGACACGGATGACCTCCTCGAGGCTGGTTAGGCCGCCGCGGATCTTGGCGATGCCGTCCTCGCGCAGGGTCACCATCCCCTCTTCGCGGGCGACCGCGGCGATCTCCGCCTCCGGCGCCTGCGCGACCGCCATCTCTTTGATCCGTTCGCTCATCTGCATCACCGAGTAGAGGCCGACGCGGCCGCGGTAGCCGCTCTGGTTGCAGCGGGCGCAGCCGAGCGGCTCGTAGGCCTCGATCTCGACGCTGCCGCGCAGGCCCGCTTCGGCCAGCGCCTGCGCCGGGATCACCGTGCGGTGCTTGCAGTGGGTGCAGAGTTTGCGGGCGAGGCGCTGGGCGACGACGCAGTCGACCGCGGAGGCGATCAGGAAGGCCTCGATCCCCATCTTCGAGAGGCGGGTGATCGCGCCCGGGGCGTCGTTGGTGTGGAGGGTCGAGAGCATCATGTGCCCGGTCAGCGCCGCCTCGATCGCGATCCGCGCCGTCTCGCCGTCGCGGATCTCGCCGACCATGACGATGTCGGGGTCGGCGCGGAGCATCGAGCGCAGCCCCGTGGCGAAATCGAGCCCGGCTTTGCGGTTGACGTTGATCTGGTTGACGCCGAGCAGCCGGTACTCGACCGGGTCCTCGATCGTGATGATGTTCTTCTCGACCTGGTTCAGCTCCTGCAGCGCCGCGTAGAGGGTCGTGCTCTTGCCCGAGCCGGTCGGGCCGGTGACGAGGACGGCGCCGTAGGCCTGGTGGAAGGCCGCCTCGAACCGCTCCCGGGCGCCGCCGTCCATGCCGAGCTCGTCGAGCGAGCGCTGCGCGTTCTCCTTGTCGAGGATGCGGATCGTCACCCCCTCCCCGCGCTGGGTCGGCAGCGTGGTGACGCGGAGGTCCACACGGCGGTCCTCGACGGTGACGCTGACGCGGCCGTCCTGCGGGACCCGCTTCTCGGCGATGTTGAGGTCGCTCATGATCTTCACCCGCGAGACGACGGCGTTGATCATCCGCTTCGGCACGTGCGCGGCCTCGCGGAGGACGCCGTCGACCCGGAAGCGCACCCGCATCTCGTCCTCGCCGGCCTCGAAGTGGACGTCGGAGGCCCCCTCCCCCACCGCCTGGCCGAGGATGCTGTAGACGAGTTTGATCACCGGCGCGTCTTCGGCGCTGACTTCGATGTCGCTGACTTCGGCCAGCTCCTCCTCGGCTTCGGCCTCGCCCTCGCTGACCGCCTCGGTGACGGCGCTCTGCAGCGTGTTGAGGCGGGTGATCAGCGCCTCGATGTCCTCCTCGGCGGCGACGGCGACGCGGCAGTCGAGCGCGGTCGCCATCTGGATGTCGTCGACGGCGAGGACGTTGGTCGGGTCGGCCATCGCCACCAGCAGGGTCTGCCTGTCGACGTAGCCGACCGGCAGGGCGCCGTAGCGGCGGGCGGTGTTGACCGGAATCAGGTTCGCCGCCGCCATGTCGACCTGGTAGGCGGAGAGGTCGATGTGGTCGAGCCCGTAGCGCTCGGCGACCGCGCGGGAGAACTGGTCGGCGTCAACCGCCCCCTGTTCCAGCAGCAGCCGCTCCGGCGGCCGCCCCGCGGTGCGGGCTTCTTCGATCGCCTGGCGAGCCCGCTCTTCGGCGACGAAGCCGAGGTCGACGAGGACGTCGGTGACGAAGCCGCTGGAGCGGCCGCGCGCCAGGGGCGGCGTCAGGCCCAGGGTGCCGCCCGGTTCCTGCTGCAGCGCCGGCGCGGTCGAGTCGCCGGATTCCGGCACCGGTCGCAGGTGGCTGGGGAACTCCCGGCCCTCCATGCTCACGGGTGGTATTCGAGGGTGGGGCCCTTGTAGCCGGCGTCGATCACGGCCTGAACGATGCTTTCGGCGTCCTGGAAGCCGTAGCTGACCGAGGCGGTCGGCACCGACTGGTCGAGGCGGCGCGGGCGCAGCACGACGAGGGCGGGAACGCGTTCGACGCCGACGCCCTCGGTGATCGCCGCGTAGCGGGCGATCCGGTCAGCGGGGACGATGAAGGTGGTGACGCCGGACATGCCGTCGAGGCTCGTGCTCGCCAGCTTGACGAGGTCGTCGTCGATGCCGCCGTTGTGCACGAACAGCAACACCACCGTCTGGTTCGCCTTCCAGGCGGCCATCAGCGAGTGGGGCAGCGGCCGTTCGGCGATCGCCGAGCCGGCGCCGGGGCTGACCGCTCCGGGCACCGCCGGGGTTTCCGAGGGCGAGGGCGCAGCTCCTTCGCCGGGGGGCGCGGCGCTGGCGCTGAGCGACCCGCCCCCTTCTTCCTTGCTTTCGCCGCCCCCCATCGAGGTGAAAATGAAGATCGCGCCGGCGACCAGCAGAACACCGATCACGGCCATCTGGACGAGCGGGTTGCTGTTCAGTTTCTCCCTCATAAGTCTGTCCATCTAGCTCGACAGAACGAGCGGCGAGCTTGAGGGCTGGGCGGGGCCGGCCGGCCCGGCGAAGAGGCTCAGCAGTCGGCGTTCGGGGGGCTGCCGGCGACGGTGGTGCCGGAGCATTCGAAGTAGGCCTGCGGGGTGAAGTAGACGGCGCCGCGGTTGGTCTGTCCTTTTTCTTCCTCGAGCCGTTCTTCTTCTTCGCGATGGATCCGTTCTTCGTATTCTTCGGGCGTCTCGCCAGGCAGTTCTTCTTCGTTCACTTCGGGCTCTCCCGCGCTTTCTTCGATTTCGGGAGCTCCCGGATTGAGTTCGGGCGGCACCTCAAAGCCGGCGTCCTGTTCGACGGTGCCGTTGCCGCTCATGTTGATCTGCTTGCCGGCGATGATTCCTTTGAAGGTGGCGTTGCCGCTGATGTTGATGGAGGTGTCGGGCCCGTAGATGATCATCTCGTCGGTGGTCGAGTAGTTGCCCGAGAGGTTCACCTGGCTGGCGGCGGTCGGTGAGCCGAGCAGGTAGAAGCCCGGCACCTCGTACTGACCGTCGGAGGGCTGGTAGCCGGTGGCGGCGATCCTGTTGTTGCCCGAGAGGGTGATCTGGTTGGCGTTGTTGCCGCAGTTTTCCGGGGTGTCGAAGAAGAAGCGGACAGTGGCCCCGTCGGCCATGATCAGCTGCGAGTTGCCGCTCATGTTGAGCGAGCAGACCCAGTAGTCGCCGCCGCCGACGGTGAGCGTGTCGTTGCTGCTCAGCGTGATCGCCCGGGTGGTGGGGTCGAAGGGCGGCTTCTTGGTCCAGCTGCCGGTGTAGGAGTCTTTCTGGCAGTTGACCGGCACGTCGGTGCTGGTGCAGGTGGTGATCCGCGCGTCGGAGTTGTCGGTCGCGATGTCGGTCGGGATGAAGCTGCTGACCGGGGGCAGTTCGACGTTTCCTTCGGTTACTTCGTAGCCGCTGCACTGCGAGGCGTTGCCCGATTTCGTCCAGGTCTTGCCGACCCCGTGGCGGACGTTGCCGCAGATGCTGGCGTTGCCCGAGCTGACGAGGTTGCCGTTGGTGCCGAGGCCGACGCGGATGTTGGCGTTGCCTTCGAGGTTGATCCCTTCGCGGCCGATGAAGCCCTCGAGGCCGATCCTCCTCGATTCTTCTTCCTTCTGCGTCTGCAGTTCTTCTTCGAGCTGTTGCTGGTGTTCGGTTTCCTGCCGATCTTCGGCTTCTTTGAGTTCGCGTTCGAGCTGTTCGGTTGCGTGGCGTTCTTCGCTGGCGATCCGTTCGGTTTTGTTGTTGACCAGCCCCGAGCGGTTGTAGGTGACCTCGATCCGGCGGCTGACTTCGTCGGCGGTCCCGGTCGAGACGACGCAGAGTTCGTAGGAGCCGCATTCGAGCCCTACCGGGCTGACCCGGTAGGCGTAGCTGTTCGCGCCGACGGTGCCGGTGATTTCCGGGCACCATTCCTGGCCGCCGACCATTTCGGTGCCGGTTTTTTCCAGCTTGCCGCCGGTACCAACCGCCAGGCAGGGGTTGAGGCGGTTGAGGATGAAGGCGTAGTGCGTCTGCCGCGCCCGGGCGATGTTGGCGCCGGCGTCGGCGGCGGCGATCGCCTGCTTGGAGGAGTCGTCGCGATGGGCGCCGGTCTGGACGTCGACGGTGGCGACGACGGCCGCCCCGGCCAGTGCCATGCTCGAGATCATCGCGAAGAGGGCGACCGGCAGCGCCATGCCCTGCTCCCCGCGGGGCAGGTCCCGGACCAGGCAGATGAAACGATCGATCACGGCCATTCAGCCAACCTGATCGTCAGCCGGGTGACTCCACTTAAGGGATCCAACCCAGCTCGGGCTCATCTGGACGCTCGTCCTACTCAGTTAGAAGGGGCGGCGATCTGCTCGCCGGCGCCTTCGAGCTGCTCGATCCCGCTGGCGCGCTGGCCGCCGGCGGCGAGCATCAGTTTGAAGTCATGCGGGCTGGAGGCGTACTCGAGCGCGACCTCCTCGGCGATCTTGCCCTCCATCACGTACTGGAGCAGCGACTGGTCGAAGGTGCGCATCCCGTAGTACTCGCCTTCGGAGATCACCTCGGTGATCTTGCCCGTCTCCTCCGGGTTCATGATCAGGTCCTTGACCCGGCCGGTGACGACGAGAATCTCCGAGGCCGGGACGCGGCCGTCGCCGGTGACGTCGGGGACGAGGCGCTGGGCGATCGCCCCCTTGAGGGTCGCCGCCAGCATCACCCGAGCCTGGTGCTGGAGGTGCGGCGGGAAGAAGTCGACGATGCGGTTGATCGTCTCGGTCGCGTCCAGGGTGTGGACGGTGGAGAGGACGAGGTGGCCGGTCTCGGCCGCCGAGAGGGCGGTCCGGACGGTCTCCTCGTCGCGCATCTCGCCGATCAGGATCACGTCCGGGTCCTGACGCAGGACGCGGCGCATGGCGCGGGCAAAGCTCTCGGTGTCGGAGCCGACTTCGCGCTGGTTGACGATCGAGCCTTTGTCTTCGTGCAGGTACTCGATCGGGTCCTCGAGGGTGATGATGTGATCGGTCCGGGAGCGGTTGATGTGGTCGATCATCGCCGCCAGCGTCGTGCTCTTGCCCGAGCCGGTGGTGCCGGTGACGAGGATGATCCCGCGCTGCTCTTCGGCCAGCTTGGTCACCACCGGCGGCAGCCCCAGATCCTCGACCGAGCGGATTTCGAAGGGAATCGCGCGGCAGACGATCGAGATCGAGCCGCGCTGCTTGAAGACGTTGACGCGGAAGCGGCTGAGTTCGGGCACCGAATACGAGAAGTCGGCCTCCCCCACTTCCTCGAACTCGGTCAGCGAACGCACCTCGGCGATGTCGTGGAAGGCCTGCTCGGTGTCCTTCGCCTGCAGCACCTCGTAGCCCTCGAGGGGCGTCAGGTCACCGTGCAGCCGGATGGTCGGCGGCACGCCCACCTTGACGTGCAGATCCGACCCACCCCGCTCGACCAGAGTGTGCAGCGCTGAATCGATGTCGAACATCCCGACCTGTATCGGCCGGGATCTCAGATCACTTGAAAGACAAGCGACGCCATGCCGCGGCGCTCTCTTCTGTTCTTTATGCCTCCATGACAGGGATAAGGAACAGGGGAACCAAAGCGCCGGCGATTACCTGTTCCTTTTCGCTGCTGTACAGGCGAAAGGAACAGAAGAAGGCGGATCTCGGGACCGACCGCCCCTCCACCGAGGCTCATGAGACCATGGTCGCGCCTGACGGGGACGCTAGCTGCGCGGCGGTCTGCGGGGAGGGGCGTCGGACGGCCCTCCCCGCAACCGAGTTACTGCTTTAGGCGACCTCGCGCAGCTTCTGCGCCTCGCCGAGGGACTGCAGCTTTTTCAGGCTCTGGTTCTCGATCTGCCGGATCCGCTCGCGGGTGACGTTGAAGGTGCGGCCGACCTCGTCCAGGGTCCGCGGGTGCTCGCCGCCGAGCCCGTAGCGGAGCTCGAGCACGCGGCGCTCGCGGTAGGAGAGGTTCTCGAGCGCCTCTTTCAGCGCCTCTTTGGTCAGCAGGTCAGCCGCCCGGTCGAACGGTGACTCGGCCTTCTCGTCGGCGATGAACTGGCCGAACTCCGACTCCTCCTCGTCGCCGACCGGCTTCTCCAGCGAGACCGGGGCCTGGGCGGAGCGCTTGATCGAGTCGACCTCCTCGGGATCGATCCCCGTCACCTCGGCGATCTCCTCCGGGGTGGGCTCGCGGCCCAGCTCGGTGACCAGCTTGCGCTCGGCGCGGCCGATCTTGTTCAGCTTCTCGACCACGTGGACCGGGATGCGGATCGTCCGGGCCTTGTCGGCCAGGGCGCGGGCGATCGCCTGCCGGATCCACCAGGTCGCGTAGGTGGAGAACTTGAACCCCTTGCGGTAGTCGAACTTCTCCGCCGCGCGGACCAGGCCGAGCGTCCCCTCCTGGATCAGATCGAGGAAGGGCAGCCCCTGGTTCCGGTAATTTTTCGCGATCGAGACGACCAGGCGCAGGTTCGACTCGACCATTTTCTGCTTGGCGTCGAGATCGCCGCGCTCGATCCGTTTCGCCAGTTCGACCTCCTCCTGAGCGGTCAGCAGGCGGACTTTGCCGATGTCCTTGAGGAACAGCTGCAAGGAATCGGTGGTCATGTCCGGTTTCAGGTCGAGCGCCTGTTTCTGGCGCCGGCGACCTTTTTTGCCGGTATCGGCGGGGAGCGCTTCGGCGGCGGCTTTCTGCGCCGGATCCATGTCCTCGACAAGCTCGATGCCCGACTTCTCGAGGTGGCCGTAGAGGTCCTCGACGTCAGACTCGTCGAGATCGACCTCGGAGACCGCGGAAGCGATGTCGCCGAAGGTCAGCACGCCGAGCTGCTGCCCACGATTGATGAGGTTTTTGACCTCGTCCAGTTCCTGAAGCTCTGCTACCAGCATCCGTTCTTACTCGTTTCCCTTGCGCTCGTTGTTTAGTCCTGTCGACGAAAAGACAGCGACGGTTCGAAAGTCGCGCTGCGCCGACAAAAAGCGGACCTCAGAGATGGTCCGCGAAGTAGCGTCTACATCCGTCATTGTGCCCTGGGGGCAGGTGCGTCCAATGCATCAAACGCCTGTTCGCATAGTAGTCGCTTCAGTTTGTGAAGTCAAGCCGAATTCCCCGCAAGTTGCGATAAATGCCCTCCGCTCTCCGCCACCCCAAGCCCTGGCTGCAGGCCTTTTGGCAGCGTGCCTACCGCGAGAACGTCACCGGCCTCTCGGCGATGGTCGCCTACAACCTGATGCTGGCCGTCTTCCCCTTCGCCCTGCTGGTTCTCTTCGTCTTCGGCCAGGTGCTGAAGATCGAAGGCGTCGAAACCAGCGTCCTCAACGACCTCCAGCGCCTCTTCCCCAACACCGAGCAGCAAACGCTGACCGACGTGCTGACCAGGATCCAGGACAACTCGACGACGATCGGGATCGCCGCGTTCCTCGGCTCACTCTGGATCGGCGCTTCCTTCTGGGGAGCGATGGATACGGCCTTCTGCCGCATCTACCACGTTGACTGCCGCGGCTGGATCGAGCAGAAGCGCTTCTCCTTCGCGATGCTGGTCGTCGTCCTCCTCTTCATCGCCGCCAGCATCTTCGTCCCGACCTTCGAGAGCGCCGTCCTCTCCAGCACCGACCGCCTCCCCTTCGGCCTCTCCGACATCAAGGCGATCGACACGATCCTGCTGCTGGCGGCGGCGCTGCTGATCACCTTCGGGATCTGCGCGGTGATCTTCTGGGCGGTCCCGAAGGGGCACATGCCGTGGCGGGCGGTCTGGCCCGGAGCCCTGTTCGTCACCCTCTCCGCAGGCTTGGCGAACTGGCTTTTTCCGATCTATCTCTCCAATGTGTCCAGTCTCTCGCGGTTCGGCTCAACCCTCGGCTTCGTCCTCATCGCCCTGCTCTGGTTCTACGTCCTCAGCCTCGCGCTGATGGTCGGAGCGGTGATTAACTCGCTGCGTTTCGAGCTCCACGACACCGGCGAGCTGCCTTCCTACGCGCATTCCCGCCCGCCCTGCGGTTGTGAGGAAGAAGGCGCAAGCAGCGGCCCTTCCGCCGGGGCACCTCCCACTGGTTAATAAAAACTGTCGTATCCTTCGAGGTGGGAACGACGCCCGGCTGGACCCTCAGTCCAGAACCACGGGCAGGGTGGGACAATCCACATTGATGCAAAAACATCGGAGTTCTGAGACGGCGACCAGCATTTTGCGGCCGACCACTCCGCCGGACATCGGCGAGCGTTCGCAGCGACGCCGCATCGTCGACGCGATGATCGACAGTTGTGCCGAGAAGACCTACGCCGCGACGACGATCAGCGACATCGTCGCCCGGGCGCATATCTCCCGCACCACCTTCTACAAGCACTTCGAGGACAAACGCGCCTGCTTCGACGCCGCTATCCAGCACTGCATCGCGCGGTTGGAGGAGGTCTCGGCGACGGCCCATGCCCCCGAGGACGATCCCCCGGACGCCGTCCGCAAATCGACGGCGGCGGTGCTGGAGGCGCTGGCCGCGCGGCCGGGCCTGGCGCAGGTGCTGACCGGCGACGCGATGGCGGTCGATCCGCAGGTGATCGAGCGCTACCGCCGGGCGACGATCCCGGCAATCGAAGGCCTTTGGGCGCAAGCCGGGGCGGCGCCCGCCGGACACATCGATCCGCGGCTCGCCTTCGGGCGAGGGCAGGTCCTGATCCTCAACCAGATGGCCGCCGGCGACGCCGGCCGGCTGCTGGACCTGCTGCCGGAGATCGTCTACCTGGCGGTGAGCCCGTTCGGCGGGCACGAGGAGGCGATCAGGCAGTCGCAGATAGCGAAGGAAAGCGCAACCGAGAGTGTCGTTCTCGGTGAGTGACATCCCCGAGGACCTGCGCGAGTGGCGCCTGCCGCGGGGACGCCACGGGCTCCCGCGCGAGATCGTCGAGCGCTCGCAGCGCGAGCGGCTGCTCGCGGCGGTGGTCAGAGTCACGGTCGCGAAGGGTTACGAGTCGATCACGGTCGCCGACATCCTCGGCGAGGCGGGGGTGGGCCGGGAGAGCTTCTACGAACTCTTCGACGACAAGCTCGACTGCATGCTGGCCGCCCACAAACTGCTGATCGACAACCTCGCGGAGCAGGTGCGCGCAGCCTATGTGGCCGAGGGGCCCTGGCCGCAGCGGATGCGCGCCGCCCTCGCCGTGACGCTCGAGTGGTTCGCAGCCGACCCCTACGTCGCGCGCTTCACCCTGGTCGAGCTGAGCGCCGTCGGGCCGGCCTTCCGGCCGCGGTTCAAGGCCGAGTTCGAGCGGGCGACGAGCCTGCTCGAAGGCGAGGCGGGCGAAGACTGCCCCGAACCCGAGCTGGCGCAGGCCTACGCGCTGGCGGTGGGGGCGATCATCGCCCGGATCTACGAGGAGGTCGTGCTCGACCGCACCGCCGCGTTGCCGCGCCTGCTGCCCGACCTGACCTATGAGCTGCTCGTGCCCTTCCTCGGCGAAGAGCAGGCGCGGGCGACGGCGGGGATCGCCTAGTTCCCCTCGAGTCCGGCGGCTGCGTCGCGCAGCGCCTGCCGTAGCGGAACGCCTCCCACCTCGGGGAGGAGCGCCATCCCGGCGGGGTCGGTGACGACCGTTTCGGTCGCGAGACCCTCGATCAGCGGCCGCGCGACCCCGGCGTCGACGGGCGTCACCAGGCCGATCCACAGCGAGGAGAGGGCGGGCGTGAGCACCGGGACCGTGATCCGCAGCGGGCTGCGGCGGCCGAGCACATGGGCCAGCTCGTCGATCATGCCGCCGTAGGTGGTGATGTCGGGACCGCCGATTTGGACCTCACGGTCGAGCGGCCGCGCGAGGTCGGCGGCAGCGGCGAGGAAGGCGACCGCGTCGGCGATCGCGATCGGCTGGGTGCGGGTCTTGGCCCAGCGGGGGGTGACCATCACCGGCAGGCGGCGCACCAGGTAGAAGACGGTGCGGAAGGATTCGCTGCCGGCGCCGATCACCGCGGCGGCGCGGAAGTAGGCGACGGGAACCTCGCCCTCGCGCAGCGCCTCCGCGGTGGCGTGGCGGCTGTCGAGGTGCTTGGAGCCCTCGCCGAGGCCGCCGAGGTAGACGATCCGCTTGACCCCGGCTCCCGCCGCAGCGGCGGCGAAGTTAGCTGCCGCCTGCTCGTCGCGCTCGGCGAAGTCGCCGTCGGAGCCGCGGCCCATCGAGTGCACCAGGTAGTAGGCGACCTCGGCGCCCTCCAGGGCCGGCCCCAGGGTCTCCGGCTCGAGCACGTCGGCCCCCGCGACCTCGCAGCCGGCTTCGCGCAGCTTCCCGGCGCGCTCAGGGTGCCGCGCCAAGGCGCGGACCTCCTGGCCATCCTTTCGCAGCTGCCGGGCAAGGAGGCCGCCGATATAGCCGGTCGCCCCGGCGACAGCGATCACGCCTCCACGCTACCCGCGCAGGCGAAAATAATCAGCCGTATTTCTCGCCGATGATCTCGCGGAGCTTGGATCGATCGTGGCGCGCGTGGACGCGCCGGACGGTCCCGGAGCGGGAGCGCATCACCAGCGACTCGGTGGTGGCGCCGGGGCCGCGGTAGCGGACGCCCTGGAGGACGTCGCCGTCGGTGACGCCGGTGGCCGAGAAGAAGACGTCCTCGCCCGAGCAGAGGTCGTTGGCGGAGAGGATGCGGTCGAGGTCATAGCCGGCGTCGAGGGCCGCCGAGCGCTCCTCGTCGTCGCGCGGCCAGAGGCGGCCGATCAGTTCACCGCCCATCGACTTCAGCGCCGCGGCGGAGATCACGCCCTCGGGAGTGCCGCCGATCCCCCACAGCAGGTCGACCGGCGAGCGTTCGCTCACCGCCAGCAGCGAGGCGGAGACGTCGCCGTCGGTGATCAGGCGGATGCGGGCGCCGGCCTCGCGGACCTCCTTCATCGCCTGCTCGTGGCGCGGCCGGTCGAGCATGACGACGACGACGTCGCCGATCGAGCCGCCCTTGCGCTGGGCGATCAGCTTCAGGGTCTCGGGCAGCGGCCGGTCGAGGTCGAGGAGGTCGGCGATGTCCTCCCCGCCCGCCATCTTTTCCATGTAGACGCAGGGGCCGGGGTCGAACATCGTCCCCCGCTCGGCGAGGGCGATGACGGCGATCGCGCTCGGCATCCCCAGCGCGCAGAGCCGGGTCCCCTCCAGCGGGTCGACGGCGATGTCGACGACCGGCGGCGTGCCGTCGCCGATCCCCTCGCCGTTGTAGAGCATCGGGGCCTCGTCCTTCTCCCCCTCGCCGATGACGACGGTGCCGTCCATCGAGACCGAGTCGAGGACGTGGCGCATCGCGTCGACCGCGGCCTGGTCGGCGGCGATCTTGTCGCCGCGGCCGACCCAGCGAGCCGAGGCGAGCGCCGCCGCCTCGGTGACGCGGACGAGCTCGAGCGCGAGATTGCGGTCGGGTTTGGCGTTCGCGGCGTCGGCCTCCATCTGCACCGAACCCTATTGAACCGACTAGGGTCAGCGCATGGACCGCTGGGGACTGACGCTGCCGCTGCCGGGGTTGACGCTCGGCGAGCACGAGCCGCTGGTGCGGCGGGCCGAGGCCGCCGGCTACACCGACCTCTGGACCGGCGAGACCGCCGGGCCCGACGGCTTCACGCCGCTGGCGCTGAGCGCCGCCTGGAGCGAGCGGGCGCGGCTGGGGACCGGGATCGTCGGTGTCTTCCAGCGCGGCCCGGCGCTGTTGGCCCAGCAGGCGGCGGCGCTGGCGGACGCTTCGGAGGGGCGGTTCGTGCTCGGGATCGGCTCCTCCTCGGACCGGATCGTCGAAGGCTGGAACCGGATCCCGTTCGAGCGGCCGCTGAGCAAGGTGCGCGAGACGCTCGACTTCCTCGATGTCGCGCTGGCGGGCGAGCGGACCGGGACCGGGTTCAAGCTCGAAGCGAAGCCGGCGCACCGGGTGCCGGTCGTGCTGGCGGCGCTGCGCGGGAAGATGCTCGAGCTGGCGGTCGAGCGCGCCGACGGCGCCTTCACCAACTTCCTGCCGCTGGCCGGGCTGCCGAGGGTGACGGCGCAGCTGGAGGGCGCGCCGGAGGGGTTCGAGCTGCTCTGCCGCTTCTTCTGCATCCCCGGCGAGCGCGAGCAGGTCGAGCCGCTCGCCCGCTTCATGTTCTCCTCCTACATCACCGTCCCGGTCTACGCCGACTTCTACCGCTGGCTCGGCTACGGCGAGCAGATCGAGCCGATGGTCGAGGCCTGGGAAGGCGGCGACCGCCAGGCCGCCGCCGCGGCCGCGCCCTGGGAGCTGATCGAGGAGATGTTCATCTTCGGCACCCCGGAGCAGATGAAGGAGCGCCTCGCCGCCTTCGTCGCCGGCGGCATCACCCTGCCGATCCTCACCCCGATCGTCGCGCCGGACAGGCTGGCGGAGACGATCGACGCGCTGGCGCCGTAGCGATACGCCTGGGGCCCGAAGGGGAAGGGTCTCGGCGGACAAAAGCGTGGAGTGTCCGGCGAGACCCTTCCCCGTCGGGCCTAGTCACTGTCTTGCATCACCTCGGTGGCCTCTTCCGCGAGGCGGGCGTACGTGTCGGGGCGGCGCGTCGTCAGGAAGGGAAAGAGCTCCAGCCAGTCGCGGCGCTGGTCGAGGTCGAGGTCGGCTACCAGCACTGCTGGCTCGTCCCTCGGGGCCTGGACGAGGATGCGGCCGTAGGGGTCGGAGATGAAGGAGGAGCCGTAGAAGCTGAGGGGCGGCTCGGAGCCGGTGCGGTTGACGGCGACCATGAAGACGCCGTTGGCGATCCCGTTGCCGACGATCACCTGCTGCCAGAGCGGCTGGGTGTCGAACTCGGGGTGGTCGGGCTCGGAGCCGATCGCCGTCGGGTAGACGAGGACGTCGGCGCCCTCGAGGCTGTAGGCGCGGGCGACCTCGGGGAACCACTGGTCCCAGCAGGTCGGCAGGCCGAGCCTCGCCTCGCCGAGGCCGACCAGCGGGAAGGCGTCGGAGTCGCCGGGGCCGGGGCGGAAGTAGCGGTCCTCGTGGTAGCCGGCGGTGAGCGGGATGTGGAGCTTGCGGGTGCGGGCGAGGAGCTGCCCGGCCGGAGAGACGACGATCGCGGTGTTGAAGCCGAGGCCGTCCTCGCCGCCGGCGCGCTCGTAGAGCGAGGCGTGGACGTGGATGCCGGTTTCCCGGGCCAGCCGCGCGGCGAACTCGAAGCTGCGGCCGCCCGGCAGCTCCTCCGGCTCGGCCCCGGCGGCCTCGGGGCCGCCGGGATCGACGGCGAAGTAGCGGCTCAGCGTCAGCTCCTGCAGGCAGACCAGCTGCGCTCCCTCCGCCGCGGCGATCCGGACCCCTTCGGCGAGCGCCGCTTCGTGCTCGCCGGGGTCGGCGTGCCAGCGGTGCTGCACGGCGCCGATCCGGAACGGCGGCCGGCTCGCGGCTCGGGTGCGGGCAGGGGACGCCGGCGGCTCGGGGGCGCGGATCAGGCGGATCTCCTCCACGGGTGTTCAAGATAGAGGGCGATGAGCGCGACCCTCAAGACCACCCCGGCGGCGGACGGCTTCCGGATGCCCGGCGAGTTCGAGCCGCACAGCGGCTGCTGGATGGCCTGGCCGCAGCGGCCTGACAACTGGCGGCTGGGGGCGAAGCCGGCGCAGGAGGCCTTCGCCGCGGTGGCCGAGGCGATCACCGCCTCCGAGCCGGTGACGATGGCCGCCTCCGACGCGCAGTTCGAGAACTGCCGGGCGCTGCTGCCGCCGCAGGTGCGGGTGATCGAGGTCTCCACCGATGACGCCTGGCTGCGCGACACCGGTCCGACCTTCGTCGTCGACGGCAAGGGCGGCCGCCGCGGCGTCGACTGGCGCTTCAACGCCTGGGGCGGGACCGAAGGCGGGCTCTACTTCCCCTGGGACCGCGACGAGCGGGTCGCGGCGAAGGTGCTCGAGGTCGAAGGCGACGACCGCTACCGGGCGCCGCTGGTGCTCGAGGGCGGATCGATCCACGTCGACGGCGAGGGCACCGTCCTGACCACCGAAGAGTGCCTGCTGAACCCGAACCGCAACCCCGAGCTGTCGCGAGAGCAGATCGAGCGGGCGCTGCTCGACCTCCTCGGGGCCGAGAAGGTGATCTGGCTCGGCGCCGGGGTCTTCGAGGACGAGACCGACGGCCACGTCGACAACCTCGCCTGCTTCGCCCGCCCCGGGACCGTGCTGCTGAGCTGGGCCGACGATCCCGAGGACCCGCAGCACCCGATCTCGCGGGATGCGCGCGAGCGGCTGGAAGCGGCAACCGACGCGCGCGGGCGCCCGCTGGAGGTGGTGCCGCTGCCCTCCCCCGGACCGCTGCACATCTCGGCCGAGGAGGCCGCGGGAGTCGACGCCGCCGAGGGCACCGTCCCCCGCCGCGCCGGCGCTCGCATGGCGGCCTCCTACGCCAATTTCTACCTCGGCAACTCGCGGGTCGTCTACCCGCTGCTGGACCCGCGCCACGACGAGGAGGCGGCGGCGATCCTCCGCCGCACCTTCCCCGAGCGCGAGGTGGTCGGCGTGCCGGCGCGCGAGATCCTCCTCGGCGGCGGCAACATCCACTGCATCACCCAGCAGGTGCCGGCCGCCTGACGGCCTTCAGGCCGGACCGGCGAGGCTGAGCGCGTAGTCGCCGGCGGCGTCGGTGAACCAGCCCCTCAGCTCGAGGCCGGCGCCGTCGTAGGCGGCGGCGATCCGCTCGCGGGTGAACTTGGTCGAGATCTCGGTCCGCATCTCCTCGTCCGCCTCGAAGCGGATCTCGAGGTCGAGGCCGTCGAGGCGCACGTCCTGGTCGGTCCGCGCGCGCAGGCGGATGTCCATTCGCTCGGCCTCCTCGTCGTAACGCGCGACGTGCTCGAAGGCGTCGAGGTCGAAGTCGGCGGCGAGCTGGCTGTTGAGGACACGGAGCACGTTCTTGTTGAACTCGGCGGTGACCCCTTCGGAGTCGTCGTAGGCCGCCTCCAGCCGGGCCTTGTCCTTGATCAGGTCGGTGCCGAGCAGGAGGTGGTCCCGGGGGCCGAGCAGCGCCCGGATCCGCTCGAGGAAGGCGTGGCGCTCGCGCGGGTAGAGGTTGCCGATCGTGCCGCCGAGGAAGGCGATCATCCGCGTCCCCGAGCCGTGCGGAACCCGCTCCAGGTGCTGCTCGAAGTCGCAGACCATCCCGTGCACGTTCAGGCCCGGATACTCGTCGACGAGCTCGGCCGCGGTGCGCTGGGTGATCTCCTCGGAGATGTCGACCGGCACGTAGGTGTCGAGGCTGCCGCAGTCGCGCATCGCGCTCAGCAGGTGGCGGGTCTTCGCCGCCGATCCCGATCCGAGCTCGATCAGGGTCTGCGGGCAGCCGGCGGCGGCGTGGATCTCGGCCGAGCGGGCTGTGAGGATCTCGCGCTCGGCCCGGGTCGGGTAGTACTCCGGCAGCTCGGTGATCCGCTCGAACAGCAGCGAGCCCCGCTCGTCGTAGAAGTATTTGGGCGCGACCTCCTTCGGGTAGCCGCAGAGCCCCTGGCGGACGTCCCGCGCCATCTTCGCCGCCGCGTCGGCGTCGAGGTGGACGTCGATCGCGATCGTCATGCGTCCCTCGCGCAGCGCAGGCCGGCGAAGATCTGGCTGCGCTGCGGCAGGTCCCAGTTGCGGAAGCTCGGACGGGCGACCCGCGGGTGAGTCGCCCAGGAGCTGCCCCGCAGCACCTTGTACTCATCGCCGAAAAAGACCTCGGAGTACTCGCGGTAGGGGAAAGCTTCGAAGCCGGGATACGGGAGGAAGTGCGAGGAGGTCCATTCCCAGCCGTGACCGACGCCGTCGAGCTGCTCGCACGCCACCTCCCACTCGAACTCGGTCGGCAGGCGCTTGCCGGCCCAGCGGGCGAAGCCGTCGGCCTGCTGCCAGGAGACGTGGATCACGGGGTCAGACGGGTCGATCGGCCTGTGGCTACCCCGGGCCGTGTCGAACCACTCCTCGCCCTGTCGCTCCCAGTAGGTCGGCGGCTCGGCGCCGGTCGCCTCCATGTAGGCGATGTACGCGCCGTTGCAGACGGGAGTTCGATCGATCTCGAAAGCGTTGAGCTCGACCGCGTGGCGAGGCCGCTCGTTGTCGTAGGCGAAGCCACCGGCGGGGGCGCCGATCTCATAGCTGCCAGCCTCGATGACGACCGCGTCCGGGGCGCGGGGCATCTCTCGAACGGGCGGATACTCGAAGCGTCGGGCCAATTCGCCCGACGCTTGTCCGGGCGAGAGATGCCCCGCGCCCCGGCCCGGCTCGTATCCCTCCACCAGCTGCAGCAGCTGCAGCATCGTCTCGTTGTGCTGCAGCTCGTGGGCGAGCAGCATCTCGTAGACGAACCCGTCCCGCAGCAGCGGGTCCTCGGCCCCGGGACCGATCTCCACGCCCTCCAGCACGTCGAGCGTGCGGGCGCGGACGTCCGCCATGTAGGACCGCAGCTCCTCGTCGCGCAGGATCGGCAGCTCGCCGCGGACCCTGCGCGGGCTCTCGATCGCGTCGTAGAAGCGGCCGAGCTCCCCGCGCAGCGGCTCGCGCCCGCCGATCGTCTGCACCAGCCACAGCTCCTCGAAGTTGGCGATGTGGCCGAGGTCCCAGGCGAGCGGGCTGAGGATCGGCGACCAGACCCGGTTCAGCTGCTCGTCGTCGAGCGGCTCGACCAGAGACAGGGTCCGCTCACGCGCCTCTTCCAGCGCTGCCGCGATCGCTCCCCTCGACGCTGAGGACACCTCGGTGGCGATAGGGAAACCTTAGCGAGGCATCTCTGATCGTTGTGATTAGTCGAGTGGACAGTTGCCCACAGTCACCTGTGTTCAACTGTCCACTGGCGAGCTAACCCGTCGATTCCGACTCGGGGTCGAGCCAGACGCGCTTCAGCCAGGGTGGGGAGATCGCGAAGGCGGCGGTGCTGGTCGCGGCGATCGGCTCGAGCGGGATCAGGTGGACGCGGCGACCGGGGGTGTAGCGGTCGAAGCCGTTGAAGTCGACGGTGTTGCCGGCGTGGCTGCCGCCGGAGACGCGCAGGAGGTGGGTCTCCGGAGCCCAGCCGTTTTCGGCCCGGACGCCGATCGCTTCGGCGGCGTCCTTCAGTGGTCCGATGTCGGCGTCGGAGCCCCAGTTGCGAGCGCTGCGGGCGCCGCCGTTGTAGCCGTCGTGGGAGGAGGCCCGCTCGTCGACCTGCCCGTCGGGCCGGATGCGGATCTGCACCCCCTCCCAGTCGTCGTGGTGAAAACCGGCAGATCCGGCCACCGGCACGCCCCGCAGCGTCGCCGAGTCGGCGTAGTAGGTCCAGTACTGGATGTAGAGGTTGCCGCCACGTTTGCCGGAGCAGTCGGCGCCGCCGGCTTCGGACTCCGCCGCGCCCCTGGCGCGGCAGTCGACCACGTGGACGAAAGCGCTCACCGCCAACCCCTCGTCGGTGCGATGGATCAAGCCCGACCCGGATGCGTCGCCGCACTCGGTGCTGCGGCAGCGGCGGAAGTCGACCGGAACCGCCCGCGAGCCGTCCTCGTAGGCGATCACCGGCATGTGCAGGCGCGCGAGCCTTCCCACCTCGTTACCGTAGGCCGCGATCAGCGCCGGCTCGTCGCCGCATCCATCTGCCAGCGAAGCGGCGCAGAGGATTCGATCGGCCACCGCCCGCGCCAGCGAGGCCCCCGGCACCCGCACCCCGGCGGCGGCCAGCCCGAACATCGCCAGCGAGACGACCAGCAGCACTCCGACCCACTCGACCGTCCCCTGACCCCGCTCCGAACCCATGACCCGACGCTAGGAAGCGGCGGCATACAAGTGGGTGACAAAGGCGCCGATTGACGCGCCGGATTGCCAGGAATTAGCGACTTGGGCCGAATAGCAGTGCTGCTCAGTATCCGGCTTGCTCAGCCCCTCTCTTTTCTGTTCCTTTTGCCGGTCATGGAGCGATAAGGAACAGAAGGGAGTGCCAAGTGAGGCTTACCCGCTCTTGGAGCGGGATGCTTGCCGGTGGAGGCCGGAGCGAACCGAATACGCAGGCGCAGCGCTATTTGGGCGATCGAGGACGCCGCAGCGCGCCGTGCCCGCCGCCGTCAGGCGCGCGCCAGCGCGAGTCGGGCCCCGCCCTCTGCCTACAGGTTTCCGATCTCGGCGGCGATTTCGGCCGCCGCCGCTTTGGCGTCGGCGAAGAGCATCGAGGTGTTCGGTTCGTAGAAGAGGTCGTTGTCGATGCCGGCGAAGCCGGGGCTGAGGGAGCGCTTGATCACGATCACCTCTTGGGCCTCGGAGACCTCGATGATCGGCATCCCGGCGATCGGCGAGTCGGGGTCGTTTTTCGCCGCCGGGTTGGTGACGTCGTTGGCGCCGACGACGACGGCGACGTCGGTGCGCGTCATCTCGGGGTTGATGTCCTCCATCTCCCGCAGCTGCTCGTAGGGCACGTCGGCCTCGGCGAGGAGGACGTTCATGTGGCCGGGCATGCGGCCGGCGACCGGGTGGATCGCGTAGTTGACGGTGACGCCGCGCTTCTCGAGCTCGTCGGCGACCTCCTTGATCGCGTGCTGGGCCTGGGCGACGGCGAGGCCGTAGCCGGGCACGATCACGACGGAATCGGCGTAGGCGAGCTTGATCGCCGCATCCTGGGCGCCGATCGAGACGTGCGGTCGCTCCTCCCCCCCGCCCGCGGCGCCGCCCGACGGGGCGCCGCCGAAGCCGGCGAAGAGGATGTTGGCGACCGAGCGGTTCATCGCCGTCGCCATCTCCAGGGTGAGGATCGTTCCCGAGGAGCCGACCAGGGTGCCAGCGACGATCAGGGCGACGTTGTGGAGGGCGAAGCCGGCGGCCGCCGCGGAAAGGCCGGTGAAGGCGTTCAGCAGCGAGATCACAACCGGCATGTCGGCGCCGCCGATCGGCAGCACGACGAGGTTGCCGAGGATCGCGGCGGCGATCAGGATGCCGATGAAGAGCGGTTCGGAGGGACTGCCGTGGTCGATCGCGATCGACACCGCCGCGGCCACCACCGCGATCAGCAGCACGCCGTTGATCACCTGCTGGCCGGGCACCGCCAGCGGCCGGGTCGGGATCAGGTCCTGGAGCTTGGCGAAGGCGATGTTCGAGCCCCAGAAGGAGATCGAGCCGACGATCCCCGCGAACAGGGTCGGGATGAGCACTTCCAGCGGCATTCCCGAGGAGCCGTGGCGGAGCTCGGACCAGGCGATCAGGGCGACAGCGCCGCCGCCGACGCCGTTGTAGAGGGCGACCATCTGCGGCATCTCGGTCATCTGCACCCGGATCGAGGCGTAGGCGCCGATCGCCGAGCCGATCGCGAGACCGAGGACGATCAGGCCCCAGTTGCCGGTTCCGTCCAGAAGCAGGGTGGTGACGACGGCGATCGCCATGCCGACCGCGGCGATCAGGTTGCCGCGCTTGGCGGTGGTCGGGTGCGTCCCCTGTTTGATCCCGATGATGAACAGCGAGAAGGAGACGATGTAGAGCGCGGTGGCGGCGTCGCCACCGGGCGCGAGGACGGCCTCGATCATTTCTTATCGCCCTCGGCCTTGGGTTTCGGCTTTTTGGAGAACATGCCGAGCATCCGGTCGGTGACCATGAAGCCGCCGACGATGTTGATCGCGCCGAAGGCGATCGCGATCGTCCCGATCAGGTACTCGAGGCCGTCGTTTGCCTCGCCGACGACGATCAGGCCGCCGAGCATGACGATGCCGTGGATCGCGTTGGTCTGCGACATCAGCGGCGTGTGCAGGGTCGTCGGCACCTTCGAGATCACCTCGAAGCCGACGAAGATCGCGAGGACGAAGATCGTGATCTCGGCGAACAGGTTCACTTGGCGGTCCTCTCTCCGCGGATCTGCCCTTCGTGGGCGATGCAGGCGGCGTCGACGATGTCGTCCTCGAAGTCGATCTTCAGCTGCCCCTCCTCGTCGACCAGCAGCCCGAGCAGGTTCTCGAGGTTCTTGGCGTAGAGCTGGGAAGCGTCGGCGGCCATGTCGCTGACGAGGTTGGCCGGGCCGATCACCTTCACCCCGTCGACGACCACGGTCTCGCCCGGCTTCGAGGGCTCGGCGTTGCCGCCGGAGTCGGCGGCGAGGTCGATGATCACCGAGCCCGGCGCCATCGAGCGGACCGCCGCCTCGGTGATCAGGACCGGCGCGGCGCGGCCGGGGATCTGGGCGGTGGTGATGATCACGTCCATCTTCGCGGCCGCCTCGGCGAGCGCCTGGCGCACCTGCTCGTTCTCCTCCTCGGTCAGGGGCCGGGCGTACCCGCCCTCGCCCTCGGCGTCGGGGATGAAGTCGAGTTCGAGCGGCCGGCCCCCGAGCGAGGCGATCTGCTCCCAGGCGGCGCGGCGGATGTCGAAGCCGGTGACGATCGCGCCCAGCCGCTTCGCGGTGGCGATCGCCTGCAGGCCGGCGACGCCGGCGCCGAGGACCATCACCTTGGCCGGGGCGACGGTGCCCGCGGCGGTGGTCATCATCGGGAAGAGCTGGCCCGCCTCGCGCGCGGCGAGCAGGGTGGCGGCGTAACCGGCGAGGTTCGCCTGCGAGGAGAGCGCGTCCATCGCCTGCGCGCGCGTGGTCCGCGGGATCGCCTCCATCGCGAAGGCGGTGACCCCGGCCGCGGCAAGCGCCTTGTTCGACTCGGCGGCGGTCAGCGGCGAGAGGTGGCTGATCACGACCTGGCCCTTGCCGAGCTTGGCGATCTCCTCGGTGCCGAGCGGCCGCACGTGGAGGACGACCTCGGCTCCCCAGGCGGAGCCGGCGTCGGCGACCTGCGCCCCGGCCTCCTGGTAGGCGGCGTCGGTGTGACCGGCGCCCGCGCCCGCGCCCGCCTCGACGACGGGGTCGATCTTCTCGCTGACCTTCGCCTGCAGCGACTTGACAACGTCAGGGACCAGCGCGACCCGGCGCTCCCCCTCGGCGGACTCTTTCGGCACTCCGATCTTCATGACGCGGCGCGGGAGGATATGCGAAACGCTCAGGAGAGCGTCCTGTCACCCGCCGCTCAGGCAGAAACGCCGGCCAGAGCGGCGAGCCGCTCCAGCGTGTGGCGCTGCTCGTCCTGGTCGACGTGGACCGGCGAGACGATCAGCCGGTCGATCCCGGCGCCGCGGAAGCGCTCGACCCGCTCGGCGACTTCCGCCTCGGTGCCGACCAGCGAGGTCGCCTCGACGATCTCGTCGGGCATCGCCTCGAAGGCGCCGCCGCGGTCGCCGTCCTGGAAGCGGCGCTGGACCTCGTCGGCCACCTCGCCGAAGCCGAAGCGGTGGGCGAGGTCGACGTAGAAGTTGGTCTTGCGGCTGCCCATGCCGCCGAAGTAGAGGACGAGGCCGGCCTTGACGACGTTCTTCGCCGCCTCCAGGTCGCCGTCGATCGCCACCTGCAGCGAGGGGCTGACCTCGAGGTCGGAGCGCTGCCGGCCGCCCTTGGCGAACCCTGCCTCCAGGTGCTCCCCCCAGGTCTGCTCGAAGGCGTCGACGCTGAAGAAGATCGGGATCCAGCCGTCGCAGACCTCGGCCGCCATCTCCACCGATTTGCGCCCGATCGCGCCGACGAAGACGGGGATGCGGTTGCGCAGCGGGTGGAAGTTCAGCTTCAGCGGCTTGCCCTCGCCGCCGGGCAGCGGCAGCGTGTAGTGCTCGCCCTGGTGGTCGACCGGGCCCTCGCGGGCGATGATCTCGCGCACGACTTCGATGTACTCGCGGGTGCGGCCCCAGGGCTTCGCGTAGGGGACGCCGTACCAGCCCTCGGAGACCTGCGGCCCGGAGGGGCCGAAGCCGAAGAGGAAGCGGCCGCCGGAGAGTTTGTCGATCGTCGCCCCGGCCATCGCCGCCGCCGCGGGCGGCCGCGCAGGCACTTGCATGATCGCCGCGCCGAGATTGATCTTCTCGGTCCGCGCCGCCAGCCAGGCCAGGACGCTGACCACGTCGGAGCCGTACGACTCCGCCGCCCAGACGGACTCGTAGCCCATCCCCTCGGCCGCCAGGACGAGCTCCGCGGCATCCTCGCCGGCCGGCCCGATGCCCCAGTAACCGAGGTTGACTCCCAGCTTCAGTCCCATCGCCCCCGCACCCTATTGAATAGGGCGATGGCCGACCGCCGACCCGCGTCCGCTTCTCCCCAGCAGGGGCTCTCCGCCAAGGAGGCCCAGGCGCGGCTGCGCAAGCTGGGGCCGCCGCCGGAGACCTCCTCGCGCTCGACCGCGAGCATCGTCGCCGGCAACGTCTTCACGCTGTTCAACGCGATCATCGGCGCCTTCTTCGTGCTCGACCTGGCGCTCGGGCTCTACGCAGATTCGATCTTCGGCCTGATCGCCGTGATCAACTCCTACATCGGCATCCGCCAGGAGCTGAAGGCGAAGGCGACGCTGGACGAGCTCGCGGTGCTGGTCGCCCCGCACGCGCAGGTCGTTCGCGATGGCGCCGTGGTCGAGCTGACCGCCAGCGAGGTGGTGCCAGGCGACGTGATCCGGGTCGGCCCCGGCGACCAGCTGGTCGCCGACGGCGAGGTGATCCACTCGCGCGGGATGACCATGGACGAGTCGCTGCTGACCGGCGAGAGCGACGGGATCCGCAAGGGCGAGGGCGAGGGCGTCCTCTCGGGTTCCTTCTGCGTCTCGGGCTCGGGCCACTACGTGGTCACGGCGGTGCGCGAGGAGAGCTACGCGGGCCGGATCTCCGGCGAGGCAAAGACGTTCCGCCATCCGCCCTCGCCGCTGCAGGAGGAGGTCAACCGGGTGATCATCGCCTCCACCTACGTGATGCTGCCGCTGGCGGCGCTGCTGATCGTCAGCCTCAAGGTCCGCAGCGTCGGGCTCGAAAGCGCGGCGCAGACGGCGACGGCGGGACTGGTGACGCTGATTCCCGAGGGGCTGGTGCTGCTGATGAGCGTGACCTTCGCCGTCGCCGCGGTGCGGCTGGCGAAACGCGACACGCTGGTCCAGCAGATGAGCGCGACCGAGAGCCTCGCCGCGGTCGACACGATCTGCGTTGACAAGACCGGGACGCTGACCGCCGGCGAGCTGCGGCTGGCCGCGGTCGAGTACGCCGAGGGTGTCGATCCCGCCAGCGGGGCGAAGGCGCTCGGCCGCTTCGCCGCCAGCGCCGGCGACCGCAACAAGACCCTGGAGACGGTCGCGCAGAAATTCCCCGGGCAGGCGGGGCGGGTGACCGGCGAGGTCCCCTTCTCCTCCGAGTACAAGTGGAGCGGGGTCTCGGTCGACGGCGCCGGCGGCGCCACCTACGTGATGGGGGCGCCGGACGTGCTGGCCGAGACCGGGGCGCTGGCGCTGCCCTCGCGGCTGGCGGCGAAGCTGGAAGCGGAGACCGCGGCGGGGCGGCGGGTCGTCGCCTTCGGGCAGACGAGCGAGCCGCTGCCGAGCGATCCCGCCGCCGACGGGGCGCCGCGGATCACGCCGCTGGCGCTGGTCGTGCTGGAGGAGACGCTGCGGCCCGACGCGGCGGAGACGATCGCCACCATGCGCGCGGAGCAGGTTGACCTGAAGCTGATCTCCGGCGACGCGGCGGCGACGGTGACCGCGGTCGCCTACGCGGTCGGGGTGCCGCGCGAGGCCGGCGTCGTCGAGGGGCCCGACCTGCCCGAGGACGACGAGGGCCTGCAGAGGGCGGCGCTGGAGAACACGATCTTCTGCCGGATCAAGCCCGAGCAGAAGAAAGCGCTGGTCGGAGCGCTGGTAGCCGCCGGCCGCTACGTGGCGATGATCGGCGACGGGGTCAACGACGTGCCGGCGCTGAAGCGGGCGCGGATGGCGGTATCGATGGGCTCGGGGACGCAGGTGACCAAAGGGGTCGCCGACGTCGTCCTGCTCGAGGACCGGTTCTCGCGCCTGCCCGAGGCGGTCGGGGAAGGGCGGCGGATCGCCCGCAACATCCACCGCCTCGGCCGCCTCTACCTGACCAAGACCGTCTACGCGGCGGCGCTGATCCTGCTCGTCGCCGTGCCCGGCTTCACCTTCCCCTTCCTCCCCCGCCACCTCACCGTGGCGGCGTTCCTGACGATCGGGATCCCCTCCTTCGTGCTGGCGCTGATGCCCTCCGACGGACCGCTCTACCGCGGTCGCCTGCTGCGGGCGCTGGCGGCCTTCGCGGTGCCGGCGGGCATCTCCACGGCGCTGGCCTCGATCCTCTCCTTCTTCTTCGTCGACACCGTCGCCGGCGGCACGCTGGCGGAAGGCAGGACGGCGGCGACCTCCACCCTGATCGCGCTCGGACTCGCCTTCATCCTCCTGCTCGAGCGCGGCCCCGGCCGCGAGCACATCGCGATCCAGAGCAACATGCTGGCGATGGTGCTGGGCCTGGGCGGCCTCTACGCGGGCATCCTCGCCCTTCCCTTCCTGCGCGAATTCTTCGAACTGGTTCTGCTCGGCCCGGGCGAATGGTTCCTGGTCTTCCTCTCGGTCGCGATCGGCCTGACGATCGCCAGCCTGCTGTGGAAATTGCCCCAGATCGAAGCCTGGGAAGTCCCTGAGGACGCCTGACCGGCGCATTTCGGCGTCCTCAGGGACGCAGCGGGTAAAAGCTGGGCGATCGTGAACGGCACTAGCTATCCGCTTGAACCCGACTGCTTCGACGAGGCGTTCGACTCGGAGGCGGAGCCGCGGCCGCACTACGCGCCGCTGCTGGAGGCGCTGGGGCGGGAGGATCTGAAGGGGCTGCGCGAGCGGGTCGAGCGGGGCGTCGCCTCCCACGGGCTCACCTTCGGCGAGGGTGAGCCGATCGCCGTCGACCCGGTCCCGCGGCTGCTGAGCGGCGAGGAATGGGAGCGGTTGCGGGCCGGGCTGCTGCAGCGGGCGCGGGCGCTGAACGCCTTCCTGCTCGACGCCTACGGCGGGCAGCGGATCTTCGACGCCGGGGTCGTCCCGCGCCGGCTGCTCGAGACCTCCGAGGGGTACGCGCCGGCGGTGCAGGGGCTGCTCGACCCGGCGGTGCCGCCGGCGACGGTCGCCGGGCTCGACCTGGTCCGCGGCAGCGACGGCGAGCTGCGGGTGCTCGAGGACAACCTGCGGATGCCCTCCGGGGCCGCCTACGCACTGGCGGTGCGCGAAGTGCTCGCGGCCGAGCTCGAGGCGCCGCTGCGGCCGCGCGGGCAGGGCGACTACCTGCAGCGGCTCGGCGCGGCGCTGCGGGCCACCGCGCCGGAGGGTCGGGAAGAGCCGGTCGTCGCGATCCTCTCCGACGGACCGCAGAACGGCGCCTGGTACGAGCACGAGCGGATCGGCCGCGAGCTCGGCCTGCCGATCGTCACTCCGGACCAGCTCGAGCTGAGCCGGGAACGGATCTTCGCCCGGCTCTCGCGGGCGCGGCGGGTGCAGGTCGACGTCATCTACCGCCGCCAGGACGCCGACCGCCTGACGAAGGAGGACGGCGAGCTGACCGCGCTCGGCGAGCTGCTGCTGCCGGCGCTGCGCTCGGGCCGGCTGCGCTGCGCCAACGCGCTCGGCTCGGCACTTGCCGACGACAAGCTCGCCCACGCCTACGTCGAGCGGATGATCGACTTCTACCTCGGCGAGGTGCCGCTGCTGCGCTCGGTCCCCGGCTACGACCTCAGCGACGAGGACGATCGGCGCGAGGCGATGGAGCGGCTGGACGAACTGGTGATCAAGCCCCGCGGCGGCTTCGGCGGCCACGGCGTCACGATCATGCCGCGGGCGAGCGAGCCGGAGCGCAAGCGGGCGCTGGCGGTGGTGCGGCGGCGGCCCGAGCGCTTCGTCGCCCAGGAGCCGGTCGAGATCTCCAGCCATCCGACCGTGCGCGGCGGGAGCCTGAGGCCGCGGCGGATCGACCTGCGCCCGTTCGTGGTCAGCGGCCCGGACGGGGCGGCGGCGATGGTCGGCGGCCTCACCCGCTTCGCGCAGGGCGCCGGCGAGATGATCGTCAACAGCTCGCAGGGCGGCGGTTGCAAGGACACCTGGGTGCTGGAGAATCCGCCGGGATGAAGAAAGGCGCACAGCCCGGCAGGCCCCTGATCGGGGTCACCACCTCGGAGGTGCGGGAGCCGAAACGGATCCAGCAGACCCCCGAAAGCGAGCCGAAAGTCCGCGAGATGGTCCTCGGGCTCACCTACCTGCGCGCGATCGAGGCCGCCGGGGCGATACCGATGGTGATCCCGCCGCTGCCGGAGGAGGCGGTCGGTCCGCTGCTCGACCGCCTCGACGGCATCTGCCTCTCCGGGGGGCCCGATCTCGACCCAGCCACCTACGGCGCCGAGCCCCATCCCCACCTCGGCCCGACCGAGCCCGACCTCGACCGCTTCGAGCTTGCGGTGGCGCGGCGGGCGAACGCGCGGGAGATGCCGATCCTGGCGATCTGCCGCGGCACCCAGGCGCTCAACGTCGCCCGTGGCGGCTCGCTGATCCAGCACCTGCCGGCGGTCTCCGAGGAGATCTCGCATCGGCAGGCCAACCCCGGCAACGAGACCAGCCACACCATCGACATCGAGCCGGGGAGCCGCCTGGCGGCGGCGCTCGGTGACGACGAAGTGGAGGTCAGCGACGAGCTCGACGTCAACTCCTTCCACCACCAGGCGATCGAGCGCCTCGGCGAGGGGCTGAAGGTGGTCGGGCGGGCGCCGGACGGGACGATCGAGGCGGTCGAGGACCCGGAGCACCGGTTCACGATCGGGGTGCAGTGGCATGCGGAGACGCTGGTACACCGCACCTACGAGGCGGCGCTGTTCCGGCACTTCGTCGAGGCTTCTCGCCTGAATCCTGTGGCGTCCTGACCAAGCAGATCAAGGACGCAGTGAGTGTGGCGTGCTCTGCACGCGAGCGAGCGAGGACGCCGATATGCGCCGGTCAGGGCGCCACAGGCGGTAACACGAACTGCGACACGATCAGGTTCGCGGCCAGGCGCGGCTTGGCGGCCTCGCGGCGGCGCTCGATCCTGACCTCGATCACGACGGTGCTCCTGCCGACGTGCAGGGGCTCGGCCCGGGCCTCGATCTCGTCGCCGAGGACGCCGGCGGCGAAGACGTTCAGCTTCAGCTCGATCGTCGTGAAGTTGTGGCCGGGCGGGATGCAGCGGAAGGTCGACCAGGCGGCGACGGTGTCGCCGAGCGCGGTCCAGACACCGCCGTGGACGAAGCCGCCAGGGTGCAGGTGGCGCTGGTCGACGACGATCAGGCCGCGGGCGTGGGAGTCCTCGACCTCCAGCGGCTCGATCCCGAGGTCGCCGGGGAAGCTGCCGGGGAGAAAGGCCCGGACGGACTCGGGCGTGATCGTCGAGCTGGGATGCGGGGCGTCGCTCATCGCCACGGCAGCCTATTGATAGAGAACAAGATCTAAGAGCAAGGCCTACGGGTCGAGGCCGAAGCCCTCGAGGCCGCGGTCGCCGTAGGGCTCGTCGCGCTCGCGGACCGCCTCGCGGAAGCCCGACCCGGCGGCGCGGCGGACGAAGGCGTGGCCCTCCTCGGTGTGGCGGGCAATGCCGTCGAAGAAGGTCCCGAGCACCTGGCTCTGGGCGAGCCCCTGCGAGTGGACCGTCTGGTTGACCAGCAGCTTCATCATCACCAGCTGGTTGACCGGCATCCGGGCCACGCGCTCCAGCAGGCGCTCGAAACGCGCGTCGAGCTCGGCGGCGGGGGCGGCCTCGGTCGCCAACCCCCACTCCGCCGCCTCGGCGCCGGTCAGCGAGTCGCCGGTCAAGAGCAGGCGCTTGGCCCGCATCGGCCCGATCCGGCTCGCCCAGATCGCCGTCGTCGGCGAGCCCCAGACCCGCGCCGGCGGGTAGCCGATCTTGGCGTCCTCGGCGACCACCAGCAGGTCGGAGCAGAGCGCCATGTCGGTGCCGCCGGCGACGCAGTAGCCGTGCACCTTGCACAGCACCGGCTTGTCGGAGTGGAAGAGGCTCATGAAGCCGCGCACGTTGCGGCTCATGAACTGGTAGTCGGTGACCGGGTCCCAGTTTGTGTCCGGCGCGTGGTTGGCGGCGATCACGGCGGGGTCGAGCGGCGAGCCGGGCGGCGGGGCGCTGCCCTCGCCGAGCTCGCTCATGTCGCCCTCGGCCGAGGCGACCAGGTCATAGCCGCCGCAGAACCCCGTGCCGTTGCCAGCCAGGGCGATCGCGTGCACCTCGGGGTCGAGGTTCGCCCGCTCCACGCACTCGGCCAGCTCGACCGGCATCCGCGGGGTGATCCCGTTCCCCCGCTCGGGCCGGTTCAGGGTGATGCGCGCGATGCGTCCCTCGGTCTCGTAGAGAAGCGTCTCCACGGGCCGACCCTAACTGCTGCTCGCTGAGTTGACCCGGTTATAGGCGGGTCAACTCAGCGATCACGACTTAGTTCAGGCGTTCCACCAGCATGGCCTTGCCCTGGCCGCCGGCTACGCACATGGTCTCCAGGCCGATCTGCTTGTCGTCGGTCTCGAGCCCGTTCAGCAGCGTGCCCATGATCCGGGCGCCGGTCATCCCGAACGGGTGGCCGAGGGCGATCGCGCCGCCGTGGGTGTTGAGCTTGTCTTCGTCGATCCCGCATTCGGCCATGATCGGGATCACCTGGGCGGCGAAGGCCTCGTTCAGCTCGACCCGGTCGACGTCGTCGATCGTCATCCCGGCCCGGTCGAGGACCTTCTTGATCGCGCCGATCGGGGCGACGCCCATCAGCTCCGGCTCGTTGCCGTGGGTGGCGGCGGTGATGATCCGCGCCCGCGGCTTCAGGCCCAGCTCCTTCGCCTTGGTGTCGCTCATCAGCAGCACCGCGGCGGCGCCGTCGTTGAGCGGGCAGGAGTTGCCGGCGGTGACGCCGCCGCCGCCGAAGGCCTCCGGCAGTTCGGAGAGCTTCTCCAGGGTCGAGGAGGCGCGGGGGCCGTCGTCCTTGGCGACCTCGGTGCCGTCCTCGAGCTTGACCGGGACGATCTCGCGGTCGAAGAAGCCGTCTTCCTGCGAGCGCACCGCGAGTTCCTGCGAGCGCTGGGCGAACTTGTCCATGTCGGCGCGGCTCACCTCGTACTTCTTGGCGACGTTGACGGCGGTCTCGCCCATCGCGATGTAGGCGTTGGGCTGGCCGTTGTTCCCTTTCAGGTTCTCGTTCTGGTCGGCCTCGCCGGCGGGCTCGGTGCGCTCGTTGTAGCGGCTCACCCACTCGACGCCGACGCCGAGGTAGGCGTCGCCCTCGCCGGCCTTGATCGCGTTGCCGGCGTGGCGGATCGCGTCGAGGCTGGAGGAGCAGTAGCGGGAGACGGTGACGCCGTTGACCTCCTGCGGCAGCTTCTCGCTGAGCAGGGAGACGATGCGGGCGAGGTTGAAGGCCTGCAGGCCCTGCGGCATACCGACGCCGCAGAAGACGTCTTCGATCAGCGCCGGGTCGACCTCGGGGTTGCGCTCGAGCAGCTGGTCGACCACGTAGGCGCCCATCTCATCGGGGCGCAGCTGGGCCAGCGACCCCTTGAAGGCACGGCCGATCGGCGTGCGGATCGTGTCGACGATGACTGCTTCGGGCATTACTTGTCTCCTTGAAGGCTTGGGAAGGGCTTGCGAGGTCGGCAGCAGGGTAATTGACGGGGACAGCGGACGTTTCGTGCGGTTTGTCACGAAGTTGTGCGGGACCGTCATGGACCTGCGTTACATTCGCCTCAATCCACCTCGCGGTTACCGCGAGTTCTGCCGCCCGGCGGAGACGAAAGGAGGGTTCCTAGATGCCTGAGGGTTACTGCGTCAAGGAGCGCAAGAAGGTCGAGATCAAGGACGCCAAACAGGTGACGATGAAGAACGGTCGCCCGGCCATCCAGGGCGTCTGCCCGGACTGCGGGACGAAAATCTTCAAGATCGGGAAACTCGAATAGGAGCTCTCTAAGGGGTATTTGAACCCGGCGCGGCCGGGGAGCGTATGCCGGGTCGGATGATCCAAATCGGAACTTCGACCCGGGGTGCGCTCAGCCGCGAACGCGAGGTCCGCGAGGCCTACGCCGCCCACTCCGGTGAGCTGTTCGGCTTCGCGGTCCGCTCGCTGGGCGACGCGGGGCTGGCCGAGGAGGCGGTGCAGGAGACCTTCGTCCGTGCCTGGCGGGCGGGGGATCGGTTCGACCCGAAGATCGGGTCGCTGCGGACCTGGCTGTTCGCGATCCTCCGCAACGTCGTCATCGACCTGGGGCGGGCGCGGGCGGCCCGGCCCGGCGTCGCCGAGGGCGGGATCGAGCCGAGCGTCGAGCCGCTGGAGGAGGCGCTCGTCTCCTGGCAGGTCGAGGAGGCGATGCGGCGGATCGGCGCCGAGCACCGGCGGGTGATCGTCGAGACCTATTACAAGGGGCGCCCCTACGCGGAGGTCGCCGCGGAGCTCGGGGTGCCGGAGGGGACGATCAAGAGCCGCGTCTACTACGGGCTGCGGGCGCTGCGGGTCGTGCTGGAGGAGATGGGCTATGAAGATTAGGAAGGGATGCCGCGACTGGCGGGAGCTGCTCGGCGCCTACGCGCTGGGGCAGCTGGAGGGCGACGAGCGGGCCGGCCTGGAGGCGCACCTCGAAGGCTGCGCCGAGTGCCGGGACGAGCTGGGGCTGCTGGCGCCGGTGGCGCGGATGCTGCCGCTGGCCGACCCGGGGCGGTTCGAGTCGGCGCCGCAGCCGCCGCCGGAGCTGGGGGCGCGGATCGCGGCGACGATCGCCGGCGAACGCGAGAGGTCGGAGCGGCGCCGGCGAAGGCGGTTCGGCGGCTTCGCGCTGGGGGGCGCGGCCGCCGCGCTCGCCGCCGCTGTGCTGGCGATCTTCGTCCTCGGTGGCGGGGGCGGCGGCGAGCCCGAGCGGGAGGTCCGGTTTGCGTCGCTGCCGAAGGGCATGACGATCGACGCGACGCTCGAGCCGCACGCCTACGGGACCGAAATCCGCATGTACGTCCACGGGGTCGCCTCCGGCACGCTCTGCACGGTCTCGCTGCGCGGGCCGGGCGGCGTCTCCTATCCGGCCGGGACCTTCCGCTACCGCTGGGGCGATGACTCCGAAGCGGTGCTGAGCTCGGCCCTCGACCTCTCCCGCACGCGGGCGGTCAGCGTCCGCGCCGGGAACCGAACCTTCGTCGCGCCGGTGGGGAGGGCGCCGATAGCGGCAAACAGCAACGAGGAGGAACCGACGTGAACAGGAAGACCTACGGCATCGCGCTGGTGGCGCTCGCCGCCATCGCGCTCGCAATCGCCGGCTGCGGCGGGAGCGGCGACAGCTCGACGAGCGAAGGAAGCTCGGGGGGCTCGAACGAAAACGCCTCGAGCGAAAGCTCGGGCGGCTACAGCGGTCGCTACGGGGCGGAAAGCGAAACCAAGAGCGCGAGCGCCGAACCCGCGGCCGGTGCCGAAAGCGGCGCCGGGGTGGTGTCGCTGGGCAACGTGCAGAAGCTCGGCATGGTCCTGGTCGACTCCAAGGGGATGACCCTCTACGACTTCCACAAGGACAAGGGAACGACGTCCTCCTGCTACGGCCCCTGCGCGGAAAGCTGGCCGCCGATGCTGACCGAAGGGGAACCCACCGTCGGCAACGGCGCCACGGCGTCGAAGCTGGGGACGACCGAACGCAAAGACGGGACGATGCAGGTGACCTACGCCGGCCATCCCCTCTACACCTTCGTCGAGGACAAGAAGCCCGGCGAAGCCAACGGCAACGACGTCAGCGCCTTCGGCGCCCAGTGGTACGCCCTCAAGGGCAGCGGCGAGGAGGCCGGCGACTAGCTTCACCAAGACCGCGGCTCCGAACTTTGGGGGGGCTATGGCCCCCAAAAGTTCGGAGTCGCTGAGATCAGTCTTCGGCGACGCCGCTGAGCCTCGCGCGCTTGCGGTAGGACAGCGAGGGCGGGACGAGCTCGCGGATCTCGGACAGCAGGCGCGCCGACAGCCCGCTCGGGTCCTCGTCGGGCCGGGGCTGGCCGCCGGCCGGGTCGAAGAAGCGGATGCGGATGCGGGGACGGCGGGGGAAGCCGGTGAGGTCGGTGGTGCCTTCGATCGCGACGAGGCTGACGTGGGCCTCCGGCACCTCCAGCGCCAGTCGCCCCACCCCGCTGCGCGCCCGCAGAACCTCGCCCCTTGACCGGGTTCCCTCGGGGAAGACGCCGATGCAGACGCCCGAGCCCAGGGCCTCGATCGCCCGCGCAAGGGCCTGCGCGTCGCCCTTGCCACGTTCGATCGGGATCTGGCCCATGCCGTCGAGAACCGGGCCCAGGCCGCGGATCTTCCAGAGGTCGGATTTCGCCAGGGCTCGGATCTGCCGCCGCTCGAGCGCGGCCACTCCGACCATCACCGGGTCCCAGTGGCTGTCGTGGTTGCCGACGATCAGCAGCGGCCCCTGCTCGGGAACGGACTCCAGCCCCTCGACCTGCATCCGACCCCACCAGGCGACGGGCTTGTTGACGCTCATCGCCAGGCGGTAGGTGCGGGTGCGCTCTTCCATCGGGCCGTGATTTCTACGGGTTTGCGGCGAACGGGGTCAGCCGGCCCGCCCGGGGTGGTCCGGCGAATGCGTCTCGACGGCCCGCTCGAGGATGCCGCGGAGCGCCTCCTGATCCTCGGTCGAGAGGTCCTCGACCCATGCCGGTGGCTTTGCCACCTCACGCTTCAGCTTCTCGAGCAGCATCTCACCTTGGCCGCTCAGCTCGACCACCTTGATCCGGCGATCGGCCTCGAGGGGTTTGCGGACCGCCAGCACCTTGTCTTCGAGGCTGTCGACGATCCCGGTGACGTTGGAGGCGTCGCAGTGGAGGATCCGGGCGAGATCGCCCATCGTCCTCGGCTGCTCGAGCGCCCGCAGGGCCGCGAAGGTCGAGGGTCGCAGGTCGAAATCGCGAGCGATCGCGAGGAACGGCGGGGGATAGACGAGGCTCGCGAGAAGGGCCCAGGTTTGGCGGCCCAGGGAGTCCCCCTTTGCGCTGATATTACCGGTCTTCATCGAAATTAGAGTATCTCAAATTTTGATAGCCTCAAATTTCGAGTTTGCCAAGCAATTGATCGGGAGTTCCAGTCATGGCTGAGAACAGCGCCGCTGTCGGCGGGATCGAGGTGGACGGTCTCGTCCGCGAGTTCAAGAACGGCCCGCGGGCGGTTGACGGCATCGACCTCGAGGTGGCCCAGGGCGAGATCTACGGCTTCCTCGGCCCCAACGGCGCCGGCAAGTCGACGACCGTCCTGATGCTGACCACCCTCCTCCCTCCCACCGACGGCACCGCCCGCGTCGCCGGCTTCGACGTCGTCAGGCAGGGCCCGCAGGTGCGCGCGGCGATCGGCGCCGCCCTGCAGGAGGCCGCCCTCGACCCGCTGCTGACCGGCCGCGAGCACATGCGCCTGCAGACCTCCCTCCACGGCCTCGGCAAGCCCGAGCGCGAGGAGCGGTCCGACGAACTGCTCGGCCGCGTCGGGCTCGCCCACGCCGCCGACCGCAAGGTGGGCGGCTACTCGGGCGGGATGAAGCGCCGCCTCGACCTCGCCCTGGCGCTCGCCCACCGGCCCCGCATCCTCTTCCTCGACGAGCCCACGACGGGCCTCGACATCCAGAGCCGCACCGCGCTTTGGGACGAGGTCGCCCGCCTCGCCGGCGAGGACGGGGTCACCGTCTTCCTCACCACCCAGTACCTCGAGGAGGCCGACGCCCTCGCCAACCGGGTCGGGATCATCGACCACGGCCAGATCGTCGCCGAGGGCACTCCGAAAGCACTGAAGGCCGAGATCGGCCGCCCCACCGTCGAGGTGATCCCCCGCGAGGAGGCCGACAGGGACCGCACCGCCGCCGTCCTCGCCCGCTTCGGCGAGGCCGCCGGCGCCCACCCCCGCGCCGTCGCCGCCCGCCTCGACGGCGGCGAGGCAGCCCTCGCCGAGGTCGTCCGCGCCCTCGACTCCGAGGACATCGCGATCGAGCACCTGCAGCTGCACGCCCCTTCCCTCGACGACGTCTTCCTCGCCAAGACCGGCCGCTCGCTCGAGGGCGCCGGCGACGAGGAGGGAACGCCCGAGCCCGAGGCGGTCGCCTCGCAGTGACCGCGGCCGCCGCCGAGCGCTCGCTCGCCACCCAGGTTGGGCAGCTCGCCCACCGCTCGATCCTGCGGACGCTGCGCCAGCCGGCGCAGATCGTCCCCGCCCTGATCTTCCCGATGTTCCTGCTGGCCGTGAACTCGGGCGGGCTCAAAGACGCGACCAACCTGCCCGGCTTCCCCAGCGACTCCTACCTGACCTTCGCCCTCGCGGTCCCGTTCATGCAGGGCGCTCTCTTCTCGGTGATGAACTCGGGCACCGACCTCGCCCGCGACATCGAAACCGGCTTCCTCAACCGCCTCGCGCTGACCCCGCTGCGCGGCGGCGCCCTGCTGATGGGCCTGCTCGCGGGGACGATCGTCCTCGGCGTCGTCCAGGGCGCCACCTACCTCGCCGTCGGCCTCATCGCCGGGGCCGAACTCGCGGCCGGCGCCGGGGGCGCGCTGATGATCCTCCTGCTGGCGGTGACGATCACCGTCGCCTTCGGCACGATCGGGCTCTTCGTCGCTCTGCGTACCGGCACCGGCGAGGCCGTCCAGGGTCTCTTCCCGGTCTTCTTCGTCTTCCTCTTCCTCTCCTCGATGGCGCTCCCGCTCGAACTGATCCAGACCGACTGGTACCGGGCGATCGCCACCGCCAACCCGGTCTCCTACCTGCTGCAGGCCTTCCGCTCGGTGCTGATCGAAGGCTGGGAGCCGGGCAAGCTGGCGCTCGGGTTCGGCATCGCCCTGGCGATCTTCGCGATCGGGATGTTCCTCGCGAGCGGCGCCCTGAAGACGAGGCTGGTGCGGACGTGAGCGAACACCGCCCTTCCGAGCCGCAGATCACCACCAGGCTCACGATCGCCCTCGCGGTCGCCTGGCGCAGCACCCATAACTTCCTCACCAACCCGGCCTTCCTGGTCCCGTCGCTGCTCTTCCCGCTCTTCTTCTTCACCTCCTTCGCCGGCGGCCTCTCCGCCGTCAGCAACGTCCCCGGCTTCGACTTCCCGACCGGCTACACCGCCTTCCAATTCGTCTTCGTGCTGCTGCAGTCGGCCGCCTTCGGCGGCGTCTTCACCGGCTTCGGCATCGCCCGCGACTTCGAGACCGGCTTCGCCCGCCGCTACCTGCTGGCGGCGAGCCACCGCAGCGGCATCGTCGCCGGCTACGCGCTCGCCGCGATCTTCCGCGCCTTCGTCACCTGGGCGGTGCTGACCGCCGTCGCCCTCGTCGCCGGCATGAACGTCGACGGCAACGGGGTCGAAATCTTCGGCCTCTACGGGCTCGCCCTGCTCGTCAACATCGCGGCGACGATGTGGGCGGCGGGGGTGGCGATGCGGGTGCGCTCGATCCAGGGCGGGCCGCTGATGCAGTTCCCGGTCTTCCTGATCCTCTTCCTCGCCCCGGTCTACGTGCCGCTGGGCCTGCTCAGCGGCTGGATCCACGCCATCGCCTCGGTCAACCCGGTGACGGCGCTGATCGAGGCCGGCCGCGGCTTCATCTCCGGCGACCCCTTCCAGGTCGGCCTCGCCTTCACCGTCGCCGTGGCCCTTCCCGTCGTCTTCTCCCTCTGGGCGAGAGGCGGCCTGCGAAGAGCCGAAGCAGCCGGATGACGGCCGCCCTCCCTCCGCTGTTCCTTTTCGCCATATAGCAACGCAAAGGAACAGCCGGGGAGGGTTCACCGAAGAAGCGCTAAGTGATGAAAGTCACGTCTTTGTGTCGGGTGTAACGGGAAGGTGGTGAACCTTGGCTGTTGCAGCGAAAATCCCGGCATTTCCCTGCGGCTAGGAGCGGGGATCTAAAGTGTCATTCGTGACGCAGAGGCCGCTCGAGCTGATCCTCGCCCGCAACCTGATGTCGGCGCTCTCGACCCCTGCCTTCCTCGTCGACGAGGGCGGGCTCCTCGTCTTCTACAACGAGGCCGCCGGCCTGCTGCTCGGCAAACGCTTCGAGGAGCTGGGGGCGGTCGGCCCGCGGCAGTGGGGCTCGCTGTTCGGCCCCTTCGACGAAAGCGGCGCGCCGATCCCCTACGACGACCTGCCGATCGTTCGCGCCGTCCGCGCCGGGCGTCCCGCCCACGCCGAGCTGACGGTGCGCTCGACCGACGGCACCAGCCACGACGTCGAGGTGTCGGCCTTCCCGATCCTCACCCCGCACGGGTCGCAGGGCGCGATCGCGGTCTTCTGGCCCTCGCTCGCCGGCGGCAACGGAGCGGCGCCGGCATGAAGGTCAAGCTCTGGGGGACGCGCGGCTCGATCCCGGCCCCCGGGCCGGAAACGATCCGCTACGGCGGCAACACCTCCTGCGTCGGCGTCACCCTCGCCGACGGCTCGATCCTCGCCCTCGACGCCGGCACCGGCATCCGCTGCCTCGGCCTCGCGCTTCCCGACGAGCCGACCCGCCTCCACGTCCTCCTGACCCACCTCCACCTCGACCACATCCAGGGCCTCGTCTTCTTCGCCCCCGCCTTCCGCCCCCAGACCGAGCTGGTGATCTGGGGCCCGGCCTCGCCCGAGGCCTCGCTGCGCGACCGCATCGCCCGCTACATCTCCGCCCCCCTCTCGCCGGTCGAGGTCCGTGAGCTCCCTTGCGACGTCTCCTTCCGCCACTGCCCGGAGAGCGAGTGGGAGATCGGCTCGGCCCGCATCCGCGCCGCCTCGGTCTCGCACCGCGGCCCGACCCTCGGCTACCGGATTGACGACGGCGACTCCTCCCTTGCCTACATCCCCGACCACGAGCCCGCTCTCGGAGCCGACCTCGGGGAGCTCGAGGAGGACTGGATCTCCGGCTTCGCCCTCGCCAGGGACGCCTCGCTGCTGATCCACGACGGCCAGTACACCGACGCCGAGTACCCGTGCCACCTCGGCTGGGGCCACTCGGCGCTCTCGGACGCGCTCGCCTTCGCCAACCGGACCGGCGCTGAGCGGACCGTCCTCTTCCACCACGATCCGCTCCACTCCGACGACTTCCTCGACACCCTCGCGGGCGAAGCTCGAGCAGGCTGGGAGGGGCTGGGCGGCGACCCGGCGCGGGTCGAGCTGGGCCGCGAGCGCAGCGAGTACGAGCTGCCGGCGCATTCGCCGCAGCCGGAGGCGCCGGTTGCTCTAGGCTGAGGCGGTGTCCCCGGCCGACCGGATCGAGGCTGCCGCCGAGCGCTCGCCGCTGGTGCGCGCGGCCTACGAGAAAGCCAGGGTCGCCCACGAGGGTCAGGTCCGCAACGGCAGCGGCGGGATGCCCTACCTCAAACACCCGGTGCGGGTGGCGGCGTTGCTCGACGAGCGCGGTTACGGCGAGGAGGTCGTGGCGGCGGCGCTCCTGCACGACGTGGTCGAGGACTCGGACACGACCCTCGACGAGCTGCGCGAGAAGTTCGGCGACGTGGTCGCCGGCCTGGTCGGGTCGATGACCGACGACGAATCGATCGACGACTACCGCCAGCGCAAGGCCGAGCACCGCGAACGGCTGGCGGCGGCGCCGGCGGAGGCGATGGCGATCTACGGCGCCGACAAGCTGACCAACGTCAGCACCCTGCGCGCCTCCTACGCCGAGGAAGGCGAGTCGGTGCGCGGGGAATTCAAGGTGCCGATCGAGCTCAAGCTCGAGATCTGGGAGGCCGACCTCGCCCTGCTGCGGGAAAAGGCGCCGGAACTGCCTTTCCTCGACCAGCTCGGGGAGGAGCTCACTCGCTTTCGGGCTTGCCTAGAGGCTCCTGCCCCGCGCTGAGCTGGAGCCGCCGCCGCAGCGGCATCGCGAACCAGAAGAAGCCGAAGACGCCGAGCGCGAGCGCGGCGACCACGAACGCAGCGGCGGTGGAGAAGAGGACGTCGGCGATCAGCAGGATCGCGCCGGTCATCGCCAGGGCGAGAAAGAGGAGGCCGACGATCGCGAAGCGGTTGGCGTAGTAGACGAGGCGGCGCTTCTGCTGGTAGCGGAAGGTGATCCGGTGGTAGGCGGAGGGCGAGATCAGCATCGTCGCCGAGATCGCGGTGAGAATCAGGGTCGCGAAGTAGACGACCTTCTGGAACTGGGTGACTTCTTCGAAGCCCTTCTGGAACGGGACCGCGAGCAGGAAGGCGAAGAGGACCTGGACGCCGGGAAGGGCGACCCGCAGCTCCTGCAGCAGCTCGCCGAGGTTGCGGTCGAGACGTTCCTCCTCGGTCTCGTTGCGGCCGGAGTCCCGCTCTTCCCTCTGGTCGCTCCCCGACACCTCTTGCTCCATTCCCGCACCATAAGGAAATCGAAACTAGGATCGGCCGATGGGACGGCTGGCGGTGATCCTCGGCAGCAACGCGCTCGGACCGGGCGGCGAGGAGATCGCCGCGGCGGCGGCCGCGCAGGGGGCTGCGATCGTCCAGCGCCACGACGCCGAGGGGGCCTTCGTCCTCCCCCACCTGATCGACCACGAGGCGAACCTGCGGCCGCTGCTCGAGCAGGGGTGCGACCGGGTGCTGGGCATCGGCTCGGTCGGCTCGCTGCGCGCCGAGCTCGCTGTCGGCAGCCTCGTCTGCCCCGACGACTTCATCGCCCTCAACCTCGGCGACTCGATCTACGAGGACGCCCGCGCCCATTCCGCGCCGGGATTCGCGCCCCGCTGGCGCGAGGCGGTGATCGCAGCCTGGAGCGACGGCGGTCAGGCCCCGCGCGACGGCGGCGTCTACTGGCAGGCGCGCGGGCCGCGCTTCGAGACCCCGGCCGAGATCCGGCTGATGGCGGCGCACGCCGATGTGGTCGGGATGACGATCGCCTCGGAGTGCGTCGTCGCCAGCGAGCTCGGCTTCGACTACGCAGCGCTGTGCATGGTCGACAACCTCGCCAACGGCCTGGCGAGCGAGCCGGTCAGCCTCGCGGCGATGGAAGCCGACCGCCTGGTCAACGCCGAGCGCCCGCGCGAGGGCCTCGCCGCAGTGCTGCCGCGACTCGGAGCGGTGGGGCGATGAGAGTTACCTGTTCCTTATGAGCGCTGGGCGACCAAAAGGAACAGCTGAATGACGCTGGCGGTCACGAACGCGCTGATGGACGGGGAGCTGGTGGGACTTCGGTGCGAGGGCGGGACAATTGCGGCGCTCGGTCCCGGCGTCGCGGCCGGCGCCGGGGACGAGGTGATCGACGCGGGCGGCTCCCACCTGGTGCCGCCGCTCGTCAACGGCCACGCCCACGCGGCGATGACGCTGTTCCGCGGCAGCGGCGGCGACCTGCCGTTGATGCCCTGGCTGCAGGAGCGGATCTGGCCGGTCGAGGCGAAGCTCGGCGAAGAGGACGTCTACTGGGGCGCGCGGCTCGCCTGCGCGGAGATGATTCGCAGCGGCACCACCCGCTTCTGGGACATGTACTGGCAGCCGCAGGCGACGGCGCGGGCGGTCGAGGACGCCGGCATCCGCGCCGCGATCGGGGCACCGCTCTTCGACGCCACCGGCAGCTTCGAGGAGCTGCGCCGCTCAGCCCACCGCAGCATCGAGGCGCTGGGCCGCTTCGGACCGCTCGTCACCACCGCGCTCGCCCCGCACGCGATCTACACCGTCAGCGAACGCTCGCTGTGCTGGATCGGCGAGCTCAGCGCCGAGCGCAACCTGCCGGTCCAGATTCACCTGTCCGAGACCGAGCAGGAGGTCCAGGACTGCATCGCCGAGCACGGCGAGCGGCCAGCGCACTACCTCGACCGGCTGGGGCTGCTGAGCGAGCGCACCATCCTCGCCCACGGCGTCTGGCTCGACCCCGAGGAGCTGGCGATCGTCGCCGAGCGCGGCGCCACCGTGGTGACCAACCCGGTCGCGAACATGAAGCTCGCGGTCGGGGGCGTCTTCCCCCACCCCGCCGCCAGGGCCGCGGGCGTCAAGGTCGGCCTCGGCACCGACGGCGCCGGCTCCAACGACTCGCTCGACCTCCTTGCCGACCTCAAGGTGTTCGCCCTCGCCCAGAAGCACGCCGCGGGCGATCCGACCGCGATCGCCGCCGCCGAGGCCTGGGCGGTCGCAACCGGCGCCCGGGCGCCGCTGCTCGGGGCGACCGCGCTGCGGCCCGGCGCCCCCGCCGACTTCCTCCTCCTGCGAGCGGACGCCCCCGAGCTCGGCATCGGCGAGCTCGCCTCCGACCTCGTCTACGCCGCCGCCGGCTCCGTGGTCGACACCACCGTCGTCGCCGGCCAGGTCCTGATGCGCAACGGCGAAATCGAGGGCCTCGACGAGATCGTCGCCAGGGCCGCCGAGCGCGCCCACCACCTCGGCCTCTAGCCCGGCGGTCCGACGGGCCGATTCGTCCAACCCAAGCTGCCGACGGGCCGAATTGTCTGCTTGGACTGGACAAATCGGCCCGTCGGCATTTTTGGGCGGACAAATCGGCCCGTCGGGGGGGGTGTGAATACCCCCTGGGGGTATGTGCTACGGTCCTCGCATGGTCGGATATCGGGAGGACAAGGAGAGGTTGTTGATGCGGCTGGCTCGGGTCGAGGGGCAGGTGCGCGGGGTCTCGAAGATGGTCGAGGAAGAGCGCTACTGCATCGACGTGCTGACGCAGATCGGCGCGATCCAGGCGGCGCTGGACAAGGTCGCGCTGGGGCTGCTCGACGAGCACACCCGCCACTGCGTCGTCGAAGCCGACGGCGAGGAGCGGGTAGAGAAGGTCGACGAGCTGATGGCCGCGGTCGGCAGGCTGGTGAAGCGATGAGCGAACTGGGCCGTCGAAAGACGGGGGTGATGCGATGAGCGAGGTGCTCGCAAAGATCTGGGAAGGGCTCGAAATGTCTTTCCTGATGGCCTACGAGGTCTGGTGGGCGCTGGTGCTCGGCTTCGCGATTTCGGCGATCGTCCAGGCCTGGGTCCCGCGCCGCCGGATCGAAGCGGCGCTCTCGGGCGAAGGCTTCGCACCCGTCGCCAAGGCGACCGCGCTCGGCGCCGCCTCCTCCTCCTGCTCGTATGCGGCGATCGCGATCGCCAAGTCGCTCTTCCAGAAGGGCGCCTCCGCGGTCACCGCGCTGGCCTTCCAGTTCGCCTCGACCAACCTGGTCTGGGAGCTCGGGCTGGTCCTATGGGTGCTGATGGGGTGGCAGTTCACCCTCGCCGAGTTCGCCGGCGGCATCGTCCTGATCGCGCTGATGGCGGTGCTGCTGCGCACCTTCGTCTCGCCGCGGCTGGAGGAGCGGGCGCGCCGCCACGCCCAGCAGGCGCAGGCCGGTCACCACCACGGCGACGGCGACGAGGAGACGCTCTCCTGGCGCGATCGCCTCGGCACCCGCAACGCCTGGGCCGGCGTCGGCGGCAACTTCCGCGACGACGTGCAGATGCTCTGGAAGGAGATCGCGATCGGCTTCCTGCTCGCCGGTTTCATCGGCCTGCTCGGCAACGACTTCTTCAACTTCCTCTTCGTCACCGACGCGCCGCCGCTCGTGCAGACGATCGAGAACGTGATCGTCGGCCCGCTCATCGCCATCCTCAGCTTCGTCTGCTCAGTCGGCAACGTGCCGCTGGCGGCGGTGCTGTGGTCGGGCGGGATCAGCTTCGGCGGCGTCGTCGCCTTCCTCTTCGCCGACCTGATCATCGTCCCGATCGTGCTCGCCTACCGCAAGTACTACGGGACTTCGTTCGCACTTCGGATCACGGCGCTGATGTTCGTCACGATCGTCATCTCCGCGCTCCTCGTCGACGGCCTCTTCGGCCTCGCGAACCTGATCCCGACCGGCCCCCGCCCCAGCCGCGCCGACGTCTTCGGCTCGGTCCAGGTCAACTACAAGCTCGTCCTCAACATCCTCGGGCTGGCGATCTTCGCCGCCCTGTTCTGGGTCAGCCGCGGCCGCGGCGGGATGCACGGCTGCGAGCACCACGCCCGCGACGCCCACTCCCATCACATGAGTGAGGAGCAGGCAGCGGGGGTATAGGCTCGCGGCGATGCCGTCCGGGGAAACCGAGGCGCAGACGGAATCCGGGGCCTCCTCCGTCCGCTACGAGGAAACCACCAAGCAGTATCCCGGCGCTGCTGCTCCTGCCGTCGACGGGCTGACGCTCAAGGTGCCCGCGGGGGAGATCTGCGTCCTCGTCGGCCCCTCCGGCTGCGGCAAGACCACCGCGATGCGGATGGTCAACCGCACGGTCGAGATCACCTCCGGCGACGTCCTCGTCGGCGAGCGCTCCGTCCGCGAGCGCGAGCCCGCCCAGCTGCGGCGGGAGATCGGCTACGTGATCCAGCAGATCGGCCTCTTCCCCCACCGCACGATCAGCGAGAACATCGGCGCCGTCCCCGAGCTGCTGGGCTGGAAGAAGGACCGGATCCGCGCCCGCAGCGCCGAGCTGCTGGCGCTGATCGGCCTCGATCCCGAGCTCGGCGACCGCTACCCGGCCCAGCTCTCCGGCGGCCAGCAGCAGCGGGTCGGGGTGGCGCGGGCGCTGGCGGCGGACCCGCTGGTGATGCTGATGGACGAGCCCTTCGGGGCGATCGACCCGATCAACCGCGAGCGCCTGCAGAACGAGTTCCTGCGCCTGCAGGCGGAGCTCCGCAAGACCGTCCTCTTCGTCACCCACGACATCGACGAGGCGATCAAGATGGGCGACAGGATCGCGGTGATGCGCGAGGGCGGCCGGGTCGAGCAGTACGCGACGCCGGCCGAGCTGCTGATGGCGCCCGCGAACGGGTTCGTCGAGGACTTCGTCGGCGCCGACCGGGCGCTGAAGCGGCTGGCGCTGATGCGGGTCGGCGACATCAACCTCTGGGAGGCGCCGCTGGCGCACGTCGGCCAGGCGACCGGCGAGGTGCGGGCGAAGCTGGCAGCGCCCGAGGTCGAAGTCCCCTACCCCCTGCTGGTCGACGGCGAGCGGCGGCCGCTCGGCTGGCTCAGCGAGCGCGACCTCGGCGGCGACACCGTGCCCGCGCGGGCCGACTCGCCGCTCGGCCCGGTGCTCGAGCGCGACGACGTCATGCGCGACGCCCTCGCCGACCTGCTCCAGGGCGAGTCCCAGTACGCACCGGTGGTCGACCACCAGGGCCGGATCGCCGGCGTCCTCTCGGTCGAGATCATCTCCACGTTCCTCGCCTCCCCCGAGGCGAAGAGCGACGAGCACCCGGCCGTGGAGCGCCCGCATGAGTAGCCCCGTCGTTGTGGCGGCCGCGGGTCAGGTGGGCGAAGGGTTCTTCCGTCACCGCCACGTTGCGGACCTTTGCCAGGCCCCTCCGCCCAAGGTGTTCTGTTTCGACTGGGCCAAGGAAAACATCGGTCGCTATGGAACGCCGACCGTCCAGCACCTCGAAATCGTCATCTTCAGCGTCCTGATCGGGTTCGTCGTCGCCTTCGCCCTGGCACTGCTCGCCCACCGCACCCGCTGGCTGCAGCCGCCGCTGCTCGCCGGCACCGGAATCCTCTACACGATCCCGAGCATCGCCTTCTTCTTTCTCCTGCTGCCGATCACCGGCTTCGGCAGAGACACGGCGATCATCGTCCTTGCTGCCTACACCCTTCAGATCATCTATCGCAACACGACGCTGGGCTTGGCGAACGTCCCCGCCTCGGTCAAGGACGCCGCAAGAGGGATGGGGTTCACCCGCCGCCAAATTCTCTGGCGAATCGAGCTGCCGCTGGCAATCCCGGAGATCATCGCCGGCCTCCGCGTCGCCACCGTGAGCACGATTGCGATTGCGACCCTGGTGGTCTTCATCAACGCCGGCGGCCTGGGGACGGAGATGTATGGGGAAGGCAACCTCACCTTCCCGACCACCGTCATCATCGCTGCCGCGATCGTGATCCTGATGGCAGCAGCGTTCGACCTGGTGTTGCTGACGGTGCAGCGGATCGCCACCCCCTGGCGGAGGGCGCGACCAGTATGAGCACGCTGCCCCTCGCATCGTTCGGCGGCGCGATCGAATTCATCTTCACGCCGCAGAGCTCGAATGTCACCGGCGGCAATGAGGTCGGTGGGTTCGACAAGTCGCTGGAACTCGTGCTGAAGCACCTCGAGGTGACGGTGGTGGCCCTGGCGCTGGCACTTGTCATCGCGCTGCCGATCGGTCTCTACCTCGGGCACCGAGGCAGAGGAGAGCTGCTGGCCGTAGGAGTCGGCAACGCCGGCCGAGCGATTCCCGAGCTGGCCGTGATCGCGCTTGTGGCTGCCTTGATCGGCGTCGGCTTCAGAACCGTGGCACCTGCTTTGGCGCTTCTCGGCATCGCCCCGATCCTCACCAATGCCTACGTCGGCGTGCGCCAGGTGGATCCCGCCGCCGTCGATGCCGCTCGCGGGATCGGCATGGGCGAGTGGAAGATCATCCGCACGATCGAGCTGCCCCTGGCGATCTCGACGGTGATGGGTGGCGTGCGCAGCGCCGCGATCGTGATCCTCGCCACCGCGACGATCGCGCCGCTAGCCGGCGTGGAAACCCTCGGCGACTTCATCCTCAACCGCAACGTCTACGGCGAAAACGGGCTGCTCGCCGGCGCGATTCTCGTCGCCCTGCTCGCCCTCGCACTGGAGGGATTGCTCGCGCTCCTGCAGAACCGCCTTACTTCCGACGGGCTCAAGTTGAAGACTGTCTGACCTGACTCCCGACTTACCCAACACCCGACTCACCCAATACATCCACCCCAAGAGGAGGCAACAGTGAGGACCGACCAGACGAGAGTGCGAGTGCTGCTGGCAGCGCTTGCCGCGCTCGCCTTGACGCTTGGCATCGCCGCGTGCGGCGGTGGCAGCGACACCACCAGCGGCGAAACGGGCGAAGAAGGCGGCTCGGGCGCGGCAATTCAGTCCAACCCCGAAAACGGCAAGGTCAGCCTGACGATCGGCTCGAAGAACTTCCCCGAACAGGAAATCCTCGGCGAAATCTACGCGCAGGCCCTGACCGCGGCCGGCTACAAGGTGAAGAGCGCGCTCAACCTCGGCTCCGAAACGGTCGCCCTGAAAGCGGTCAAGACCAGCCAGATCTCCGGCTACCCGGAGTACGCGAGCACGGCCCTCACCTCGTTCTTCGGCCTCGAACCCGAAGAAGTGCCCTCCGACGCCACCGAAGCGTGGGAAAAAGCGAACGAAGAATTCGAAAAGGAAGGTCTGCAGGCCTTCGAACCGACCCCCTTTGCCAGCGCCAACGCAGTCGGCACCACCACGGCAACGGCGAAGAAGTACGGCCTGAAGACGGTCTCCGACCTCCAGGGCATCTCCGAAAAACTGTCCCTCTATGGCTCGCCCGAGTGCCGCCAGCGGATCGACTGCCTGGCTGGGCTGGAAAAACTGTACGGCCTCAAGTTCAAGTCGTTCACGCCAGTGGACATCGGCCTCCGCTACACGGTGCTGGAAAAGGGCCAGGCGGATCTCTCGATCCTCTTCACCACCGACCCGCAGCTCTCGGCGGAGAAGAACAAGTTCGTCATCCTCGAAGACGACAAGCACGTCTTCCCGGCCGGCAACGTGATCTTCGTGACCAAGAAGTCGGTCGCCGAAGAAGCGGGTCCGGATTACGAAAAGACGATCCTGCAGGTGCAGGAAGGGCTCGACCTGAAAGTGGTCCAGGAGCTGGACGCCCGGGTCGAACTCGAAAAGGAAACGCCGAAGGCCGCCGCCAGGGCCTACCTCGAAAGCGCGGGGTACGTCGAATAGTTCGGTAGGAGTGCAGACACCGGCGGGGAGAGGTTCGGCGAACGACAGCGGGGGAGGTCCGCCGGCCTCCCCCGCCGGCCCGCAGCCGCCGCCGCCGGCCAGTGACGGACCTCCCACCGGGACGATCGGCGTCCCGGCAGCCGATAGCCCCCCTCAATTGTTCCTTTTCGTCGCCCTGCAGGCAAAAGGAACAGGAGACCGCAGCCGCCTTGCCTTCCCCTGTTCCTTAGCCCTCTATAGCGACGAAAAGGAACAGAAGAGATGGCTCGGCGGAATTGCGCCAGGGTTCGTTCTATGCCAAGGCTCGTTCTACGCCAGGGCCCGTTCGGCGGTGGTGGGCTCGGCCGGGTGGCGGCCGCTGATGCGGGCGAAGGAGATGTGGGCGGCCCAGGCCGCCAGGAGGCCTGAGGCGGCAGCCAGGAGCAGGGCGACGCGGGGGTCGTAGGCCTGGGCGAGCCAGCCGGTCAGGGGGCCGCCGATCGGGGTGGAGCCGAGGAAGACGACGCTGTAGAGGGCCATCACCCGGCCTCGCATCTGCGGGGAGACCGCCAGCTGAAGGGTGGAGTTGATCGTCGCGGCAAAGGTGACCGAGGCGGCGCCGAGGAGCATCAGGGCCGGGATCTCGAAGGCGAGGCTGGGCATCAGCGCCGCCCACAGGGAGGCGACGCCGAAGGCGAGCGCACCGCCGGCGATCAGCCTCGGCCCGGTGCGGCCGCGATGCCCGTTGACGAGGGCGCCGACGATCGAGCCCACGGCCATCGCCGAGACCAGGGCCGCGTAGGTCATCGCCCCCGATTCGAAGCTGAATTTCGCCAGCAGCGGCAGCACCACCTGGAAGTTGAAGCCGAGCGTCCCGACGAGTGCCATCAGCGCCAGCGGCACCATCAGCTCGGGAGTGCCGAGGACGTAGCGCAGGCCGGCGCGGATCGCCCCCGGCTCGTGCTTCGCCGGCGGCGCCGCGTGCAGCCGCGCCGGGTCCATCCGCCACAGCGCCACGATCATCGCCACGAAGGTCAGCGCGTTGACGGCGAAGCAGGGGACGACGCCGACGGTCGCGATCAGGATCCCCGCGAACGCCGGGCCGACGATCCGTGCCGCCTGGACGATGACGCTGTTGAGGCTGACCGCGTTGACGACCCGGTCGGGGCCGACCATCTCGATCACGAAGCTCTGCCGGGTCGGGTTGTCGACCGCGTTCACCGAACCCATCGCGAAGACGGCGAGGTAGACCATCCACGGCGCGACGACGCCGGTCGCGGTGACGGCGAAGAGGCCGAGGGCGGGGATCGCCATCAACGTCTGCGTCGTGATCAGCAGCCGCCGCTTCGGGAAGCGGTCGGCGAGCAGGCCTCCCCAGGCGCCGATCAGCAGCATCGGCAGGAACTGCAGGGCGGTGGTGAGGCCGACGGCAACGCCGCTGCCGGTGAGGCTGAGGACGACCCACAGCGCGGCAACGGTCTGCATCCAGGTCCCCGAGAGGGAGATCAGCTGGCCGGTGAAGTAGCGGCGGTAGTTGGGGACCTCGAGCGAGTTGAACGAACGGCGGAGGGCGGCCGTCAAAGCTGCTCGCCCTCCCGCATCCGCTCGAGGATCTCGGCGGCCTGCGCCAGCGTCTCGACCTCGCGAGCGGAGAGCTCGCGCATGCGCCGCGCCAGGTAGGCGTTCTTGCGCTTGCGCAGCCGCCGCAGCCGCTCGCGGCCGGCGCCGTTGACGCTGACCAGGGAGCTGCGCCCATCGGCGGGGTCGGGCGCGCGGTCGATCAGCCCCTCGCGTTCGAGACAGCCGAGGGTGCGGGTGATCGTCGGCCGCTTGACCCGCTCCACCGCGGCGATCTCGCTCGGGGTCATCGGCCCGTGCCGCTCGATCGTCGCCAGCGCCGCGACCGAGGTCGGGGTGAGGCCGGTGGTCTCCGCCGCCGCCTCCTGGCGCAGCCGCCGGGAGGTGCGGACGATCGCCGTGCGCAGGAGCGCGGCGCGCTCGCTGAGGGTGATGTCGGCCTTCGCGCTCATTGGTTAGCTTCTGTAATTAGCTTATCAAACTATCTTCGGCCGCGACCTCCCCCGCGCCGGGATTGACTAGCGTGAGGCGCGTGAGCGAGACGGCGATCAGCGTGCGGGGGCTGCGCAAGGCCTACGGCGAGAACGAAGCGGTGGCGGGGATCGACTTCGAGGTCTCGCCCGGCGAAGTCTTCGGCTTCCTCGGCCCCAACGGCGCCGGCAAGACGACGACGATCGAGATCCTCGAGGGCTACCGCGAGCGCGACGACGGCCAGGTCGCCGTGCTGGGGGTCGACCCGGCGGCACCGACGCGGGCCTGGCGCGAGCGGGTTGGCCTGGTCCTCCAGGAGTGCGAGCTCGACCCGCTTTGGACCGTCCGCGAGGCGGTATCCCTCTTCGCCCGCTTCTACTCCCGCCCGCGCGACGTCGAGCAGACGATCGACCTGGTCGGGCTCGGCGAGAAGCGCGACGCCCGCATCGGCAGCCTCTCCGGCGGCCAGAAACGCCGCGCCGACGTCGCTCTCGGGATCGTCGGCGACCCCGACCTGATCTTCCTCGACGAGCCGACGACCGGATTCGACCCCACCGCCCGCCGCGAGGCCTGGAACATGATCGAGGGGCTGAAGGCGCTGGGCAAGACGGTCTTCCTAACCACCCATTACATGGACGAGGCCCAGCACCTCGCCGACCGGGTGGCGATCCTCCGCGGCGGCCGGATCGTCGCCCAGGGCAAGACCGGGGAGATCGCCGCGGCGATCGGCCGCAGCACCGTGATCGGCTTCGCCCTCGACGGCTCGCTCGGGATCGAGGACGTGCGCGGCGCCGTCTCCGGCAGCGTCGCGACCGCGGGCGAGCAGGTGGAAGTGCAGACGCCTGACCCGCAGCGGGACCTCTACCGCCTGCTCGCCCTCGCCGAGCAGCGCGGCGCCGAGCTGCGCGAGCTCGAGGTGCGGCGCCCCAACCTCGAGGACGTCTTCCTCGAGCTCACCCGGGAGCAGCCGTGACCGACCGCGACATCGTCCTCGCCCAAGCGCGGATGGGGATCCTCGTCGCCCTGCGCACGCCGCGCACGATCATCTTCACGATCGCCTTCCCGGTCGTCCTGCTCGTCCTCTTCAACTCGATCTTCAACGCCGGCGGCAACGAAACGACGACGCTGCCGAGCGACGTCAAGCTGGGCGCCGAGGCCTACTTCACCGCGGGGATCATCGCCTACGCCGCCGCGCTGTCGACCTTCACGACGCTGGCGGTCTCGCTCACCACCCAGCGCGAGAACGGGCAGCTGAAGCGCTACCGCGGCACCCCGATGCCGCCCTGGACCTTCATCGCCGGCCAGATCATCCGCGCCGAGGCCCAGGCGCTGGCGATGGCGGCGATCCTGCTGGCGATCGGCGCGGTCGCCTACGGCATCCCCGTGCCCGCCTCGACCTTCCCCGCCTTCGTCCTCTACCTGCTGCTCGGCACCGCCACCCTCTGCGCGCTCGGCATCGCCCTCAGCGCCTTCACCCCCACTCCCGACGCGGCCTCGACGGTCGCCCCCTTCTCGGTCGTCATCCTCTCCTTCGTCTCCGGCGTCTGGATCCCGGTCGACCAGCTGCCGAGCTGGCTGGAAACGGCCGGGAAGATCTTCCCGCTCTACCACCTGGCGCTGGGGCTGCAGACCACGCTGGCACCCGGCGCCGGCGGCAGCGGCCTCGAAGCGGGATCGGTCGCGGCGCTGGTGATATGGGCGCTGATCGGCATCCGCATCGCCACCCGTCGCTTCAAGTGGGAGCCTCAGGCCGCATCGGCCTGAGCGAACGCTTCCAGCATCTCCAGCATCTTTTCCTCGTAGGCGACGCCGGCCACCAGCGTGCGCTCGGAACCCTCGAAGCCCGCGCTCTGTCGCACCAGCTCCAGGTAGCCGCGCAGCTCCTGCAGCTTGGCTTCGTGGAAGGCGATCCGCGGCTCCAGCAGCGGCCCGGGATCGGCCCCGGCGAAGACCTTCAGCATCAGCTCGTCGCGCAGCTGCGGCGGCGCCGCGCCGGCCTCCCCGGCCCAGGCGGCGAGGGCCTCGCGTCCCTTCTCCGTGAGCGAGTAGACGCGACGGCGCCGGCCCCCCTCTTCCTGTTTCGCCGAGAGGTAGCCGGAGGCGGCAAGGCGCGCCGGCTCCTCGTAGGCGGTCGTGTGAGGAACGGGCCAGAAGTTCTGGATCGAGGTCTCCAGCGCCCCCTTGATCTCGTAGGAGGTCGACTCGCCGAACTCCTTGAGTAGCGCCAGCACGGCGTAGGAGGTTCCCGTCAGCCTGCTTGCTTTCGACTTGTTTTTCATAGTTCGATGCGTATAGTACGGGACGAACGGTATCGGCAACCAGCAGGAGGCACCGAGATGCCCAGCCCCGATTCCCCCTCCACCATCATCGGCGACGCCCCGGCGTACGACGCGGTGATCGTCGGCGGCAGCCTCGCCGGCTGCGCCACCGCAATCCAGCTCGGCCGCGCCGGCCTGCGCGTCGCCCTCGTCGAGAAACAGCCCGACCCGCAGGCGTTCAAGCGGATGTGCTCGCACTTCATCCAGGCCTCGGCGGTGCCGACGCTGGAACGGCTCGGCCTGCTCGAGGAGATGGAAGCGGCGGGGGCGCGCAGGCCGCTGTTCCGCGCCTGGACCAGGTGGGGATGGATCGAATCGGCGTCTCGGCGCGCCCCGCGCGGGGTCAACCTGCGCCGCGAGGTGCTCGACCCGATGGTGCGCGGCATCGCCGCGGAAACGCCGGGCGTGGAGATGATGCTCGGCTGGAGCGTCGAGCGGATGCTGCGCGAGGAAGGGGCCTTCGCGGGCGTCGCTGCGCGCAATCGCGAGGGGGAGGTGCGCGAGGTGCGGGGGCGCCTCACGGTCGGCGCCGACGGGCGTGACTCGACGATCGCCGAGCTCTCCGAAGTCACGGTCAAGACCTACCCCCACGGCCGCTTCGCCTATGGCGGCTACTGGAAGGGGGGCGAGCCGCCGCACTACCCCGATGCCACCGTCTGGTTCATGGACCCGCAGTGGGGGGCCGCCTTCCCGACCGACTCCGACCTCACCTTCTACGCAGCGATGCCGACCACCGCCCGGCTTCCGGAATTCAAGGCCGACCCGGAGGGAGCGCTGGTCCGCTTCCTCTCCGAGATGCCCGAGGCGCCGCCGATCCGCGAAGGCGAGCTGGTCAGCCCGGTGCTGGGAAAGATCGACATGACCAACCGCAAGCGACAGGTGACGGCGCCGGGGCTGGCGCTGATCGGCGACGCGGCACTGGCGACCGACCCCCTCTTCGGGGTCGGCTGCGGCTGGGCCTTCCAGTCCTCCGAGTGGCTCGCCGAGAGCGTCAAGCCGGCGCTGGCGGGCGAGCTCACGCTGGAGGAGGGCCTGCACGGCTACCGCCGCCGCCATGCCAAGGAACTGGGCGCGCACGCCTTCCTGATCCACGACTACGCGAACGGGCGCACCCTGAACCTCGCGGAGCGGCTGCTCTTTTCCGCCGCGGCCCGGGACCCGAAGTCGGCGCTCCTCTTCGAGGAGTTCGGCAGCCGGCAGATCCGGCCGCAGGAAATGATGCCGCGGGCGCTGCCGCGGGCAATCGCTGTCAACGCCCGCCACGCCCTCGCCCGATGAGCGCAGGCGCCTTTCCAAACCAGGAGGACGCAAAAGCGCCCGGCCTCGCGGTCCGACGCGCCAGCCTCCTCGCCGGCGGCACCCGCACCCGCCTCCTGCAGGCGGGGCCCGTCGAGGCGAGCGAGGCGGTCGTCTGCGTCCACGGCAACCCGGGCTCGGCCGACGACTGGGAGGGGCTCGTCGGCGCCGCGGCGGCAACCGGCCGGCGCGCCCTCTCCCTCGACCTGCCGGATTTCGGCGAGACCATCGCCCCCGCCGGCTTCGAGCACAGCGTCCTCGGCTACGCGACCTGGCTCGGGGAGGCGCTGGAGGAGCTCGGAATCGAGCGCGTCCACCTCGTCCTCCACGACTTCGGCGGGCCGATCGGGCTGGTCTGGGCGGCGATGAACGTCGAGGCGCTGGCGAGCATCGTCCTGATCGACACCGGCATCCTCCCCGGCTACCGCTGGCACAAACTCGCGCGCATCTGGCGCACGCCGGTGCTCGGCGAGCTCTTCCAGGCGACCGCGACCCGGTCCGCCTTCCGCGCCCTGCTCAACCGCAACGAGCCGCGCGGGCTGCCGCGGGACTTCGTCGAAGCGATGTACGACCACTACGACCGCCGCACCCGCAAGGCGGTCCTGGCGCTCTACCGCGATACCGACGACCCCGGCTCGGCGGCGGTCGAGTTCTCGAAGCTGATGGCGCCGCGAGACATCCCGGCGCTGGTGATCTGGGGCGAGCACGACGCCTACCTGCCGGCTGCATATGCGGAGCGCCAGCGGGACGCCTTCCCCTCGGCCGACGTGCACGTGCTGCCGGCCAGCGGCCACTGGCCCTTCGCCGACGCACCCGACACGGTGGAGCGTCTGGCCACCGAATTTCTCACACAGCTATCGCGGTAGCTGTGTCATCCTCGGGCGCATGACCGACGCCGCCGCAGCCCGCGACAAACGCTGGATCGCCCTGATCCTGCTCTGCACCGCCCAGTTCGTCGTCGTCCTCGACGCCTCGATCGTCAACGTCGCCCTGCCGACGATCGGCGAAGCGCTGAAGTTCACCGAGAGCAGCCTGCCCTGGGTGGTCAACGCCTACGTGCTCACCTTCGGCGGCTTCCTCCTGCTCGGCGGTCGCCTGGCGGACCTGCTCGGGCGGCGGCGGGTCTTCATGTTCGGGCTGGTGCTCTTCGCCCTCGCCTCCCTGGCGGGCGGGCTCTCCGGCAGCTCCGGGCAGCTGATCGCCGCCCGCGCCGTTCAGGGCCTCGGCGCCGCGATCCTCTCCCCGGCGGCCCTCTCGATCGTCGCCACCACCTTCAAAGACGGCGCCGAGCGCAACAAGGCGCTGGGCATCTGGGGCGCGGTCGCCGGCTCCGGCGGCGCCGCCGGCGTCCTCCTCGGCGGCGTCCTCACCGAATACCTCGGCTGGGAATGGGTGCTGTGGGTGAACGTCCCGATCGGGATCGCCGCCGCCGCGGTCGCCCCGTCGCTGATCGCCGAGTCGCGCGCCGAGCACGAGGTGCGCCACTTCGACGTCGCCGGGGCCACGGCCGTCACCCTCGGCCTCTCCGCCCTCGTCTTCGCCCTGCTCGACGCCGAAGAAGCCGGCTGGGGCTCGGCGCAGACGATTGGCACCCTCATCGCCGCCGCGGTCCTGCTGATCGCCTTCGTCGCGATCGAGCGCCGCTCCCGCGCCCCGCTCGTCCCCTTCTCGATCTTCCGCATCCGCACGATCACCGGCGCCAACGTCGTCGGCATCCTCGTCGGCGCCTCGCTCTTCTCGATGTTCTTCTTCATCTCGCTCTACATGCAGCAGGTGCTCGGCTACAGCGCGATCCGCGCCGGCCTCTCCTACCTGCCGCTGGCGGTCTCGATCATCCTCTCGGCCGGGATCGCCTCGAGCCTGGTGACGAAAGTCGGCTTCAAGCCGATCCTCGCCGCCGGCATGGCCCTGATTGCCGCCGGGCTCGTCTGGTTCTCGCAGATCTCCGCCGACGGCACCTTCGTCAGTGACATCCTCGGCCCTTCCCTGCTCGCCGCCGTCGGCCTCGGATTCGCCTTCGTGCCGGTCACGATCGCCGCCGTCTCCGGCGTCGCGGACCGCGAGCAGGGCCTCGCCAGCGGCCTGATCAACACCTCCCAGCAGGTCGGCGGCGCCCTCGGCCTCGCCGTCCTCGCCGCGATCGCCAACTCGAAGATCGGCGACTCCCACGACCCCGCCGTCCTCACCGAAGGATTCCAGTCCGCCTTCCTCGTCGGCGCCGGCTTCGCCGCCCTCGGCCTCCTCGCCACCCTCTTCCTCGTCCGCAGCTCCGACAGCCGCGCGCACGTCGAGCTCGGGACCGAGCCGGCGACCGAGCAGGCGGGCTAGGAGGATCGGGGGTCGAGTTGCGCCGCATCCGACTTCGAGCACACCCTGCTGTGCTCGCAGCCGGATGCGTTCGTCACCGGCCGTTCACGGGCCGATCCTCCTGGCGCTAGGGTAGGCGCAAGTGTCGCTCCGCCTCCCCAGCCTCGCCCTCGCTGCTCTGCTGCTGAGCGGGCTGGTGCTGTTCGCCCTCGGCGGCCACAGCCGCGCCGCTTCGGGGAGCGCCACCGCCGTCGCCTCCTCGGCCTGCGGCCCGCTCCAGTACGGCGGCAAGGGAGGCCCCGAGGCGGTGGTCGTCTCCGACCTGCCGCTGCAGGGCGATTCGAAGCAGCGCTCGCTGCAGATGAACGACGCGATCCGGCTGGTCCTCGAAGGGGCCAACTGGCAGGCGGGCGGGACGAAGGTCGCCTTCCAGGCCTGCGACGACTCGAGCGCGAAGACGGGCCTCTGGACGAAGGCCCTCTGCCAGGCGAACGCCAGGGCCTATGCCGCGGACCCCAGCGTCCTCGCCGTGATCGGCACCTACAACTCCGGCTGCGCCGAAGCGATGATCCCGATCCTCGGCAGGGCACCCGGCGGCGGCGTCGCGATGGTCTCGCCGGGCAACACCCTGATCTGCCTCACCCAGTCGAGCCCGAGCTGCGCCCACGGCGAGCCGAAGAGCCTCTACCCCGGCGCCCGCAACTACGCCCGCGTCGTCCCCAACGACGCCTACCAGGGTGCCGGCCTCGCCGGCTTCGCGAAGGAACAGAGTGTGAAGGACGCCTTCGTCCTCTACGCCGGCAAGGACCCGACCAGCCTCGGCCAGGCGAAGACCTTCCGCGGCGCCGCCCGCAAGCTCGGCATCCACGTCGTCGGGTTCAGGGCCTGGAACGTCAAGGCGAGCGGCTACCGCGGCCTGATGAAGACGGTCGCCAAGACCAGCCCCGGCGCCGTTCTGCTCGCCGGCCTCACCGAGGAGAACGGCGGTCGCCTGATCAAGGACAAGGTCGCCGTCCTCGGCTCCAACGCCAGGGTCAAGCTGCTCGCCCCCGACGGCTTCGCCCAGCAATCGACGATCGGGCTCGCCGGCAAGGCCTCGAAGGGGATGTACGCGAGCGTGCCGGGAGAGGTGCCGCAGAACCTCACCGGACCCGGCAAGAAGCTGGTCGGCCAGCTCGAAGCGGAGCTGAAGGGACAGCCGATCGAACTGTATGCGCCCTACGCGGCCCAGGCCGCCGAAGTCGTGCTGAACGCGATCGGCAAGGGCCGCAACCGCGGCGGCACGATCGAAGCGGTGCGCTCGACCTCGGTCCACAACGGGATCACCGGCAGCTTCGACATCCTCCCCAGCGGCGATCCGAGCATCGGCCCGATCACCGTCTCGGTCGCGAAGAAGACCTTCGTACCGTTCCGGGTCGTCGAGCCGGGGCCGGCGCTGGTCAAGGCCGCCCGACACGGCTGAGCCAGGATGGTCGATTCCATCTAGGGGTCCTGCGCTCTGCGTCGAATCAGTCGCGGTGACCGCGGACACCGCGAAGACCAGCGACGGGCCGGTGAACGCGCGCGCGATCGAGTGGCGCGAACGGCTGAACACGCCGATGCTGATCGCCGCGGCGCTGACGCTGCCGACGGTGGCGATCTACGAGTCGAAACCGGGCGGGACGCTGGAGACCGTCGCGCTCGTCCTCAATTGGGTTACCTGGCTCGCCTTTCTGGTCGAGCTGGCGATCATGTTGTGGGTGGTGCCGAACCGGTGGGAGTGGATTCGCCGCCACCCACTCGACGTGATCATCGTCGTGCTGACGCCGCCGGTGCTGCCGGCGGGCCTGCAGAGCCTGCGCGTGTTGCGCCTGCTGCGACTGCTCCGGCTCCTGCGCCTGGCCCAGCTCTCGCGCGAGGTCTTCTCGCTCGAGGGCCTGCGCTACTCGCTGCTGCTGACCGTCCTCACCGTGATCGGCGGCGGCAGCATCTTCGTCGCCTTCGAGCACAAGCAGCACCTCGACACCTGGGACGGGATCTACTGGGCGGCGACGACGATGACGACGCTCGGCTCCAACATCTACCCGCAGACGACCGGCGGCGAGGTCGTCACCGTGGTCGTCCTGATCATCGGGATCGGCTTCGTCGCCCTCCTCACCGCCGCCTTCGCCCAGCGCTTCCTCGCCCCCGAAATCGCCGAGATCGAGGAGGAGATGGAGGAAGAGAAGCTCAGCGCCGAGGAGCTCGCCCTGCGCGAACTCCACAGCGTCCAGGAGCAGCTCCAAGCCCTCTCCATAGCAATCGAGCGCATAGCCACCAACTCCCGGCGGTGAGAAGGGGGCGAGGGTACCCCCTCCAAAACACTCAAGGCGAAGCCGTTTTGGAGGGGGCACCCTCGCCCCCGGCTAATCGCCCTTCGCCTGCTCCTCGGCGATCTTGCCCTCCAGCTCCTCCATCACATCGGGGTCTTTGAGGGTGGTGACGTCGCCCAGCGCCCGGCCCTCGGCGATGTCGCGGAGGAGGCGGCGCATGATCTTGCCGGAGCGGGTCTTCGGCAGGTCGCCGGACCAGACGATCCGCTTCGGGCGGGCGAATTTGCCGATTCGCTCGGCGACGGCTCCGCGGATGCCCTCGACCAGCTCGTCGCTCTCCTCGATTCCGCCGCGGAGGGTGACGAAGGCGCAGATCGCCTGCCCGGTGTCCTCATCGGACTGGCCGATCACCGCCGCCTCGGCGACGTCGGGGTGGGCGACGATCGCCGACTCGACCTCGGCGGTCGAGAGCCGGTGGCCGGAGACGTTGACGACGTCGTCGATCCGGCCGATCACCCAGAAGTAGCCGTCCTTGTCGCGGCGGGCGGCGTCGCCGACCAGGTAGCGCTCCACCCCGAAGCGGGAAAAATAAGTCTCGACGAAGCGGTCGTCCTCTTTGTAGAGGCCGCGCAGCATCGACGGCCACGGCCGCTCGAGCACGAGCAGGCCCTGCCCTTCGGAGACCGGGTTGCCCTCCGACTCGTCGACCACCTGCGCCTCGACCCCGGGGAACGGGGTCGTCGCCGAGCCGGGCTTGGTCGCGGTGATCCCCGGCAGCGGCGTGATCATGATCCCGCCGGTCTCCGTCTGCCACCAGGTATCGACGATCGGGCACTTGCCGCCGCCGATCACCTGCCGGTACCAGAGCCAGGCCTTGGGGTTGATCGGCTCGCCGACCGAACCCAGCAACCGCAGCGAGGAGAGGTCGTGTTCGCGCGGGATCTCCGCCCCCCACTTGATGAAGGTGCGGATCGCCGTCGGCGCCGCATAGAGGATCGTCGCCTTGTAACGGGCGACGAGCTCCCACCAGATCCCTTTGTGCGGGTAGTCGGGCGCCCCCTCCCACATCACGCTGGTCGCCCCGTTGGCGAGCGGGCCGTAGACGATGTAGGAGTGGCCGGTGACCCAGCCGACGTCGGCCGCGCACCAGTAGACGTCGGACTCCGGCTTGAGGTCGAAGACGTAGCGGTGGGTCGCGGTGACGCCGGTCATGTAGCCGCCGGTGGTGTGGAGGATCCCCTTCGGCTTCGCGGTCGAGCCGGAGGTGTAGAGGATGTAGAGCGGGTGCTCGGCCTCCATCGGCTCGGGCGGGCACTCCGGGTCGGCCGCGTCCATCGCCTCGTCGTAGAAGACGTCGCGGCCCTCCTTCATCGGGCACTCGATCCCGGTGTTGCGGACGACGACGATCTTCTGCAGCGACTCGATCCCCGCCATGCACTCGTCGACCTGCGGCTTGATCGGCGCCGTCTTGCCTTTGCGGCGGGCGCCGTCGACGGTGACCAGCGCCTTCGCCTGCGAGAACTCCATCCGCTCCGCCACCGCCTCGGCCGAGAAGCCGCCGAAGACGACGTTGTGGGGCGCGCCGATGCGGGCGCAGGCCAGCATCGCCACCACCACCTCGGGGATCATCGGCAGGTAGATCCCGACCACGTCCCCCTTTTGCACCCCGAGGTCCTTGAGCGCGTTGGCGAAGCGCTGGACGTCGCGGTGGAGGTCGGCGTAGGTGAGCTCGCGCTCCTCCCCCTCCTCGCCGCGCCAGTGGTAGGCGACGCGGTCGCCGTTGCCGGCCTCGACGTGGCGGTCGAGGCAGTTGTAGCTGGCGTTGATCCGCCCGTCAGCGAACCACTTGTAGAAGGGCGGGTCAGAGTCGTCGAGCGCCTGGCTCGGCTCGGTCTCCCAGTCGAGCAATTGCTTCGACTGCTCCAGCCACCAACCCTCCGGGTCGGCGGCCGCTTCCTCGTAGATCTTCGGGTCGCTCCAAGTCGCCTGCCGCCGGAACTCCTCGGGCGGCTCGAACGTCTCGATCCCGAGCATCGACTCGAGCTCGCGCTCCAGGTCCGTCCCTCCTTGCTCGACTGCCATCGATCGCTCCTCCCCTCATTCCCTCGCTGGTTCCGTGGCCGCCGGCTCGTTCATCGGGCGGACCGGCATCACCGTGCGCCCGAAGGTCGAGTTGACGACCGCTGCAAAGGATGCATACCAAGCGGCCGCCGCCGTGGCCAGGCCGAACCAGCCGCCGATTTCGATCAGGCCTTCGCTTTCGTTGGCGTTGCCGATCCCGAGCAGGAAGTAGGTCGCCGCCAGGAGCAGGAAGACGAGCGCGATCGCGGCCGTCGTCCGCAGCGAGGCGACGAACATGTAGGCGGTGAAGATCCCCCAGGCGATCAGGTAGAGCCCGAGCGCCGAGCCGAGGTGTTCGGCCGGGATTTTGTCGGCGAAGAACGTCACCAGCGCCCAGAACGAGATCCAGAAGGCCCCGAACGAGGTGAAGGCGACGGCGCCGAACGTGTTGCCGGTGCGGAACTCCCACATCCCGGCGAGCACCTGAGCGACCCCGCCGTAGGCGAGGGCGACCCCCAGCACCACCGGCTCGCCGGCGTGGCTGACCAGGTTGGCGTTGAACATGCTCAGCACGAAGGTGGTGAGCGCGAAGGCGGCGAGGCCGAGCGGGCCGGGGTCCGCCGGTCTCCAGCCGACCGGGCCTTCCGAGGCGGGTTCGCGGCGCGGCGCCCGGTTCGGCAGATCGGGACCGGGCCCCTCGTGCCGGACAGATGCTGACTCCATGACGACTCCTTCCCGTAGACCGAAATGGTCCTCCAGACGCATCCCAGCTACCCGGAAACGGCTTGTATCAACCGTCGCTAACCGGCTCGGGCAAGGGCGCGGCTAGAGGGCGAAGACGAGGAGCGAGAAGAGGCCGGCGATGATGCAGTAGACGCCGAACGGGCTGAGCCGGTTGGTCTCGAAGAAACGGAGCAGGAATCTGACCGCGACCCAGGTGGTGAGCGCGGCGGCGATCGCCCCGACCAGGGCCTGGCCGCGGACCCCGTCGCCGGCCGAGCCCATCAGGTCCGGCAACTTCAGCAGCCCGGCGGCGCCGATGATCGGCGTCGCCAGGAGGAAGGCGTAGCGGGCGGCGTCCTCGTTCGAGAGCCCGGTCAGGAGGCCGCCCCCCATCGTCACCCCCGAGCGGGAGATGCCCGGGATCAGCGCCGCCGCCTGCGCGGTGCCGATCGCGAAGGCCTGCCTGAAGCCCATGCGGGAGATCCGCGGGTCGGCGTCGCCCTCGTAATCGCCGGGGCGCGGCGGCCGCTGCCGCAGCCGCTCGAAGCTGAGCAGGAGGATGCCGTTGAGGACCAGGAACACCGCCGCCGCGGTCGGCGAGGCGAACAGCGTGCGGAGCTTGTGCTCGAGGGCGAGGCCGAGGATCCCGGCCGGGACCGTGCCGACGACGATCACCCAGGCGAGGCGGGCGTCGCTGTCCGCCGGGGTCGCCTGCCCGCGCAGCGAGCGGACGAAGCCGGCGATGATCCGCTTCCAGTCCTCCCAGAAGAAGGCGAAGAGGACGAGCGCGGTGGCGCAGTGGGTGGCGACGAGGAAGGCGAGGAAGAATTCGTCGTTCTGGTGGATGTTCCAGCCGAGCAGCCGCGGGACGATCACCGCGTGGCCGAGGCTCGAGATCGGGAACGGCTCGGCGATCCCCTGGAGCGCCCCCAGGACGATCGCCTGGAGGTAGGAGATCGGTTCCAAGGCGCGAGCAGCCTATGCCACCGGGGCGACGGATTTGTTAGCGGGCGCTAATAACCCGCGGGATGCCTGGCCACGAAGCCTTCGGGCGAGTCGACCCAGGGGTCGTGCCAGCGGGGGCCGGGGCCGCCGACGGTGTCGAAGGCGATGCCGGCGATCACCATCCAGGCGTGTTCGGCGTTGGCGTAGACCGTGATCCACTGGCCCGGGCCCGGTTCGCCCCAGGTCTCCAGGCCGGTCGAGTCGAGCGGGCTTTCGAGGAAGCCGCCGCCGTGCAGAGCGAAGCTGACCGCGCCGGAGCAGTCGTAGCCTTCCGATTCGAAGGAGCCGTGGCCGCCGCCCCAGATGTAGGGCGTGGTGGCGATCGAGTTGCCGGCGGCGATCGCGTCCTTGACCGCCTGCGGCGCCGAGGCGGGGGCGCTGGCTTCGCTTTCGCTGATCACCTGCGCTTCCTGGCCGGGGTTGAGCGGCGCCGGCATCTGGCCGCTGGTCGCGTCGCCGCCTTCGGAGGCGACCTGTTCGGAGATCGCGGCGAGGTTGTTGCTGAGCGCTTCTTCGCGCGACTCGAGCGCTTCCATCGCTTCGCGCCGCTGCGCCTGGGCAGCCTTCAGGTCGGCGAAGCGCGCCTCGGCTTCCTGGCGGGCGGCGGCGACTTCCCGCTCGATCGCGGCGACCTGGTCGCGCGCCGCTTCGATTTCGGCCCGCTTGTCGGCCAGCTTTTCGACCGCCGAGCGAACTTCGTTGCGCAGCGTCTTCACCCGTTCGACGACCGCGTCGTCGTAGCTCTGGATCCGGCTCAGGTATTCGGTCTGCGCCGCCATCTGCGACCAGTTTTCGGATTCGAGGATCGCGTTGACCACGTCCGGCGAACCGGCCTCGTAGATCGCAACGAGGCGGCCGCGGAGGACGCCGAGCGCTCGCTGCAGCTGCGCTCGCACCTTCTGCAGGTGGGCTTCTTCGGCTTCCAGAGCCGCCGTCGCCGCTTCCAGCTGGGACTGCTTTTCTTCCAGTTCGGCCTCGACCGCCGCCTGCTTGCGCCGCAGCGCCGAGACTTCGCCGATCATCGAGTCGATCGCGTGGTTCTGTTCGGCGATCGTTTCCGCCAGCGAGGCCGAGTCTTCCTGCACCCCTTCGAGCTTGTCGCGCGTCGCTTCGAGCTTTTCCTGCGGCGTCTGCGCCGGCGCGGTCCCCGCCCAGGAGACGGCAAGCGCGCACAGCCCGGCGAGGAGCAGGGCCGTAAAGATCAGGGCGCGGCGCCTGGCCGCACTCGAAGGGGAGACAAACAGCACGGCGGCGCAGGCTAGCGAAGCGCTGGCAAGGTTCTGCAGGTGGTCGATAACGCGCAAGCCTCCTTGCAAATTGCGGCTTTTGCAGGATTGTGGGGCAGAAGGTCGACAAGGGACGAAGGGTGGAGGTCTGTCAATTTCACTTGCTGATAAGAGCTTTAGTGATTATTATTTTTTACATGCCTTCTCGTAAGGACCCTTCGCTCTATGTCGAGGACGCGACCAGGCTGCTCGGCGCGCAGATCCAACAGGGTCGGCACGACCGCCGCTGGCCGGCGGAGGAGCTGGCGCGGCGGATCGGCGTCAGCAGGCCCACCGTGAGCAAGATCGAGCGGGGCGACCCGAGCGTCGGCATCGGCACCGTCTTCGAAGCGGCGAGGCTGGTCGGCGTGCCGTTGTTCGGGGCCGACCGGGCCCAGGTGAGGGCCGAGCTGAACCGCTCCCGCGAGCACCTCGCGCTGCTCCCGCAGCGGGTCCGCCGCCCCGCCGGGACGGTCGACGATGACTTCTGAGCCGCCGCGCGAGGCCTTCGTCTGGGTTTGGCTGCCGGGCGCGGACGAGCCGGTCGTCGCCGGCCGCCTGGATGCCGCCGGCGACCTGGTCGACTTCGTCTACGGCCGCAGCTACCTCGCCCGGGGGGAGGCGATTCCCCTCTATGACCCGGAGCTGCCGCTGCGGTCCGGCCGTATCGCCCCCCTGCCCGGGATGTCGATCGCCGGCTGCATCGCCGATGCCGGCCCCGATGCCTGGGGGCAGAGGGTGGTGATGCACCGGCTGCTCGGCAGGGCGGGCCGCGACGCCGAGCCCGCCGACCTCGGCCCCCTCACCTACCTGCTCGAGTCGGGATCGGACCGGACCGGCGCCCTCGACTTCCAGGCCTCGCCCGAGACCTACCTCCCCCGCGAGGACGGCGCCGACCTGGAGAGCCTGCTGCGGGCCGCCGATCAGGTCGAATCCGGCACCCCCCTCCCCCCCGCTCTTGCCGATGCGCTGCTGGCCGGCAGCTCGATCGGCGGGGCGCGGCCGAAGGCGGCGCTGCGGGACGGCCCGCGCTCGCTGATCGCCAAGTTCTCGGCGGCCGACGACCGCTATCCCGTCGTCAAGGCCGAGTTCCTGGCGATGCAGCTGGGCCGCATGGTGGGGCTCGACGTCGCCGCCACGGAGCTGACCCGGGTCCTGGACCGGGACGTCCTGCTGGTCGAGCGCTTCGATCGCCCCGGGGGCGGCCGGCGGCGGGCGATGGTCTCGGCGCTGACGCTGCTCGAGCTCGGCGAGACGATGGGTCGCTACGCCAGCTACGCCGACCTGGCCGACGTCGTCGCCGCGCGCTTCGACGACGCGATCCCAGCCCTGCGCGAGCTCTTCGCCCGCATCGTCTTCAACGTCCTCGCCGGCAACACCGACGACCATGCCCGCAACCACTCGGCCTTCTGGGACGGCGGCGGGCTGACGCTGACGCCGGCCTACGACATCTGCCCGCAGCTGCGCAGCGGCGGCGAGGCGACCCAGGCGATGGCGATCGGCCGCGACGGCTTCCGCTACAGCCAGGTTGCGGGCTGCATCGTGGCGGCGCCCGTCTACCGGCTCACCCAGGCCGAAGCGCGGGAGATCGTCGAGGACCAGATCGAGACGATCGAGTCACGCTGGAGCGAGGCCTGCGAGCTCGCCCGCCTCACCGAGGTCGAGCGCACCTACTTCTGGCAGCGCCAGTTCCTCAACCCCTACGCCCTCGAGGGGCGCTGAGGAGATGCGGTGCGACTTATGGTCGTATAGCCGACATAAGTCGCACCGCGCGCAGGATCAGGCCAGCAGTTTGGCCTTCGCCCGCTCGAACTCCTCCTGGCTGAGGGCGCCCTTGTCTTTGAGCTCGGCCAGTTTGTGCAGTTCGTCTGCCGGTGCGACGGCGTGGGCCTGCTGGCGGACGTATTCGTCGAAATGCTTTTTCGCGTCGGCCTGGGCTTTGATCGTGCGATCCCGCATCCCCTCGCCGCGGGCGATCAGATAGATCAGCGCGGTTATGAAGGGGATGACCACGAGGAACAGCACCCATGCCGCCTTCGCCCAGCCCGAGAGCTCGTGATCGCGGAAGAGGTCGGTGAGGATCGTGATCAGGATCCAGATCCAGACCACGAAGAAGAAGATCTCCAGCGCTACGAGGAGGATTTCCCCGAAGCTGATATCGGCGAGCGGCATAGCGCTCCTTTCGGTGATGGGACCGGGCGGGCGGCGGTTCGCCGCGATGGATCGATGATGCTTTCCGGAACCTAACCGCCATTCCTGCTCCTGTCACCCCTATTTCGCAATCTCATGACGAAGAGCACGACGGCGACCGAGGTGGCGAGGTTGAGGCTGCTGACCCCCTCCCGCATCGGGATCGCGACCCGTGCCCGGGCGCGGTCGAGGGCCTCGGCGCTGAGCCCGTGGCGCTCGGTGCCGAAGGCGAGGATCGCCCGCGGCGGGACCAGATCCGGCGTCAGCTCCTCCCCCTCGGGATCGATCGCCAGCAACGGCCGCTCGCTCGGCGGCAGCGACTCGACCGCCGTTACCGGCAGGGCGAACTGCAGGCCGGCGGCGCCGCGGACCGCGTCCGGGTGCCAGGGGTCGTTCGGCCCGGTCGTGACCACCGCCGCCGCGCCGGCTCCGGCCGAGACCCGGATGCAGGCGCCGATGTTCCCCATGTTCCGCGGCTGCTCGAGCAGGACGACCGGGGCGGGCGCCGGGTCGGCGAGGGCAGCGGCGAGGTCGACGCTCGGGCGGCGAGCGATCGCGACGACGCCGGTGTGGGGAACCAGCGGCACCAGATCGGCCAGCGTCCCCTTGTCAACCTGCTCGACCCGGCCGGCGATGCTCCCGGCCAGGTCCGGAGCCAGGTCGGCCGCCATCCGCTCCAGCCCCGCCGGGTCAAGCGCGACCGCCTCGACCAGCTCGGCGCCGAAGCGCAGCGCGTGCTTGAGCGCGTGGAAGCCCTCGAGGACCGTCAGCTCGGGGTCGCGGCGAGCGGTCCGGAAGCGGACGGCCCGTTCGTGCTCGTCGCGGCCCATGGCCGAATCATTACGCGCTGGAAGCGATCAGGCAGCCAGCGGCGCCTCGGCCAGCCGGCCGCGACCGCCGGCCTTGGCCAGGTAGAGCGCCCTGTCAGCCCGCCCGAGCAGGTCGTCGACGCTCTCGACGAAGTCCCAGGCGGCGAGGCCGGCCGAACAGGTCTGCTCGCGCGGCATCGCCGCGCGCAGCCGCTCGATCACTTCGGCAGCCTGCTCCGCCGCCGTCTCCGGCAGCAGCACCAGGAACTCCTCGCCGCCGAAGCGGACGATCAGGTCCTCGGCGCGCACCGCCCCGTCCCAGGCGATCGCCGCCTCGCGCAGGACCTCGTCGCCGGCAAGGTGACCGTAGGTGTCGTTGTAGGCCTTGAAGTGGTCGATGTCGATGATCGCGATGCAGAGCGGCGAGCGGGTGCGGCGGGCGCGGGCCAGCTCCCGCGGCAGCATCTCCCCGAGCGCGCGGCGGTTGGGCAGGCCGGTGAGCGGGTCGCGCCGGGCGAGGTCCTGGACCTCTCCGAGCAGCTGCTCGCGTTCGCCCTCCACCCGCTTCAACTCGGTGACGTCGGTCGAGCGCGCGTAGACCAGCCCCTCGTCGGCAGCGAGGGTGGAGCTGGTGCGCAGCCAGTGCCAGCTGCCGTCCTTGGCCCGCACCCGTGTCTCCAGGCTGGCGGAAGCGCCGCTCTTGTAAAGGCCCCGCGCCTCGACCAGGGCCCCCTTGTGGTCGTCGGGGTGGGTGAGGTCGAGCAGGCGCATCCCGCGAAGCTCTTCGGGCAAGTATCCGAGGTGCCGCTTCCAGGCGCTGTTGGCCTCACGGCAGCAGCCCTGCCGGTCCATCGTGCAGAGCATGTCCTGGCTCAGCTCGAAGAAGCGCCGGGCGCGCTTGTCGGCGCGGCCCTGGCGGCTGACGATGCCGGTGACCAGCAGCATCACCACGGTCAGCGAGACCGCGGTGAAGAGCCAGCGGGTGAGCGGTGAGTACCCGGCGGTGTTCTCGACCCCGGCGAGGGCGACGCCGTAGACCAGCAGCAGCCAGGCCAGGTGTGCGACCGCGGTCCGGCGCGGGAAGAAGTAGGAGGAGAGCAGGATCGCCCAGACGAAGATCGTCCCGTACTGGCCCACCGCGACGCCGCTCTCGTAGACCAGCAGGCCGGTGGCGGCGACGACCGCGGCGATGATCGCCTGGACGGCCACCCGGTTGCAGCGGCCGACGAAGACGGAGAAGACGATGCCGGCGAGGGCCATCGCCGCCGCAACGGCGACGATGACGGCCTCGTTGCCGGCGCTCGGGTGGGGAAGGAGGAGGGAGAGCGCGACGAGGCCGGCGCCGGCAATTGGGAGCGCCGCGACCGCGCGGGCTTCGAGGCTGCCTCGGGGGCCTGGACGATCCCTTCTTTCGGGTATCCCCGCCACGGGGCGGGGATCGGCAAACGCCCGCGTTTACTTAAGCGCGCGCGCTGACCTCGTCACCCGTGGACGACCTCGAACTGGCTCATCAAGCCGTGGTCCTCGTGGTCCAGCATGTGGCAGTGGATGACGAACTTGCCGGTGTAGTCGGAGAAGTGGCCGGCAAGGAGGATGCGTTCGTTCGGGTAGATGAAGAAGGTCTCCTTGAGGCAGTCTTCCCAGGGCGGCGGCGGCTTGCCGTTGCGCTCGAGCAGGTACCAGTCGGTGTGGTGCAGGTGCATGACGTGGGCGACGTTGGTCTTGTTGACGAGCTCCCAGGTCTGGACCGAGCCGAGCGGCGCCTTGGCCTCGACGTAGGCGGGGTTGAAGGTGCGCCCGTTGATCCGCCAGGTGGTTTTGAAGAAGCCGCCGATCGTGATCTCCCAGCGGTGGTCGGGCTTGCGTTTCGCCCTCCTCGTCCACTCGGGGAGCGGGCGCAGCCGGCGGGGGATCCTCGTGTGGTCGGGTCGGCGCTCGCTGCCGACCCGGAACTGCATCAGCGCTCCGCCGTAGGTGTGGGCGCCTTCGGGGTTGCGGCCGGGATGGCGCTTGCTGCTGCGCAGCTCGACCGTCCCCCCCGCCATCGCGGCGAAGTCGACGATCACCTCGACCCGCTCGGCCGGGCCGATCAGGATCTCGCGGCGGCGGACCGGTTTCGGCATCAGCCCGCTGTCGGTCGCGACCTGGACCATCGGCGCGCCGTTGGAGAGGTGGAGGTTGTAGCTGCGGAAGGAGGAGATGTTGAGCAGGCGCAGCCGGTAGCGGCAGGGGCTGACCCGGTGGTGGGGCATGTAGGCGCCGTTGACGAGAACCGCCCGGCCGAGGATGCCGTCGGCGGGCGGGCGTTTGCCGGTGAAGGGGTCGATCAGCTGGTTGTGCCGGTCGAAGGTGCGGTCGGCGATCATCAGCGGCAGGTCGCGCTCGCCGCGGGGCAACGGCAGGGCTTCGTCGAACTCGTCGTCGATGATCCACATGCCGGCCAGCCCCTTCCAGCTGTGGCGGGCGGTGCGGTCGAGGCGGTGGTCGTGGTACCACTGGAAGGCGGCGCGCTCGGGCCGGCCGTCCTCCATCAGGTCATAGACGTAGGTTTTCCGCGCGCCGGGGTCGAGCAGGAACTCGTTGCCCGACTGCCGCGGGGAGAGGCCGCGGGGGATGTGGCAGTAGTAGGAGACCGGCTGGCTCCTGGTCAGGCCGCCGGGGTAGCCGTCGAACTGCTGGCGGTTGTGGCCGCCGTGGAGGTGGATCGTCAGCTCCCCCACCTTGGCCGGCAGCTGATGGTGGAAGGTGACCCGGGTGCGGCGGCCGGCGCGGCGGCGCACCGTCGGGCCCGGGAAGCTGCCGCCGAAGGTCCAGAGCCTGGTCTTCGGACCGGGCAGGACCTGCTGGTCGGCCTCGTGGATCGGGATCTGGATGTGGTCGCCGTCGAGCACCGGCGGAATCGGCAGGGGGTCGCGGAAGGGGACGGCGGCGAGTGCCGGCGGCGGCTCGGAGGAAAACGGCACGAGGCCGCCGCTCCTGCCCCTCAGGGGCAGGAGGACGGCAAGCGCACCGCCGCCGAGGGCGCCGAGGAAGGCCCGGCGCCCAAGGCGGTGTGCATCTGGGAACTGACCAGCCGTCGGCGCCTACGCGGTCGGAGCGGGCGTGACGGTTACCTTCCCGTGCATCCACGGGTGGACGGCGCACTGGAAGTAGAGCGTCGTTCCAGGGGCGGCGGTCACCTGCTCGGTGATGCTTCCCCCCGGCTTCTCGCTGGTGAACCAGGAGTCGCCCTTCTTACCGGTGGCGTTGCCCATCGTGCTCCAGCCTTCGGGGCCCGCATCGACCGGGTTGGTGCTGATCTTTTCCGTTTTCGGGTTGAACCCGTGCCACTTGGCGATCGCCATGCAGATGTGTTTCGGGGTGAAGCAGTTTTTGCGCGCGTTCGCGGTCTTCGGGATCGAGCCCTTGGTGACCAGCGAGAAGGTGTGCGGGCCGACCTGCCTCGGGTTCGTTTCGTTGACGATTTCCAGCTGGTCGCCGTAGGCGACCGTCGCCGGCGCCACGAACTTCAGCTTGTTCTTGGTCAGCTCCATCTTGATCTGGTCGGTCTTGCCGGTGTCGGGGATGGTTCCTTCCGCTCCGGCCAGGCTTGAACCACCGACCGCCACCGCGAGGGCGGCCGCCGGAACTGCGAGAGCCAGAGCCCGCAAACGGGCGCGGCGTGAAAGCTTGCTTTGCAAAGCGTGCCTTTCTTTCTAGTTTGGACTCGACTTCAGCGGGCAGCGCAGCGTGCCCCGGGCGGGGAAGGTAATACGGCGGGCGGCGGCCTTCAAGGCGGTTCCCGGCAGCATCGGCTCCCTTACCAACTTTTCGAGCTTTTACACCCGCGTTAACCTCTAGGAGTGGGTTCGCCTCTCCGAAGTTAGGTGCCCTATAGGGGCCCCAAGTTCGGAGTCGCGAAGATCAGCCGGTGCCGACGCCGCCGCTGGGGCTGGGCGGGGCTGCTTCGGGGGCGGGCGCCGGGGTTTCTTCTTCGGCCGCTTCTTCGCCTTCGGGCTTTTCCTTGCCGCCCGTTTCGGCTTCTTCGTCTTCTTCTTCGCTGTATTCGTAGCCTTCTTCTTCTTCGTAGCCCGACGAGCTCGAGGAGGTGTGTTCGCTGTTCAGGCCTTCGAGTTCGGGCAGCGAGCCCGGCTGTTCGAATTCGGGGCAGTCGCCTTCCTGGGCGGAGGACATGTAGGACTGCCAGATCGGGCCGGCGGTCGGGCCGCCGTAGCCGGTGTATTCGCGCGAGGTCGGATGGCCGACCCAGACCGCGGTCGAGAACTTCGGCGTGTAGCCGACGAACCAGGCGTCGGAGAGCCCCTCCGAGGTGCCGGTCTTCCCCGCCTCCGAGCTGCACCCCATTTCGGTGTAGCCGGCGCCGGTCCCCTGGGTGATCACACCCTCGAGGATGCGGGTGACGTCCCAGGCCTGGCCCGGGGTGAGTACCCGTTCGCCGGAGTCCTTTTCGAAGTCGTCGACCTTGCCGTTGGGGAATTCGACCCGGCTGACGGCGGTCGCGTCGTGGTGGATGCCGCCGTTGGCGAGGGTCGCGTAGGCGTCGGCCATTTCCAGCGGCGTGACGCCGACCGCGAGACCGCCGATCGCCTCCGCCGGCACCGATTCCAGAGGGGATTCGATCCCCATTTCCTCCGCGGTTTCGGTCACGTGTTCGGGGCCGACGTCGAGATCGAGCTGGGCGAAGACGACGTTGACCGAGGCCCAGGTCGCCGCTTCGAGCGACATCGTGCCGCCGCCTTCCTCGGCGTTGTGGACGGTCCAGGTGCCGCCGCCGGGGATGTCCAGGGTCATCGGCGAGGTGCCGTTGTAGTAGGTGCTCGCCGGGTCGATCCCCTCCTTGATTGCCGTCGTCAGGACGAAGGTCTTGAACGAGGACCCCGGCTGGCGGTGCGCCTGCCAGGCGTAGTTGAACTGGCTTTCGTCTTCGGAGCCTTCGCTCGAGGCGAGGGCGACGATCGCCCCCGTGTCGGGATCGACCGAGGCCAGGCCGGCGGCGGGGCCGCCTTCCGAGTAGCAGACGTAGCAGGAGTTGTCGACCGCTTCCTCGGCCTTCTGCTGCAGGCTCGGGTCGATCGTCGTGTAGGCCTTGAGGCCGCCGTTGCGGACGGTGTTGATCCCGTACTTTTCGATCAGTTCGTTCTGGACCAGGTCGAAGAGGAAGGGGTCCTTGATCACCTGGTACTTGTCGCCCGGTTCGAGGCCCAGGCCTTCGGAGCGGGCGCTGCTGAATTCCTCGCCGTCGATGTAGCCCTGTTCGTGCATCGAGTTGAGGACCTCGTTGCGGCGCTGCAGCGCCGCCTTCGGGTCGAGGAACGGGTTGTATTCGGAGGGGGCCTGGGGCAGCCCTGCGAGCAGCGCCGCTTCTTTCAGCCCGAGGTCCCTGACCGACTTGCCGAAGTAGGTCTGCGCGGCGGCCTCGGCGCCGACGGCGGTCTGCCCTTCCACCGTCCCGTACGGCGCCGTGTTCAGGTACTGGGTGAGGATCCAGGAGCGGGTGTGCCGGTCGAAGAGTTCGTTGGCGAGGGCGGCTTCCTTGATCTTGCGTTCGAGCGTGTCCTGCGGGTTCTGGATGTAGAGGTTGCGGACCAGCTGCTGGGTGATCGTCGAGGCTCCCTGGACCGGCTTGCCACCCGCCTCGATGTCCTTGACGGCGGCGCGGGCGATCCCCTGGGGGTCGAGGGCGCCGTGCTGCCAGAAGCCCTTGTCCTCGATCGCCACCGTGGCGTTTTTGAGGTCTTCGGGAAGCGCCTTGCCGGGCACCGGTTGGCGCACGTTTTCCGAGCGGATGAAGCCGATCAGGGTGCCGTCGGCGGCGTAGATCGCCGAGGAGCGGCCCTTCTGCACCGGCTTCAGGCTGGAGAGCGGCGGCGCCGAGTTGTAGATGTTGATCGCCCAGGCGACGGCGATGCCGCCGGCGACAAGCATCAGCGCGAGGAAGGCCCCGAGGGGAATCGCGAACTTGTGCCAGAGGGAGTGGTGCGGCTTGCGGCGCCGCCTGCGGACCCGCGCGGACATTCCCGAGGGATTGTAGGGAGGCGCCGGTGCTGGGATCGGTGGGCCGCCGAGCGCGCAAGGCCAATTGCCATCCCGATAGGCTCGCGCCCGCTGGCGGCATCTAGGGAGAGGAAGAAGAAGTTGAAACTGGTGATCGGGATCGTTCGCCCCGAGCAGGCGAATCAGGTCCTGGAGGCGCTCCACCGGGCCGAGGTCCGGGGCTTTTCGATGAGCCGCGTCCAAGGCCACGGCGGCGAGGTGGAGCGGGTGGAGACCTACCGCGGGACCACCGTGCAGATGGGGCTCTCGGAGAAGGTCCGCTTCGAGGTTGCCGTCTCCGACGGCTTCGTTGACCGGACCGTGCAGGCGCTCTGCGAGGGCGGCCGCACCGGCGAAGTGGGCGACGGCAAGATCTTCGTCCTGCCGCTGGAGCGGGCGGTGCGGATCCGCACCGGCGACACCGACGAAGGCGCCGTGACGCCGATGGACCGATGAGCGGGGCGATCGACACCGGCGACACCGCCTGGATGCTGGTCGCCACCGCGCTGGTGCTGATGATGACGCCCGCCCTGGGGCTCTTCTACGCCGGCCTGGTCCGCTCGAAGAACACGCTGAACACGTTCATGATGAGCCTGGCCGCGATCGCGATCGCGTCCGTCACCTGGGCGGCGGTCGGCTACTCGCTCGCCTTCGACGGCGAAGGCAGCATCGTCGGCGGCCTCGGCAACGCCTTCCTCAGCGGCGTCGATTTCGCCCCGCGGCCGGGCGGGACGATCCCCGAGCTCGTCTTCTTCGCCTTCCAGGCGACCTTCTGCATCATCACCGTGGCGCTGATCTCCGGCGCCGTGGTCGAGCGGATGCGGTTCGGAGCCTTCCTCGTCTTCGCGGCGCTGTGGTCCGTCGTCGTCTACGCCGTGCTCGCCCACTGGGCCTTCGGCGGCGGCTGGCTGATGGCGAACGGGACCCTCGACTTCGCCGGCGGCGTCCCGGTCGAGATGGGATCGGGCTTCTCGGCGCTGGCGGCGGCGCTCGTCGTGGGAGCACGGAAGGACTACGGGCGCCAGGCCCTGCTCCCCCACAACGCCGTCTACGTCCTGCTCGGGGCGGGGCTGCTGTGGTTCGGCTGGTTCGGGTTCAACGGCGGCAGCGGCTTCTCGACCGGCCACCCGAGCGTGCTCGCCTTCACCAACACGCTGCTCTGCCCCGCCTGCACGCTGGTGGTCTGGTTCGCCCTCGACCTCTTCCGCGGGCGCAAAGTGACCGCGATCGGCGCCGCCACCGCGATCGTCGTCGGCTGCGTCGCGATCACCCCGGCCGGCGGCTACGTCAGCCCCGGCTGGGCGATGCTGCTGGGGGCGCTGGCGGCGCTGCCGAGCTACGGGATCATCGTCTGGCGCACGCGGACCCGGGTCGACGAGACCCTCGACGTCCTCGCCGCCCACGGCACCGCCGGCTTCTTCGGGATCCTCTTCATCGGCTTCTTCGCCGAGAAAGCCTGGAACGGCGTCAGCGACGGGCTCCTCTACGGCAACGCGGCGCAGCTGGGCGACCAGGCGCTGGCGGTGCTGGCGGCTCCGACCTATGCCTTCGTCGCCACCTTCGTGCTTTTGAAGCTGATCGGCGCGGTGATGCCGCTGCGGGCCAGCGACCGCGAGGAGGCGATGGGCATGGACGTCGTCCAGCACGGCGAGGAGGCCTACGTCACCGGCGAGGGCGCGATCCTGCTCCTCCCGGATGACGTCGGCAAATTCGGGGTTCCGGTCGCCGACCCGGGGTAGGCGTTCGGTGCGGTGGACGCGGCGATCCGCGAAATCCACTCCGACGAGGAGCCGGAGATCGATGCAAGCATCGGCCCTCGCTGAATTGACCCGCCTATAGCCGGATCAACTCAGCGAGGGCTAGGAACGCAACCGGTAGCCGCGGCCGAAGAGGCGCAGGTTGAAGAGGAAGAGGGCGGCGGTGGCGGCGGTCAGGGCCAGCAGCGAGAGGGCGATGCTGACTTCGGTGAAGCCGACGAAGCCGTAGCGGACCAGGTTGATCATGTAGAAGATCGGGTCGAAGCGGGTCAGGGTCTCGAACGGCTGCGGCAGCAGCGCCGCCGAGTAGAAGACGCCGCCGAGGAAGATCAGCGGCTGCAGGACGAAGGTCTGGGCGAAGGCGACGTCGTCGAACTGTTCGGCACGGACGCCGATCAGCACCCCGAGCTGGCTGAAGAAGAAGCCGACCAGGAACAGTGACGGGACGAGCACGAGGACGTGCTCGACCGGCAGGCCGACGAGGACGACCGAGACGACGAAGGTCAGCGCCGCCACCGTCAGCCCGCGCATGAAGCCGCCGAGCGAGAAGGCGAGCAGCAGCTCGGCGGGCGAGGCCGGCGAGGAGAGCTGGTCCTGGATCGCCCCCTGGAACTTCTGCTGGAGGATCGAGGCGGAGTTGTTGGAGAAGGCGTTGGTCGAGAAGGCCATCATGATCAGACCGGGGATGACGAAGAGGATGTAGTCGATCCCGTGCAGGTGCTTGATCCGCGAGCCGAGAGCGGCGCCGAAGATCGTGATGTAGAGGAACGTTTCCAGCATCGGCGCGCCGATCGTCTGCTTCTTGATCTTCAGGAATCGGTTGCACTCGCGGCGCCAGAGCGTGGCGAAGCGGATCTGCCCGGGGCTCATTCGCGAGCGGCTCACGCCTCCACCTCGTCCAACTCGATGTGCGAGCGCGAAAGCTCCTTGCGGCCGACCAGGGCCAGGTAGGCGTCCTCGAGGTTCGGCACGTCGAAGCGCTCGGCGAGCGCCTCGCTGGTGCCCTCGGCGACGATCTGCCCGTCGGCGATGAAGGCGATCCGGTCGCAGAGCTGCTCGGCCTCCTCCAGGTAGTGCGTGGTGAGGAGGATCGTCGTCCCCTCCTGGTTGATTTTCTGGACGTAGTGCCAGAGCTCGAGCCGCAGCTCGACGTCGACGCCGGCGGTCGGCTCGTCGAGGATCAGGAGTCGCGGCCGGTGCATCATCGCCCGGGCCAGGATCAGCCGCCGTTTCATCCCGCCCGAGAGGGTGCGGGTGCGCTCGTCGCGCTTCTCGGTCAGCGAGAAGGTCTCCAGCAGCTCCCTGGTCCGCTCGCGGCGCTCCCCGCGCGGCATCCCGAAGTAGCCGGCGTGGTAGTCGAGCGACTCCTCGACGGTGAGGAACCAGTCGAGGTTGGGCTCCTGCGGGGCGAGGCCGACCGCCTGGCGCGCCTCGGCGTAGTTGCCGATCGCGTCGTGGCCGAAGACCTCGATCGAGCCGCCGGTCGGCTGCGCGAGCCCGGTCGTGCAGTGGATCAGCGTCGACTTGCCGGCGCCGTTGGGGCCGAGCAGGCCGAAGAACTGGCCCTCCTCGATGTCGAGCGAGACGCCGCGCAGGGCCTCGACCCCGTTCGGGTACCGCTTCTGCAGATCGTCGATGTGGAGCGCCTCCATGCGGGCACCACACTAGCCAGCGGCGGTTGCCGGCCCGTTCAGGCCCGCGCGGCGACGCGGACGAGCTCGCGGTTCATCGCCCGCATGATCAGCTCGTAGGCGGGCGGGAACCAGCGCTGTAGCCAGAAGGCGAGCTGGATGTCGCGCGAGGTGAAGACGAGGTAGCGGTTGCGTTCGATCCCGTCGAGGATCTTCGCGGCGACCTGCTCGGGACTGACGGCGCGCTTCTCGAAGCGCCGTTTCAGCTTTTCGATCCCGGGGCTGCGGGAGTCGACGCCGGCGATCTCGACCGTGCCGACGAGCGGGGTCCGCACCCCTCCGGGACAGACGAGGCTGACGCCGATGCGGTGGCGCCGCAGGTCGAAGCGGAGCACCTCGGAGACGCCGCGCAGGCCGAACTTGCTGGCGCTGTAGGCGGCGTGCCAGGGCAGGCCGAGCAGACCGGCGGCGGAGGAGACGTTGACGACGTGGCCGCCGCGACCGGCGGCGATCATCGGCGGCACGAACTGTTCGAGCACCGCGATCGGGCCCATCAGGTTGACGTCGATCATTTTCTGCCAGTCGCTGTGGCGAAGGCGGTCGATCGAGCCCCAGGTGGAGACGCCGGCGACGTTCATCACCACGTCGATCGACCCGTGGGCGCCGTGGATCTCCGCCGCCAGCGCGCGCACGGCAGCGTGATCGCTGAGGTCAGCGGCGTGGCGGCAGCTGACGCGCCCGCCGGCGGCTTCGATCTCGGCCGCGGTGCGCTCGAGGCCCTCGCCGTTGAGATCGGTGAGGCAGAGGTCGGCGCCACGGCGGGCGGCGGCGAAGGCGGTTGCCCGGCCGATGCCGCTGGCGGCGCCGGTGAGGAGGCAGCGCTTGCCGGCGAGCTGCGGGACCGGTGGCCGCATCAGCCGATCCGCTTCGAGTGCGGGTCGGGCTGGACGCGGAGCGTGTTCAGCGTCATCGCCAGCATCTCGTAGTGGCCGATCAGCAGGCAGAGCTCGATCAACAGGCGCTCGTCGAGCTCGGCGGCTAGAGCGCTCCAGGTGGCGTCGCCGATCTCGCCCTCGCCGTGCATCTCGTCGGCGGCGCGGAGGAGCAGCTGCTGGCGGGGGCTCCAGCCGGGAGCCTGCGGCCCGGAGCGGGCGCGCTCGACCTCCTCGGCGCTGAGACCGGCGCGGCGGCCGAGCCGCTCGTGGTGGGAGCGCTCGTAGTCGCAGCCGGCGTTGTGGGCGACCCGGAGGATGACCAGCTCGGTGTCGCGGCGCGGCAGCTTGCCGCCGGGCATCAGCCCGCCGGCAAACCAGAGCCAGCGCCGGAAGAGCCCGCGGTGGCGAGCCAGCGTGGTGAAGATGTTCGGCGGCCGGCCGCCGCTGGCGCGCCCGATCGCCCAGGCGATCGCCGCGTTGAGCGCGCCGATCTGACCCCGGTCGCCGGGGGGGATCCGCGGCTTCGCCTGCGCCTCCACGCCCTGACCGTACACGTCACGTATAAGTGGGGGGTGACCGTGCGCGCCCCGCTGCTTGCCGTCGACGCGCCGTCGATGCTGTTCCGCGCCTTCTACGCGCTGCCGAAGACGATCACCGGCCCGGACGGGCGGCCGGTGAACGCGCTGCTGGGGACGGCGAACCTGGTCCTGCGCGAGGTCGAGGCCTACGGGCCGCGGGCGGTGGTGCTCTGCTTCGGGCCCGACGCGGCGGCCTACCGGACCGAGCTCTACCCCGCCTACCATGCCGAGCGCGAGGCGGCGATGCCGGAGGAGCTGCCCCACCAGTTCGCCGACTCGCGCGAGTTCTTCGGGGCCTTCGGCTGGACGGTGGCGACGAGCGAGGACCTCGAGGCCGACGACCTGCTCGGCACCTACGCGCGGCTCGAGGCCGAGGCGGGCGGCCAGGCGCTGCTCCTGACCGGCGACCGCGACATGTACCAGTGCGCGCGGGGCGAGGTGACGGTGCTCTACGTGCGGACCGGCGGCAAAGGCGCCGAAGAGGTGGGGCCGGCGGAGGTGCGCGAACGCTACGGGATCGACCCGGAGCTGGTCCCCGACTTCATCGCCCTGCGCGGCGATCCCGCCGACGGCCTGCCCGGCGCCAAGGGGGTTGGACCGAAGACGGCGGCGGAGCTGCTGCGAGCGCACGGCTCGCTGGAGGCCGTCCTCGACAGCGCGATCCGCGAGCGCCGTCCGGCCCTGCGCGGGGCGCTGATCGAGGGTCGTGAGGACCTGCTCGCCTTCAAGGAGATCGCGACGCTGCGCGAGGCGAAGGTCGAGCGGCCGCCCGACGCGCCCACCGACTGGCTCGGCGCGGCGGCGGCGGCGCGCGAACGCGGGATGAGAAAACTCGCGGAGCGGTTGGAGGCGCAGGCGGGCTAGTCCCGTGTCGCCTTTTGCGTCGTACCGGACGCATAAAGCGACACCAGCCCCCAGGCCGACACGATGGCCCAGACGCCCTCGAGCAGGACGAAACCCCATTGCGCCGCGATCACCGCCAGCACGGCGAGGATCGCCGAGCCGGCGAGGTTGAGCGTCAGGTAGAGCCGCGAGTCGGGGCGCATGCGCTGCAGCTGAACCGCGGTGAAGGCGGCGAGGATCAGCAGCGCGCCGACGATCTGGATCACCTGGTCCATCGCGCGAGCCTATTGGGGTAGCTTCGCGTGATGGACCAAGGCTCGATGTCCCTGCCCCTCCTCGACCGCGGCCAGCTGCGCAAGCGCTGGCGCTACGTCGCCGTCTTCGCCGAGGAGCTGATGCTGTGCGCGGCGCGGGCCGAGATCGGCCCGGCGACGCAGTCGTTTTGGGTCCTCTGGGACCGGGAGCGACGGCAGCAGTGGGCGCACACCTCTCCCCTTTCCGGCAGCCGCGAGGTGAGCTTCGACGGGCCGCGGCTGGAGATCGACGGTCCGGGCCTGCGCGCCACCCTGGAGCTGGGTGAGGTGGCGCCGATCGAAGCGACCTGCCCCAGCGGCAGGAGCCGGGCCTGGACGCGCAAGCGCGCCGGGATGCCGGTGGCCGGGGTCGTCGAGATGCCGGGCCGCCGCCTTGAGATCGCCGGGCGCGGCGTCGACGACGAATCCGCCGGCCACCACAAGCGCCATACGAGCTGGCGCTGGTCGGCCGGGGTCGGCGAGTCGGTCGAGGGGCGGAACCTCGCCTGGAACCTGGTCGAGGGGATCAACGACCCGCCGCAGGGAAGCGAGCGGGCGATTTGGGTAGATGGCGAGCCCTCCGAGCCGCCGCCGGTCGGCTTCCGTGGCAGCGACGGCGTCGACCTCGGCGACGGCGGCTCGCTCGACTTCACCCCGGAGTCGGACCACGCGCGCAACGACAACTACCTGCTGATCCGCTCGCGCTACCGCCACCGCTTCGGCAGCTTCGGCGGCACCCTCGGCGCCCTCACCCTCGCCGCCGGGCTCGGCGTGATGGAGCAACACGACGCGCTCTGGTGAACGGATCCGATTCTCGACACACCCCGCTGTGTCGAGAATCGGCTGCGCCGTCAGCTCCGGTGCTCGGGGTTCGGCAGGTCGTAGCGGCAGCCGGCTTCCCACTCCTGCGGCTGGTTGCCGTGGGCGGGGATGCCGCCGGCGTCCTTCAGCATCCGCGCCAGGTGCATCAGGTTCCAGGCGGCGAAGGTGGTGTTGCGGTTGGTGAAGTCGTTCTCGGGGCCGCCCGAGCCCTCGTCCAGGTAGGAGGGCCCGGGGCCGGCCTCGCCGATCCAGCCGGCGTCGGCCTGCGGCGGGATCGTGTAGCCGAGGTGCTGGAGCGAGTAGAGGACGTTCATCGCGCAGTGCTTGATCCCGTCCTCGTTGCCGGTGACGATGCAGCCGCCGACGCGGCCGTAGTAGGCCCACTGCCCCCGGTCGTTCAGCAGGTGCGAGTTGCCGTAGAGGCGCTCGATCACGTGGGTCGCGACCGAGGACTTCTCGCCCAGCCAGATCGGCATCCCGAGGACGAGGATGTCGGCGGCGAGCACCTGCTCGTAGATCGCCGGCCACTCGTCGCGCTGCCAGCCGTGCTCGGTCATGTCAGGCCAGACGCCGATGGCGATCTCGTGGTCGATCGCGCGGATGCATTCGACCCCGATCCCCTGCGCCCGCATCACCGCGATCGACTTGTCCATCAGCCCCTGCGTGTTCGAGACCTCGGGGCTGCGCTTCAGCGTGCAGTTGACGAAGAGCGCCTTGAGGTCGGAGTAGTCGGTCACTTCTCTCTCCCTTTGACTTGTCGAGGGGTGGCGGGTTGCGGGTGGCGGGTCACCAGGTGTCAACGAAGCGGTGGGCGCCGGGCGGACGGGCGTCGCCGGCGGCGACCAGCGTCGATGCGATCAGGGCCCGAGTCTCTGCCGGGTCGATCACGTCGTCAAGCTCGAACAGGGCGGCGGCGTTGAGCGCCTGCGCGTTCTCTTCGGCGGCCGCGGTGAGGTCGCGCACGCGCTGCTCGCGCTCGGCCTCGTCAGCGATCGCCTCCAGCTCCTTACGCAGCGCCAGCCGCACCGCCCCCTCCAGGCCCATGGGGCCGAGGTGGGCACCCGGCCAGGCGACGGTGAGCAGCGGCTCGTGCAGGCTGCCGCCGACCATCGCCTGGGCGCCGAGGCCGTAGCCGCGCCGCAGGATCACGGCGACGAGCGGCACCCGCAGGGCGGCGCCGGCGACCAGCAGGCGCGAGGCGTGGCGGACGAGCCCGGTCGCCTCGGCCTCGGGACCGACCATGTAGCCGGGGGTGTCGACGAGCGAGACGACCGGCAGGCCGAAGGCGTCGCAGAGCTGCAGCAGGCGGGCGGCCTTGTCGCTCGCGTCGGAGGTGACGGCGCCGGCGGTGTGGCGGGTGTCGTTGGCGATCAGGCCCAGCGGGCGGCCCTCGATCCGCGCCAGCGCCGTCACCATCTCCGGCGCGAAGCGCTCGCGCAAGAAGGCGACCGAGCCCTCGTCGCAGAGCGTCTCGACGACCGGCCGCGGGTCGTAGGCGCGGCGGCGGCGCGCGGGGACGAGCTCGCGCAGGCGCCCCTGGTCGGGTTCGGGGCCGGGGGCGGTCGTGCCCTGGAAGTAGGCGAGCAGCCTCTTGGTGGCGGCGGTCGCCTCGGCCTCGTCGGCGACGACTACGTCGACCACCCCGTTCGGCGCCTGCATCCCGATCGGGCCGACCTCGTCGGGCGGCACCTCGCCGAGACCGCCGCCCGCGATCATCGCCGGCCCGCCCATCCCCAGCGAGCTGCGCTCGGTGGCGACGATCAGGTCCGCGCAGCCGGCGATCACCGCGTTGCCGGCGAAGCAGCGGCCGTGGACGATCGCGATCCGCGGGACCAGGCCGGAGAGCTTCGCCCACAGCGCGAAGGCGCGGGTGTCGAGGGCGGAGACGACGGGGTAGTCGGTGTCGCCCGGCCGCCCTCCCCCGCCCTCGGCGTAGAAGACGACCGGCAGCCGCATCCGCTCGATCAGCTCGAACAGCCGGTCCTTCTTGCGGTGGCCGAGGGCGCCCTGGGTTCCGGCCAGCACCGTGTAGTCGTAGGAGAGGACGGCGCAGGCGGCGCGCTCGGGATCGAAGAGGTCGCCGTTGACGCGGGCGGTGCCGCCGATCAGCCCGTCGGCCGGGGTACGGGCGATCAGCTCGGAGAGCTCGCGCCGCCCCCGCTGGGCGGCGATCGCGTAGCGGCCGTACTCGACGAGGGAGCCGGGATCGACGAGGTCGGCGAGGTTCTCCCGCGCGGTGCGCCCGCCGGCGCCGTGCCGCTTCTCGACCGCGTCGGGCCGCGCCGCGTCCTCGGTCAGCGCCCGCCGCGCCAGCAGCTCCGCCAGGTCGTCTCGCTCCCCCTCGGCCACGCGGGGATCTTTCCACGCTCCCCTGCCGGGGGGGAGGGGAGTTAGCCGCGGATCGCCTTGCCGACGATGTGCTTGACCCGGGTGCGGTCGCGCTGGGTGAGGTTGCCGGGGCGGCCCTTGGACTTCTTCACCAGGTTCCAGATTTCGGTGCGCTCGGGCTTGGTCAGGTTCTGCTCGAGCCGGTCGCGGCCCTGGCTGACCAGCCACAGGGTCGCCACCCATACGGTCTTCCACGGGACCCGCTTCCAGATGTGAGGAGCGGCTTTGCGCGCAAGCCAGAAGGGCATGGCCTCCTCCCTATTCGACGACTTCGACGGTGCCGTGCATCTGCGGGTGGATCTTGCAGAAGTAGGTGAACGTGCCCGCTTCCTTGAACGTCGCCGAGCCGAGCTTTCCTTTTTCGATGATCCCCGTGTCGAAGCTGCCGTCGTCGGCGGTCGCGGTGTGCGGAGCGGCGTCCTCGTTCTGCCAGATCACCTTGCCGCCGACCTGGACCACGACCGGGTCCGGTTCGTAGGTGAATTCGACGATCTGGACCTTTTCGGCCTTCCGCGCCTCGCCGCTCGGTGCCGGTTCGCTGCCTTCCGAGCCGACGGCGCCTTCCTGCGCTTCAGCGACGCCCGACCCTTGTTCGGGCGCGGCGCTTTCGGAATTGCCCTCGGTGGAGGTGGAATCAGAGCCGCTGCCGCCGCAGGCAACAAGGCCGAGGGAGAGGGCGACCATTGCAGCGGCGAGCAGCGGCTTCAATCCCATCGCCCCTCCCTACCCGGGTGAAGCGCAGCGAAATCAGGCTGCCGCCGATCCGCCCGGCTAGTAGCCCGGCGAGCGTTTCATCCGGTGGCGCTCGTGGGGGTGGGCGCCGCCCTTCTCGTCGAGCGTCGCGATCGCCTGGTGGATGTCGTCGGCGAGGCGATCGACCTGGGAGCGGCTGAGCGTCTCCTTGACCAGCGCCCGCATGATCTTCACCTCCTGCGCGTCGGGCGGCATCGTGTAGGCAGGGAGCATCCAGCCGCGCTCAGCCGAGAGCTGCCAGGAGACGTCGAACTCGTCGTAGTCGCGTTCGCCGGTCAGCTTGAAGGCGACCAGGGGCAGCTGCTCCGCGTCAGCCCCGATCAGCTCGAAGCTGCCGTTCTCCTCGAGCTTCCCGGCCAGCGCCTTGGCGTTCTGCTCCATCGCCCGCATCACGTGCGCGTAGCCCTCGCGCCCGAGGCGGACGAAGTTGTAGTACTGCGCCAGCACCATCGAGGCGCCGGTGGAGAAGTTGAGGGTGAAGGTGGCGTCGGTTTTGCCGAGGTAGTTCTCGTAGAAGACGAGGTCCTCCGCCAGGTCGGCTTTCTCGCGAAAGACGAGCCAGCCGATCCCCGGATAGACGAGGCCGAACTTGTGGCCGGAGACGTTGATCGAGCGCACCTGCTCGAGCCGGAAGTCCCACTCCGAGTCGGGGTAGAGGAAGGGCCAGACGAAGCCGCCGCTGGCGGCGTCGACGTGGAGCGGCACGTCCAGCTCACGCTCCTTCCGGATCCGCAGCAGGAGGTCGTTGATGCCCTCGATGTCGTCGGCGTGGCCGGTGAAGGTGGTGCCGAGGACGGCGGCGACGCCGATCGTGTTCTCGTCGACGTGGGGCTCGACGTCCTCGGGACCGATCACGTACTTGCCCTCGCGCAGGCGGACGATCCGCGGTTCGACGTCGAAGTAGCGGCAGAACTTTTCCCAAACGACGTGGACGTCGCCGCCGAAGACGAGGTTCGGCTTGTCGACCGGGCGGCCCGCCTTCTCCTGGCGCTGCTTCCACTTCCACTTCAGCGAGAGGGCGCCGAGCATGATCGCCTCCGAGGAGCCCTGGGTGCGGCAGCCGGTGGTCTCGCCGGGAGCGTTGTAGAGGTCGGCGAGCATGCGGATGCAGCGCTGCTCGATCTCGGCCGTGATCGGGTACTCGGCGTGGTCGATGAAGTTGCGATGCAGGTTCTCGGCGACGATCCGCTTCGCCTCCGGCTCCATCCAGGTGGTGACGAAGGTGGCGAGGTTGCGCCACGGGTCCCCCTCGAGCACCAGTTCCTCGTCGACCAGCCGCATCGCGTCGATCGCCGGCATGCCGCTCGCCGGGAACTCCCTGGCGGGCGCGTCTTCGGTGAGGAAGCGGCTGCCGTAGAGCATCGCGGCCTCCTCGGGACTCGGCGACTGGCTCATCTCCTGCTGCGCTCCTTGGTCGGGGTCGGCGCGAGCCTAACCGCTCAACCGACCGCGTAGAAGAGGTGGGCGACGCCGGGGGCCTCGACCACCCGCTTCTGCTCGAGCTTCACGCTTGGCGGGATCTCGTCGAGCAGACGCTCGCCGGCGCCGAGCAGGATCGGGACCTGGTTGATCAGCAGCTCGTCGAGGAGGCCGGCGCGGAGGAGCTGCTGGATCGTGTTGGCGCCGCCGCCGACGGAGACGTCCTTGCTGCCGGCCGCCTCGCGGGCGAGCGCGACCGCGCGCTCGGGTCCCTCGGTGACGAAGTGGAAAGTGGTCTCGCCCAGGGTCAGCGGCTCCCGCTCGTAGTGGGTGAGGACGAAGACGGGGACGCGGAAGGGCGGCTCGTCGCCCCACCAGCCGTTCCAGAGCGGCTCGGTCCAGGGTCCGCGGACGGGGCCGAACATGTTGCGCCCCATCACGACCGCGCCGGTGTTGACGGTCGCCGCTTCGAAGATCTCGCTGCTGGCGTTGACCTCGCCGCCCTCCCGCCCGTGCGACTGCCGCCAGGCGGCAAGCTTGACGACCCACTCGTGCAGCCCCTCCCCGCCTTCGCCGAGAGGGTGCTCCTCGCCCTGGTTCGGCCCGGCGGCGAAGCCGTCGGCGGAGACCGAGATCTGGCACCTGACCTTGCCTTGCGCGGCCACGCCTCCACAGTAGGAGATCGGAGGGGTAGGCGCTTTTTCGCACCAGCGGTTGGGAAAAGCGCCTCCTTGTGCCTGCGGCGCGCCAGCGCTATCCTGATTGAGGACTAACTACAGAAAGTGGACTTGGTTATGACCTATCGGCTGATAGCGCTTGACGAGGCAATCGTCTTCCCCACCGTGACCGCGACCCTGCCGATCGACGTCGGCGAGGAGGAGCGCGTCTTCCTCGTCCCCCGCCGCGAGGGCGAGTACGGGCGCGTTGGCGTCGTCGCCGAGGTGATCGAGACCGGGCTCTCGCGCCGCGGCCGCCCCGTCGCCACCGTCGTCGGCCTGCACCGCGGGCTGATCGCCGGCTCCGCCCAGCCGGGCGAGGGCGAGGAGCTGCGGGTCGAGGTGCAGGAGATCCGCGACGGTCACCCAGACGACGAGCACACCCGCGAGCTGACCCGCGAATACCGCGCCGTGGTCGAGGAGATCCTCGAGCTGCGCGGCGTCGACGAGCGCGTCGGCTCCTGGCTGCGCGCCATCGGCGAGCCGGGTCCGCTGGCCGACACCATCGGCTACGCGCCCGACATCTCGTTCGAGGACAAGGTCAGCGTCCTGGAGACGCTCGACGTCACCGACCGGCTCGAGCTGGCCGTCCGCCTCCAGCGTGAGCGGCTGACCGAGCTGCAGCTGCGGCGCAAGATCCGCGAGGACGTCCGCGAGGGCGCAGACAAGCAGCAGCGCGAGTACTTCCTCCGCAAGCAGATGGAGTCGATCCAGCGCGAGCTGGGCGAGGACTCCGGAAGCGTCGTCGAGGAGTACCGCACCAAGATCGCCGAGGCCGGCATGCCGGAGGCGGTCGAGGAGCAGGCCACCAAGGAGCTCGGCCGGCTCGAGCGCATGGGCGAGCAGTCGGGCGAGGCGTCGATGATCCGGTCCTACCTGGACTGGCTGATCGCCGTGCCGTGGAAGGAGCGGTCCGAGGAGATCCTCGACCCCGTCCACGCGCGTGAGATCCTCGACGCCGACCACGCAGGCCTCGAAGACGTCAAGGACCGCATCGTCGAGTACCTGGCGGTGAAGAAGCTGCGCGTGGAGCGCAACATCGCCGAGGACAAGAAGTCCGGAGCCATCCTCACCCTGATCGGCCCGCCCGGGACCGGCAAGACGAGCATCGGCGAGTCGATCGCCCGCGCGACCGGCCGCAAGTTCGTCCGCATGAGCCTCGGCGGCGTCCGCGACGAGGCCGAGATCCGCGGCCACCGGCGCACCTACATCGGCGCGCTCCCGGGCCGCCTCGTGCGCGCCTTGCGCGACGCTGGGACCATGAACCCGGTGATCATGCTCGACGAGGTCGACAAGGTCGGCGCCGACTGGCGCGGCGACCCGAGCGCCGCCCTGCTCGAGGTCCTCGATCCCGCGCAGAACCACTCGTTCCGCGATCACTATCTCGACGTCGAGCTCGACCTCTCGCAGGTC
>DASSOC010000096.1:0-7897 GCA_035700965.1 Solirubrobacterales bacterium
ACGAACTCCGAGGCGATCCTCGCGGTGACCCTGCCGAAGGACCACACGGACCTGATCCGGCGGGTGGCGATCAGCTCGAGCGTCTATCCCGACCCCGACACGCACATCGAGACCGTGACCTACGGCGACGCCGGCGACTCGATGAGCCTGCTCTACACGCTGATGGTCGGCGACGGCACGCGGGTGACGCGGCCGCTGAGGCTGCTCGCCACGATCGCCCGCCATCCGCTCAAGCTGCTGCGCACGATCTCCCCGCGCGGATGGTCGCGGCGCACGATCATCGTGCTCGTCATGCAGACGCTCGACAACGCGATCTCGCTCGTGCCCAAGCGCACGCTGCGCGGCGGGATCCGGCTGCAGACCGAGCAGGACCCCGAGCGGCCGAACCCGACCTTCATCCCGGTCGCCAACCACTTCGCGAAGTGGCTCGCCGAGCGAACGGGCGGGATCGCCCAGAGCTCGATCATGGAGGCGGTGCTCAACACCCCGAGCACCGCCCACATCCTCGGCGGCGCCGTGATCGGCGCCGATCCCTCACGCGGCGTCGTCGACGCCCGCCTGCGCGTGTTCGGCTACGAGAACCTGCTCGTCTGCGACGGCTCGGCGGTGCCGGCGAACGTCGGCGTCAACCCCAGCCTGACGATCACCGCCCTCGCCGAGCACGCGATGAGTCAGATTCCCGCAGCCTCAAACGGGCGCGAAAACCGAGCAGGTCGGGGGATGCAGGTCGGCCGGTGAGGGGAGCGCACTTTTTGTGCGTGACCCGATCCAGCCGACCGAAGACCCCGAGATGCGACGGTTTGCAGCGTCCGTCTACGAAGCGAACCTCTCGGCGACGTAGTCCCAGTTGACGACGTTCCAGAAGGCGTCCAGATATGCGGGGCGCTTGTTCTGGTACTTCAGGTAGTAGGCGTGCTCCCAGACGTCAACGCCGAGCAGCGGCGTGGTGCCGTCGGAGATCGGCGAGTCCTGGTTCGGGGTCGAGATCACCGCCAGCCCGGAGGAGTCCTTGACCAGCCAGGCCCAGCCGGAGCCGAAGCGGGCGACGCCGGCGTTTTTGAACTCCTCTTTGAAGGAGTCGAGGGAGCCGAAGGTATCGCTGATCGCAGTGGCCAGCTCGCCGCTCGGCTCGCCGCCGCCATCGGGGCTCAGCATCTGCCAGAAGAGCGAGTGGTTGTAGTGGCCGCCGGCGTTGTTGCGGACCGCGGTCTGCTTGTCGCCCGGCAACGCCGAGAGGTTGCGAAGGACGTCCTCGACGTCGCGGTCGGCCCACTCGGTGCCTTCCAGCGCGGCGTTGGCCTTGTCGACGTAGGCCTGGTGGTGTTTGTCGTGGTGGATGCGCATCGTTTCCTCATCGATGTGAGGCTCGAGCGCGTCGTAGGAGTACGGCAGATCAGGTACGGAGAAAGCCATCGGGATGCTCCTTGTCTCGGTTTGAAGTCCGAGTCGGAGCCTAGATGATCGATTCCTGATCGATCATCTCGCTATCCGGGCGGAACTTCTTCGCCTGGCAGGAGCTCGGCGCTGCCGAGCCGCGGCACGGTAGCGGCGTCGCCGCCGGTCCATTCGTTGAACCGGTACCAGGCGGGCTTCGCTTCCCGGCCCTTGGTCAGGAGCCCCGCCGAGCCGCAGAAGACGCAGGTGCCGCCTTCGTCGGACCAGGTGAACCACCAGACGCCGCCGACCCTCCAGCGCCTCCGGTTGGCGGAGAGCATCGAGAAGCTCCTGGAGAGCTGGTACGCCTGGCCCCAGAGGCCGCGCTGCCAGCGCGTCGGGCCGCTCGCCGAACCCCAGCCGAGCTCGGTCACGTAGAGCGGCGTGGCGCCGTCGCGGTGGCGGCGCATGATCCGCCGCAGGTTCGCCAGCTGGGCCCCCATCGCCCGGGCGTCGGCAACGTAGGGGTGCAGGCCGACCCCGTCGAAGTACCTCTTGACGTTGCGGGCACGGTAGAAGCGAGAGAGGAAGTCGCCCGAGCCGACGTTCGGGGGGATCTGCAGCGGCCGGCCGAAGAGACCGCCGAGGATCACCTTCGATCCCGGCGCTTCGCGGTGGATCACCCGGCCGGCGATCCGGATCAGGATGGCGAAGCGCTTCGGTTCGGGCCGGGTCGCGAAGGTGACGATGTTCTCCTCGTTCCAGATCTCCCAGCGGTGCACCGGCAGGTAGGGCAGTTCCGGTTCTTCGCGCCAGAAGCTGCCACCCGGCCCGTAGCGCTTGACCGCGGAGCGGATGAACGAGGCCCATGCCCGCCGCTCCCAGGCGTTGGCGACCGGCATGTCGATCCCCTTCGCCGCCACCCAGGCGGGCGTGCCGGTGATGAAGGGGAAGATTTCCAGACCGGCTTCAGCCCCCAGCCGCACTTCCCGGTCGAAGGCGTCCCAGCGCCGTTCGCCGAAGGCGGGATTCTCCGGCTCGACCTGGGACCAGTAGAGCGGGAAGCGGACGCTGTGGATGCCCGCCTCCTGCATCAGCTCGTAATCCGCTGCCGTGCCCGAGTTCTGCGGCGAGATGCCGATGAAACCCGGCGGCAGGTAGGCCTGCGCGGCCGCCGGCATCGCTGCCAGCAGCACCAGAGCCAGGATTGGGATCAGCCTTCGCGCCATCGTTACTGAGTGGAACCGCCTTCCCGCTCAAAGTAGCGGGCCGCGCCCCCTCCCCGCGTCGGCCACCTGCCTCTGAGATAATCATCCCTCTCGGGGCGTGGCGCAGCCTGGTAGCGCGCACCGTTCGGGTCGGTGAGGTCCCCGGTTCAAATCCGGGCGCCCCGATGAGCCAAGGGCCGCAAAAGCGACGCAAAGGGCGCCCTGAACGTCGTCTACAGCTCGAGGAAGTCGGCGATCCAGCCGCGCACCCCGGCGAGGGTCGCCCGGTCAGCGCTCCCGGCGCGACCCACCACCCGCTCCCGCGAGATCGTCCTGACCTGCTCCGACATCGCCCCCGAGCGGCGCCCGAGCTCGGCTCCGATCGCCTCGACGTGGTCGGGCCGGCCCCGGTCCACGGTGGTGATCGGCACCACGATGGCGAGCGTGTCGACGGCCCCCAGGCAGCCGGCGCCCGCCACGACCATCGCCGGCTCGGGCCGATGGTCGGCCGCCGGCTGGGGACCGTCTGGCGGGCGCTGCCGGCTGGCGCTGACAGGAGCAGCCGCTAAGGTCTTCCGATGGACGCCTCCCCCGCCTTCGAGGTCCACGAGGCAAGCCTGCACGGGCACCGCGCCGTCTATCGAACCATCGGCAGCGGACCCGACGTGGTCCTGATCCACGGGATGATCAACTCCTCCCGCCACTGGGAGGCGGTGGCGGGGCGGCTGGCCGGCTCCTACCGGGTGATCGCGCCGGATCTGATCGGGCACGGCGACGCGGCAACGCCGCGGGGCGATTACTCGCTCGGCGCCCACGCCGCGACGATCCGCGACCTGCTGACGACGATCGGGGTCGAGCGGGCAACGATCGTCGGCCATTCGCTCGGCGGCGGCGTCGCGATGCAGTTCTTCTACCAGTTCCCGCAGCGCACCGAGCGCCTGGCGCTGATCTCCAGCGGCGGGCTCGGGCACGACGTCAGCCCGCTGCTGCGCGGCGCGGCGCTGCCAGGATCCTCGACCCTGCTGCGGCTGGTGACGCGACCGCAGATCGTCCGCGCCCTCGCCGGTGCCGGGGCACGGCTGCGCCAGCGCGGCAACTCGACCGGCGTCTACCTGAGCGCGGTGGCGCGGGCCCTGGGCCCGCTGCAGGAGCCGGGCTCCCGCCGCGCCTTCCTGCAGACGCTGCGGGCGGTGATCGACGTCCAGGGCCAGAAGGTCAGCGCCCGCGATCGGCTCTACCTCCTCGGCGAGATGCCGACGCTGATCGTCTGGGGCGAGCGCGACCGCACGATCCCGCTCGCCCACGGGCTCGAGGCCCAGCACTCGATTCCGAACTGCCGCTTCGAGACCCTCCCGCGAGCCGCCCACTTCCCCAACCTCGAAGACCCGGAGGGCTTGGCCGCGGTCCTCGGCGACTGGATCGCCACCACCGCCCCCGCCCACATCGTCGATTCCGAGTGGCGCGATGTGATCGCCCGGCGGGCGCGCCTGCGCCGCGTCGCCTGAAGCGCATCCGACTCCTGCCACAGCCCGCTGTGCCGAAAATCGGCTGCGCTATTCGACTTCGGCGATCGCCTTTTCGACCTCGGCCAGGGAGGGGCCTTCCTGCAGGGTGCTGGTCCCGCCCGGCCCGCTGACCACCATTCCCTGGCCGACGCGGATGCCGAGGTTTTGGCCTAATTCCTCGGAGGCTTCGAGGCGCTTCTGGGCCGGGCTGCCGGAGACCCTGCCCTTTTCAAGGTCGCTTTCCCATTCTTCGATGTCCAGTTCCTCGACCGAGCCGGCGATCGATTTCTCGAAGTTTTCAAAGAAGCGCTCGCTGGTGAAGCGCTTGGCTTCTTCCTGGGTGCGGAAGAAGAGGTAGATGAACTGCCAGCCGTAGCCCTGTTCGGCCGCCGCCTCGGCGCCGTAGAAACCGAGCTCCTGCGGCGATTCCGAGTTCGAGTAGTGGCGCCAGAGCAGCTTCACGTCACCCGGCCGCACGTACTCTTCCATCAGGCCCGGGATCGTCTGCAGGAAGTCGTCGCGGCAGCTCGAGCACTGGATGTCGTTGAAGACCTGAATCGTCACCGGCGCGTCGCTCGAACCCAGCCGGTCGCCTTCCTGGGGGATGCCGCCGAACAGTTCCTGGGCTTCGCTGATGCCTTGGACGTGGACGATTTCCTTGTCCGGCTTGCGGGTCGAGATCTGGACGATCGCATAGCCGAGTGCGACGAGGCCGAGCGCGAGCACGGCGGCGACCCAGAACCTGCCCCGCCGGGGCAGTGGCTTGGCGGCAACTTCAGAGGACATCCAGATGCATTATCGCGACCCGGCGTTCCCGGCGGCGCCGGGCGGAATGACACCTCTGCGGTTGACAGCGACCGGCCGGCGGCGGAATATGAGCGCTACCCACTTTCAACTACCGGGAGGTCACAGATGGCCCATCACCTCACGCCCGCCGAGCTCGCCGACCAGTTGCAGATGGAGCGACAGGAGGTGATCGGCAAGTGCGTCGAGATGGGGGTGCCGATCTACCACGGCCGGATCGACCGAACGTTGTTCGAAGGCTCGATGCGCAACCTCGCCGGGACCAAATCGGCCCAGCCATTCCCCCGGCGGCGGCGCTGAACTAGACTCCCCCGCCAGATGTCGGGGAGAGGGACCCACTCGCAGACGATTGCCGACCTCCTGCCGCGCGCGGCGGAGCTGTACGGGCCGAAAGTCGCCGTCAAGTACAAGGAGGGGGACCAGTGGGTCAGCCGCACCTTCGACGAGGTGCGCGAGATCGTGCGGCCGCTGGCGATGGGCCTGGTCGACCTCGGCGTGCGCAAGGGCGACCGGGTCTCGATCCTCGGCAACACCCGGCCGGAGTGGACCTACTTCGACTTCGCCGCGCTCTCGATCGGCGCCACGGTCGTTCCGATCTACCAGACCAACTCGCCCGAGGAGTGCCGCTACGTCCTCGAGAACTCCGACGCCAAGGTCGTCGTCGTCGAGGACGGCGAACAGCTGGAGAAGGTGCGGCAGGTCCGCGACCAGCTGCCGCAGCTCGAGCAGATCGTCCTGATGACCGGCAGCGCCGAGGACGCCCTCTCGATCGACGACCTCGCCGCCAGGGGCGCCGGCGCCGATGCCGCCGCCTGGGAGCGGCTCTACTCCTCGGTCACCCCCGCCGACATCTGCACCTTCATCTACACCTCCGGCACCACCGGGCCGCCGAAGGGCTGCATCATCAGCCACGGCAACTACCGGGCGATGCTCGACATGGTCAACGAGGTCAGCGTCATCGAGGACGAAGACGTCGCCTACCTCTACCTTCCGCTCGCCCACTCGTTCGCGCTGCTGATCCAGCTCGGGACCTTCGACCTCGGCACCACCCTCGCCTATTGGGAGGGCGACCCGCTGAAGATCCTGCCGAACCTGGCGGAACTGAAACCGACCTACTTCCCCTCGGTGCCGCGCATCTTCGAGAAGATCTACACCGCCGCGACCAGCGCGATCGAGAAGGAGGGCGGCCTCAAAAAGAAGGTCTTCGACTGGGCGATCAAGGTCGGGACGAAGATGCGCGAGGCGCAGCGCAGCGGCCGCAAGCCGGGCTTCCTGCTGCAGCGCCAGTACGCCTTCGCTGACAAGCAGGTGCTGTCGAAGATCCGCGGCCTCTTCGGCGGTCGGATCCGCCTCGCCGTCTCCGGCGCGGCGCCGATCAACCCCGAGATCCTCCGCTTCTTCGACGCCGCCGGTGTCCTCGTGCTCGAGGGCTGGGGGATGACCGAGACCTCGACCGCGGCGACGATCTCCACCCCCGAGGACTTCAAGGTCGGGGCGATCGGCAAACCGTTCCCCGGCTGCCAGGTGAAGATCGCCGAGGACGGCGAGATCCTGGTCAAGGGCCCAAACGTCTTCCAGGGCTACCACAAGAACCCGGAGGCGACGGCCGAGACGATCGTCGACGGCTGGCTCCACACCGGCGACATCGGCGAGATCGAAGCGGACGGCTTCATCAAGATCACCGGCCGCAAAAAGGACATCATCATCACCGCGGGCGGCAAGAACATCACCCCCGCCAACCTCGAGGCTGAAATCAAGCAGCACCCGCTGGTCTCCCAGTGCGTCGTCGTCGGCGACCGCCGGCCCTACCTGGTGGCGCTGGTCACCCTCGACCCCGAAGAGGCGGTCAAATACGCCCAGGAGCACAACCTTCCCGAGGACCCGGCCGCACTCGCCTCCAACCCCGACGTCAAGGCCGCGATCGAGGCCCACGTCGAGAAGATCAACCAGAGCTTCGCCCGCGTCGAGCAGGTGAAGAAGATCTCGATCCTCCCCTACGACCTCTCGCAGGAGTCAGGCGAGCTGACGCCGACCCTGAAGGTCAAGCGCGCCGTCGTCGCCCAAAAGCACGAGGACGCGATCGAGCAGCTCTACGCGGCGTAGACCGGCGCCCGCCAGTTAGGACGCTTCGCCGCTCTGCCGCAGCAGGACCGAAGTGGTCTGCTCCAGCACCCGCCGCCAGGCCGAGATCTGCTCGGGCTCCTCCGAGGAGGCCTGCTCGACCACCCGGCGGACGCGGCGCTCGGAGATTTCGAGGCCGTGGCGCTCGGCGATCTCGTGGTAGCGGTCGTAGTCCCTGGCGAGCGTGGCGGTGACGGTTTCAAAGCCGTGCTTGGCGATCTGCAGGCGCCGCGAGTAGTCCATGATCGGGGTGCCGAACATCAGCTCGTCGGTCGGCTCCGGCTCGAGCAGGACGATGTCGACGCCGGGGTAGCGTTCCTGCCAATGCTGGACAGCCTGATGGAGGCGCTGGTGGGCGATCAGGCGGAAGGTCTGGTTGGCGATGGCCGGCAGCCCCATGTCGGAGACGCGGCGGACGCGCCGGCCGAAGACGGTCGGGATCGTCTTCTCGAAGTCGTTGACATAGGGCACCAGCGGGTTGACGACGACGATGAACTTGGCGCCCTTCTCGACCGCGATGTCGATGTTTGTCGTCGAGCGGATCCCGCCGTCCATCATCTCCCGGCCCTTGATCTCGACCGGCTCGTAGACGAGCGGCAGCGCCGTCGAGGCGGCGACCGCCCGCGAGATCGGCACGTCCCGCCATTCGCCGTCGCCGAGGATGATCCGTTCGGTCGTGTCGATCTCGGTCGCGGTCAGGTAGAGCTCGCGCTCGAGCATCCGGAAATCGTCCGTGCGGTCGGGATCGGCGAGCATCTCGGCGACGTACTCCTCGATCCCGCGGCCGGTGTAGAGGCCCTTGGGGAGGCCGGCCGCGAGCCCGGTCGCCACGTCCATGACCGACGTCTCGACCAGCGTCCGGGCGACGTCGCGCGCGACCCCGGC
>DASSOC010000097.1:0-97908 GCA_035700965.1 Solirubrobacterales bacterium
AGGCGGGCGCCCATCTCACGCAGGGCGCCCTCGCCCTTGGCCGAGAGCAGCAGCGGGCTGAGCGGCGGCTCGGGGGGCAAGGGCTCCTCGCTCGGCTCCGGCTCGGGAGCCTCCTCCAAGATCAGGTGGGCGTTGGTGCCCGAGATGCCGAAGGAGGAGACGCCGGCGCGGCGGGTGCGCCCCCCGGCCGGCTTCCACTCGCGCTCCTCGCGCAGCAGCTCGACCTCGCCCGAGGACCAGTCGACGTGGGGAGTGGGCTCCTGCAGGTTGATGGTGCGAGGCAGCCGCCGGTGGCGCAGGGCCTGGACCATCTTGATCACCCCGGCGGCGCCGGCGGCGGCCTGGGCATGGCCGAGGTTGGACTTCAGCGACCCCACGGCGAGGGCGCCGGCCTCGCCGCGATCCTGCCCGTAGGTGCCGAGCAGCGCCTGCGCCTCGATCGGGTCGCCCAGGGCGGTGCCGGTGCCGTGGGCCTCGACCGCGTCGACCTCGGCGGGAGCGAGGCCGGCGCTTGCCAGCGCCTGGCGGATCACCCGCTCCTGCGAGGGTCCGTTGGGGGCGGTGAGGCCGTTGGAGGCGCCGTCCTGGTTGACCGCCGAGCCGCGGATCAGGGCCAGCACCTGGTGGCCGTTGGCCCTAGCGTCGGAGAGGCGCTCCAGCAGCACCAGGCCGGCGCCCTCCGACATCCCGATCCCGTCGGCGGCGGCGTCGAAGGCCTTGCAGCGCGCGTCGCGCGCGACGTTCTGCTGGCGGCTGAACTCGGTGAACAGCCAGGGCGTGGAGAGCACCGAGACCCCGCCCGCCAGCGCCAGCTCGCACTCCCCCGAGCGCAGCGCCCCCGCCGCCAGGTGCATCGCCACCAGCGAGGAGGAGCAGGCGGTGTCGACGGTGACCGCCGGGCCCTCGAGGCCGAAGGCGTAGGCGAGGCGGCCGGAAACGACGCTGCCCGAGCCGCCGCTCACCCGGTTGCCCTCCACCTCGGCGGGAATCTGGCGGCCGTAGTCGTGGTTCATCGAGCCGACGAAGGTCCCGGTGGCGCTGCCCGCCAGCGTGCCGGGCACGATGCCGGCGTCCTCGAACAGCTCCCAGGCGACCTCGAGCAGCAGCCGCTGCTGGGGGTCGAGGACGAGGGCGTCGCGGGGACTGATCCCGAAGAAACCCGCGTCGAACTCGGCGGCGCCGGCGAGGAACCCGCCTTCGCGCACGTAGCTCGTCCCCGGTCGGCCGTCGGGGTCGTAGAGCGCCTCCAGGTCCCAGCCGCGGTCCTCGGGGAAGGGCCCGATCGCATCGGTGCCCTCGCAGAGCAGCTGCCAGAGCGCCTCCGGCGAGTCGGCCCCGCCGGGGAAGCGGCAGCTCATGCCGACGATCGCGATCGGCTCGCGCTCGCGGCGCTGCAGCCGCTCGATCGTCCGGTTTGCATCGCGGAGGTCTCCGCTGACCCGTCGCAGGTACCTGCTCAGTGTCTCTCGGTCCGTCATCGGCTGTCTCCTTTGGAGGGTTGGTCCGCGGTGAAGCCGGCCAGGTGGAGCCGCCCGGCCTGCTCCCGCACTGCGAAGGTCTCGGAAATGAGGATCGCCGCCTGCTTGCCGCTGACGATCCGGTAAAGGCGCTGCAGGTACCGCTCCCCGGTCCGCCGCGGCTCGACCCAGCCGGGCCGGGACGAGAGGCCGAACCAGAGAAGCTCGCGGTAGCTCTCCAGGGCGAACCGCTGGAGTGACTGGCCGATCCCCTGGGGGGCGCCGTCGAGCAGGCCGAGGAAGCCGGGGGGCAGCCGCCGGGGGACCAGGTGGGACTCCGCCCATATGACCGGCGGGCGCTCGGCGGCGCCGATCCCGACCCGCCGCCGCACCGCCCACTCGCCCGGCTCGAGGTCGAGGTGCGCGGCGGCCAGGGCCGGGGCCGGGACCTCGGCCTGCTCCACCTGCTCCACCGCCACGGCGACCAGCGACTGCACCGCGAGGGCGCGGGTGACGGTCCCGTCGGTGAAGACCAGGTTGCGCAGGAAGGGCTCGATGAGGGCGATCTCGACCTCCTCGACGCCGTCCGGACGCTCCCCCTGGGCGAGAAAGTGACGGTGGGCGATCTGCTGCGCCTCGGCAGTCAGCACGGCCCCAGCTCCCGGTCGATCAGCTGCAACAGCTCTTCGTCGGAGGCGGCCTCGAAGTCCACCGCGTCCTCCTCCTCGTCCCCGGCAGCGAGAAGGTCGGCGAAGAGGGGGCGCAGCCGGGCCGCAGCGCGCGCCCGCTCCTCGGCCTCGATCGAGACGAGGATCGAGGCGATCTCGTCCAGCTTGCGGTCGGTCCCTCCCAGTGGAGGCGCGCCGCCGATCTCGGCCACCAGGTAGGCGGCCACGGCCGCCGGGGTCGGCTGGTCGAAGACAAGGGTGGCGGGGAGGCGCAGGCCGGCGCTGCGGGCGAGGCGGGTCCGCAGGTCGACCGCGGCGAGCGAGTCGAAACCCATCTCCTGGAACGGTGCCTCCGGGTCGATCCGCTCCGGCGAGGAGTGGCCGAGGACCTCCGCCGCGTGGGCGCGGACCAGGGCGAGGGCGGCCGGGGCGCGCTCGGCCTCGGCCAGTTTCGGGAGGCGCTCGGCGAGCGTCTCCGCGCGGCGGTGGTCGGCCGGGGGGGCGGGAGCCAGGCCGCGCAGCAGCGCCGGCACCGCCCCGGCACGGGCCAGCGGCCGCAGCGCCGCCCGGTTGACCGGGGTGGCGAGGAAGGAGGGAGCCGGAGCGGAGCGGCTGAGGTCGAAGAGCCCGAGGGCGCGGTCGGTCTGCATCCCGACGATGCCGATCCGGCGCAGCCGCGCCAGGTCGGTGGCCGCGAGGCCCTCGTCGTCGACCCGCTCCGCCGCCCAGAGCCCCCAGCCGACCGAGACCCCGGCGAGCCCTTCCGCCTCCCGCCGCTGGGCCAGCGCGTCGAGGAAGGCGTTGGCGGCGGCGTAGTTGCCCTGGCCGGGGCTCTGCAGGGTGCCGGCGATCGAGGAGAAGAGGATCAGCTCGCAGCCCTCGATCTCCCTGGTCAGCTCGTGCAGGTGCCAGGCGGCGTCGGCCTTGGGGGCCATCGCCCGCCCGAGTCGATCGGCGCCGATCGACTCGACCAGGCCGTTGTCGAAGACGGCGGCGGCGTGGAGGACGGCGGCCGGGGGGCGACCGGTGGGGATCGAGGCGAAGAGCTCTGCGAGCGCCTCGGGGTCGGAGACGTCGCAGGCGCGCACCTCGGCTTGCGCGCCCAGCTCCTCCAGCTCGGCCAGGAGCTCCTTCGCGCCGGGGGCATCGGCGCCGCGGCGGGAGATGAGGACCAGGTGGCGGGCGCCGTGGGTGGCGGCGAGGTGGCGGGCGAGGTGGGCGCCGACGGTGCCGGTGCCGCCGGTGATCACCACGGTGCCCTCGGGGTCGAGGGGCGCCGCCGGCGCGATCGTCTCGCGGCCGAGGGGCGCGAGCCGCGGGGCCGTCGCGATGCCGCCGCGCAGGGCGATCTCGGGCTCGGCCTCGATCGCCAGGGCGGCGGCAAGCGCGGCCTCGGAGGCCTCGCTCGCGTCGCTGTCGACGAGCAGGAAGCGTCCCGGGTGCTCCGCCTGGGCGGAGCGGACGAGGCCCCAAAGGGAGGCCAGGGCTGGGTCGGGGGCCTCGCCCTCGGTGACCGCCACTGCTCCTTCGGTGAGGAAGGCGATCGGCTCGGGCGACTCCTCGGCCTCCCCGGCCCCGGAAGAGATCGCCTGCCGGAGGACGTCGAGCGCGCGCTGGCAGAGGTCGCGGGCGGCGGCGGGCGGGTCGAGCTCCGGATCGGGGGCGAGGCGCAGGAGACGCGGCTCGGCCTCCGCTCCCGCGGCCCCGGGGAGATCCAGCTCACTCCAGGCGACCTGGTAGAGCGAAGCGGCGGCGTCCGCGGCGGTCCGGTGCAGCGCAGCGGGGTCGATGCGGCGGATCGCGAGCGAGTCGATCGTGGCGACGGGGGTGCCGTCGGGGGCGGCGACCGCAAGCCGAACGACGTCGTTCCCGGTCGGCGCGATGCGGGAGCGCAGCGCGCTGTGGCCCTCGGCCCCGAGGCTGATGTCGCTGCAGGCGAAGGGGGTCCGCGGCGCCGCCGCCGGCTCCTGGTTGACGAGGTCGAGATGCACCGCCGCGTCGAGCAGCGCCGGGTGGATCCCGAAGCGCTCGGCCTCGGCGGCCTGCTCGGGGTCGAGCTCGACCTCGGCGAAGAGCTCGGAGCCGCGGCGCCAGGCGGCCTTCAGGCCCTGGAAGGCGGGGCCGTAGTCGATGCCCAGCTCGGCGGCGTGCCCGTAGAAGCCGGAGAGGTCGAGCTGCTGGGCTCCCTCCGGAGGCCACTGGGCGAAGCTCTGCGGAGCCGGGGCGGAAGTCTCGGGGCCGAGGGTGCCCGTGGCGTGGCGGGTCCACCCGGCCTCCTCCTCGGAGTCCTCGCGGCGGGAATGGATCTCCAGGGAGCGCTCGCCCTGGTCGTCCTGCGGGCCGATCCGCAGCTGCAGGGCGAGGGCGCCCTGCTCGGGGATCACCATCGGCGCCTCGATCGCCAGCTCTGAGACCGATCCGGCCGCGGCGATCCGGGCGGCCTTGAGGGCAAGCTCGATGAAGCCGGTGCCGGGCAGGATCGCGGTGCCGAGCACCATGTGCTCGGCGAGCCAGGGGTGGGCCCGGAGGGAGACCCGCCCGGTGGCGAGCCAGCCCTCCTCGCCGGGCAGGGCGATCAGCGAGGCGAGGAAGGGGTGCTCTGGATCGGCCTGGCCGATCGCCGCGGGGTCGGAGGCGCCGGGGCCCCTGCCCTCCAGCCAGTAGCGGGTGCGCTGGAAGGGGTAGGTGGGCAGGGAGACCCTGGGGCGCTCGCCGAAGTAGGTGCCCCAGTCGGGCTCGGCGCCTGCCAGGTGGGCCTCGGCGAGGGCCTTCGCGAAGCGCTCCTCGCCGTCCTCCTCACGGCGCAGGGTGGCGATCGCCGCGACCTCCCTGCCCTCCTCGGCGGCGCACTCGGCGACCGCCGGGACCAGGACCGGGTGGGCGCTTGACTCGACGAAGGTCGAGAAGCCGTCGGCCAGCAGGCGCGAGATCGCCGGGTAAAAGCGGACCGGCTCGCGCATCGAGGAATACCAGTACCCGGCGCCCATCTCCTCGCCGGCGATCGGCTCGCCGCTCATCGCCGAGTAGACCGGGACCTGGGCGGGGCGCGGGGAGATCGAGGCGAGCTCGGCGAGCAGGCGCTCGCGGGTGGCCTCGACCTGGGGGGAGTGGGAGGCGTAGTCGACGGCGATCCCGCGGGCGCGGATGCCGTCTTCCCCGCAGCGGGCGAGGAGCTCTGCGAGGGCGTCGGGGGTGCCCGAGACGACGGTGGAGGCCGGGCTGTTCAGGGCGGCGATCCCGATCGCCTCCCCCCAGGGGGCGATCAGCTCGGCGACCTCGGTGGCGGGCAGGTGGACCGAGGCCATGCCGCCCCTGCCGGCGAGCTCGGAGGCGAGGAGCCTGCTGCGCAGGGCGACCACCTTGGCGGCGTCCTCCAGCGAGAGCGCACCGGCGACGCAGGCGGCGGCGATCTCGCCCTGCGAGTGGCCGAGGACGGCGTCGGGCTCGACGCCGCTCGCGCGCCAGAGCCCGGCGAGGGAGACCATCACCGCAAACAGGGCCGGCTGGATCACCTCGACCGCCTCCGAGTAGGCGCCGCCTTCGAGGACCTCGCGCACCGAGAAGCCGACGTGGGGCGCCAGTGCCTGCTCACAGGCATCGACCTGCTCGGCGAAAACAGGGGAGCGCCCGAGCAGATCGGCCGCCATCCCCCGCCACTGCGAGCCCTGGCCGGGGAAGAGGAAGCAGAGGCGGCCGCCGAGGTCGCGGCCCTCGACGAGCGCTGCGTGGGGAGCGCCCCGCCCGAGCGCCTCCAGCGCCGCGATCGCCTCGGCGCGGTCGGCGCCGATGACCGCGGCGCGGCGGGGCAGGCGGGCGCGGGTGGCCGCGAGGGTGGCCCCCACCTCGGCCAGGCCCTGGTCGGGATGGGAGCGCAGGTGCCCCGCCAGGCGGGCGCCCATCTCGCGCAGGGCGCCCTCGCCCCTGGCCGAGAGCAGCAGCGGGCTGAGCGGGGGCCCGGGGGCGGGCTCGGGGGCGGGCGGCGCGGGCGGGGCCTCCTCGAGGATCAGGTGGGCGTTGGTGCCCGAGATGCCGAAGGAGGAGACGCCGGCACGGCGGGGGCTCTCCCCCCGCGGCCACTCGCGCTCCTCGCGCAGCAGCTCGACCTCGCCCGAGGACCAGTCGACGTGGGGGGTGGGCTCCTCGAGGTTGATCGTCCGCGGCAGCCGCTGGTTGCCCAGGGCCTGGACCATCTTGATCACCCCGGCGACCCCGGCGGCGGCCATCGTGTGGCCGAGGTTGGACTTGACCGAGCCCAGCAGCAGCGGCGCGCCATCCCTTTCCCGGCCGTAGGTGGCGAGGAGCGCCCCGGCCTCGATCGGGTCCCCCAGGGCGGTGCCGGTGCCGTGGGCCTCGACCGCGTCGACCTCGGCGGGCTCCAGCCCGGCGCTTGCCAGCGCCTGGCGGATCACCCGCTCCTGCGAGGGGCCGTTGGGGGCGGTGAGGCCGTTGGAGGCGCCGTCCTGGTTGACCGCCGAGCCGCGCAGCAGGGCCAGCACCTGGTGGCCGTTTCGCTGGGCGTCGGAGAGGCGCTCGAGCAGCACCAGGCCGGCGCCCTCCGAGAAGCCGGTGCCGTCGGCGGCGGCATCGAAGGGCTTGCAGCGGCCGTCGCGGGCGAGGCCGCGCTGGCGGCTGAACTCGACGAACTGGACGGGGGTCGATCTGATCGAGACGCCGCCCGCCAGGGCGAGGTCGCACTCGCCGCCGCGCAGCGCCCCCGCCGCCAGGTGCATCGCCACCAGCGAGGAGGAGCAGGCGGTGTCGACGGTGACCGCCGGGCCCTCGAAGCCGAAGCAGTAGGCGAGGCGGCCGGAGAGGACGCTGCCGGCGGTTCCGACCCCCTGGTAGCCCTCGGCGTCGAGGGGCTCGGAGCCGGCGAGGACGTAGTCGTTGTGCATGACGCCGACGAAGGCCCCCGTCTCGCTGCCCGCCAGCTCCCCCGGGTCGATTCCCGCCTCCTCCAGCGTCTCCCAGGCGACTTCGAGCAGCAGCCGCTGCTGGGGGTCCATCGCCCGCGCCTCGCGCGGGCCGATGCCGAAGAAGTCCGCGTCGAACTCCGCCGCCCGCTCGAGGAAGCCGCCGCGCTCGCAGTAGCTGGTGCCCGGGTGGTCGGGGTCGGGGTCGAAGAGCGCCTCGAGCTCCCAGCCGCGGTCCCCGGGGAAGGGGCCGATCGCCTCTCCCCCCTGCTCCAGCAGCCGCCACAGCTCCGCCGGCGAGCCGGCTCCGCCGGGATAGCGGCAGCCGAGGCCGACGATCGCCAGCGGCTCCTCGGCGCGGGGGCGGCTCCGCACCTTTGCCTCGCGGCGATTCCCTTCGACCTCGGCCTGAAGGAAGGAAGCCAGCGCCTCGACGCTGGGATGGTCGAAGGCGACGGTCGAGGCCAGCCGCAGGCCGGTCGCCGCGGCGAGGCGGTTGCGCAGCTCGACCGCGGCGAGCGAGTCGAAGCCGAGGTCCTTGAACGAGGCGGCGGGGTCGATCGCCTCGGGCGAGGCATGGCCGAGGACGATGGCGGCGTCGGAGCGCACCAGCTCGGCCATGAGCTCCAGCCCCTCGGCCCTGCTGGCGCCGCCGATCCGGTCGGCCAGGCTGCCGGCCGGCGGCTGCCGCCGTGCCCTGCCGACCAGGCTCGCGAGCAGCGGCGGCTGGCCGCCGGCCGCGGCGGCCGCGCGGAGGGCGCCGACGTCGAGGCGGGCCGACAGCAGCAGCGGCCGCCCGAGCCCCCGCGCCCGGTCGAGGGCGCTCAGCCCCTCCTCCGCGGAGAGCATGCCGAGGCCGCCGCGGGAGATCCGCGCCCGGTCGGGTTCAGCGAGGCGCCCGGCCATGCCCTCGGCGATGTCCCAACCGCCCCACCCGACCGAAAGTCCCGCCAGCCCTTCGGCCGCCCGCCGCTGGGCCAGCGCGTCGAGGAAGGCATTGGCGGCGGCGTAGTTGCCCTGGCCGGGGGTCTGGAAGGTGGCGGCGACCGAGGAGAAGAGGACGAGCTCGCAAGCGGGGGTCCCCTTCGTCAGCTCGTGCAGGGCCCAGGCCCCGTCGGCCTTGGGCGCCATCGTGCGCTGCAGGCGCTGGGGGTCGAGCGAGTCGACGAGGCCGTCGTCGGTGTCCCCGGCGCAGTGCAAAACCGCGACCGGAGGGCGCTCGGCGGGGATCGAGGCGAAGAGCTCCTCGAGCTGGGTGCGGTCGGCGACGTCGCAGGCACGGACCTCGGCCTCGGCACCCAGCTCTGCCAGCTCTTCGACCAGCTCGCGGGCGCCGGGGGCTTCGGCGCCGCGGCGGCTGGTCAGGACGAGCCGGCGGGCGCCGTGGGTGGCGACCATGTGGCAGGCCAGCAGCGAGCCGATCGCGCCGGTGCCGCCGGTGATGACGACGGTGCCCGCCGGGTCGGGGGCGGGAGCGGTGCGCTCGGGCTCGGGCGCGCGGTCCAGGCGCGGGACCGTCGCCGTGCCCTCCCGCAGGGCGACCTCGGGCTCCGCCTCGATCGCCAGCGCAACGCCGAGGACGGCCTCGGAGGCCTCGCTGCCGTCGCTGTCGATCAGCGCGAAGCGGCCGGGGTGCTCTGCCTGGGCGGAGCGGACGAGGCCCCAGGCGGCGGCGAGGGCGGGGTCGGGAACCTCCCCCTCGGCGACGGCGACCGCCCTCTGGCTGAGGAAGGCGATCGGCGTGCCCCGCTCGGAGGCGATCGCCCCTTGCAGGGTCGCGAGCACCTGCTCGCAGAGGGCGCGGGCGGCGGCGGGCGGATCGAGCTCGGGGTCGGCGGCGAGGCGGACGACCTCGCGAGGCTCGGCGCCCGCGGGGGGCGCGGGGAGTGCGATCGCGTCCCAGCGCACTACATAAAGGTCTCCCGTCCTGCCCTCCCCGAGGCGAAGCTGCTCGGGGGAGATCGGCCGCGTGGCGAGGCTGCCGATGAAGGCCAGGGTGGCGCCGCTCTCATCGGCAAGCAGCAGCGAAAGGGCGTCGGGCTCGCCCGTGGCGGGGGCGAGGCGGACCCGCAGGGAGGTTGCGCTGCCGCCGAGGAGGCAGAAGTCCCGGCAGGCGAACGGCACCCGCAGGCCGCCGCCCTCGAGCAGCGAGACGATCTGGGAGTGAACCGCCGCATCGAGGAGCACCGGGTGCAGCAGGAAGCCCTCGATCCCCGGCGTGCTCTGCGGGTCGAGATCGACCTCCGCAAACAGTTCCGCTTCGCGGTGCCAGGCCGAGCGCAACCCCTGGAAGGCCGGCTCGTATTCGATCCCGAGCTCGGCGGCGCGATCGTAGAAGCCGGAGAGGTCGATCTCTTCCGCCCCCGGCGGCGGCCAGGCGCCGATCGGCTCGGGGGCGGGCGGGTCCTGCTCGCCCAGCGAGCCCGAGGCGTGCCGGGTCCACTCCCCCCCGACATCCCCGTCGGGGCGGGAGTGGATCTCCAGGGGCCGGGTGCCCTGCTCTGTGGCGGCGCCGATCCGCAGCTGCAGGGCGAGGGCGCCCTGCTCGGGGATCGCCATCGGCGCCTCGATCGCGAGGTCGGCCAGGCACCCGGCGCCGGCGATCTGCGCCGCCTTCAGCCCCAGCTCGAGGAAGGCGGTGCCGGGGAGGACCGCCTGGCCGAGGAGGACGTGGTCGGCGAGCCAGGGGTGCTCGCGCAGGGAGATCCGCCCGGTGGCAAGCCAGCCCTCCTCGCCGGGCAGGGCGATCAGCGAGGCGAGGAAGGGGTGGCCTGGATCGGCCTGGCCGATCGCGGCGGGATCGGAGGCGCCGGGGCCCCAGCTCTCGAGCCAGAAGCGGGAGCGCTGGAAGGGGTAGGTGGGCAGGTCGACCCTGGGGCGCTCGCCGAAGTAGGCGCCCCAGTCGGGCTCGGCACCGGCCAGGTGGGCTTCGGCGAGGGCGGCGGCGAGCGTCTCGGCCTCGGCTCGGCCACTCCGCATGAGCGGCGCCACCCGCGCCTCGCTGCCCTCGAGCCCCGAGCGGGCCGGGGCGGCGAGCGCGCCGGAGCCGAGCTCGAGGAAGACCGCGGCGCCGTTTGCCGCGAGCCAGCCGATCCCCGCCGCGAAGCGGACCGGCTCGCGCACCTGCGCGACCCAGTAGCCGGGGTCGGTCGCCTGCTCGGCGGAGAGGGGCTCGCCGCTGAGGTTGGAGACGATCGGGATCTGCGGCTCGCGGTAGGTGAGCTCGCGGGCAACCTCGGCAAAGGGCTCGAGCATCGGCTCCATCAGCTCGGAGTGGAAGGCGTGGCTGACCCGCAGCTGCGTGGTCTTGCGACCGCGACCGCGCCAGAGCCCCTCGGCCTCCTCGACCGCCTGCCGCGGGCCGGAGAGGACGACCGCGCCCGGGGCGTTGACGGCAGCCAGGGAGACCCCGGCGGGGAGCTCCGCCGCCACCTCCTCCGCGGAGGCGGCCACCGCGACCATCCCCCCGCCCCCGGGCAGGGCCCCCATCAGCGCGCCGCGGGCGGCGACGAGGCGGGCGGCGTCGGCGAGCCCGAGGACGCCGGCGAGGTGGGCGGCGGTGAGCTCGCCGATCGAGTGGCCGAGGAGGAAGTCCGGCCGCAGGCCGAGGCTCTCGAGCAGGGCGAAGAGCGCCGCCTGCGTCGCGAACAGAGCGGGCTGGGTGTACTGGGTGCGGTCGAGGAGGGCTGCCCCCTCGGTTCTCTCCGCCGCGAAGAGAAGATCGCGCAGCGGCCGGTCGAGGTGGGGGTCGAGCTCGGCGCAGGCCCGGTCGAGGGCCGCGGCGAAGACCGGGAAGCGCTCGTAGAGCTCGGCTCCCATGCCCGGGCGCTGGGCGCCCTGGCCGCTCAGAAGGAAGCAGAGGCCGCCGCGGAGCGGGGTGCCCTGGAGCAGGCGGGGGTGAGCGCTCCCGGCCGCCAGCGCCTCCAGCGCCGCGACCGCCTCGGCGCGGTCGGCTCCGATGACCGCGGCGCGGCGGGGCAGGCGGGCGCGGCTCGCGGCCAGGCTCGCGCCGACCTCGGCCAGGCCCTGGTCGGGATGGTCGCGCAGGTGCCCGGCCAGGCGGGCGCCCATCTCGCGCAGGGCGCCCTCGCCCCTGGCCGAGAGCAGCAGCGGGCTGAGCGGGGGCTCGGGGGCGGGCTCGGGGGCGGCCGGCGAGGGCGGGGCCTCCTCGAGGATCAGGTGGGCGTTGGTGCCCGAGATGCCGAAGGAGGAGACGCCGGCGCGGCGGGGGCTCTCCCCCCGCGGCCACTCGCGCTCCTCGCGCAGCAGCTCGACCTCGCCTGAGGACCAGTCGACGTGGGGAGTGGGCTCCTCCAGGTTGATCGTCCGCGGCAGCCGCTGGTTGCCCAGGGCCTGGACCATCTTGATCACCCCGGCGACCCCGGCGGCGGCCATCGTGTGGCCGAGGTTGGACTTGACCGAGCCCAGCAGGAGCGGCGCGCCATCCCTTTCCCGGCCGTAGGTGGCGAGGAGCGCCCCGGCCTCGATCGGGTCCCCCAGGGCGGTGCCGGTGCCGTGGGCCTCGACCGCGTCGACCTCGGCGGGCTTTAAGCCGGCGCTTGCCAGCGCCTGGCGGATCACCCGCTCCTGCGAGGGGCCGTTGGGGGCGGTGAGGCCGTTGGAGGCGCCGTCCTGGTTGACCGCCGAGCCGCGGATCAGAGCCAGCACCTGGTGGCCGTTGGCCCTGGCGTCGGAGAGGCGCTCGAGCAGGACCAGGCCGGCGCCCTCCGAGAAGCCGGTGCCGTCGGCGGCGGCGTCGAAGGGCTTGCAGCGGCCGTCGCGGGCGAGGCCGCGCTGGCGGCTGAACTCGACGAAGGGCCACGGGGTCGACATCGCGCTCACACCCCCGGCGAGTGCGAGGTCGCACTCCCCCGAGCGCAGCGCCCCCGCCGCCAGGTGCATCGCCACCAGGGAGGAGGAGCAGGCGGTGTCGACGCTCAGCGCCGGGCCCTCGAGGCCGAAGCAGTAGGCGAGCCGGCCGGAGAGGACGCTGGCGGAGTTGCCGGTGCCGAGGTAGGGCTCCAGGTCCTCAGGACCGGCGGCTCCGCTCCAGTAGTCGTGCCGCATCGACCCGGTGAAGACGCCGGTGCGTGAGCCCGCCAGCCCCTCCGGCTCCACCCCGGCCGCCTCGAAGGTCTCCCAGGCGACTTCGAGCAGCAGCCGCTGCTGGGGGTCCATCGCCCGCGCCTCGCGCGGGCCGATGCCGAAGAAGGCGGCGTCGAACTCGGCGGCGTCGTCGAGGAAGCCGCCGCGCTCGCAGTAGCTGGTGCCCGGGTGGTCGGGGTCGGGGTCGAAGAGCGCCTCGAGCTCCCAGCCGCGGTCCCCGGGGAAGGGGCCGATCGCCTCTCCCCCCCGCTCCAGCAGCCGCCACAGCTCCGCCGGCGAGGTGACCCCGCCGGGGTAGCGGCAGCCGAGGCCGACGATCGCCAGCGGCTCCGCGGCGGCCGCAGCGCCGAGCCGCGCCACCGGCTCGGCGCCGGCGCGCGCGGCCGGGTCGCGGAGGAACTCGGCGAGGAGGGTCGGGGTCGGGTGGTCGAAGGCGACGGTCGAGGGCAGCCGCAGTCCGGTCGCCGCGACGAGGCGGTTGCGCAGCTCGACCGCGGCGAGCGAGTCGAAACCGAGGTCCTTGAACGAGGCGGCGGGGTCGATCGCCTCGGCGGACGCGTGGCCGAGGACGGTCGCCGCCGCCTCCCGCCGCACCAGCTCGAGCTGATCGGCCGCGGCGGCCGCGGCCGGCACCGCCTCGAGGCTGGCGATCAGCTCGCCGCGCCGAACCTTGCCGGTGAGGGTGCGGGGCACGCGGTCGACCCGGGCGAAATGGCGGGGCAGCTTGTGCGGCGAGAGGCGCGTCGCCAGCTCCGCCCGGATCTCGCCGTCGCTGACGCTCGCCCCTTCCTCGAGCTCGATGAAGGCGGCAATCCGCTCGCCGCCCTCGCCGGGGACGCCCGCCACCGCGCAGTCGGCGACCGCCTCGCAGGCGAGCAGCGCCGCCTCGACCTCCTCGGGGTCGACCTTCTTGCCGGCGAAGTCGATCCGCCGCCCGGCGCGGCCGGTGACGTGGAGGTTGCCGTCGGCGTCGAGGTGCCCGAGGTCGCCGGTCTCGCACCAGCCCTCAGGGTCCGCCTCGCGGCCGGCGATCCGGTAGGGGCGCTGCGGCGCCCGCCGGCACAGCCTGATCGCCCCACCTGCCGCGACCTCGACCTCGACGTCGTCGAGCGGCGCCCCCACCCCTTCCCCCGGCGCGCCCCCGGCCAGGGTGACGTGGCCTCCCTCGGTCAGCCCGTAGTGAGCGCAGAGCGGAGCGCCGGTCGCCCGGCGCCACTCCTCGACCAGGTCGGGAGCGACCGGCTCGCCGGCGGCGATGCAGGTGCGCACGCGCCAGTCCCGCGAGAGAGCCGGGTCCTGCTCGAACGCTGCCAGGTAGCGGCGGAAGAGGAAGGGGACCGAGAGCAGGACCGTCGCCGCCGACCCGCGCGCAGCCGCCGCGAACTCCTCCGGCCCGATCATCCCCTCGCCGAGCCGCACGGTGGCGCCGCTCAGCAGGCCCGCGAGCACCCCGGTCCCGAGGCAGAAGAGGTGGGCGAGCGGGGTCGTGCACCAGATCGTGTCGCCCGGCCCGTAGCCGGCGGCGGCGGCGAAGCTGCCGGCGTTCGCCAGCAGGCTCTCCCAGTCGAGCTCGACCACCTTCGGCAGGCCGCCGCTGCCGGAAGTCGCCAGGCCGACGGCCTGAATGCCCTCGCCCCCGTCCGCGAACCCGGGGTCGGCGAAGAGCGCCTCGGCCCGCTCCAGTTCCTCCGGCCGGACGGAGCGGTCGAGCAGCAGCAGGCTCTCGCCGCCGAAGCTGCGCCGCAGCAGCGCTTCCACGTCGGCCACGAGCGGCCCGACCGCGACCGCCCGCCGGCGCCCGGAGCGTCGCGAGCCGTCGAGCAGCATCGCCAGCTGGCCGTAGGTCCGGGTCGAGCCGGCGTCCAGGAGGGCGACGCGGTCGGGCTCGCGCAGCGCCACCGCTTCGATCGCCTCGCCGAGGAGTGCGGTCGCAGCGGCCATCTAGGCGACCGCCTCCCGCGCCGGGGCGCTCCTGCCGGGCAGCAGCCGGTCGAGCCACCTCGGGGTCCACCAGCAGCGGTCGCCCAGCGCCCGCATCGTCGCCGGCAGGACGACGAAGCGGATGACGAAGGCGTCGATGAAGACGCCGATCGCCTGGCTGACGCCGAGGTTGCGGATCGCCATCAGGTCGGAGACCGAGAAGGCGAGGAAGACCGAGATCATGATGATCGCCGCGCCGCTGACCACGTGGGCCGTCCTGCCGAGCCCGTCGGTGACCGCCTGCGAGGTCGAGCCGGTCTTCAGGTACTCCTCGCGGATCCGCGCGTAGATGAAGACCTCGAAGTCGATCGCGAGGCCGAAGGTGAGGACGACCACCGCCGGGATCGCCGAGGAGTCGACGTACCCCGGGCCGCCCAGGATCGAGCTGTTGAAGAGGATCGCCAGCAGGCCGAAGGTGGCGCTGACCGTGAACAGGTTGAGCACAGCGCCGATCAGCGCCAGCGCCAGCGACCGGGTCACCGCGAGGAGGATGACCACGCTGACCAGCGCCAGCGCCAGCCGCGCAGGCAGCGCCTCTTCGCGCAGCGTCGAGTTGAGCTCGATCAGGCTCGGCGGCAGCCCTCCGACCACGGCCTCGGTGCCGGTTTCCCGCGCCAGACGCGCGGTCTGGATGTCGAGATGGTCGGCCGTCGCCGCGATCCCGCTCGAGCCCGGTTCGTCCTTGGGGATCACCAGCATCCGCGCGGCGCCGCCGCCGTTGGCGACGTCGACGAGGAGGCCCGCCTGGTTGCGCTGTTGGGGCTTGCTGCCGTCGAGCCCGGCAAGGAAGAAGTAGCCGGAGCGGAAGAGGCCGGGGGACCGTTCGCTGAGGCTGGCGGAGCTCGGGTCGCGTTGCTTTTCCACGCCGGCGTGGAGTTGCCCGAGGGCGCTGACGAGGCGCTGCGATTTCCGGGCGCCGCCGTCGAGGCCGCCGGCGAGACCTGCCGCCCCGCTCTCGATTTCGCCGAGGCCGCCGCTCAGCCGGCCGGCCCCCGCGGCGAGCCGCAGCAGCCCGTCCGGAAGCCGCTGCCCGCTGCGCGAGAGCTTGTCGAGGCCGGCGCTGAGCTTGCGGCTGTGGGTGAGGAGCTTGGCGAGGCCGGCTTCGAGCTTCTTCGCCGCCTTCGCCAGGCGAGTCATCCCGTCGCTGGCCTTGCGGCCGTTCTTTTCCTGGCGGGCGGTGAGATATAGGGCAAGGTTGAACTGGTTCATCGCCCGCCTCACCGTCGCCGTGACGGAATCGGCGCTTACTTCCGCTTCTTCTTCGCCGGCTGGGTCGGTCCCGGAGATCGTGCGGCTGGCCTGGCGCACCGCTTCCACCGCTTCGGCGTAGCGGGGGTCGCTGCGCCCGCTGGTCATCCCCCGGAGCGCCTGCCAGGCGGCGCCGATCTGTTCTTCGGCCCCCGCGAGCGGCGCCGCGGCGAGGGTTTCTTCGCCGGTAAGCAGCGAGTTCTTCAGCGGCTGGGAGCTTTCGACGGCTTCGGCCGCGCGCTGCTGGGCCTTCGCGATCGAATCGGCCAGGCGACCGGCGCCGGAGGTCGCCTTCGAGGTCGCGGCGGTGAGCTTGCCGCTGCCTTCCCCGGCCCGCCCGACCCCGGTGGTGAGCCGCTGCGAGCCGCGCGAGGTCTGCTTCAGTCCGTCGGTCAGCTTGCCGGAGCCCGTCTTCGCCTGGCCCAGCGCGGCGTCGATCTGCCGCGCCCCGCCCGCCGCCCGGCCGAACCCGGCACTGGTCGAGGCGGCGCCGTGCTGGGTGCCGGCGAGCCCGCGGTCGAGCCGGTTCAGGCCCTTTTCCTGTTCGTCGTAGCTCGCTTCCGCCGAGGCCAGCTTCGCGGTCGTCCCCTGCAACCCCGCGAACCCCGCCATCGCTTCGACCCCCGGGTCCCGTTCGACCCGGCGCTGGAAGTCGGAGAGCGCGTTCAGACGCTTCGCGGTCGTTACCGGTCCATCGTCCGAGGTCATGACGATTTCGAACGGGGCCAGCCAGCCGGGACCGAGGTGCCGCTCGATGTTTTCCTGCTGCAGGCGCCCGGGGTCGTCGGGGGGAAGCTGGGCGACGCTGCCGGTGCCGGATTTGAGCGCGAAGGCGAAGGCGCTGCAGACGAAGAGGGCGAAGACGAGGCCCAGCACCACCGCCGGCCGGCTCGAGAGCCCGCGCGACCAGCCCATCGCGATGGCGCCGCCGGCGCGGCGGCGCGGCAGCGCCCAGCGATCGATCCGGGCGCCGAGGAGCGCCAGCACCGCGGGAGCCAGGAACATCGCCGAGACAACGCTCAGCAGCGCCGCCGCGATCACCGCCAGGGCGCTCGTGATCACCAGCGAGCCCGGCAGCACGGCCAGCGAGACGAGCATCGCCAGGGTCAGTCCCCCTCCCGCGGGGAGGATCGAGCGGCCGGAGGCGAGGACGGTTGCCCGCACCGCCTCCCCGACCTCCTGCCCTTTCTCGCACTCCTCGCGAAAGCGTGAGATCACCAGCAGCGAGTAGTCGATCCCAAGGCCGAGGCCGAACATCGCCGAAATCCCGATCGCGATCGAGTCGATCGTCGTGATCCCGGTGCAGAGGTCGAGGACGCCCTGCGTCGCCGAGGTGATCAGCCCGCCGATGATCACCGGAATCGCCGCCGCCAGCGGCGAGCGGCAGACGAGGAGGAGGACCAGCACCAGCACCGGGATCGCCAGCAGCTCACCGAAGGAGGTGGCCCGCTTGACCGAGGCCCGCAGCGAGTCGACGACCGCCGGGCCGCCGGCGACGTCGACGCGGACCGGAGCCGACACGGTTTCCCCGACCTTCCCCCGCACGGTCGGGACGATGTCCGTATTCGCCGCCGTGGACGTCTGGCCGATGCTGACGAGGACCGCGGCGACCCCCGGCTTCGGGTGCAGTCCTTCGATCGTGCCGTTCGAGCTCCAGGGCGAGATCACCAGCGTCTTCGGCAGCGTCCTCAGGCTTTCGACCAGCCGGGGGCCCTGCCGTTCGACCGCCGCGCTGGGCCCGTGCAGCATCACGACCAGGGCTTCTTCGTCGCCGAACTCGCGCCGTGCGATTTCATGGGCCCGCTCGGCGGCGCCGCCGCTGACGTAGATCGGCCGGGTCGAGACGTCGCCTTCGAGGCTCTTGCCGGCGATCGAGAGACCGCCGATCACCAGCACCCAGACGGCAACGATCCAGCGCGGATGGGCGACGACGAGGTCGGCGACCCACCCCAGCGGGGTCCTGCGGCGGGGAGCGGATGCGAGGGCTCGCTCTTCAGCCATGGCGGTGACAGGGAACCGCGATCCGGGCGCGCGGCCGCGTTTCGGCAGCGTTGTGCCCGATCAGCCGCAGCGCCGCCCGCAGCCGCCGCCCGCAGGGGTCGGCGGCGAGGGTGAGCGGCCCGTGCTTGCCGCCCCGCAGCCTCAACCTGAACGAGGAAAGCGGGAAGTCGGGTATCCCGGTGAGAGCGGTGACCGGGTGGTGGTGCTTGACCTGGGTCTTTCCCTGCAGCTCGACGCGGACGCCGCTCCCGCGCAGGTCGACCCAGATCCCCGGCAGGCCCTTGCCCTTGGGCTGGATCGAGTAGACGTAGCCCTTCATCGGCTGCCCCAGCAGCGGCGTCCTGGCCACCGCGGTGCCGATCCGGGACTTCCTGCCGCAGCGCGCTTCGGCAGCCGCGCCGCGCGAGCAGAGTTCCAGCGCGCCCTTGCCAGTGAAGCGCAGGAGGCGGGGCAGGAGGATCCTCGAGGCGCGCAGGGTCGCCTCCCCGGCGGGGAGCCTGGCGCCGATCAGCAGCCCGGGCCGGCCGCCCCGGCGCAGCTGCGAGCGGCCCTGGAGGGCGAGCGAGAAACGCGGGTGGAAGGGGAGCTCGACGCAGCCCTTGACGTCGTAGGGGACCGAGGCGCTTGCGGTGGCCCCTTCGGCGGAGCGAAACGACGCCGAGAGCTGCTGCGGCCTGCAGCCGGTCGGGTTACGGAGGAAGCCCGGCCGGTCGAGGTCGAGGCCGATCTCGCGGAACCGCACCGGGATGCCTTCGACGCTGGTCGGCAGCGGGTCGGTGAGGACCTCCACGCGGCCGCTCAGGGGGTCGATGCGGAGCGCCGCGCGCACCACCAGGCGGCCGAAGTCGAAGGGCCCGATCTTCGCCCCGAAGGCGATCGACAACCCGTAGGGGGCCTGCCGGTAGGGGCCGGTCAGGTAGATCTCGCCGTCGATCGCAGCGGGAGAGGAGCCGGGGCCGAGCTCGGCGAGGGCGCTGCCGATCCTGCTCGCGGCCGGGCACTGGCCGGCGGCAGCCGCCGCCTCCTCGCAGAGCGGCACGGTGCCGAGGCTCGCGCTCATCCCCACCGGCAGCGGCACTTCGACCCGCGAGGGCAGCGCTTCGCCGTCGCTGCGGCGGATCGTCGTCGTGAATCCGCTCGCCGTCCCGGCCCGGTCGCTGGTGCTGCCGCCTTCGAAGCCGGGCGAGAAGGGCAGCTTGCCGCCGGCGCAGGCGCCGCCGCCGGGGGCGGCGAGGTCCATCCTCGCTTCGCGCCGGGCCGCCGCGGCGCCGCTGTAGGGGGTGAGCGTCGCGGTCGCCGTGACCGGGCCGCAGGCGAGCGGGGTTGCAAGCAGGGCGCCGGGGCCGCCGTCGAGGTGCAGGGTGATCTCGCGGAAGGGGGCCTGCGGCAGGTCGGGCATCTCGACGCTGAGCCGCCCGGCCGGGTCGACCCGAAGACGGCCCACCAGCTTCACCGTCGTGCCGGCTCCCGCGGCGGCGATGAAGAGGCGGAAGCGCTCGCCGGGAGCTTCCTGGCCGAGATAGACCGAGCCCTCCAGCGGTTTTTCAAGCGAGCCGATCTGCAGCTCGATCGACCCCACCTTCGAGGCGGGCGGGCACTGCGGGTCGGCTTCGGTGCCGCGGCCGAGCTGCGCGTCGGTGCAGATGCCCACCCCGGCGGCGGCGCCGAGGGAGATCGCCGTGCCGGGGGGGAAGGCGAGGCTCAGGCCTTCGATTTGCGACTGGGCCCTGGCGGCCGGGTCGCTGGGTTCGGGCGGCATCGCGACCCCGACCTGGGCTCCGGTCGGCGCGTCGGCCCGCGGCTGGTCGAACGCGAAGCTGAAGCTCGGGTCGAAGGGGAGCTGGTCGCAGCCGGCCAGGGGCATCCCGGTGTCGGCCGAGGCGACGATCGGCGTTTCGGGGTTCTCCCAGGTGCGCAGCTCGACCACCGAGCCGAGCGGGGTGCCGCAGCGGGTGGGGGTGGTCAGCAGCGCCCGGCGGGGAATCGCTTCCCCCTCTTCCTGGTGGTCGGCGGGAATCCCCCAGAGTTCGATCTTGCCGCCGTGGAAGTTCCCTTCTTCGCCGAACACCTTGAGCGGATCGACCCTCGGTAGGGTCAGCGAAAGGCCCTGGTCGGCCGGGCGTAAACCGCCGCGGAAGACATAAGGAAGGAGAATGCTCATTCCGAAGGAGGCCGCTTCGCCCGGTCCAGGTTTGAGGTTGTAGATGCCGTATCCTTCACCGGCCGCGTAGAAGACGCCCAGTTGGGAGTCGGCCGGACACGTTGCTCCGAACAGGCTTTCCAGATCCTCTCGAGGGCAGAACGGAACCGCGGATGGGTCGCCGGTTAGGCCCGGCGGCAGTTCGACGACAACGCTCTTGAGATTTTCTTCGGGTCCCGGCGCCTGGGCGGTTTCGAACGTCTGCACGAGGCGGTCGGGGTGAGCCCCGGCCCGCGCTTCGGGCTGGCCGTCGGCGCCGTAGGTCGTCAGCGACAGCGATTCGGCCGGGATCACGAGGGTCGCGTCGGCAGCAGTCGCCGGGAGCGCGACCGCCAGCGCAACCAGCACGGCCGCGCGGGCGATCCGGGCCCTCACCGACGACCTCCCAGGACGATCCGCAATCCCTTCGGCGGAACCGTTTTCCCGAGCCGCAGCCGCAGCCGCAGCCGCAGCTTCCGGCCGCCGGCGAGGTGGGCCCGCGCCGGGCGGGAAAGCCGCATCCGCAGATGCAGCGGCCCCGGCGCCGCCACCTTGGCCGCCGTCTTCGCCACGGTGCGCACACGCCTGCCGACGCGGGCTCTCGCCACGGCCGAGAGGTGGCCGGGCCGGGGGGCTTCGACCAGCAGGTCGATCCGGCCCGTCGCCGCCATCCGGCGGCGGTCGGCGGCGCTGATCCTGCCGAGCCTGAGGCGGTTGCCGGCTGCGGCACTGCGCGGTGCCACCCGCGGACCCGGCGGGGGAACGGCGCTCCTGCAGGCTTCCCCTTCGCAGGAGGCGGGCGGCGGGGGTTCCGGAAAGCCGCCGCCGATCCGGGCGGCGTAGATGTCGCGGGCGCCGCCGTCGCGGTCGCGGGGCAGCAGCGTGTCTCCGGTCGTGAAGAACACGCTCGAGACATCCGGGGTCACTCCGTCGAGGAAGGAGCCCACAGCGTCCGCGGCTCCGCTGCTGACCAGCCCCAGGCCCCCTTCGGTCCATTCGTAGACGTCGTCGAGTTCGTTGTGGTCCTGGGGAAGGAGCGCTTCGGCGGTGGTGAAGAAGATCCGGCTGCCGTCGGCGGACATGACTCGGTACCCGCCGCCTACCGGGTCCGCGAGGGTCTGGTTTTCCGCTTCATCCACGAAGGTCGCCGCCTTCCCGCCGCTGCCACCGGAGGAGAGCAGGGTCAGGGTTTCCGACCGGTCGTCGTAGCGGTAGACGTCCACAGCCGAATCGGTGTCTTCGGGGAGCAGTGAGCTCTGCGTTGCCACCACCGCTACGTTCCCGTCGGCGGAGAGCTGCAACTGTCCGCTGAACCATGGAAACATGATCGGGAGCTGGTGGAGCCCACTGCCGTCCACCTCGAAGAGGTGTTTCGTGAAGCTTTCCGGGCTGGCACCGCTGAAATAGACCTTCGTGCCGTCTTCGGAGACCTGCACCCCGGCGATCGTGCTGATTTCGTCCGCGCTCGGGGTGAGCAGGGTCAATTCACCGGTTTCGGCGTCGTAGCGATAGAGGCTGACGTGGGAGTCGGTGTCGTCGTCGGTCAGCCGCTGGGTCGTCAACAGGTAGGCGCTGGAGTCGTCGGGGGTTGCGGCGGCAAATTCGACGTCGGCTTCGGGTCCGCAGTCGGCGAGGTCGCAGCGTGAGGCCGACACCTCGACCGCAGGCGCGCCGGGTTCGCCGAGGTAGACACGAGCCGTCCCGGCGCAGCCGGGGTGGCTCGTGAAGTAGATCCGGCGCCCGTCGAGCGAGACCCCCTGGCGTGGTGATACTGACGCAGCCACCGGTTCCGAGCCGCAGCTCGAGATCGGCTGGCCGGCGGAGCCGACGTCGACGAGCTGGATGCCTCCGTCGCCGGATGACTCGTAGATCGAGCTGCCGGAGGTGCGCCCGGCGTCGGCGGAAACGAGATGCAACGAGGAGCTGAAATAGACCCGCTGCAGATCTTCGGAAGCGCCGATGAACGGCATCGTGCCGGGCGTTTCGCTGCCGGCCACCTGGGTCCATGAACCGTCGATCGCGATCCGCAGGAGGTGAGGACCACCGCTGGCGGTGGATCCGTTGATGATCCATTCGCTCAGGTCACGGTTGACAGCATCCACGGTCGGGCTGTCGTGCTGAACGCTCGGCCGGAACAGGGTGGCGCTTACCCAGCCAGAGCTCTCCCGAATTGCCAAGGCCTTCACAGCGACGTATTCCTGCATCGGAGCATCGGGGAGCTTGCCGAGAGTCGAGTAGAGGATCCGGTTTCCGGAAGCCGCGACGTACCCGTGCGCGAGCCGCTGCAGAGAGGCGGAGACCGGTTCTTCGGGGCTGACGAGCTCCCAGGCTCGGCCGTTGGCGGGGACGCCGGGGTCCACCGCGAGCGGAATCGCGGGCGGCGGCGCGGCGGGCGCCGCGGCCGAAGAAGCGGCCAGCGCCGCGAGCATGGCAACCAGTGCCGGCAGAACCAACCAGCGTGTTTTTCCACGGCATATCGCCGCGCAATCCCACATACGTATCGCACCTCCCGTGACGAACCGCTCCCCCAGCAAGTGCGCCGTAGACGAATCCGCCCCCTCAGCGAATCCGCCGTGTTTAGCTACCGCATCTTTTGCAACATATATCTGGCTGGCTCGCCAAATACAAACGAAGCGTCAAAAACGTACAAACTGGCGAACTCTCCCTCGGACAAGAGATCATTCACTACACCAAAGATTCTCAACCGGGAGGGCTGACCTCGAAGAAAAGGATGAGTGAGGTGGCGCGGATGCCTTCTTCGCCCCGTGAGCGCAGTCGCCGCTCGACCTGTTCGCGCAGGTCCATCACCTTCAGATAGGACTCGTAGTGGAGCCGTGCCAGCTCGGTCCATCCCTCCTCGTCGAGGACCATCGGGACCCTCGTGAGGCAGTTGTCCGCCCGCCCCTGCGAGCTCGCAGTCGGCCTCGAGACGAGGGAGCGCAGAGCTTCGCCCAGCGCCACTTTGAGGGTGTACGCATCGATCCGGCGCCGTTCCTCGAGCGTGAGCTTGGCGCGCTCCTCGTCGCTGATGACGAAGTCGCTGCAGAGCCGGTAGAACTTCTCATTGGTGCCCCGGCGCCTTCGCAGCTCGAGGAGCTCGATCGCCCCCGCCTTCTCCATCTCCCTCAGGTGGCGGCGCACGGCGGTCGGCTCCATCTCGGCCGCTCTGGCGAGCTCGCTCGCGCTCATCGGCCGGTCCGAGAGGAGCATCGCCAGGAACCAGCGGATCGGGTTCCGCCTCACCCGGGCGGCGGTCGCCCCATCCGCGGGCCGCCGCTGCGGGTCAGGCTTATCGGCGCTCGCTGACATCAGGCCGGCCGGCTCGCTTGGTGAAAATTCCCTGCTGGCCGGCGCCGAAAATCAACCCCGCCCCTGCGAGGGAGAAGATCGCCGGGTGACCGTGGCAGGCGCGGTCGAAGGCGTGGGGCGGCCTTCACGCCGCGCATCTTACCCCTGAATTCCGCTTCCGGACCGGGAAGTGGTGCAGCCGTCAGCGCGTCGGCGAGGACCGGCGAGCGGACCGCCCCGGCTTCAGCCCCTCGAAATCGCGCTGCCGACGATCAGGGGTTTCATGAACTCCGGGGCAAGCGGCATCCGGCCGCGCTCGATGTCCTGCACGGCGAGCGGCGACGCTTCTATGGCTGCCAGGCTGTCGCGGTTGCAGTGGCAACCGGCGGCGAAGAAGCGCCACGGCCGTTCCAGGCGATCCTGGACCTTCGCGACGCCGGCGTCCTCGGAGCGGACGTGCTCGAGGAAGAGCAGCTTCCCGCCCGGCTTCAGCACGCGAGCCACCTCGCGCAGCCCGGCCTCCGGATCCGGCATCGTGCAGATCACCATCGTGCAGGTGACGTAGTCGAAGCTCTCGGCGCCGAACGGGAGCGCTTCGGCGGGAGCCTGGAACACTTCGACGTCGGTCCGGCCCTGCGGAAGCTTCCGACAGCAGTTCGCGGCGAACCTCGGCCAAACCCAACTCGTCGATTCGGCGCATCACCGCGCCGTACCACAGCGTGAACCCGCGCCCCACCGTCTGGTTGTAGATCCAGCCCATTTCCGGGAACATACGCCATCCGAACCGTAAGCCTTCTTTCGTGAAGTAATACTTTCCTATGGTCAGAAAAACAGGCGTCGGTGCACACTCGTCGAGACGGTGCCGGGCCGATCTGCGAGCCTGACGCCGCATGACCTTGATGGCGGTGAAGATCCTGCCCCCACCTGAGCGACCTGCTGGCGCCATTCCCGATCATCACGAGCGTCCTTGCCATCTTCACGTACGCCCACGCCGGCGCCGACCAAGTCGTCCTTCTGCTGCGGAACTTCCTGCTCGGCTTCTACGGCTTCGCCGCCTTCTGCTTCGTCCTGGCGATTTCCCTCCCCGATCTCCCCAGCGCCGCCGCATTCGGAGTCGCCGCGGCGGCGGCCCTCGTCGTGCAGAGCACGACCCTCGTCCTGCGCTCGCGGCTGGCGACCACCCCTCTCGAGCAAGGCGCATGACGCCTGCTCGCCCGCGCAAAGGTCAGTTTCGCGCTGCTTCTCGCGGTTCGGCCAATCGCATCGGTCGCCTTCCCGACGATCACGATTCGAACCTTGCGCAGGCGCCGCAGCGCCCTACGCCCTCTCGGAGTCAAGGCTAGAGTCACTTTCCGCTCGCCAGCCGCGGAAAAGCGGACAGTCTTTTTCCTGAAGACAGCAACGAGGAGCGTCGCATCCGGCCGACCCGCGCCGACCCGGAGCCTGGCCCGTCCGGTCACCACCAGCCTGGCCCCCTCGTCGACCTTGGCCGCGATGGGGAGCTTCCCGCTCCGCATCAGCTGACGCAGAGTTCTTCGCTCGACGCCGGCGGTGAGCTCGAGTTCGAAGGGCTGCTTTTCACCACCGCCGCCTGGCACTTCAGTGGGGCCCGGCGACCCTTCCGGCCCACCTGGCGCTTCCGAGCCGCCCGGTGCTCCTTCCGGCTCTACAGGCGGCGGCACCACCGAGTAGTCGATCGACGCGGTGTTCGTCAGGCCGCTTTGGGATACGGCCGTCACCGTGTAGGTGTGGTCTCCGACCGACGAGGTGTCGAGTTGACCAGCGCCTCCGCGCACGCTGGTGGCGCCGCTGGAGTCGTTGCACGAGGAGAGGCCGGTTCCGCCGGTTCCCTCCGTGCATGAGAACGCCGTCGGCACCACCTGCCCGACCAGATAGACACCGCCGGCGGGCGGCGATGAGATCGCCGCGGAGGGCGGACCGGCCACGTTCAGCGTGGCCGTGGCTTCAGCGTAATTGCCGGCGGGATCGGTTGCCCTGTAGGTGAAGGAGTCCGATCCGAGATAGGAAGCTTCCGGCAGGTAGGTGAACGACCCATCGCTCTGCATGGTCAGGGTGCCATGGGCCGGGGGAGCGAGCAGGGTCAGTGAGGCACCTTCTGGAATCGACCCACCCGAAAGAACCCCCAGGCCGGCTGGAACGTCGAGCTCCTGGTCCCCATAGGTCGTATAGCCGTGAGAGGCAAGTTCAACCGGGTCCCCGTATTCGATCGACAGCCACCCGTCCCCTTCCCCGCTCGCCGTTTCGAAGCTCGCGTTGAGCCCGGCCGCCGCGAAGCTGGACCCACCCCCACCGCCTGCCGAGCCGGCCGTGGCGCCGCACTCGTCGCCGGCGGCTCCACCACCCTGGCCGCCGCCGACATAGCCGCCTCCTCCACCGCCGCCGGCTTCCGCGACCCCGCCGCCGCCGCTGAGACTGCTTCCCGGCGCGCCTGATGCGCCTGGATGAGCGCCTCCCGGGCAGGCGGTCGAACCGGTCACCCCTCCTCCTTCTCCGCCCGTGACGCCTGCACCGCCCCCGATTCCCCCCTTGCCGCCCCCGAGAGTCGCCCCCTGCGCGATGTTGTTGAAGCCGCGAGTGCCAGTAGAGCCGAGCTGGCCGCCGGCGCCGCCGTGGCCGCCGGTCGCGCTCAACGTGCCGTTGGCGCCGTCCAGACCACCGCCACCACCCCCGCCGGCGAGCACCTCGAGCGTCGAGCCGAGCGCGAAGGTCGTGTACCCGCCGCCCCCTCCTCCGATGCCGCCGTCGCCGCCGCCGTTGAAACCCCCGGCGCCCCCCTGGGCGTAGGGCTTGCCCTGTCCCCCGATGCTGATCTCCCCCACCTGTCCCGGCGTCAGCGATTCCAGCGTGGCCCAGATCCGGCCGCCGCTCCCGCCCCCCCGCTCCGGCCCTCCGCCGATGCCCCCGCCCGCCGCGCCGTCAACGGTCAGGAGCGCGCCGTTCACGCCAGGCGGCACGGTCCAGGTTGCGGGCGCTCCGGAGTAACGGTAGGCAAGCTTGCACTTCTCCCCCGAGCAGGTCGGCCCCGAGAGGACCGGGACGGTGACCATCAGCGGTTCGGACGGTTCGCTTTCGTTACGGGATTCGTCACGCGCAACCACGGTGTAATCGTGGCTGCCCGCCGGCGCCCAGCGATCGAGGAAGGCGGGGGCTGAGCGGGTGGTCAGCAACTTGCCGTCCCGGTAGACGAAATAGGTTTCCACTCCCACGTTGTCGCTGCTCACCCAGTTCAGCTGGACTCCGTCGGCGCTGACGGTCGCTTCGAGTTCGGGGCGGCTCGGGGGCTCGGTGTCGACTTCGACTTCCACGGTCGCATGCCCATTTCCCGCCGAGATGGTCTTGATCTGCACGGGTCCTCCGTCGAACGTCTCTCCAGCCTGCAACGGGGCATCGGCGAAGGTCAACGTCGCTGGATTGGCATCGAGCAGCAGCGTCTCCGGCGATTGGCCTTCCGCCGTCGCACGGATCGACACACCCGTCGTGGTGGCGTCGGAGACGTTCTCGAAGACGCCACCGGTCTGCCTGATTTCGAGGTAGTACCAGGAGGTGACGCTGTTGCTGCTGACCGCTCGCGCCCGCGGAACGCGCAGCACGGTCGGTTCCGTCGTCGGGGCGAGCGCGGAGCGAATCGAATAGGTGCCCGAGGTAGTGACCGTCTCGACGTTTTCCGGGCCGAGGATGCCGAGCTTGGCCAGATTCCAGCCGTTGTTGTGCCTGAATCCGGTGCCCATGTTGTCGAAGGGGTCGCCGTACTCGCTGATCGTGCAGGTGTCGCTGATCTGGACCCTCACCCCGCCGGACGTGCAGGTCCAGCTGCCGGCGTGCTCCAAGCCGAGGTTGTGACCCAGCTCGTGCGCGATGGCCGCCGTGGGGGCTTCCCCGAGGGAGTTGCCGTTGATGTTGACCCGGCTCCCACCCACGGTCGCGATTCCCCCCCACTGGCATTCACTCTCGAAGGGGGAGATGTAGACGATGTGCTGATAGCCGGTGAGGTCGATCCCTGCTTCCGCCGCCGCCTGGTCGGCTTCGTCGTCCCACGTTCCGTAGGGACAGCCCGCCGCCGAGCCGCTGAGGCTGAATGGCCCGAACACGTCCCCGTCGGCCCGCAGCTTGCCCTTCAGGGAAATCTCGCCGTAGCTCTCCTCCTCGTAGAAGGCGTTGACCGAGTTGGAGGCGGTGAAGACCCTCGATCGGGCCTGTTCCACGGACCAGGAGGGAGAATCCCCGGGAAGGCTGAACAGAATGACCGCGACGTTGCGCGCGCCTTCTTCGGCGGGAGACTCGGCCGCTTGCACCAATCCCGCCCCCCGTGCCGACGGCGGTGCCAGGGCCTGGAGCTGGTTCGGCGAACTCCGGACGGCTCCGGCGAGAAGGCCGTCTCGCATCTCGCCCGTGACCACGACCTTTTCGCCAGGTTCGGCGCTGAGCGCCGTCGGCCGCAGCTGAATCTCATCGCCGCGGGTCTGCAGGGTGTACCTGGTGGTCGATCGGCCGGTCCGAAAGTTGTCGGCCACCCTCGCTCGCAGCGTGCCCGAACGAGTAATCGCCGCCGATGCCGGCGGGCAGAGCCCAAGAGCCGTAAGGCAGGTCACGCCCGCGAAAGCCGCACCAAGCCGAAAGCGGCCCCGAGCCCGAAACAGCCGCTTGCCCGTCCAGTGCCCCCTGCCCGGCCTCGCGATCGCCTCAGCCACCCCGCACACATCCAGGCACCAGCCCTCCTTGAGCTATAAACACTCGGTTTTGCAGCCGGAATTGTAAACCGACGCGAGGGCTTAACGCTCCCCTTCCGCCTCTCGTTGATCCCCTTTGGGCGAGGCGCGCTCAGGGACCAACAGCGAGGAGGGATGCACTAGATAGCGCTAGGCGAACGCCGTCGACCGTCAGCCACATCACCACCTCCTTGCTCGCTGTACGTACAGCCGACAACTACGCGCTCTCCGTCTGCCGTCTACATCTCCTCCCGGTGTTCGTTTATGTCAGAGCGGCCTCGGCTCGCCATCCCGGCCCCCATGCAGGAGGCCGTAGATCAGCGAGGGCAGACACCAGTTCGTGGTCACGACCGTCGCCGCCGCCGCCAGCAGGGGGACGGCGAGGACCGAGGCGAACGTCCCCGCGCCAACAGCGAAGGCGAGAGCGATCGCCGCGATCCAGGGCGTCGCGAGCTGGCAGGCGAAGCGGCGGGGCGGCGGGCTGGGCGGCACGCTCGGGCCGCCGAGCAGTGGCCGCAACGCCGCCTCGTAGAGATAGTCGAAGGGATGCTTGGCCATGACGAACCCGCCGAGCAGGGCGGTGAGAGCCATCACGAACAGCAAAGCCGGGCTGGCGAGCACGGCGCCAAGCGCGATCCCGGCGAAGCAGAGCAGGGGCGAGAAGCGCAAGCCAAGCCACAGGCTCCTGCGCTCCGAGTCGTTGAGGGCGCCGTACCCCTGCATGGTGAGGCAGCTCCGCGACCAGGTTCCGAAGCGCTCGATCATTTCGACCCCTCCCCGGTACGACGGGCCAGCAGGGAGATGCTGGTGACGCCGTATTTCTGCGTGGCGCTGTCGGCGCGGTCGGAGGTGAAGCGGTAGTCGTTCTCGCGGACCTCGGCGATCTCGAAGCCGGCGCGCTCGATCGTCTCCAGGTAGCTGTCGCGCTGCATCGCGCCGCCGATGCAGGCCGCCCACAGCGAGGCGTCGCAGGTGACTCCCTCGGGGAGGGGTTTGGCGCTGACGATGTCGGCGATCGCCAGCCGGCCACCGGGCCGCAGCGCCGCCGCAGCGGCGGCGAAGACTGCGCCCTTGTCGGGCGAGAGGTTGACGACCCCGTTGGAGATCACGCAGTCGACAGGTTCGGCCTCGATCGGGGGCTCCTCGATCATCCCCCGGCGGAACTCCGCGTTGCCGATTCCCGCCTCCTCGGCGAGGCGCCTCGCCTTGGCGAGCTGCTCGTCGGTCATGTCGATGCCGATCACCCGGCCCTCCGCGGCGGTGAGCGCCGCCAAGAGCGAGTCGGTGCCCGAGCCGCTGCCGAGGTCAAGGACGACATCACCCGGCTCGATTGCCGCCAGGTCGAGGAAGTAGCCGACCCCGGCGAAAGAGTCGATCGCCGCGGCGGGGATACGGTCGAGATCCGCCGGCGGGTAGCCCAGGTGCTCGGCGAGCGGGCGGCCGGTCTCGAAGTGGAACTCGTGCTCGGGATGGAGCGCGACCTCCTGATACATGCCTTTGACCCGCCTGGTCAGATCGGCGGTGTCGAGCGCTTGGGTCGTGTCCATCGTCGGTTCCTCTCCCTCAGTGGGTTTGCGTGAGCTGATTGGCCAGGCGCCACTCGGGCCACCCGTCCTCAAGTCGCCGCGCCTCGCGCCCGGAGTCCTGCAGCCGGCGGACCGCCTCGTGCGCGTAGGCGCAGAATGGTCCGCGGCAGTAGGCGACGACCTCGCGGTCGGCGGGCAGCTCGTCCAGTCGCCGCTCCAGCTCCTCGATCGGGATCGAGCGGGCGCCCTCGATGTGGCCGGCGGCGAACTCCTCCTCCGGCCGCACGTCGACCAGCAGCGCGTCCCCGCTCGCCAATCGCTGCAGCAGCTCCTCGCGCCCGACCGTCTCGACGTCCTCCCCGAGGTAATCGTGGGCGGCGCGCTGCACCTCGGCGAGGCGAGCCGCAGAAGCGTCGCGCAGCGCCAGCCAGAGGCGCAGCGCCTCCTCGCCGGCGAGCGCGTAGCGGACCCGCGTGCCTTCGCGGGTCCGAGTGACCATGCCGGCAGCGTGCAGGGCCTGGAGGTGCTGGGAGGCGTTGGCGACCGACTGGTCGCTCGCATCGGCGAGCTCTTCGACGCTGCGAGGCGCCTGCGCCAGCAGGTCGAGCAGCTCGAGCCGGCGCGGGCTGGAGAACGCCTTGCCCATCAGAGCAATCGCCTCGAACAGCGTCTGCTTCGCCTCTCCCGATGCCATAATCCGCTATTCAATAGAATTCTTGATAAGTTGTCAAGGCCAACCTGCGAATCGACTGGAGGCCGACGTGTTCTTCCGACAGCTCCTCAACGACGAGACCGCCTGCGCCTCCTACCTGCTGGGCTGCAAGACCCACGGCCGGCTGGCCGTGGTCGAGCCGCATGTCGACCTGGTCGACGACTACGTCGCCCTCGCCGAAGCGCAGGGCGCGGCGATCGTCGCGGTCTTCGAGACTCACGTTCAGGCAGATCACGTCTCCGGCCTGCCGGCGCTGGTCGAGCGCACCGGCGCCCGCGCCTACATCCCCGCCGGGGCCGGGGTCGAATTCGACCATCACCCGCTCGCCGACGGCGAGGTGGTCAAGCTCGGCAACACCGAGGTCGAGGCGGTCGCCACTCCGGGCCACGCGCCGGCCCACCACGCCTATCTCGTCACCGATCGCACCCGAAGCGAGGAGCCCTGGCTCGTGCTGAGCGGCGATGCCCTGCTCGTCGGCGACGCCGGGCGCCCCGACCTCCACGCGGGCGCCGAGCACAGCGTCGAGGAGATGGCCCGGGCGCTGTACCGCTCGCTGACCGAGCGCCTGCTGGCGCTTCCCGACCACCTCGTCCTCTACCCCTCCCACTACTCGGGCTCTGTCTGCGGGCGCGGGCTCTCCGCCAACCCGGCCTCCAGCATCGGCTTCGAGCGTCGCCACAACCCGGCGCTTGGGCTCGGCTCCGAGGAGGAGTTCGTCGCCGCGATCACCGCGGAGATTCCGCCGCCCCCCGAGCAGCAGGCTGCGATCGTCGCCGCCAACCGCAGCGGCAGACCGCTCGCCAAAGTGTCGTGAATCCTCCGGTTCGGCTGGGCCTGCGCGAGAACGCCGCGCAGTTCGCGCTGCTCGTCGCCGTCAACGCCTTCGTCGGGGCGATGGTCGGCCTGGAGCGCTCGACCCTGCCGCTGATCGGCCGCGAAGACTTCGGCCTCGACTCCAACGCGGCGGTGCTCTCCTTCATCGTCGCCTTCGGGCTGGTCAAGGCCGCCACCAACCTCGGTGCCGGCGCCCTCGCGCAACGGGTCGGGCGGCGCCGGCTCCTGATCGCCGGCTGGGCGGCCGCGCTGCCGGTCCCCCTGCTGATCGCGGTGGCGCCGAGCTGGGGCTGGATCGTCGCCGCCAACCTCCTGCTCGGGATCAACCAGGGCCTTGCCTGGTCGATGACCGTGGTGATGAAGATCGACCTGGTCGGCCCGCGGCGCCGCGGTCTTGCGCTCGGGCTGAACGAGGCAGCGGGGTACGGCGGCGTCGCTCTCGCGGCGGGCCTGACCGGCTGGCTCGCGGCCGAGTTCGCCGCCCGCGACGTGCTCGTCGTTGCAGGGGCGGCCGTCGCGCTCAGCGCCTTCCTGCTCTCGGTCCTCTTCGTCCGCGACACCGGCGCCCACGTCGCCCTCGAGCAGGCAAGCCACCACGCCGAAGCCGACGGCGCCCCGCCGCGGCTGGCGCGCGCCTTCGCCGAGGCGAGCTACCGGGCCCCGGCCCTGCGCTCCTGCTCGCAGGCGGGGCTCGTCAACAACCTCAACGACGGCCTCGCCTGGGGGCTCGTGCCGCTGTTCCTCGCCGCGCACGGCGCGGGCGTCGCCGACGTGGGGCTGGTCGCCGCGGTCTACCCCGGCGTCTGGGCTGTGGCCCAGATCGCGACCGGCGCCTGGTCGGATTCGGTCGGGCGAAAGCCGCTGATCGTCGCCGGGATGCTCGTGCAGGCAGCGGCGCTCGCTCTGCTCGCGCTGAGCGACGGTGCCCTCGGCCTCGCGCTCGCGGCCACCGTCCTCCTCGGCCTCGGCACCGCCCTCGTCTACCCGACGCTGATCGCGGCGATCTCCGATGCCGTCTCGCCGGTCGCTCGGGCTCCGGTCGTCGGGGTCTACCGCTTCTGGCGCGATATGGGCTACGCGGTCGGCGCTCTGGTCGCCGGGGTGGCCTCGGACGCGCTCGGCTATGGCGGCGCTATCTCCCTCGTCGCAGCTCTCACCGCAGCTTCCGGTCTTTGGGTGCTGGCCGACATGCCGGCAAGTGGTGGCAAGGGAGTCGAACAGGCCGCTCTCCTCGGTGGTCGGGAAGAAATCCCCTGCCGGCTCTCGACGGCCGTGAGCGCCTGGGACCCGACTTGTCAGCGCACGGCGTCGGGTGTAGGTTCAGATCGAGGCGGGGCCGAGTCAACCTAGGAGGCCACAATGGCAGCCGAAGCCAAGAATTTCACCTCTCCCGACGAGACGCGGCCATTCCAGGGAAACGGTCAGGCCAAAGCGGTCAAGCTTGCCGGCCACACGGTGCTCGAGGGCACTTTCGAGCCGGGCTGGAAGTGGTCGGAGAACGTAAAGCCGATCGCCGGCACCGACTCCTGCCAGGCGGCCCACTTCGGCTATGTCCTCTCCGGCACCATGCGGATCTACATGGACGACGGCTCTGAGCTCGAGATCAACGCCGGGGACGTGGCGGCGATCCCGCCCGGTCACGATGCCGAGGTGATCGGCTCTGAGCCCTGCGTCATGGTCGACTTCGGCGAGATCGGCGAATACGCGAAAGCGTAAGAGCCGCGCGAAGGACCTCAGCGCTTAGGGCGCTGGACCGAAGAAGCTGCCACCACGGAAACGCCGTCGTGAGCGATCGCTCCACGCTTCTGCGCCCGTGCCGTCACGAGCGCCGGCTTGCGCCCCGCGGGCGCGATGTCCAGCACGAACTCGATTCCCAGCCGCCTAACAGCGTTGATGATCGTGTCGATCTCCGGGTTGTGCTCCCCGGACTCGAGCTTGACGACACGAGGCTGTGAAACGCCCAGCTTCTTCGCCAACGCTCGGGTCGGCAAGCTGCTCCTCGACCACAAGGGCATCGAAGGTCTTTGTCTCAAGCCACGAACTCAAATGGTCTCCTCTCACTAAATGAGAATGAATCCGGTGGTCTTCAAGGTCGGAAGGCCTCGGTCAGAAGAGCAGGGGCGAATCGTCCCGCCGCTTCGCCAGCCGCCCGGCGTTGTGGTCCTCGACCAGGCTCAGGACGGTGTCCTGAGAGCACGACTTGTTGGTGCCGATGAAGCCGGTCGGGCCGCGCTTTATCCAGCCGACCACGTAGGTCCCGGGCAAGGGGGCGCCGGTGGTGGGGTCGAGCACGCGTCCCTCCGCGTTCGGGATCGTGCCCGTGACCTCGTCGTAGGGCAGGCCGGCGACGGGCATGCCGCGATAGCCGATCGAGGTGATGACGAGGCCGGCGTCGATCGTCTCGCGGTCGAACTGCAACCCCGTGACCGCCGCCTTGCCGAGTACGCGCCGGGGAGACAGGCCAAACCGCAGCGTGATCCGCCGGCCCGGCCGGCCGTCGGCGAGGAGCGTGCGCATGATGCCGACCCTCGGATCGCCCGCGGTGGTGCCGGCGAGCTCCGCCGGCGGGACCGCGACGACGATGCCCGGCGTCGCGCTGAGTCCCACGAGCTCCGGGAGCGTGAACGCCGCCTCCTCCGGCCCCCGCCGTCCGACGACTACGACCTCTTCGAGCTGGCTGGCCCGCAGCGCCGCGAGCGCCGCCGGGGCGACATCCGTGTCGGCCAGCGTCTCGGGGTCGACAGTGAGGATTCGGGCGACATCGAGCGCGACGTTGCCGTTGCCGACGACGACTGCGCGTCGATGAGCGAGGTCGAAGCAGCGGTCGGCGTGGTCGGGATGGCCGTTGTACCAGCCGACTAGCTGCGTGGCAGACGCGACCCCGGGCAGCTCGGCCCCGGGGATTTCCAACCGTCGATCCGCGGCCGCGCCGACCGCGTAGATCACCGCGTCGTGCGTGTCCAGCAGTCGATCGTGGGTGACGTCGGTTCCGATCTCGACCCCGAAGTGCATGCGCAGGCGCGGGTCGGCGGCGATGGCATCGAGCTGACGGGCGATGCGGCGGGTACGCCGGTGATCGGGCGCGATCCCGGTCTGAACCAGCCCGTAGGGAACCGGCAGGCGCTCATAGACATCGACCCGCGCATCCGTGATGGTCAGGATCTCGTCTGCCGCGTACATCGCCGCCGGACCCGACCCGACGATCGCGACGGCGAGCGGGCGGGCGCCCCTGCGCACCCGCAGCGGCGGCCGCACCGGCGCCAGCGGCGGTCGGGCAGGCGGGATGCGGTAGTAGCCGGCGTTGATCGCCGCAAATGCCCGCTCGCCCGAATCGAGCGCGGCGTACGGTTTGATCGCATCGACCGGGCAGGCGCTGACGCAGGCCCCGCAGTCGACGCATGCCGCGGGATCGACGTGCAGCATCTCCGCTAACTCGAAGGCCGGGTCGTCCGGCGTCGGCTGGATGCAGTTGACCGGGCAGGCGTAGACGCACGAGCCGTCGCCGACGCAGGACTGCGTGACGACGTGGGGCATCAGCCGATCGTCTGCGCCTGACGATCCGGCTCGCCGCGGTAGCGAGAGCGCTTGCCGTCGATGCCGAGCCGCCGCCACAACCGTCGGCTGGTCGGGTTCATCAGCCCGGCCTCCTCAGCCAGCGCCCGCATGTCGCCGAAGTAGGAGACCAGGATCTCGCGCGACTTCGGGCTGCGCCAGAAGGCCTCGCGATGGACCTCGACCGGCACGCCGAGCCGTCGTGAGAGCGACCCCGGCATCGTCATGATCTCCTCGGTGGCGATGCGCATCGCCACCGGGAAATAGAGCGAGAGCGCGAACCGGACCGCCCTACTGAGCCGCGGCGCGTGGAGCCGCACGAACTCGTGGGCGAAGGAGATGTGGCGGGCCTCCTCGGCGATGTGGATTTCCATCGTCCGCAGGACCGCCGGAGGGATCTCTCCGCCAGCGCGCAGAATCGACTTCTGGTAATGGTCGATCGGCTCCTCGCCGGCGAGGATCGAGACCATCAGCATCAACGGCATATACGCGAGGGCGCCGCCGATGAACGGAGAGGCGCGCCGCAGCCACCGCCGCATCCCCGGAACGTCGACCTCGACACGGTTGACGAGCTCCTGGAACATCTGGATGTGGTTGCACTCCTCGGTCATCTCGTGGAGGCAGTAGCGGAACTCCGGCGACCCGTTGGGCAGCGCAACGGCGTACTGCATCAAGCCGCGGATGAGCATGCTCTCAAACGCCGCGCCGACTTTCATCACGTTCATGATGTGGGCCTTGCCGATCTCGATCTGGCGGTCCAGCGGCTGGGCTTGGTACCACTCGGTGGCACCGAGTGGATCGAGCGCCGGCGGGAGGACCCAGCGAGGGTCCTGTTGGTCGATCGCCAGCTCGGGCGAGTCCCAGGCGATGTCCTCATAGGGATCGAAGTGCACATGCACCGAGCCTTCGGAAAGGGTTTTCAGCATCGCTTCGTAGGCCGCGTCGTGACGAGGGGCAGCCGACACGGTCATGCGTCGTCCTTTCTGTGGTGGGGACCCGGCCCTCCCTAGAGCAGCGCTCATCCAGGAGATTCTTCACCGATCGGTACATTCATCGGCGGAGACGGTAGCAGGTGTGCCGCGGGCGGAGGGACGCACCAGCGATTGCTTGGTGACGGCGCCCGTGCGCTCAGGCCGGCGCGACGGCCGCCGCGGCGAGCCGCTGGAAGTCGGCGGTAGCGGCGGCAAGCGCGGGCGTGTCGCCGCGCTCCAACCACTCGAGCGCCAGCCCCTGCACCCCGGCGAGCAAGAGCGTCGTCAGCGCCCCTTCATCGATCACGACGCGCATGCCCTGCGCCCGGGCTTCGCCGAGGAGATCGCCGATGAGCCCGCGAAACCGGTCCTTCAGGCGGGCTGCAGCGGGCTGCAGACGCTCGTCCGTGACGGCCTCCGTGACCAGCCCGAAGTAGGCGATCAGCAGGCCACGGTTGCCGGTTACGGCGTTCCAGAGGCGCTCGAACCCCGCCGCCATCACCTCCTCGGGCGTGCTGAGCCCCGCGGTCGCTTCCTTCACCTGGGTGACGAGCCGGGCACCGACCGCATCGGCGAGCGAGTCGAACAGCTGCTCCCGTGAGGCGAAGTAGTGGAACAGCAGCCGCTTGCTGACGCCGGCCTCGGTCGCGATCCGGCCCATCGAGGTCGCGGCGAAGCCGTCCCGGCCGAGACAGCGCAAAGCGGAGTCGAGGATCGCCTCGGACTGCCGCGCACCCTTGTCCGTCGTCGCGCGCCCCATCGCACCTGGGAACGTACCGGGCGGGCGGGGATGTGGCGCATCAGGCACAGGCAAGCCTGCGACCTTCGGGCTCCTACAAGGACGGTCTGATTATGAGCCCGCGTCGGGACCCGCTGGACTACGTGGAGCTAGGTTTCAAGCGGTTTTCGCTAGATCGAGATCGGCTGGGATCGGCTGGGATCTGTGAGGCACCTTGTCCCTTTCCTTGCCAGCGATACCTCGGTATACCTGGGTATACTGAGCGCATGGCAAAGGTAATGGTCTCCCTTCCAGACGATCTCCTCGCCGAGGTGGACGCCGAGGCGCGCCGTGGTGGCACTTCCCGCAGCGCCGTCATGAGGGATTTCGCCGACGCGGCGCTGCGCCGGCGGCGCGAGGGTCGGGCGGCGGCGATGCGATCGTTGCTCAGCGGCGCTTCGCCCCACGGCGGCCGGGCCGCAGAGCAGGTGAAGGCGACGCGGCCCGGTCCGTGACGACGCTGCTTCTCGACGCGAGCGTCCTGCTCGCGGCCTTCGACCCCGAGGACGATCACCACGAGCCGGCACGAGGGCTGCTGGAAGACGAGGAGGTCACCCTTGCCACGCTCGACCTCGCCCGCTACGAGGTCGCCAACGTCGCAGTACGGGCGTGGCGCGCACCGGAGTCGGTGGGGCCGCTACTCGCGGTGGTCGAGAAGTTCGCCAACGACGGTGGTGTGCTCACAGCCACAGGCCCTCTCTTGATGAGGGCCGCCGAGATCGCCGAGCATCACGCGATCTCCGTCTACGACGCTGCTTACGCAGCAGCCGCCGACGAAGGCAGCCATCGGCTCGTTAGTTGCGACGAACGCGACCTGGTTTCGAAGGGTCTCGCCGCGCTTCCTGCAAGCGCACAATCCGGGTAGGGATTTGCGAGCGGCAATGCTGACAGCCCCACCCTCCTAGAGGTCACGGGCGACGCGAAAGCCCAGATTGCCGGTTGAGGAGTCTGGGCTGTTCGCGCTTCTGGAATCGACCCGGTAGCGGTTGCAGTACGAGGCATGGCAGAGGTAGGACCCGCCGCGCATCACGCGGAGCTGGCCGCTCCGCGGGCCGCTGGGGCTGTTCCGCGGGCTGCGGGCGTAGTACCCCGGGTCAAACCAGTCGGCCGTCCACTCCCAGACGTTGCCCGTCACCTCGTGGAGGCCGAATCCGTTGGGCGGAAAACTGCCGACGGGAGCGGTGCCCGCATAGCCGTCGGCACACGTATTCGTGCCCGGAAAGTCCCCTTGGAACACGTTCATCCGGTGCTCTCCCCCCGGCTCCAAGTCCTCACCCCACGGAAACCGCGAGCCGGCTTTTCCGCCGCGAGCCGCGTACTCCCACTCCGCCTCCGTCGGAAGCCTGGTCCCGCTCCAAGCGCAGAAAGCCTGGGCGTCATTCCACGAGACATGCACGACCGGGTGACCCTGACGCCCCTCGAGGTCGCTGCCGGGACCCTCCGGACGCCGCCACGTCGCCCCCTCGACCTGGCGCCACCACGGCGCCGCAGCGACCGCTCGGGTGTCCGGAAAGCCGGGCGGAAGCAAGCCCCCGAAGACGAACGACCAACCGAACCGCTCGGCCTCGGTCTCGAAGCCGGTCGCCTGGACGAACGCGGCGAACAGGGCGTTGGTCACCGTGTATCGAGAGATCGCGAAGGATTCGAGGGCGATCTCATGCGCCGGCCCCTCACCGTCAGCCCAGTAGCCGTAGTCACCGTCGGTTCCCATCTGGAAACTGCCAGCCGGCAGCACGACCTCGTCGATCGAAGGCGAGAGCGGGCCGTCCGGATCGACGGCACGCGCCGAGCGGTTGCCGGTTGAACCCGAGCTCCTTGACTCGGCCCCGGGGGCGCAGCAGGACTTGTCAGCGGGGGCCGTCACCCATCCGAATCCTACGTTCTGACTTCTGCAGGCCCAGATCGAATCCGGTGGACGTGGAGCCGGTTACCGTCCCCGGCCATCAGACCTGGCTAGCGCTACGACGGGGACTTCGCCAGCGGCCGGAGGCGCGTCTTCTCGACCTTTGCCAACTTCTTTTTCAGCCGCAGGAATTCGCGCTGCTGAAGGGCAGTGCGCTCGTAGCCCGCGAAGGCGAGGTTGACCTCCTCGTAGGGGTCCGCTTTCAGGTCGTACATCTCCCACTGCGGAGGTTTGGGACCTGGCTTCTCGGTGATCGCGCCGGTTGCTCCGTCGACGGTGGTTTCGATGTCGGAGTACTTGGCGAGCTTCCAGCGTTTCTCGCGGATGCTGGTCACGTGGTTCGGCTCTTTGGGGTAGGGGCCGGTCGGCTGGCCGGACTGGAAGTCGTCGTAGGTGAAGGCGACGTAGTCCTGGGCCTTCTTGCCGCGCCTCGGATTCAGCACGATGTCGGAATAGTCGACGCCCTGCCAGTTGCGCCGCGCCGACTTCGGCGCTCCGGCGAGGCTGGCGAGGGTGGGGAGAAGGTCGACGTGGGAGACCAGCGCGTCGGAGGTGACCGGCCGCGGGAACATCTTCGGGTTCGAGTAGACGAGCGGGACTTTGAGGGTCTCCTCGTAGAAATTGAAGTTCTTCTGCCGCAGCCCACCGTGGGAGAGGCCCATCTCACCGTGGTCGGAGGTGCGGATGATCAGGGTGTCGTCGAGAAGTCCCTGAGCTTCGAGTTTGTCGAGCACTTCGACCACGTAGTTGTCCGAGGAGCGCATCAGGTTGCCGTAGAAGTTCAGGTAGCCGCGTTTTTCGGCTTCGCTCTTCGGTTCGCCGGTGAGGCTCATGACGCGGCGGAATGATTCCTGCACCGTCGGCTTGGTCTTGAGGGATTCCTCAAACGTCGGCGGCAGTTCGATCTCGCCGGCCAGCCAGGAGTCGTCGTAGCCGGATTCCTCGAAGGTCCTGCTCGGATAGAAGAGGACGTCGTGCGGGTTGACCAGTGAGATGACGAGGAAGAAGGGCCCATCTTTGCCCGCCACCGTGTCGAGGTACTGAAGCGCGCCCTCGGCCGCCAGCTGAGCCGGGCCTTTCGAGTCGACGATGCGGCCGTCGTTGTTGGCGATGCCGCCGCCCGCCTCGGGAACGCTTTGATTGGCGCCGGCGTCCGGCGGGTCCCAGCGATCGAAGCCATACTTTTCGAGATCCGCGGGCACCGCTTTTCTGCCCGCCGGCTCCGAGCAGTGCCACTTGCCCTTGTAGGCGACGCTGTAGCCGGCCGCTTTCATCACCGTGCCGAGGTTCGGCAACGCCGTCGGCAGTTCGACCTGTGGATATTCGGTGGCCGGCATGTTCGACTCGAGCGTGTATTTGACACCGTGCTGAGCCGGGAAGTAGCCGGTCATCAGGCTCGAGCGCGAGGGCGAGCACATGCAGGCCGAGGTGCAGGCCGACTCGAAGCTGAGCCCGTGGCGCTTCAGGCGCCGCATCCCCGGCAGGTTCTCCCGCATCCAGTTGGGCGGGAAGTGCTGGATCTCGCGCTCCTGGTCGGTGAGGAAGAGGATCACGTTCTTGCCGTCGAGGCCCTCGCCGCCTTTGCCTGCGCCCAGCGCCTTGTCCAGCCCGAGGGCCGGCGACAGCATGGCCGCCGCTGCGGCCCCAGCTCCGGTGCCGAGCAGCTGTTTGCGGGTCAGGCCGCCCTCGCGGCGCTCCTCATCGCTCATTCGATCCTCCTGAAGACGTCGACCGCGTTGCTCAGTGAGGCGGTCGAGTAGACGTTGCGGCCGTCGGGGCTGACGACGATCGAGCTGGACCCCTTGAGGGCCCGCCCCAGGGTGCAACCGTGGACACGGGACGGTGCGACGCAGCCGCGCGGCCCCGGCTTCTGGGCGACGAAGCCCGATCCGATGTCGCGGTCGAAGACGTCGATCGCGCCCGTCTGGAAGGCCGCGACGTAGAGGCTGGTCCCATCCGGGGAGAGCGCGAGGCCCTCCGGTGCCTGGATCGCGACGCCGAAGGCACAGCCGGACGAGCGCAGGTAGACGGTGCAGCCGTCGGGGCTGGGGGTCCCTTCCGGCGCCGGGACCATCCGTTTTTTTCCCTTCTTCTGTTCCGGGCCGGGCGGCTGCTTGATACCGATGCTGTTCGGAAGCGGCCGGAAGGTGGTGAGGCTGTTGCTGATCAGCGAAGTGGCGTAGACGTCGCCGCCCGCCGGCGACACGGCCAACGCGTTGACCCCGCCGAATTCGTAGCCGAGCGCGCAGCCGGCGACCGCGGTGTTGGTGATGCAGCCGCCCGTGCCGCTGACCTGGGAGAGCGCGCCCGTCGACCGGTCGCGGGCGAAAGCGCCGACGGCGCTGGAGGCTGCGGCGGCGGTGTAGACGGCTGAGCCGTCTTCGCTGATCGCCATCCCCTCGATCGCGCCGATCTCCACGCCCGGCGCACACCCTTCGGCACCGCCTTCGGCGACACAGCCGGCGGTCCCCCCGAGCTGGGTCAACGCGCCCGCTTTCCCCGCCCGCGAGAACGAGGCAATCGCCGATCCCGCGAAGGCGCCGACGTAGACGTTCCGCCCGTCGGGGGAGACGACGACCACGTCGGGGTCGTCGAGCCCCCGGCCTGCGGTGCACGTCGGGAAGGAGATGCCGGAGATGCAGCCCGAGTAGGCGGGAAGCAGCTGCCGCAGCGCACCGGTGGCCCGGTTGCGGCGGAAGGTAACGAGCGAGGAACCTCCGCGCGAGGTTGCGTAGACGTTGCGCCCGTCGGGGCTCACGGCGACCGAGTTGGGGCCGATCAGACCGATCGCAAGGGCACAGCCGTGGGCCGCTTTGGCCGCGGCGCAGCCCCCTTTGCCCAGCGGCTGGGTCAGCGCGCCGGTCTGACGATCGCGATCGAAGATGGCGATCGAATTGCTTTTCGAGGCGGCGACGTAGACGTTGCGCCCGTCGGGGCTGATCGCGATCGCCCGCGAGCCGAAGCCGACGCCAGGGTCCCTCAGTGCCCGCGCCCGCCCGCAGAGCCTGAGCGAAGCCTTGCCCTGAGCCAGGCAGCCGAGTCGTCCAGGCAGCTGTTCGAGGCTGCCTTCGCTCGTTTCCACGGGCGGCTGCGCATGTTCTTCGCCGCCGCCTTTCTTCGCCGGCCTCGCTGCAGCGAGGCCGGGCAGCACGAGCAGCACGAGGGCCACCAGTAGGCCGAGATAGAAGAGCGAGCGAGGAGGAGGGCGGTCTGGCATCTGCCGAGGTCGGTCGTCAGCGCCTTTCACCGCCGTCCGACGGCCAGGATCTTCCTACCGACCGTCGGACGGAATTTGTGGCTTCGGTACCGACCCCGCGCCGCAGCGGATGCCCCCCGCAAGGCCCGGAATCGATCTCACTCGAAGCTCAGGTTGCCCCAAGGCATTGTCCCGAGAGGCCATGTTGAACTCCCTGTCTGCGTCCCTAGAAACACGAAAAGCAGGGCTTTCGTCCAGGAGTGGGGCGGGTTTCGAGCCCGCGACCTTCGGGTTATGAGACTGAGCCTTGAGATCGGCTGGGCTACGCGGGGCTAGGTTTCAAGCGGAATTCGCGAGATCGAACTACGCTGAGATCTGCTGGAATCTGTGGGGGCACGTTGCCTCATTTGTTGCCCCACATCGCCGCTTCGTAGCAGAGAGTGCTACAGTCGTGCACATGGCCCGCGCCGTTTCGATCCGGGAGCTAAGGAACTCCACCTCTGCCGTGGTCTCCGAACTGGAAGCCGGAGAACGACTGACGCTGACGGTCAACCGTCGCCCAGTCGCCGACATCCTCCCCCACGTCGAGGATCGCAATCCCTGGGTCCCTGCGAGCGAGCTGCGCCGCATCGCGACCGAGGCACCCGCCGACGCCGGCCTGCTGGATGATCTCGCCGATGTCCGCGGCGCCGAGCTCGACGATTGAGCCGGGCAATCGCCGACACCTCGATCTTCATCGCCCGAGAGACCGGTCGCGAGCTTGGCGAGCTTCCCGAACAGATCGCCGTTTCGGTGATCACCGCCGCCGAGCTGGAGCTTGGGGTCCTACGGGCCACCGATGCCGAGGCGCGAGCGATGCGACTCTCGACTCTCTCGCGGGTCCAGGCCACCTATCCCTTGCTGCCAGTCGATCCGGAGGTCGCGAGCTGCTTCGCTCGAATCGCCTCGGCCGAGAAGGACCGAGGTCGTCGCCTTCGACGGCACGACACCTGGATCGCGGCAACCGCGATGCGACACGGAGTAGCGGTGCTCACCCAAGACACGGACTTCTCCTCATTCGAGGACGTAGACGTGATCCGCGCCTGAGCAATTGGGCAAGTCGATCGGTCGCGCAACACCCCGCCCGGCACATGCCACCGCCCGCTTCATCGGGAGACCCGATCCCCAGCCCGGCGACTTCGACGCCGAGTTGGACCACGCTCAGATCGAGGCGTTCGAGGGCAATCCCGCCGCGAAGCTGTCGATCCTCTTCACCGTCGAGGGCGACGGATCGCCAAATGATCACGGCCAACGGTCAGACGAGATCGTCTCCGCTCCTGCCCAATGCCTAAGCCAGATTCCCTACTCCAGCGTCCGATCCTTCTCCGCTAAACCGGCACCGCATATCCACGGTCGCGTTCCTGGCCTGTCACGACAACGGAGGATGCTCATCTCCGACGCCAAGCGCGTGAATGCTGTGATGGCAGTTGACCCCAGACGGAACCGAAAAGGCACTTGGATTGGAGTCGTCGGGCCAATATCTGGCGCGATGGCCATCGAGAACTTGTTGAAGCGGAAAGCGCCTCCCCTCCCATTCGGTGCACTCGCATCGAGGGTCAGAGGCAGTGTAAGCCCGATACACGACGCACTCCGTCTCTCCTCGGACCAACAGTGCGGTAGCAAGTCCCCCCACGTACGCGATATTGAACTCATTGGCGCTGAGCATTTTCGAAGCCCACTTAGGGCTCACTTTGGAGGGCTTGTGCCCCGGCTTCTTTGACGGTCGGGTCTCCCGCCAATAGCCAGGTCGAGCATCCTCTCGGTGAGCCACTCCTCATCGTGGGTGGCAAGTGCTTCCGGCATCGCCACCTGCCAAGCAGCCCAGCCAGCCTCAACAAGATCCTTGCCATAGCAATCGCGACACCGATCATCTGCGACCAGCATTCGATCCTCTTCGGCCCAAAGCGTCGCCATTTCCGCTCGAACATCTGGATCGTCAAGGTGGTGGTATTGGAAACCCATCCTTCTCTCTTCTGCTACCTGGGCACAAAGTCAGTCGGAATTTGCAACAAGCAACCGAACCCTTTCTAGGGCTTGGTCACCCCCCCAACAGCCCGCCGCGATCCACGCCAGCTCCCGTTTGATCTCATCATCGATCGGCACATCAGACTTGTAGCCGAGATCGTGCTGCGGCTCTGCGTAAGCGTGTTGAAAGAGCGTTCGCACCTGCATCTCGAAGGTTGTCGGCATGTCCTCCAACTCAGCCCAGCCCGCAGGCTTGTGGTGAGCGGCAAGGACGTGGACTGAATGGTGGCTCTCGTAGTCGAACTCGTTGTACCTGGTCGGCCGGTGATGGTCCTTCTCGACCGAGGTGAAGATGTCACATAGGTGCTCGACGGCCGGCTCGACGTCGGCGGAGAAGAGGACGATGATCCGACCCGCGATCTGATCCTCAATCTCCGCTAGGGGGATCTCATAGGGATCCTCCTCGCGCTTGGCCTTTTCAAGAAAGCTTTTGGGGCCCTTCGCGCGAAAAGAGATCCGGTCAACTCGAGCGACGCCAGCGAAATGATCGATTAGCTCGGCTTCGAGGCTCGTCGCGACCCGTTGCAGAAGCGGCCGACGCTTCTCGTATAGCTCCGCGAGCTCAGGCATTGCGGGAGGCAAGGCGCTCCTCAACAATCTCGGCTTCGATTCGGATTCGCTCACCGTCAGTGTCATCGATCAACTGGACCACCTTGTCATCGCCGACCTCGTTGATCGGAGCAGAGACGAGGACGTCCTCGGGGAGTTGGAAAGTACGAGTGTTGAGCCGGCGCGAGAGTGCCGGCCGATCGAGGCGAAACACCGCACTTCGAGCCTCATCGGTCTCAGCGCTCGCCAGAAAGATCTCCTTCGCTTTGCCGGCGAGGAACTCGTTGGCCACTTGCTCAAGGCTCCAGCTTTGGCGCTGCATGTTGTTGACTGCGATTGCCGCGGTCAATACCTGCTTCTTCTCCTCGGGCGTGATCTCGGCGCGCGAGGTCTTCTTCAGGGCGTCGGCGAGGAGCTTGGTTCCGGCGGCTGGGGTGATCGTCGTCCGTGCCTCGAGAAAGCGCCGTATCCAAAGCTCGGCGACGTCGTCGGCGCGGCCGACCTGGAAGTCGAGCACATGGGCGTCGAGGAAGTTGGCGGCGATCTCGCGTCCCTCGAAAAGCGCCATCTTGCGCAGCGCAGAGGTACGACTAAAGATTTCAGTGAGCAGGTCGATGTCGGGTCCCTGCGAGCCGCCGACCGAAAAGCGGAAGGCTTCGTCCTGGGGAAAGATCCAAAGCGACACCCGCCTTTTGTCACCCTCGCGATATGCAGCGCACAGGAAGAGGCAGTCACGCGAGCGGTAGTCCATCGCCCTGCTGAGCTGACGGGCGAGCACCAGTGCGCCTCGTGCCGATGCGGCCCCCCGGCGAAAAGCAAGGTCGAGGACCGCGTCGCGAACCAGGCTCGAGCGATGGCCGTCCGCTCCCTGGTCGACGTCGAGCGTGACCTGGGTCATTAGGCCGCTATCTTCGGCAACTTTCAGCGATTTTGCGAGCGCAGAACGAAGCGAAGCGCGAATCGGTAGCGAACCACCCTCAGGGTCGGCGAACTCATCATCCCTCACCGTCCGTTGCGGCTCGATCGCGAATCCAAAGAGCCGAAAGATGTCCACACCGCTCCTCCCTGCTCACTCTGGGTTATGGCTAAGGTTCCCCCCGGTACGAAGCAGTATAGGTGTCCCAAACGCCCAGGCGCTCGGCCCCTCAGCGGCCGTAACCCCACCCCTGGGCGTTTGGGCGCATCGCCAGGGGCGCCCATTTCTGCGCTTCTCGCGGCCGAACGCAGGCTGACGGGGAGCCGCCGCGCAAACCCTGGATCGATCTCACTTTGACCTCGTGTTGCCCCAAGCGTTGCCCCAAGGGCCGATTTTGCACCCCATTGTCTGCACCACTAGATAAGCAAAAACCCTGCTCTTGTAGGGCTTTCGTCCTATAGCGGGGGCGGGTTTTGAACCCGCGACCTTCGGGTTATGAGATTGATCCGCTGGCTCGGCTGGACTACGTGGAGCTAGGTTTCAAGCCGAATTCGCGAGATCGAACTACGTGGAGATCGGCTGGAATCTGTGGGGCATGTTGCCCCATTCGTTGCCCCAAGACCCCTCCCCTTAGATGGCTCTCAGTCGCGCAGCTGAAGGGCGCCCGCAATTCGCTCAACGCACTGCTCCAGTTCTTTCCGCACTTCGAAATCCCAAAAGCGGATCACGACCCAGCCCAGCGTTTCCAGAGCGCGATCGGCTTCCCGATCCCGCTCCATGTTGCGTTCGATCTTTCCGTCCCAGTAAGCGCCCGACTTACCAGGAGTGAAAGCCGAGGGGTGGCCGTGCCAAAAGGCCCCATCGACGAAGACGGCGACTCGCCTTATGCCCCAAGAGAGATCGGGGCGGCCGGGCAAGCCGCGACGGTCAATTCGGTAGCCTCGCAAACCGGCTTTCCACACCGCGCGCCGCAGCATTAACTCCGGCAGGGTGTCACGGCGTCGAATCCGCGACATCGCGTAGGAGCGTTGCTCCTTAGTCAGGTTGTCGGTCATCACGCCAATGCTGGCGCAGTTTCACCCTGATCGGCGATCCGCCAGCGATCGCCACGAACGCTTCACCGTCCTCGAGCGTGCGGATCTCGGTGGCGAGGCCGCGGTCGCTAGGGTCGAGCGTTTTCGCTGCCTCGCGGGCGGCCTGAGCGTCGGGAAGGCGGAGGAAGACCTTCGTCTGCGCGTTCGTGCTCGCCTCCGCCGGGAGGTCGCCGGGCCTCTGAGTGGCCAGGACCACCGCCAGGCCCTTGCTCCGGAGCTCCCGCACCATGCTGGCCACCGAGTGGAAGTTGGCGACGCGGTGGGCCTCATCGATGACGATCAGGTAATTGACCTGGTTGGCCACCTGCGGCATCTCCAGCAGCTTCAGGTACAGCGAGCTGAGGATGAACCCGGCCGCCAGCGTCGTGGTTAGGCCCGTGCCGGGGATGTGGTTCAGGCCGAAGATGACGTTCTGGTCGATCACGCTGCCGAGCGGCGGGCCAGAGCCGAACAGTTCGGTTCCGGTGAGATCGCCGATCACCCCTTTGAGGTCGTCGTCGAGCAGCTGGTGGACGTCGTGAAGCGTCGGCATCCCCCCTGCGGGGGCCTGCTCGTATGCCTGCTCGAAGGCCTCCAGCAGCTTGCCGAGCTGGCGGTGGCCGAGACGGGTGAACGGCCGCGCCGCGATGTCCACGGTGTCGCGCAGCTCGATCCTCAGTCCCTGCAGAGCGCGACGGGAGGGATTATCGATCGCCAGTGGGTTGAAGGGGAGCGGACTATCCCAGAGGTCGAAAAACTTGGCGCTGATCTCATCCGGCACACCGTCCCCGTAGTCGTTCTTGAAGTCGCAGACTCCGAACCGCGCGCCCATCCCCTCCATCTGCGCGAGCAGGCTCATGATGAACTGGGTCTTGCCGGCGCCGGAGGTCCCATAGACCTCGATGTGCCCGTTTGAGAGCGCCTCTGGTCCCGAGACCCTCCACTCGACCGGCGTCCCCGCCACCGCATCGACACCCAGCAAGGGATGGCGTATCAGCCCCTCGGCGCCGCCAACGGCAGACCGATCCTCAGCCGTCACCGGCTCGGCCTCGGGTTCCGGTGCGGCCTCCCCCGCTTCCGCCTCCGGCGGGGGCTCGTCGACGACGGATAGGCCGCCCGTTTCCTTCCCAGGGCTTTTCGGCTGCAGCTGCGAGACCCCGGCCTGCCGCTGCTTCGAAGAGGGCGAGAGGACGGGGCGCCCGGTAGCGGCCGTATGCAGGTCGGTCCCGTTGCCGCTTGAAGCGTCCTGCAGGAGGCCCAGCGTCAGATCGATCGAGGACATCGCGATAGGCACCCGATCACGCATCAGCGGAAGGTGACTGTGGTTGGTCTCCGATACCGCCCCTGGGGCGAAAACCATCCCTATCCCAGCCCACTCGAGGACGCCGCCGATACCGCTGCGGAACCGGTTCAGTGCGGCAAGTTCATCGGCGGTCAGGCGGCGACCGGTCTCGCGGGCGACGGCGATCGCCGCGTCGCAGATCCGGTTAAGCCAGAGGCGGGAGTAGATCGACCCGTTCGGATAGGCGGCGAAGCGCGAATCGATCAGCGTGCGGCGGATCTGTTCCTTGGCCTCCGAGAGCGCCCCGGGAACCGCAGCTGGGTCGCGCACCGCCTTCACCTCGACGTTCGCGGCGTGGACGCCGCCCTCTTCGGGGGAGAGCGCGAGGGCGAGCATGTCGGCGCGTTTGGCACGGCCGAACCAGCTGGCGTACTCGTCGAGGCTGAGGATCAGGACCCTGCAGCCGGGCGGGAGCGGCCAGGGGGTGGCGACAGTCGTCAAGCGGTTGAAAGCGGCGACATGGCCAAGCAGCTCGTTTATCCCCGATCCGGTCGTGGCCGCCCGAAGCGCCAGGATCCCGTACCCGGAAGCCGCCGCCCGGCGCAGCGCGGAAGCGAGCTCAGCGCCGCCCTCGTCGAGCATCCCCGCCCGCTTGAGGCTGACCTCGATCGCGTGGTCGGCGCTGCTGCCCAGCATCTGGCTGATCACCAGGCCCTGCACGTCGCTGCCCGAGGCGCGACGCTCCTGGTGGAGGATCGCGACGTCCTCTCCGACCGCCGCCTCAAGGCTCTTGCGGTTGGCGAAGCGGTCCAGGGTGACGACCCAGAGCGCCAGCTCGTGCAGGCGAGAAATCCCCTTTCGGGAGCCCTTCATATCGATCCGCAGCTCGGGAATCCGCAGCCTCGGATCCTCGGGCGAGGGCCAGGAGTCGTCGAGCGCCGTCATCAGCCGCAGCCAGCTCCGACCGACCTCCGAGACCGTGGGCGGCGCAAGGAGCATGTGCGTGTGTTCGGGGCGTACCCACGTCTTCGGTGCGAAGAGGACGTCGTCGTCGATCTCGGGCTCCGGTACTTCCTCGGTGTTGATCGGCGGCCGGGGGAGGTCCTGGGTCACGCCCTGGACCACCGCAAGGTGGAACTCCGAGCCCCCATCGGCATTCCCCGGGACATCCTTCAAGCTCGCCTTGTACTTCAGGGCGAGGCGTTCCTGGTCCTCGCCCCGCGCCCAATCGTCAATCATCCCCAACGTGTCCTCCTGCGGCTCGCCTTCGACGCAGAGGACTTCGGCGCGGTCGATCCCGCGCTGCTTCTTTAGCAGCGTCAGCACCGCCGAAGTCAGCAGATCGGCGGCCCCCGAGCGCCAGGCGATGCAGCGCAGATGCCGCCCTGCCTCGGGATGGAGGCCGATCAGCTTTTCGATCGCATCGGTCAAGGCCGCCAGCGAGACCGGCGCAACTTCCTCGGTCATCTGCCCGCTGCCGAAGCCGGAGAAGAGAACTCCGTCGGACACCGGCAGGAGCGGCGCCTCGCTCTCCGGCGAGACGACGAACGAGGGGTATTGGACCGCGGTCGCCTCGGCGAGGGCCCGCGCCGTCTGCAGCAGCGGCGCCGGGTGGCTGTCGCCGGTCTCGACCACGGCTTCGGCGGCGTTGGCCGCGATCACCTGCTCCAGCAGCTCCAGCCAGCCGTCGGTGCGAGCCGCCAGCCACTCGGCCTTGAGCGGTGAGAACAGGGTCAGGGTGGCATCGCCGTCGGCGGTCCGAATTCCGCCGGCGAAGGCGAGGGCCTCGAGCACATCCAGGCGGGAGACGTCTTTGGCGTAGGCCTTCTCGACCGCCTCCGACCAGGTTCGGGCCCAGCTCATCAAGAGGGCAGGGTCAAAGCCCTCACGCAGCAGTGCCTTCGCCGTGCCCTGGAGATGCTCGGCAGCGGCCTTCAGTTCAGCCGGTGCGGTCTGCGGTCGGATCATCGCGGTCGTGACTCCGCCCCCCAGCGGTGCGCCTGAGTCGGCCTCTAAGCTCAATGCACTCCCGCCGGAGAATTCGACCATCGTCATCAGCAGGGCGAAATCCTCTGCGTCGGGCATCCACGCCACCTCGACGGCGTCCCCCTTGCCTTCACCGAGGACGCTGAGGACGACCCGGCGCGGCTCTGCTCGGGCGGGGTGGTCGAGGGTGGCGGCGACGCCCTCCAGGCGGGCGTTCTGATCCTCGAGCAGCTCCCCCGCAATCGTCGCCCCGTGCTTTTCGAGCGCCCGCAGGAGCGGCTCCAGCCGCACATGCGCGGCCGAGATCGAGAGGATGCTTCGGGCCTGCACTTCAGAGCTCTGGTTGTCGCCGACGACCGGCTCCTTCAGCTCGATCGCCCTTAGTTTGCTGGGGAGGCCGTCGATAGCGCGCAGCAGCGCTACCTCGATCGAGTCGCTCTTCACCGAGCGCTCCCGGCGCAGCAACCGCAACTTGCGGACCAGCGGCGCCCGCAGAACGTCCTGCTGATGCTCCTCGTTGAACTTGAGGAGTTCCGCCGCCGCTTCCTTGGCTTCCAGCGGTTCCTCCAGGCGACCGACTTCCGGCAGGATCCCTTCCCCCGCCTCCCGCGCCTCCTCGTCGCGTTCCTGAAATTTCTTCACGGCGGCTTCAACGTCACCGCGCAGTCCGGAGGAGGGCGGGTCCTCGAACATTGCAGTTGCCTGGTCGAAATCGAGCAGCCTCAGGAGTGCGGCGTCCTGCCTGATCGTCAACTCGAACACCTCGATGGCGTCGACCCCCTCCAGCTCCTCGGCCCGCGAGCGCATTTCGCGCAGCGCCGACGGTCGGAGCCGCTCGGCGGAGCTGCGTTCCCCGGCCAGGTTGAGGTTGGCGACTACCCGGGCTGCCCCCAAGTCGACCCCATCTGAGTCATGGAAGGCGCCCAGCTCGGGCAGCGCCGCGACGGCCTTGGACCCCGCGGCCACAGCGTCGAGGAAGCGGCAGACGGCAAGGGGCGAGGGGGAGCGCTCCAGATGTGGATCGCTCAGCGCCTCCAGCACCGCCTCCACGCCGGGCTTCGAGGAGACGTCGGGGTTCTGCGAAGCCAGCTGCGCCAGACCCTCGCGGTCGGCAGTCAGATCGCCCGGCGAGAAGTGGTCGAAGCCCCTGATCGACTGGCTGTCGGCAATCGCCTCCCCCTCGCAGAGGACAAGGCAGACCGGGCCGGCGTTCCGCAGTGCGGTAACGGGCTCCTCCCCCAGCTCGAAGCCGCGGAAGTTCGCTTCGGCTGGACCGACGACGACCAGGCGCGGCAGCGCTTTGTCCCAGTCGGCCGCGATCGCTTCCCCAACCTCGGGGGTGACGCCGTCGACAAGCAGCCAGGCGGCCCCGTCCGCCGCTGAGCGGCTGATCGTCGCGACCAATGCCTGGCCCAGCCGCTCGCTCATTTGAAGCCTCCGAGTTGGCGCCCGACCATGCAGGTCTGATCAGAAAGGGCGATCGCCAGCCCTGAAGAGCTGAGTACGCGCTCGAGGATCCGCCGGTTGCGGGCCAGGAGGCTGCCGTCGAGCGAATTGACCAGCGTGGTCTGGGTCATCTCGCGGTCGCCGACCAGGAAGCCCCACTCATTCCAGATCTTCCCTAGGAAATCGGCGGTCGGCATCGGCATGCCCCCAACCGCCCCTACCAGAGCCGCCAGCAGATCCGGGCCAGCCCGCAGGTAGCGGTATTGGCCGGTGCCGTGCAGCAGCCCCACCGACTCCAGAAGAACGCGGAAGGCGTCAACCGGGCGGCCGTAGCCGGACCCCCGGCTCTCCTCGAAAGCGAGGCCGGCAAGCTCCTGGAATTCAGCCGACTTGGAGGCGGAGGAAAACCGCTCGGCGATCTCGTCGAGGTTGGCGCGCTTCTCGAACTTCGCATCCCAGTCCGGATTCCCCTCCTCTTCGGAGATCTCTTCAGCACGGCGCGCCAGCTGGGTGATGATCGCCTGCGTTATCTGCTGCCTTGCGCTCTGGTAGGCAAGCTCCGAGGCGATCCTCACTTCGTTCTCCTTGCGCTCGTCGGCAGAGAAGGCAAGCAGCAGGAAGCGGCTCTCCTTCGGCGCCTCGATCGCCCCCCAGCTGCACGAGAGTGCGTGGTGCGCGAGGTCCAGGGCAAGGATCAACCGCACCTGGAGCAGCTTCGCCGAGGGAGCGACGTGGGGCTGGTCGGTGATGTTGCGGCAGTGGCGGTTCACCCGCTCCGCCAGCGGCTCGAGCACCGCGCTGCCGGCGGCCGCCCAGGCGGTCTCCTCGTCGGGTTCGAGGGTGAATTTGTCCAGGCTCTCGGGCGCGGCTTCATCGAGGCGGTCGACCAAGTCCTGCAGGGGGCTCGGCGCCCGTAGCGCCGCCTTGATCCCCCCGGCGGCGCCATTTCCGGAGCCGTCGCGCAGCAGCATCGCGCCGAAGGTCACGCCGGTGCCTCGCATGTTCACCTTGCGGATCGACCATAGCCGCTTCGACCCGGAACGGCGGGCGTCATACCAGAGCAACGACTCGTGGAACGGCGCCAGCAGCGTGGCGCCGTTGCTGCCCTGCAGCGTGCGGTCGTCGATCAGTGCCCGCACTGCCTTCTGGGCCAGCTCGATCCCGTCGCTGCCGGCGAAATCACTGCCCCCGGCGAGCTTGGCGCAGGCGGATTCGGCCCGCCGGCCTTTCTCCCCCTCTTCTTTGAAGCCCTCGAGGAAGTTGTCGCGGAGGACCAGTGAGCGCAGCGCCCCGTTCCGGCGCTTGGGGCTGCTCGGCTTCCCACCCGGGTCTTCATAGCCATTCGCCCAGAGCGTCAGGAAAGTCTCCATCGCCAACTGGCTGGCGCGCTCGTCGCGGTCGGGGGCGAGGCCGAAGAGGGATTTGCTCACCTCCACCGGGGTGAGGCGGATCGTCTTGTCCGCCTCGCCGGTGGCGTCGTCATCGTCTTCGATCCCCTCCCGCGCAGCTTCGTAGAACTCGAGCACCGACGGGAAGCGTTCATCCGGATTCTTCGCCAGCGCCCGTTTCAATGCCTTGCGCATGCTGTCCTGGACGCCGGGGGCGATGCTGACGATGTCCGGCGCCTCGACTTCGATCGTCTGCTCGGCGATATCGGTGGCGGCCGGGTCGAACGGGGGCCGCCCCGCCAGCATCTCGAAGAGCACGCAGGCGAGGGAGTACTGGTCCGCGGCCGGGCCGGCGCTCCAGTCGATGAAGTTCTCCGGGGCCATGTAGCCGAGCGTCCCCGGCGGGACCCCTTTCGTTAGCCCTGCCGGGTCGTCGACCGCCTTGGCGATGCCGAAGTCGGCCAGCCGCGCGTACTCGGTGGCCGCCCCCACTTCGGCGACCAGGATGTTTGCCGGCTTTACGTCGCGGTGGACGAAGCCGTCGCTGTGGATGCACTGAAGGGCGCGGGCGAGGTCGCCGATCAGCCGCAGCGCCCGCTCGACTTCGAGCGGACCCTCGTGCAGAATTCGGGCGAGGTCGAGCCCCTCGACCAGCTCCATCGCGATGTACAGGTAGCCGTGGTCATATCCCGCGGTGAAGACCGGTACCAGGTTCAGGTGCTTGACTTCGCCCGCGACCTTCATCTCCTTCTGGAAACGCTTCTTCAGGTGCGGGTCGCCGTCCCGGCCGGCGACGAGCTTGACCGCGACCTTGCGCTTCAGCGAGTGCTGTTCAGCTTCGTAGACGAGCCCCATCCCGCCTTTACCGATCTGCTTCAGCAGCAGGAATTCGCCGTCCAGCTCCAGCCCGTTGAGGTCTTCGTCTGCCATCGCTTAGAGGGTCGGGAGGGTGATCGGACGGATCACCCCGAGGCTGGGGTCGACGATTTCAAGCGGGCCCTCCACGGCCGCCGAAGAGAGAGTCGCGTAAAAGCCCAACAGCTCACTGATCTCCGGCAAGTCCGACCCGGCCGGAGAGCGGAAGCGCCCGGAGCGGAGCACCATCTCAAACAGACGTGGCGTCACGAGCAGCCGGCTCTCGGCGCCGAGCTGATCCTTCGCCTTGAGCAGCACCCGGACGTCGTCGGTGTCGAGCACCTCCACCAGGTCCGGGCCGTCCTCGGCCTCTAGGGAGATCCTGTCGACCCGCACCTTGCTATGCACGATCGAAGGCTCGGGGCGCCGGAAGGTGCCGGGGTTGCGGGCGCTGAGGCTGCCAGGGTCGGGGACGACGAGCGTGCCGCCAAACTTCCCGAAGCCGGAGGTCAGATAGTTGAGGCCGAGGATGATCGAACGCCGGGCGTCGTTGGTGTCGCTGCCCTGCCGCAGCGACGAGGCGAGGTCGACCAGCTCTCCGAATGCGGTCTGGTTGGTCAGGCGGGCGAAGGATGCCTGCCAACCCCCCAGGACACCGTGGGCGCCGAAGAAGACGCGGCGGCGCCAGAGCTCGAGGATCCGGCGCCCGTCGACGTAGTCGTGCATGCAGTCTTCGACCTTTTTCGGATCGTCGGAGATCGAGATCGTCTCCCCGAATTCCTGGAAGCTGAGCGGCCCGATCAGCGTGTTGACGGTCGAGTGAGGCGTCGGCTCGCCTGGATCGGCCAAGGCCGAGATCTCCAGTGGAGCCCACTCCGGATCCCGCAGCCATCCGTCCACCTCGACGTCGGAGATCGAGCCGAGTTCGGCGCTCCGCATCTCCTGGATCAGCGGCGAGCGTTCGAGTTGCTCGCGCGAGAGGCCCTCGCCGAGGAACAGGTTGAAGTAGCCATGGCCGGCGTCAAATGGCTGGAGCTGGGCGCCAACCTCCTCGCAGCTGAGGCCGCCGGTAATCGCGTAGGAAAGGATGCTGAGCAGTTCGCGCAGCGTCGAGACCGAGCCGCCGGAGGCGAACTGGGTCAGGCGGCGGGCGGCCTCTCGTGGACCAGGCTGGCGCAGTCCGGCCGCGTTCGCCTGGATCGGGCAGGCGCCGGCACTGGCGCAGGCCTCGCATTTCTTCCAGTGCTCCTCGCGGACGAAGTAGTCCAGCAGCAGGTCCCACATCTCCTCGCCCGTCCAGCGCTGCCGATTCATATTCACGATCACGACAACTCCGCCCCCATCAATCCTCGAAGCGCCGCTCTCAAGCGCGCCGTCGAGCAGCTCTTCGAGCTCGGGATCGGCCGATTCCAACAGCGCCTCGCGTAGTACGCCCTCGTTCGCGCAGACGAAGAGCTGGGTCGAGCGGCCGCTGCGGATTTCGCGACTGAGCTTGATCACCCGCTCGCGCTGGGAGCGCTTCATACCCGAGAAGTCCTTGACGACGAACTTCTCGGGCTTCACCTCAAGCAGTGAGTCCTCGGTGGGCCGGGCGGTGCCGACAGTTTCGCAGTAGGCCTCGACCAGCGCGGTCTTGCCGGTGCCGGCGTTCCCCGTGAGGATGAGGATCCCGGGAAGGCCGCCCCCGGCCCAGCCGGTGACGAATTCGCGGACCTTGGTTTCAATGTCCGGGCCAAGAACTCCCCGAACCTCGTCCGCGTGCTCGCGGTAGGCCCCTGCCTGGCGCGGACCGAAGATTGAGAGCGCGTTTATCGCCTCTACAACCGGATTCCCCTCAATTTTCCCGCCCGCCACGCTTATGCCGCAAGCGTATCGTGGAGCTCTTTGGATTTCTGACTGGAGGACCTCTTCCTGAGCGGCTGCGGCTCCACTCCTGCGGCCTCCAGCACCTCGACCACGGCTTCGACGATCACCCTCGCCCCAACTGGCGGCACCGCGTTGCCGATCTGGGCCCTGACCTCGCGGATCGAGCCCTTGAATTCATAGTCATCCGGGAAGGTTTGGAGCCTCGCCCGCTCGCGGTTCGTCAGCGAGCGCGGTTCGTCGTAGTGGTAGCCCATCGAGCCGCCGCCGCCGCCGGCGACGATCGTGTAGGAGGGCTCATCAGGTGCGAGCCGCCGGTAGACGTGGGAAATCAGCCCTTTGACCGCACTCGGGTGGTCTGCCGGAATCGCCGTGTAGTTGGCGCCCGGCGGGATTAGCCGCAGCCGCTCCACCACCTCGGGCGCGTCGGCGTGCAGATCATGGTTGTTGACGCCGAAATCGGGCAGGGGCGGAACCTCGAGGGCTTCCCGTGCGGTCCGCGGCGATCCTGCGGTCGGACGCGGGATTTCGACCGGAGCCAGCCCGAGGTCCGACCGGGTGCCGACCACGATCAGCCGTTCGCGCATCTGCGGAACGCCGAGGTCGGCGAAGTTGACGACGTCGACCGAGAGGTCGTAGCGGGGGCCGCCGGCGGCGTCGATCGCTCCGATCGCGCGACCCGGCCCCTTCAGCCCAGAGCGGATCAAGGCCCAGGCCTGGCCGTTGTTAGCGGAGAGCAGGCCTCGCACGTTCTCGAGGATGAAGGCGGCAGGCGCCATCTCATGCAGGAAGCGCAAAACCTCGTTGTAGAGGTTGCCGCGCGCGGTTCGCGCCCCCTCATGCAGCCAGAGGACCGAAAAGTCCTGACACGGAGGTCCGGCCAGCAGGATGTCGGCGGGCAGCGCCGGTGGTTCCAGGTCGCGTACGTTGCCGACGATCATCTTTCCATCGAAGTTCTCTGCGTAAGAGGCGGCGGCGGCTGGATCGTTGTCATTAGCCCATCGCACGACGACACGCCCAGACGTCTCCGCACCCAGGTCAAGACCCCCGCAGCCGGAGAACAACGAGATGGCTGAATATGGGCGCTTGGTCACTTACGGCTCCACGATCCTGGACCGAGAAATCTAGGCATCGCTGTGGACGTATCGATGGCTGAGCTCGCGCTCATCCGCTGGGTATTCGCGCTGGCGTGCGTTATCGGGAGTCCGGCCAACCCATAGCCCAGGGGCCAGCCTTAGTTCGTTTCTCGATGACGCCAGTCGCGTACCTCTCATAGGCTGCCCGCATGGAGGCCATGAGGCAGCAGGTCGAGCAGAGTACGTCGGGGGTCCGGTTTCAGCTGGCAGGTGGACCTGATGAGTACCCCTGGTTCGAGGCCGTGAGAAATAAATTCAGACGCGCCGAATTACTTCTTCGCTTGAGTCAGGTGACTGCCGTTCGACTCTCGGAGGCGGATGATCATTCAAGAAGTCTCAACGGAGCATTTCAGCCGATGAGCGATGCGGCTGCCGTCGCGGATGCGGCCACCCGCGCGTGGGATCTGGCGGGAGGCGCTCAGATGCTGCCTACGGTCGCAAGGAACTGGCTCGAATACGGGTCAGACCCGGGGAGGTCCTCAGGACTCGAAGGCCTCGACACCACCGACGAGTTGAGGCAGCGCTACGGGCGTGAAAAGGATCGAATGGATCTATTCGAGTTGCGTCTCGAACGGATTGGCGCCGCCGGGATTCCGCAGCGCCTGCCGGGGGCCTACGCGCAACTAGAGATATGCGCGCAAAGCGCCCGACGGTCCTGGGTGCATAGTCAAAACCTGCGTGGAACTCTTCTGACGGTACTGAACTCGCCCCAGACCAGCGCCCGACTCGCCGAAGGCCGCGCAGCGGTCGCGGAGAGCGTTGCCGAAAACGGTCCGGCGATCCAGGCCTGCGCCGAGACCGCGCTGATCGCGGGTGAGACGGCGAGAGCGTCGGTACTGCCCTCCCATCATGAGTTTCTTCATCTCGCGCGGCTCTCCTACAACTCGCCTCTTGAGCTCATCCTCGCGATCAATGGCGCCGTCGCCGGGACGGTTGCCGTGCTCAACCAGATTCTCGATCTTCGTGTCAAGTACAAGACTCGCAACGAGAATGCGTTGGCGATCAGGACCAAACTGGAACGTGAGATCGCCGAAGATGCTTCTTCCCGGGATGCATGTCTCGAGTTCAAGAACAGTTATCCGGAATATCCCCGTCAGTTCGAGATAACCGAAGTCGAAGCGGCCGACGACCTGGGTGAGCTGAGAGGAGAAGACGACTCGAGCGTTCCTCCGGACCGCGAATGAATGCAGGCCTGGCTCCTCCGGAAGTCGACATTCTTCGGCGGATGCTTTGCTGGATCGACAACTCGAAGCTTGAAACGAGTGGCCTTTCGCTCAGCTTCGCAATCGGGGTTCGTCCCCGTCTCGGGAGTGGACCAACCCGAGTCTCACCCATCTGACGAAGTCGCCCCGTGAGCCGGGATTGCTCACTCTCCCGAAGCTCGTGTTGCCCCAAGCATTGCCCCAGAGGCCAGTTTGCGACCTGTTGTCTACGCCTCCAGAAAGACGAAAGCCCGGCATTTGCGGGGCTTTCGTGAAATAGCGGGGGCGGGATTCGAACCCGCGACCTTCGGGTTATGAGCCCGACGAGCTACCTGGCTGCTCCACCCCGCGGCGGACTGCTGATGGTAGCAATTCGGGGGTGAGGGCGGGGGGTTTTGCGGGGGTTGGGGACGGCGGTTGCGCGGGGGGCTTCGGGGGTCGGGGGCTCTAGAGTGGGCCGGTGGCCGACCGGGGCATGAGGGTCGCGGTGATCGACGTCGGGACCAACTCGACGCGGTTGCTGGTGGCTGATGTGGAGGAGGGGAAGGTCTCGGTGCTGGAGCGGCGCAGCACGGTGACGCGGCTGGGGCGGGGCGTCGATCTGTCGGGCCACCTGGCCGGCGAGGCGATTGAGGACGTCTGCGAGGCGATTGGGGGCTACATCGGCATCCTCGAGGAGTTCGGGGCCGAGACGGTCGATGCGATCGCGACCAGCGCCGTCCGGGACGCCGACAACGGCAGCGCCTTCATTGCCGAGCTGCGGGAGCGCTTCGCCCTCTCCGCTCGGGTCCTCGACGGCGAGGAGGAGGCGCGGCTCACCTACCTCGGCGCCACCTCGGAGTCGCCGCCGGCGGAGCCGACGCTGGTGGTCGACATCGGCGGCGGCTCGACCGAGCTGATCGTCGGCCGGGGCGCCGAGATCGCCTTCCACGACTCGCTGCAGGCCGGCGTCGTCCGCCACAGCGAGCGCTGCATCTCCAGCGACCCGCCGACCGCCGGGGAGCTGGAAGCGCTTGCCGCCGACGTCCGCGGCCTGATCGAGGCCTCGCTCGGAACCGGCGTTCAGGCCGACCGCGGCATCGCCGTCGCCGGCACCCCCACCTCGCTGGCCGCGGTGGAGTTGGGCCTCGAGCCCTACGACCCCTCCCGCGTCCACGGCCACGTTCTCGCCCTCCCCTCGATCCAGCGCATGCTCTCGCGTCTGGCCTCGGTGCCGCTCGCCGAGCGGATCGAAATCCCCGGGCTCCACCCCGACAGGGCGCCGACGATCGTCGCCGGCGTCGTCATCCTGGTCGAGGTGATGCGAGCCTTCGGCCTCGAGCGGATCGCCGTCTCCGAGCAGGACATCCTCTACGGCGCTGCAATTTCCTCCATCCGTCGAAACTCCTCGACGTACTGAGTGGACAGCCTGTCTTATACACGCGAGCCAAATGGGTTAGGGGGCCGACCAAAGGTCTAAAATTAGTGCCCTCTCCTACTCACTTTTGAGTAACCCTGATCTTCGAGGGTAGTTCCCGGTGACAACGGGGTACATACTGATCCTGTCCGGGCAAGAGATGGGGTTCGCTTCATCCTACGCACGGGCATATAGGGCTTGGGCGACTGCCGCATCATGGCGCCTCCCGCCGTCTGGGCCCACCGAATAAATAGGTCCCTGAAGACGTACCCCTGCCCGTCCTGAGGGGCCACCTGAATCGGTCGCCAGCGATGGCGGCCGATTCTCGTTTTGGCAGGCCCAGGAGGGCGTGCGGGGGTTTCGTCAATCCCCTCCTACGCCAGATTCGCCCTGCGGGGGTAGGCGACCGCCGGATCGGTGAGGACGTTGACCAGGGTCGGCCGGCCGGAGGCGAACGCCCGCTCCAGCGCCGGCTTCAGCTCCCCCGGCTCGCGGACCAGGATCCCGTCGCAGCCGAGCGATTCGACCAGCTCGTCGTAGCGCGTTTCGGGCTGCAGCTCCGCGGCCACCGAATAGCCGTAGAGGAACTCCATCGGGTGGTGCTCGAGCCCCCAGATGCCGTTGTTCCCCATCACCCCGACAACGCCGAGACCGTGACGCGACATCGTGTCGAACTCCATGCCGGCAAAGCCGAAGGCGCCGTCGCCCAGCAGCAGGCAGACCTGGCGGTCGGGATGGGCGACCTTGGCGCCGATCGCCTGGCCGGGCCCGGCGCCGAGGCAGCCGAACGGCCCCGGGTCCATCCAGCAGCCGGGCTCGTAGGTCTCGATCAGCCGCCCGGCGTAGGAGACGAAGTCGCCGCCGTCGCCGACGACGATCGCGTCGCGATCGAGGACTTCGTTCAGCTCGCGGTAGACCCGCACGGGGTGCAGCGGCGAGCGCTCGTCGTCGAGCTCGGCCCGCTCGGCCGCCCGCTTCTCCTCCTCGACGTTGCGCAGCTGCTCGAGCCAGGGCCGGGTGCGGGTGCCCTCCCCCGCCGCCTCGCGCAGCGCCGCCAGCGTTGCCCGCACGTCGCCGACCAGGTCGACGTCGGGCATCCGGTTCCTCGCCAGCGCGTTGGGCGCGACGTCGAGGCGGACGATCTTCGTCTCCTCGCCGAAGCTGCCGCCGAAGCCGAGCCGGAAGTCCATCGGCACCCCGATCACCAGCGCCACGTCGGCGTCCCCCAGCGCCGTCGAGCGGGCGCGGCTGAAGGCGAGCTCGTGGTCGGCGGGGAGGCAACCGCGGCCGAGCCCGTTGAGGAAGACCGGGATGCCGAGCGCCTCGACCAGCGAGCGCAGCTCGCCCTCGCCGTGGCCCCAGTAGAGCCCGGTCCCGGCCATCACGGCCGGCCGCTCGGCGCCGGCCAGCAGCGCCGCCGCCTCCTCGACGCCGGCCGCCGGCTGCGCCTCCGCCGGCTCCGGCACCGGCGGCAGCTCCAGCTCGGCCTCGGTGAAGACGACGTCGAGCGGGTAGTCGACGAAGGTCGGCCCGCTCGGGGCCGCGGCCGCGCGGTCGAGCGCCGCAGCCGTGACCGGGGCGATCCGCGCCGGGTCCTTTACCGTCTCGGCGGACTTGGCCAGCGGCGAGACGAAGGGCAGGTGGTCGATCTCCTGCAGCGAGCCCGAGCCCCAGCGCAGCTCCGGCGCCCGCCCGCCGAGCACGCAGACCGGCGAGTTGTTGGCCTGGGCGCCGGCGATCGCGCTGATGCCGTTGGTGACCCCCGGCCCGGCGGTCAGCGCCGCCACCCCGACCCGCCGCGTCGCCTTCGCGAATCCCTCGGCGGCGAAGGCGGCCGTCTGCTCGTGGCGGACGTCGATCAAACCGATCCCCTCGGCCCTGCAACCGTCGTAGATCGAGAACAAGTGCCCGCCGGAGAGCGTGAAGAGGTGCTCGACGCCGCGCGAGCGCAGCGCCCGGGCCACGAGTTTGCCGCCGTGCTCGGCCATGGCGGCAGCCTATTGGTTGGGGCTACCATCGCCGGGCCCGGATGGCGAAACCGGTAAACGCGGCGGCCTTAAAAGTCGCTGCCCCTGAAGGGGCTTGCGGGTTCGAGTCCCGCTCCGGGCACTGAGGAGACCGGAAGTCTGCTTTCCCCTGCTCCTGCTCGTTTTCCCGCGGCCTAAAACGGGGATAAATCTTCCTGGGCCGCAACTTCGACCTTGTTACCGTGTCTGTTAGATCAGACCCAGTCGACTCCGGGGGGAGATCTTGGAGGCTTCAGCCCTAACCCATGCCAGCCGTCGCGGGCTCCTCGCCCGCCGCTCGCCCCTGCTCAAGCTGCAGGGCGACGAGAAGCTGATCGCGATGGCGCGGGCCGGCAACCCGGGGGCATTCGAGGCGATCGTCGACCGCTACCAGGGCCGCCTGCTCGGCTTCTGCCGCCAGATGCTGGGTTCCACCGAGGACGCCGAAGACGTCCTGCAGGAGGTCTTCGTCAACGCTTACAAAGCGATGCTGGCCGACGAGCGCGAGATCAACCTGCGCCCCTGGCTCTACCGGATCGCCCGCAACCGCTGCCTCAACTACCTGCGCAAACCGAAGGCCGACGCGCAGGAATCGATGGACATGGTCCCCGAGGTCGACGCCGCCTCGACCGCCGAGCGGGTCCACAACCGCGAGGAGTTCCGCCAGATCCTCAGCGATGTCAACAAGCTTCCCGAGACCCAGCGCGCGGCGCTGCTGCTGCGCGAGATGGACTCGCTCTCCTACGAGGAGATCGCCGCCGCGATGGACACCACGGTGCCGTCGGTCAAGTCGCTGCTGGTGCGGGCGCGGATCTCGCTTGCCGAGGCCAGCCAGGCGCGCCTGCTGACCTGCGGCGAGGTCCGGGTCGAGCTCTCCGAAGCCGCCGAGGGCCTGCGCAAGGTCTCGGCGCCGGTGCGGCGCCACGTCCGCGAGTGCGACGAATGCGCCGACTTCCGCAGCCAGATCCGCTCCAACGAGAAGGCGCTGGCGGCGCTCTTCCCGGTCGCCCCGCTGGTCGCCTTCAAGGGCTTCATCGCCTCCAAACTGGGCTTCGGGACCGGCAGTGCCGCCGGTGCCGGCGCGGCGGGAGCCGGGGCCGCGGGCGCCGGCGCGGGTGCCGTCGGCGGGGTCAGCGCCGCGATCAGCGGCGGCTCGGCTGCCGGCGGGATCGGCGCGATCGGCGGCGCGATCGGGACCAAGGCCGCCGCCGGAGTCGTCACCGCGGCGCTGCTCACCGCCGGCGCGGTGGAGGTCAAGCAGGACACGACCGCGCCGCCGGCCCCGGCGCCGAAGGCAGCGGCGCCGTTCGCAGCGCGCAATGCGCCGGCGACGATCTCGAAAACCGTCACCGCCCCGGCGATCGCCGATGCCGTTGAGCCAGGAGCCGTGGAACCGGTCGAAAACACGCCCCTGCCCGCCCCGGAACCCGAACCGGCGCCAGCGGCAGAAGAAGCGACCGCGCCCGAGCCGACCCCGGCTGCAAGCGGAGCTGAAGAAGCCGCGGACCAGTCCGCCGCCGAAGCCGAAGTCACGGTCGGCGACGAGGCCGCGGCGATCGGCACCGCCAAACCCTCCGAAGAGGTCGCCGGAGCCCACGGCGGCACCGGCACCGTGGTCGTGACCACCGCCCCGGCTGCGCCGGCCACGCCGCCGCCCCCGCCGAGCAGCGAACCGGCGCCCGAACCCACGCCCGAACCAGCGCCGGCGCCGGCACCGGAAAGCGCCCCGCCGCCCCCGCCGCCGACCGAAACCCCTGAAGCGATCGACGGGGAAGCGGTCCCGGCCGAAGTCGCGCCGGTTACCGAAGGCCTATGACTTTGAGCCGGCGCATCAGGCAGGTGCCGGCGAACCGACGGGTCTCCTCCAGCGAGTAGCCGAACAGCTCGAAGTCGTCGCCTGCCCCCTCCGCCCAGGGTGGCTGCAGGACCCCGTCGGCCAGCGGCAGCGCCTGCTCGAGCGTGCGCTGGATCGCCTGCTTGTAGCGATCGTCCTCGCGTGCCTTCTCGCGCAGGAAGACCGATCCGAAGGCGACGTGCCGGTGCTCGTCGCGAGCGACGCTGGAGAAGCCCTCGACGAAGGCCGGCAGCGTCCCTTCGCGTTCGTTGTAGTCCATGATGAAGTGCTGCCCGGTGAGGGCCAGCATCCCCTCGATCACCATGTGGTAGAGCGTCACCGCCTCCACCAGGGCCTCGACGTCCTCCGGCTCACGGGAGAGTCGATCGGTCCGCTCCTTCAGCATCCCGTCGAAGAGGGCGCCGAAGTTGTCGTTGAGGTGCGAGGAGGTCTCGTCCAGCATCGCGCCCAGCTCGCCTGACTCGAGCACCCCGACCTCGCGGTAGAAGCGCTCGAAGAAGCGGACGTGGCGGGCCTCGTCGGCGATCTGGGTGCAGAGGAAGATTTTCTGCTCCTCGGTCGGCGCCGCCCGCATGATCGGCCCCAGCTCCTCGGCCACCTTCTGCTCGCCGATGAAGAAGGAACTGAGCCCGTACATCCGCTGGAAGCGATCCTCGGCGTCGATCCGCTCGTGCCAGTCCTCGCGGTCGCGGCTGAAGTCGAGCTCCTGGGTCTGCCACTGCTGGCGCTCCCAAAGTTCGTAGAGCTCGCCGTAAGTGAGCAGCTTCACCTCGGCGGTGCGGTCGGCCGCCTCGTTCAGAGCCGGGTCGGCCGTCGCCTGGAAGTCGGCCCGCTCGGTCCTCGACTGGGTCCCCGATGCCTCTCTGGCCTCCATCAGCACACCTCTCCTCGGTCGGCTGCGGCTTGCCGACCGAGGGTAGCAGCGGGATTGGCCAGCCAGCCAGGCCTAGACGCTGTGCGTCTCCCCCGGCTCGAGCACGACGACCTGCGAGGAGGTCTGCGACTCGACGTCAGCTTTGAACGCCTGCGCGTCGGTTTCGAGCGCCGGAAAGGTGTTGTAGTGCATCGGGATCACCGTCTTCGCGCCGACGAACTGGCAGGCGACGACGGCGTCGCGGCGGTCCATCGTGTAGTGGCCGCCGATCGGGACGCAGAAGACGTCGACGTCGCTGCGCTCGGCGATCAGCTTCATGTCGCTGAACAGGCAGGTGTCGCCGGCGTGGTAGACGGTCGTCTCGCCGATCTTGATCACGAGCCCCGCCGCCGGGCCGACAGTGATGCCGGTCTCGGCGCTGAAAGGGTCTTCGCCGGAGCCGGGGATCGTGTTGGTGTGCCAGGCGGGGACGAGGCTGACGTAGCCCCAGTCGTACTCCACCGTGCCGCCGAAGTTCGGGTCCTTTACCGACTCGACGCCCTGGGCTTCCAGCCAGTGGGCGAGCTCGACGATCGCCACGCACTCGGCCCCGGTCCGCTTCGCCACCCCGACGGCGTCGGCGACGTGGTCGGCATGGCCGTGGGATAGCGCGATGTGGGTGGGCTCGACTTCCTCGCCGGTGTGGACGGCGACCGGGTTGTTCGGCTTCAGGAAGGGGTCGACCAGGACGGTCGCCTCGCCCTCGCTCAGCTCGAAGCAGGACTGGCCGTGAAATTTGATCTCCATCTAGCTCTCTCCTCCGGATTCCGTGTTGCTCCTGTCGGATCTGCCCATCTCTTCCCTCAGTGCCCAGCCGACGGCGACCCCAACCATCATCCCCATCCTCGCCTCCTCGGCGAGCAGGCCGCGCACGGCCGCCAGCCGCTCCTCGGGGTCGGGCACGGTCGCGGCCTTCAGCGTCTCGGCCTCGTGCGGCTCGCTGAACCAGCCCCCCTCGGCAAGCGCGGCCGCCAGCACCTTCTGCAGCTGCGGCGCTGCCTGGGCGACGACGCGCTCGGCTTCGGAGAACCGCTCCGGATCGAGCAGCCGCTCGATCGCGGCTTCGAGCTCGGTCTGATCAGGCACGCTCAAACCCTAGATGGTGCATCCGCCCCTCGCCCCTTCTGTTCCTTTTCGTCGCCATACAGGCCTAAAGAACAGATGAGATCAGGAGGCAATCATTCAGCTGTTCCTTTTGCCTGCTATGCGACGAAAAGGAACAGAAGGGGGGGCTGCTACTGATCGCCGTGATGGAAGGCGGAGGTCGCGACGCCGGCGAGGCCGCCGACGGCGCCGCCGACCAGGCCGGCGACGAAGTCGGCGCTGGGCGCGAACAGCGGCAGCGCGATCAGGACGACGGCGGCGACAGCGACGCCGATCACGTCGTAGTCCTCGCCGATCGCCCCGTGGACTTCGGCCCGGCGGATCGCGAACCAGGCGGCGACGGCTCCCAAGGCCATCCCGTTGCCGCCGCCGACGACGCTGAAGTCGCCGCGGGCGTCGGCGACGACGCTCGCCGCCAGCATCCCCAGCGCCCCGCAGGCGAGCAGCAGGACCGCGGTCGGCAGCGTGCCGAGGCGGCGCTCGACGCCGGTCCCGAAGATCGCCAGCCCGATCGCGACGACGAAGAGGTAGCCGACGTCGACGTAGGCGAAGGGGGCGACGAGGACGCGCCACCAGTCGCTTTCCAGCGGGACGACGAGGCCGCCGAGGCTCGCGAGCGCGTCGCCCGTCGCCTTCTGGAGCAGCAGCAGGACCGCTGAGGCGATGATCACCGCGATCGTCGCGTAAGGCCGCTCGTCGGATACGGCGAAGCTCGGCCGCCCCGGGCGCGGGATCCGCCGCCGGCGCCGGCGCGGCTGCCGGGCCTCCAGCCCGTCGCCGCGGCGCTCCAGCTTCGGAGCCCGCTTGCGCAGCCGCGCCCCGCAGTAGGGGCACTCGGTTACGTAAGGACTGACCTCGGAGCCGCAGTTCTTGCAAATGACGCTGAGCTCAGTCTCGCTCATGCATTCGAGGATACCCGGGCGCTGCCATACTGCCCGACATAACCACTTTCGAGGAGGAATTGACGTGGAGTTGAAGAGCCTGACCGAGCAGAAATCGCTGCTGGAGGTCCTGCCCCCGGGCAAACGGGCGCGCCTGCACCGCCTGCTGTTCGAGTTCGGCCCCGGCAACGGAACCCTGATGCTGCTGCCGATCGACCAGGGGATCGAGCACGGCCCCCGCGACTTCTTCCCCAACCCCGCCTCCAAGGACCCCGACTACCAGTTCCGCCTTGCCGCCGAGGCCGGTTATTCGGCCCTGGCCTGCCAGATTGGGATGGCCGAGAAGTACTACCCCGACTACGCCGGCCGGGTCCCCCTGATCCTCAAGGTCAACGGCAAGACCGACATCCCCTCCTCCTCGAAGGCCTTCTCGAGCTGCAACGCCTCGGTCGAGGACGGCGTCCGCCTCGGCGCCGACGCGATCGGCTACACGCTGTACGTCGGCTCGCCGCGCCAGGACGAGGACCTCGCCCAGCTGCGCCGCGTGCGCGAGGACTGCGACCGCTTCGGGATGCCGCTGGTCGTCTGGAGCTACCCGCGGGGCGAAGCGGTCGAGGCCAAGGGCGGCCAGAACAGCTTCTACGCGATCGACTACGCGGCGCGGATGGCGATGGAGATGGGCGCCGACATCGTCAAGCTCAACATGCCGAAGATCGACGCCGACAAGGACAAGGACGCCCCGGCGCCTTACAACGAGATGGAAGTCGACCAGGCCGAGGCGATCCGCCAGTGCGTCGAATCGGCCGGCCGCGCCCTCGTCGTCCTCTCCGGCGGCTCGAAGACCGATGACGAGACCGTCCTGCAGAACACCCGCGAGGTGATGGAGGCGGGCGGCTCCGGCGTCATCTTCGGCCGCAACGTCTGGCAGCGCGAGTGGAGCGAGGCCCTGGGCATCATCGAGCAGATCAAGGAAACGCTGCTCAGCAACGTGCGGCGTACGCCGTAGCCCACGCCGCCGAGCCAGGGGGGAGAACCGGGGGTTCGCGGCGCCTTAGACAAAGGTGCGGCGCGACATCGGCAGTTTCCTTCTCCTCGCTCTCGCAGTGCTGGTCCTTGTCCGGCCGTGGGAGCACGTGCGGCTCGGCGCCCCGCCGCCGGCCAGCGCCCGGGCCTACGTGCTGCGGGCGGTCGACGGCGACACGATCGAGGTGCGGCTCGGCGGCGAGACCGAGGACGTCCGCTACATCGGCATCGACACGCCGGAGACGGTCAAGCCGGGGACGCCGGTGCAGTGCTTCGGGCCGCAGGCGCACCGCTTCAACGCCCGCCTCGTGACGCACCGGGAGGTGCGCCTGGTCTTCGGGGTCGAACGCCGCGACGTCTACGGCCGCCTGCTCGCCTACGTCCACCGCGGCGACCGCTTCGTCAACGCCGAGCTGGCCCGGCGCGGTCTCGCGAGGACGCTGACGATCCCGCCCAACGACCGCTTCGCGGGGCGCTTCAAACGGCTTCAGGATGCGGCTGCGCGGGCCGGGAGGGGGCTATGGGGAGCCTGCTGAAGCGCGAGCGCATCGCGAGCTGTGCAAGATCTTTTGCTACGGTGCCCGCTGTTCTGCGGCGCCCTCAACGCCTGGGACCACCTCCGTTATGAGAATGCGACAGAGCATCTCCCAGTTCGAGACGGCCTTCGAGCAGGAGACCTACCTCGAGCGCCGCCGGCGCGAGCAGCTGCGCCGCCGCGCCGCCAACCGCTCGCGGGCACGGAAAATCAACCGGGTCGAGCAGCAGGGGACGGTCCGATTCAGCGTTCTCGCGGTCTGCCTGGCGGCAACCGTGATCGTCGTCGTGATGGCGATGTTCGAGGCGCTGAGCTTCCTGATGTCGTAGACGCCCGTGCCTCTCCGCAACCGAATGCCCTCCTTCAATAGACTCGCGCGCCGATGGCTCGACGCTCACTGAAGCCGCAGCTGAACCAGATCCGCGCCTGGGTGCAGCAGGGCCGCACCGACGCCTGGATCGCCCACCAGCTGGAGATCAGCGCCCAGGAGCTGCGCGAGTTCCGCAAGCAGTACGACCTCATGCCCGACGAGGAGGGCGCCGGCGGGGGCGAAATCGACCTCCGCGACGAGATCGAAGCGGAGATCGAAGCCGCAACCGAGGCCGAAGAGGCGGAGAAGGTCGACGAGGACGAAGACGAAGAGGACGAGGAGCGCGAAGAGCGCGAGGAGAAACCGGAGCCCGGCTCCGGCCGCCGCCGCCGTCGTCGTCGCGGCCGCCGCGGTGGACGCGGGCGCCGCAAAGAGATCGAGGCCAGCTTCGACCATGGCGAGACCGACGGCTACGGCCTCTGGCTCGACGCCTCGGTCAAGGACAACCCCGTCTACACCGAGCACTGGGCCGGCAAGCGCGACGTCACCGTCCGCATCGATGCCGACCAGATCGTCATCCGCCGCGCCGGCGAGCCCGCCGCCAACGGTGGGTCTGACGAAGAGTCAGACGAGTAACCGGCAGTTCGCCGGACCAAGCAGAGCAAGGGCGCAGGGAGCGTGGTGTGCTCTGCACACGAACGGCCGCTATGCGCCGGTCAGACGAGCTGCCGGCCGCCGGCGAAGTCGGTGGCGCCGCGAAGGTACAGCCAGAAGGCGGCATCGGCCAGCGCCTGCGACTCGTCCTCGATCGCCGGGGCGACGTCGATCGCCACCTGCTGGCACCAGTCGGTGCCCGCGCCGTAGAGGTCAGCCAGCTCGGCGGCGCTGAAGGTGGGGCCGATTCGGCGGCGCAACTCGTCGCGGATCGCCTCGACGACGCGGTCGGCGAGCCGGCGGCGGCGCGGATCCTCGATCGCCTGTAGCAACCTCCCTCCCTCCTCCCACTGGAAGAGCGCGTTCTCAAGCGGATAGGCCACGGGTCGAGGGTACCCGGCAACTTCCGCCGGCAAGCGGCCGGAGGCGCTTTTCCGAACCCCTGGTTGGGAAAGGCGCCTTTAGCTCTTCGGCGTGTTCGGGACTTCGCGCAGCGGGGCGTTGCGGGGGCCGCAGCCGCCGGGATCGAGCGGGCCACCGACCCGCCAGACCGTGACTTCGCCTTCGCGGAGGATCGGCTGGACCGCGGGCTCGCCGCGCAGCCACCTCGCCTCGGGCGACGGGATCGGGCGGCTCGGGTGAAGGAAGTCGAGGAAGGGAGCGGTGACCAGGTAGTCGAGGTCGGCGGAGTTGATCGCTGCGCGGAAGCGGGCGCAGGCGGGGATCGCGTTGTAAGCGCCGTGGGGGGCCTCTTCGCCGAGGTAGACGACGCGGTTGCTGAGGTCGGGGCCGTAGAAGCCGTAGCCGGCGAAGCCGGCGGTCGTGCCGACCAGGCCGATGCGGGAGCTCTCGACCCCGCGGGCCCAGCGATAGGCCTTGTCCAGGTCCATGCCGGGGATCTGCTCTTCCCTGCTGCCCATGTTGGCGAAGCGACCGTCGAGGTAGTGGCGCTGCAGCGGGTATCCGATCGCCGCCAGGGCGACGAGGAGGGCGCCGACGGCCGCGGTGATCGCCGCGACGCCGGCACCGCGCCGGCGCGCGTAGAGCAGCAGCGCCGGCACCCCGACCGCGACGACCGCGAAGGCCAGGGCGAAGACCCGCGCCTGGTCGTGAAGGGCGTGGTCGGGCCGGTTGGTCGCCAGGAAGACGAGGACGAGCAGCCCCATCAGCCCGTACGATCGGGCTGCTTCGAATCTCCGCGCCGGGGGACCGGTCGCTCGATCCGGTTCGGGGGAATCGAACCAGCGGTCGAGCGGCACGAGGACGATGCCGGCCAGGAGGGCCGGAATCACGTAGCGGATGTTGATCCCGAAGCCGACCGGTTCGCCCTCGGCCCCGGCGGCGCTGAGCGGGGTGAAGAGGTAGGCGAGGAGGCCGAACAGCGCCGCCGCCCCGACCCAGCGGACGATCCGGTCGCGGCCGCGGAGTAGCGCCAGCAGCGCCGCCGCGGCGGCGCCGAAGACGACCAGCGGCCAGAGGACCCCGAAGGCGTCGTGCAGCCCGGGCGCGAAGTAGTGGCGCCAGACGCCGGTGTCGGTCAGGTAGTGGGCGATGCTGAAGTCGGGCCGGCCTTCCTGCAGCCGCACGGGGTGCGGCAGCGAGATCGGTCCCAGCGCTTCGACCTCGGGCAGCGGGTTCCCCGCCACCACCAGGTTGCGCAGGTACCAGAACGCCCCACCCGCCAGCGCCGGCAAGAACCACCACCCGAGAGCGGCGATCCGCCGTCCCCGCGGCGCCAGCACCACCACGGCGACGGTGAGAGCCGCCGCTATCGCGATCCCGGTGACGCGGGTCCCCACCGCCAGCCCCGCCGCAAGACCGGCCGCAGCAACGGCCCAGCGCTCCAGCCGCCAGGGGTGTGGTTGAGCTTTGTCGTATATAGGACGCCAAAGCTCAACCACACCGCGGCGGGCGTAGGCCTCGACGAGGATCGCGATCGAGGCGAGGATCAGCGCCGCGGCGGCGAGGTCGTTCTTGGCGGCCCCAGGGTCGCGGACGACAAGCGTGTGGCACTCGAGCAGGATCGCCGCGGCGACCGTCGTGACCGCTCCGCGTCCATAGGGCCGGCCGACGCAGTAGGCGGCAAGGAACGCCACCGCCAGCCAGCCGAAGTTGATGAACAGGGACAGCGTGTCGCGCCCGGTCAGCAGGATCCCGACGGCGTGCAGCAGCTCCGAGTTCTGCGGGTAGAACCAGTTGGTGAAGACCGTCTCGACGTGGTGCATCCCGACGACGCTGTGGGTCTGCGCCATGTCCGCCGCGAACGGCAGGTGGTACCAGAGCGAATCGAAGTTGAAGACCCCCCGGTCCAGGGCGTGCTTGGTCGTCACGGCCCAGCTGAACACCGTCGCCGCGATCACCAGCGCCATGACGAGGAGCGAGACGGCGGATTCCGGGCCGGCGGGCCCCTTCACCGCAGGGGAGCCGCTGCTCGGCAGGAGCCAGGCCGCCAGACCCACCAGAACGGATGCCGCGACCAGCGCTCCCGCGTAGAACAACCCGAAGGTGCCGAGGAGCTCCGAGATCCAGATCAGGAGTGCGACGAAGGCGACCGACTCGACCAGCAGAGCCGGAGCGGCGCTCCAACCCGGCAGCAGCCGCCGCCGCAAGCGGTGGGCCGCGAACGCCAGCGGCACCAACACCAGCGCCAGCTGCACGGCCCCCACCAGGTAGGAGCCGAGATCAACCAAGGGTGCCTCCCGGAGGCTGGGTCAGCCGCCGGGCTTGCCGTGGACGACGCCCGGCGTTTCGCCTTCGGCGACCATGCCCTGGGCGCGCGCCTCGCGCTCGACGGTGAGCGGATCGGCAGAGGACTGGATGCGGTTGTGGAGCTGCCGGTTCTCCTGCAGCAGCCCGTGGAGCTTTTCCTTCGCCGCCGTCGTCCCCGTATAGGTCTTGTAGAAGTCGATCATCGGGTTCAGGTAGGAGTAGAGGACGGCGGCGATGACCAGCGTCAGGGCGATGCGGCCGACCCGGTCCCATTTGATCCGGCTGGGGCCGCTGCGCGCCCCGGGGCGCGCCCTCCGCGCCGCCGGGCGCCGACGGGCAGCTCCCGCTCTGCGCGCGGCGTGGGCGCTGGCAGCCATACCCGGAGCTACGCGGCCGGGCCCCGCTTTCCTTCATTAAGCGCGGCGTTGTACGAAGGCGTTCAAGCCCGGGAACTCGGCCGCCGAGCCCAGCTCCTCCTCGATCCGCAGCAGCCGGTTGTACTTGGCGACGCGATCGGAGCGAGAAGGGGCGCCGGTCTTGATCTGGCCGGCGCCGGTGGCGACGGCGAGGTCGGCGATCGTCGTGTCCTCGGTCTCGCCGGAGCGATGGGAGATCACCGCCGTGTAGCCGGCCTCGCGGGCGGTGCGGATCGCCTCCAGGGTCTCGCTCAGGGTCCCGATCTGGTTGACCTTGACGAGGATCGAGTTGCCGACCCCGAGCTCGATGCCCCGGCGCAAGCGCTCCGGGTTGGTGACGAAGAGGTCGTCGCCGACCAGCTGCACCCGCTCGCCGAGCCGCTCGGTCAGGAGCTTCCAGCCGTCCCAGTCCTCCTCGTCCATCCCGTCCTCGATCGAGACGATCGGGTAGCGCGAGCAGGCGTCCTGCCAGTAGGCGGCCATCTCCTCGGAGGAGAGCGTGCGGCCCTCGTGCTCGAGCTCGTAGGAACCGCCCTCGAAGACCTCGCTGGTCGCCGGGTCGAGGGCGATGAAGACGTCGGTGCCGGGCTCGTATCCGGCCGCCTCCACCCCGGCGAGCACCGCCTGCAGCGCCGCCTCGTTGGAGTCGAGGTCGGGGGCGAAGCCGCCCTCGTCGCCGCCGGCGGTCGAGAGCCCCCGCGAGTGCAGCGACTTCTTCAGCGCGTGGAAGACCTCGGCGCCGACCCGCAGGCATTCGGAGAAGCTCCCGGCCCCGGCCGGGACGATCATGAACTCCTGGAAGTCGACCGAGTTATCGGCGTGGGCGCCGCCGTTCAGCACGTTCATCATCGGCACCGGCAGCAGCGTCGGCTCGCCGCCGCCGTAGAGCTCGGCCAGGTAGCGGTAGAGCGGCTGCTCCGAATCCGCCGCCGCGGCCTTGGCAGCGGCCAGGGAGACCCCGAGCAGCGCGTTCGCCCCCAAGCGGCCCTTGTTCGGAGTGCCGTCGAGCTCGATCATCGTCCGGTCGAGCGCCCCCTGCTCGGCGGCGCGGGCGCCGGTCAGCGCCCCGGCGATCTCGCCGTTGACGTTGGCGACCGCCTTGCCGACGCCCTTGCCGGCCCAGCGCTCGCCGCCGTCGCGCAGCTCCACCGCCTCGAACTCGCCGGTCGAGGCGCCGGAGGGAACCGCCGCGAGACCGCGGGCGCCGGACTCCAGCACCACCTCGACCTCGACGGTCGGGTTGCCTCGCGAATCGAGGATCTGGCGCGCGTGGATCGAGGAAATCGTGCTCACGGCCGCGCCAGTCTATTCAGCCGGGGCGGCGGTTCGCCGTGAGCTATTCGCCGGTTTCGGCGGGAGGTGCTTCCGCCGGAGCCGCGCCTTCGGGCGTGGCGCCCGGCGGCAGTTCCGTCGCCGCTTCGCCGCCGCCCGAAGATTCCGGCAGCGGCCGCTGCGGGAACGGTTCGCCTTTCGGTTTCTGCTGGGTGACGCTGCCCGGCAGCGCCGGCGAGGTCGGCGTCACCGGCGCCGGGCATTCCGTTGCCGGCGTTTTCGGATTCGCTTCGTAGCAGGCGGCGCTGGCGGTTTTCGGGTGCCCCGAACCCTTGAAGTTGGCGCACTGTTCGATCTCGTAACCGGAGGCGCAGTAGGTCCGCGAGGTCCACTTCGAGGTGTAGCCGCTGACGAATTCGGAGAAGAATTCCTGCTGCTTTTCCGATTTCAGCGTTTCTTCGATCTGCGCTTTGACTTCGGGCAGCTTTTTGACTTTCGCCGGATTGAGTTTCACGACTTCGGTCAGGATCCAGTTGGTTTCGAATTTCGTCGGGCCGACGAGTTCGCCGGTGGCGGAGCCGAAAATCGCTTCTTTCAGCGGTTCCTGGAGGAATTCTTCGCTGACGCCTTCGGTCAGCCCGCCTTTGGCTTTGCTGGTCGGGTCGCTCGAGTACTGCTTCGCCGCCTTTTTCCAGGCGGCGGGCGAATGGTCTTGTTCGAGCTCCTTCTTCGCCGCTTCGACCTTCGACTTGTCTTTGTTGAGGATGAGGCGGACGTCGCGGCTTTCTTTTTCGGTGAACTGCGCCGCCTTTTCGGCGTCGTAGTAGCTCTGCACTTCCGAGCTCGAAGGCGCCGGCGCTTCGCTGTTGACCTGCGTCTGAATCGCGGTGCTGAGCACTTTCACTTCGACGACGTCGTTGACGTCCTCTTCGGTGAACTTCGATTCCTTGAGGAATTTCTGGTAGGAGCCCTTGGTCGGGAAGCTCTGTTTTTTGATCGTCGCGAGTTCTTCTTCGACCTGTTTGGGGGTGGTTTTGATCCCCATTTCTTCGGCCTCGCCCCTGATCCAGGCCGCTTCCAGGAGTTCTTTCAGGACCGTTTCCTTCATTTCTTCGTATTTCTTGCTGCCGGGGGCGGGCGCCTTTTTCAGTTTCGCCCCGGCCGCCGCGCGTTCCATACCACGGTTGAATTCCGCCCGGCCGATCGCCCCGATCTCGTCGGGGACGTTCTGGACCTTGGCGACGTCGCCGGAAGGGACGCTCGGGGAGCCGATCCCCTGGGCGATCGCGAAGCCGACGAAGAGGAGGACGAAAACGGCAGCGAAGACGATCAGCGCCAGCCGCTGACGGCCAGCCGCCCTGCCCCCTCCGGGTTTCCCTTTCCCAGCTTTCGCTCCCACGCAGGCGGCAGCATAGTCAAATCGCTCCGCTTAAGCAGGCTTTATGCCGCCGCTGCGGCCTCAGAGGCGTGCCGCGCCTCGCGCAAACCCTCGGCCAGCGACAGCACCGCGGCCAGCCGCTGCTCCGGCTCGCCGTCGACCCGCAACGCCGCCGTCTGCTCGCGCCATTCGTACAGCGCGCCCTCGACCTGCTCGGCGAGGACGCCCGCGCCGCTGGAATCGAGCTCGACCCCGGTGACGCTGAGGCGGCCGCCGCGGAACTCGACGCTGCGCGCCCCGGCCAGCCCCAGCTGGATCCGCGCCTGCTGCAGCTTCAGGAGGTTCTCGGCCGGCTCCGGCAGCGGCCCGAAGCGGTCCTGCAGCTCGTCACTGATCGCCCGCAGCTGCCCCGGCTCGCGGGCGGCGACGATGCGGCGGTGGATATCGATCTTCGCCGCCTCGAAGGGCACGTAGGCGGCCGGCAGGTAGGCGTCGACGGGGACGTCGAGGCGGACCGGCTCCGGCGCCTCCTCCCCCTCCTCCGCCGCGCCGCCCGCCTCGGCGACGGCTTCGTCGATCATCTGGCAGTAGAGCTCGAAGCCGACCGCCGCCACGTGGCCGGACTGCTCGTCGCCGAGCAGGTTGCCGGCGCCGCGGATGTCGAGGTCGCGCATCGCGATCCGGAAGCCGGAGCCGAGCTCGGTGTGGTCGGCGAGGGTCGAGAGCCGCGCCGCCGCCTCCTCGCTCAGCGCCTCGGCCGAGGGGTAGAGCAGGTAGGCGAAGGCGCGCTCGCGGGAGCGCCCGACCCGGCCGCGGATCTGGTAGGCCTGCGAGAGCCCGAGCTGGTCGGCGCGCTCGACGATCAGCGTGTTGGCGGTGGGGATGTCGAGGCCCGACTCGATGATCGTCGTCGTCACCAGGCAGTCGGCCTCGCCGCGCAGGAAGGCGAGCATCGTCTCCTCGAGCTGGTGCTCGTCCATCTGCCCGTGGGCTTCGAGGAAGCGGGCTCCGGGCACCAGCGCCCGCAGCCGCTCGGTCGTCTCCGGCAGCGAGTCGATCCGGTTGTGGAGGACGAAGGCCTGGCCCTCGCGCTCGACCTCGCGGCGGATCGCCTTGCGGACGAGGTCCTCGTCGTAGGGGCCGACGTAGGTGCGGACCGGCCGGCGGCCCTCCGGCGGCGTCTCGATCACCGAGATGTCACGGAGGCCGGCCAGGCTCATCTGCAGGGTGCGCGGGATCGGCGTCGCCGAGAGCGCCAGCACGTCGACTTTCAGCTTCAGCTGGCGCAGCAGCTCCTTCTGCTTGACCCCGAAGCGCTGCTCCTCGTCAACGACGACGAGGCCCAGCTCCCTGGCGCGGACGTCGCGACTGAGCAGCCGGTGGGTGCCGATCAGGACGTCGACCTTGCCCGCCTCGAAGTCCTTGAGGACGGCTTTGACCTCGGCCGCCGGGCGCAGCCGCGAGACCCCCTCGACCCGAAACGGCAGGTCGGCCATGCGCTCGCGGAAGGTCCCGTAGTGCTGCTGGGCGAGGATCGTCGTCGGCACCAGCACCATCACCTGCTTGCCATCCGAAGCGGCCTTGACCGCGGCGCGCAGCGCCACCTCGGTCTTGCCGAAGCCGACGTCGCCGCAGACCAGCCGGTCCATCGGCCGCTCCGACTCCATGTCGGCCTTGACCGCCTCGATCGCTTCCATCTGGTCGGCGGTCTCGCGGTAGGGGAAGGCGGTCTCCAGGGCGATCAGCCATTCCCCGTCGGGCGGGAAGGGGTGGCCCTTGCGCGAGCGGCGCTCGGCGTAGAGGTTCAGCAGCTCGCCGGCCAGGGCGCCGGCGGCTCTGCGCGCCCGCGCCTTCATGTTCTGCCAGCGTTTGCCGCCCAGCGCCGAGAGGGTCGGTTCGCCCCCGGCGCCGACGTAGCGGCTCAGCTTCGCCAGCTGGTCGGTGGGGACGTAGACGCGGTCCTCGCCTTTGTATTCGAGGTAGAGGTAGTCGCGGGTGACGCCGCCGACCTCGCGGGTCTCGAAGCCGGCGAAGCGGGCGACGCCGTGGTCCTCGTGGACGACGTAGTCGCCGACCCGCAGTTCGCTGAAGGCGAGGCGGCCCCGCCCGGCGCCGGGCGCCGGCTCCTCGCTGCGGCGGCGGTGGACGAGGCGGCGGAAGGGGTAGACCGCGAGCTTCAGCTCGGGGCTGACGAAGCCCTCGCGCAGGCGCGCCTCGGCGAAGGCGAGGCCGGGGTCGGGCGAGATCCGGCCGCCTTCGAGGATGCGGGCGTCGAGCCGGTCGAGCCCGTAGCGGGCGCGGTCGGCCTCGCCGCGGCTGTCGAAGGCGACGACGGTGCGGTAGCCGGAGCGGACCAGTTTCTCCAGCTCGGCCTCGGCCTCCTTGATGCTGCGGGCGGGCGACTCGGCGCGGGCGGCGCGGAAGGCGCCCTCCCCCTCGCCCTCGTCTCCGTCCGGCTCGCCGGCGCCGGTCACGACCAGCGCGGCGCGCTCCAGCAGCGGCTCGGCGACGTCGACGTAGAGGTGCTGGGCGTCGTCGGCGTGCATCGCCGTCGTCGCGTCCTCCCAGTGGTCGCGCAGCGCCGGCTCGATCTCCTCCTCCCCGACCAGGATCACCGCGGCGCGCTCGGGCACCAGCTCCAGCGGCGCCCGGAACCGGTCCAGCGGCAGGACCTCCGCCAGGTTGGGCGACTCCGCCCCTTCCTCCTCGGCGGCCATCGCCGCCAGCTCGGCCAGCTCGCGGTGCTCGGCGTCCATCTCGGCGGCCGGGGCAAGCTCGACCCGCTGCCCCTCCCCCAGCGAGCGCTGGGTGAAGGTCGAGAACCAGCGCATCGACTCGACCTCGTCACCGAAGAGCTCGATCCGCACCGCCCGCTCCTCGGTCGCCGGATAGACGTCGAGGATGCCGCCGCGGACCGCGAACTGGCCGCGCTCGGAGACCTGCTCGACCCGCTCGTAGCCGGCGGCGACGAGGTCGCCGGCGACCGCGTCGAGCTCGATCTCCTCACCCCGCTCGATCGCGAAGCCGGCCGGGCGCAGCGAAGCGTCCGGCACCGCCTCGGCCAGCGCCGTCGCCGAGGCGACGACGATCGCGTCCGCTTCGGAGGTGAGCGCGTCCAGCGCGTCGATCCGCAGCCCGACCAGGTGCGGTGGCGGGCTGACGTGGGAGGCGTAGCCGGTCCCGCGCGAGGGATACAGCCGCACCCGCCGCGGCGAGAGGTAGGCGCGCAGGTCGGCGGCGAGGTCGCGGGCCGAGCGGTCGTCGGGACCGACCAGCAGCGCCGGCCGCCCCGCCAGGGCGCGGTCGTCCTCGAGCAGGCTCGCCAGCAGCAGCGGCCGCAGCATCGCCGAGACCCCCACCTCCAGGCGCTTTTCCAAACCAGCGGTCGAGAAAGGCGCCTGGCTCTCCCCGGCAGCCGCGCGCACGCGGCCGGCGAGCGCATGAATGCGCTCGTTCTCGGCGGCGATCTCGATCAGCGGACGCAGGGACATGGCAGCGAGAGAACCCGGAAGGCGCCTTCCGGGCGGGGGCCGATTCTAGGGAGCGCGCCTCAGCGGCCGGAAAAGCGGCCCCGCAGCCACCGCAGCCTCCGCGTGAAGGCACGGAGGGGAGCGGTCAGCCGCCACGAGATCGAGTCGAAGGCGGCCTGCAGCTGCGCTTCGAGCTCGGCCCGGCGCTTGCGTTCGAACTCCAGATGCTCGTTTGCGGCCGCCAGAGCGGGCTCGAGCGGCTCGAGCCCGGCGATCTTCACGCGCAGGCGCTCGGCCTCCCCTCCCCGCACCCGCAACTGGTACTCCAACCGAGCAGCGTCGTCGGCGGCGCGAACCTGGGCTCGGACGAGGGTCCCGAGGGTTGCCTGCACCGGGTCCGCGGCCGGCACCGGCGTCCGCTCCAGCAGTTCCACCAGCGCCTCGGTGTGAGGGCCGGCCGAGTGGTGGGCGCGGACGAGGTCGTAGCCGAGCGTGCCGAGCTCCGGCCGGTAGGCGGCGAAGTCGGCGCGAAGGCGCTCGGCGTCGACGAGCAGGTCGGTGGCGCCGCCGCTGAACCCGTCCGACTCCAGGGCCGGATAGCTCTCGGGCGTCACCCAGCCGTCGCCGCCGGCACGGTCGTAGACGTAGGCGGCCTTCCCCATCACCATCCCCTCCAGAATCGACCGGCCGTAGCCGACGACGATGTCGGCGTCGGCGATCGCATCCTCCGGGACGACGCTGGAATTTGCCCCCGCGCCCATGCTGGTCAGTTCCAGGCCGAGGTCGTCGCAGGCCTGCTGGAGCATCGCCATCCGGTCGGGTTCGAGGTAGTTGCTGAAAACCAGCACCCGCCGCGCCCGTGGCCGGCTCGGCCCCCGCGGCTTGAACCGCTGCAAGTCGATCGGCTGCCGCAGGCGCACGACCTCCGGTTTGCTCGCGAGCGCCGCCGCGTGCCTGCCGACCCGGTCGTTGAGAACGATCACCGGCGGATGGGGCCGCAGGGCCTGCGGCGGGTGCTCGAAGAAGGCGAAGCCGTGGATCACGAAGAGCTGGGGCAGCTCGCGCCGGCTTGCGATGGCGTAGGCGCTGGCGGGGTCCTGCGCGATCACCGCGTCGAAGTCGTCGCGATCGACGAGGGTCGCGGGGTCGCCGGTGGTCAGCGTCAGCCCGCGCGAGGCGACCAGCTCCCGGCCCTTCTCGCTGGCCTCGGTGGCGAAGATCTCGACCGGATGGCCGAGCTGCTCCAGCCGTTCGGCGACGGTCACCGAGTAGGTCTCCGAGCCGCCGAGCAGGAAGCGCGACTGGCTGATGAGGATGCGCATCAGATCAGCTCCCGCACCAGATCGCGGTCGTCGAGGTCGCGGAAGCCCCCGCGCCGGTCGGTCGCTTCGCGAGTCGTGTCGCCGCGGCCGAGGATCGCCACCACGTCCCCTTCGCGGGCCAGGGAGAGCGCCCGCGCGATCGCTCTGCGCCGATCGATCACCACCTCCAGCCGCCCGCCGGAAGCGCCGCGGGCGCCGGCGGCGAGCGCCGCCAGGGCGACGAGGCGCGGCTCTCCTCGATAGCTGGTGGCCGAGAGGACGAGGTGGTCGCTCAGCTCCCGCGCCGCGGCGCCGATCTTCCGGCCGACGACGGGAGCGGAATCGGCCATGATCGAGAGCACGACCAGCAGTCGCCCCGCGGGCGCCACGGCCCGCCGGGCCGTCTTCAAGACGTTCTCGACGCTGTCGGGCATGAGCGCCCGATCGACGACCACCTCGAAGGGGCTGTCGTGCTCGAGAACTTCGAACCTGCCCGACGGTGGAGTCGCCTGGGAGAGGGCCTCCAGCGTCGCCTCCCGGGGCATCCCCAGGCCGTCGCTCAAAGCGAGGACGGCGACCAAGTCGGCGGTGTTGTGCAGCCCGGGGAGCCGCGTCTCCAGCTGGAGGCGCCCGCCGGGCGCCTCCAGCGCCACCTCGGCGCGGCGCAGGTCCCAGCGGCAGTCGAGGATGCGGTAATCGGCGTCGGCGCCGAAGCCGTAGGTGAGCGCAGTTCCCCCTCGCTCGGCGACCTCCGCGGCGAGGCGCCGGCCCATGGCATCGTCGCGGTTGAGGGCGGCGAGCGGCACGCACCACTCGCCGCGAACGAAGAGACGCCGCTTCGCGGCCCCGTACTCCTCCATCGTCTTGTGCCGGTTGACGTGGTCGGGGGCGAGGTTGGTGAAGGCAGCGGCGTCGACGGCGAGCCCGGCGGCGAACTCCGCCTGGAAGCTCGAGACCTCGGCAACCAGCGAGTCCGGCGGCTCCCCCAGCGCCAGCTCGCTCAGGGGCGGCCCGAAGTCGGTGTTCCCGGTGAGCACCGGATCGAGGCCGTTGGCGCGGAGCATCTCGACGCACAGGTCGGACGTCGTCGACTTTCCCTTGGTTCCGGTGACCGCGACCACCGGAGCCGGCACCAGGTGCCAGCCGATCTCGAGCTCGTCGACGAGCGGCGTTCCCCGCCGCAGGGCCTCGGCGACGACGGGGATCTCCGGCGGCACGCCGGGGCTCTTGACGACGGTCCGGGCACCCCCGAGGGCATCGAGGCCGTCGTCTCCGAGCCGCACCTCGACCCCGATGCGCCGCAGCTCGGCCGCCCGTTCGAGCTGCGCCGTGTCGGCAGCGCCGTCCCAGGCCCGGACCGCGGCTGCCCCCACCGCCCCGGCGAGCGCACGAGCGGCGGCGAAGCCCGCCCGGCCAAGGCCGACGACGAGGTACGGCGCAGGCGGCAGGGGCGGCCGCGGCGTCTGGTGGAGCGGCCGTCCGGGTGCTTGCGGGGAAAGCGGGGCGGAGACGATGGGCCGATGGTATTCGCCTCCTCCGGAGCGATCACCCGCTGATCAGCTCGCGGACGATTTGGCGGTCGTCGAGCTCGACGTATCCCCCGCGGCGGTCGGTGGCTTCGCGGGCGGTGGCTCCCCTGCCCTGCAGCACCACCAGGTCGCCCGGCTCGGCTCGCGCGAGCGCGGCGGCGATCGCCCGCCGCCAGTCGATCACGATCTCGAGGGTGCCGCCGCGCGCCGCCCGGGCGCCGGCGGCCGCGTGCGCGAGGTTCTTGATTCGCGGCTCGCCGACGTAGCTCGAGGCCGAGAGGATCAGGTGGTCGCTGAGCTCGCGGGCGCAGGCGCCGACTTCGTGCCCGATCGCCGGCCCGGCCCGGCCGACCTGCGCCAGCACCACCAGCAGGCGACCGTCCCGCGCCGCCGCCAGCTCGCGCGCCGTGGAGAGGCTGCCGCGGACGCTGCCGGGGGTGAAGCCGAAGTCGACGATCACCTCGAAGGGCGCGCCCACCTCCACAGGTTCGAACCTCCCGGGGACCGGGGCGGCCGCCGCGAGCGCGGCGACCGTCCTCTCGCGAGGGAGCCCGGAGTGGTCGGCGAAGGCGAGCACGGCGGTCGCGTTGGCGGCGTTGTGGCGGCCCGGCAGCTTGGTCTCGAACCGCAGCCGCCCTACCGGCGTCTCCACTTCGACCTCGCCTGCCCGCAGACCCCAGCCGCACTCGACGATCCGGTAGTCCGCATCGCCTCCGAAGCCGTAGGTGCAGACCTTGCCCCCGCGCTCGCGGACCTCCCTCGCGAGCCGGCGCCCCAGATCGTCGTCCAGATTGACGGAGGCGAAGGGGACGCACCAGTCGCCGCGGACGAAGAGGCGGCGCTTGGCGGCGCGGTAGGCGTCCATCCCGCCGTGTCGGTTGAGGTGGTCGGGCGTCAGGTTGGTGAAGATCGCGGCGTCGACGGCGAGGTTGCGGGCGAGCTCCGCCTGGAAGCTCGAGACCTCGGCGACGACCGAGCCCGGCGGCGCGCCCAGCGCCACCTGGCTCAGCGGCGGACCGAACTCGGTGTTGCCGGTCAGAACCGGCTCGAGGCCGTGCGCGGCGAGCAGCTGCAAGCAGAGCCCGGCGGTCGTCGACTTGCCGTTCGAGCCCGTCACCGCCACCGTCGGCGCCGGCACCAGGTGCCAGCCGAGCTCGAGCTCGTCGATCACCGCCGTTCCCCGCCGCAGCGCCGCCGCGATCAGCGCGATGTCCGGCCGCACCCCGGGGCTCTTGACGACGAGGCGAACGCCGTCCAGCGACTCCAGCCCGTCTCCTCCCAGCCGCACCTCCACTCCCAGCGCCCGCAGCTCCTGAGCCCGCTTCCGCTGCGGGGGATTGGCGGCGCCGTCCCAGACCGCCACCGAACCCGGCCCCACCTTCGCTGCAAGCGTCCGGGCGGCGGCAAACCCGGCGCGGCCGAGACCGGCGACGAGGTACGGCCCGGGCGGCAGCGGCGGCCGGGCCGCCTGAGAACCCGCCTCAGCGGAGAACGGGGAGCCTGCGGATCGACCGGCCGCACACACCCGATCAGTCGGACATCGGCAGTCCGGGACCCGTGCGCTGCCACTCGACCTGGCCCCGGCCCTCGGCGGCGGAGCGGCCGACGACGTCGTCCCACTCGTGCAGCATCGCCTTCAGGCGGGCGACCGCCTCGGGCGGGTGGGCGGCGACGCCGGCGGCGAGCTCGCGCGCGGCTTCCTCGGTGCCGGCCGCCGGGGCGACGCGGTTGACGAGGCCCAGCCGCAGCGCCTCGTCGGCGCCGACGGTGCGGGAGGAGAGCAGCAGGTACTTGGCGGCGGCGAGGCCGCAGAGGGTGACCAGGCGGGCCGGGCCGACGGGCACCCCGAGCGCGGCGCCGGGGAAGCGCATCCGCAGGTTGGAGCCGCCGACGCGCAGGTCGCAGGCGACGGCGATCTCGGCCCCGCCGCCGACGACGTCGCCGTGGCAGGCGGCGATCGTCGGCTTCGGGAAGGCGACGAGCTGGTCGTAGAGGTCGGCGAAGAGCTGCATGCGGCGGACCCTGCCCTCGGCGTCCAGCTCCTCGCGCACGTCGGCGCCGGCCGAGAGGCCGAGGTGGTCGGCGGAGCTGACCACCAGCACCCGCACCGCCCCCTCGCCGCGGGCGACCGCCAGGTGCTCCAGCAGCTCGACCAGCATCTGGGTGTTGATCGCGTTGCGCGCCCGCGGCCGGTTGAGCCGGATCAGCGCCACCCCCTGCTCGTCGACCGAGTAGGTGGTGAGCTCGTCCCCGGGGGTGCCGCCGCTCTCCGCGCTCATGCCTCTGAAGCTATCCGTTCGACCAGGCGCTCGGTCTCCTCGGCGGCGCGGGAGATCAGCGCCTCGACCTCGGCCTTCGGCTCGCGGAAGCGGCCGAGGACGTAGGCGGCGACGATCTCGGGGTCGGTCGAGTCGGGCCGCCCCACCCCCACCCGCACCCGCCAGAACTCGGCCTCGCCGAAGCCCTTCTTCAGGCTCTTGAGGCCGTTGTGGCCGGCGAGGCCGCCGCCGATCCGCGACTTGATCTCGCCGAAGGGCAGGTCGATCTCGTCGTGGACGACGATCACCCGGTCGAGCGGCACCTTCAGCGAGCCCCGCGCCGGACCGGCCGAGGTGCCGGAGGCGTTCATGTAGGTCTGCGGCAGCAGCAGCGCGACGCGGGGGCCGCCGGGGCCGGTCCGCCCTTCCCACAGCCTCGCGCGGAACTTCTCGCGCGGCCGGCCCAGGTCCCAGCGCCTGGCCAGCTCCTCGCCGGCCATGAAGCCGAGGTTGTGGCGGTCGGCGGCGTGCTCGGGGCCGGGGTTGCCGAGCCCGACGACGAGGATCCGGTCCCCCGAACCGTCTTCCCGGTCAGCGCGGCGGAACAGCGACAGGGGCTACTCGCCCTCGGAGTCGCCCGACTCGCCGCCGCCCTCGTCGGCCGCGGCTTCCTCGCCCTCGCCCTCGCCGACCAGCTCGGCCTCCTCCTCGACCTCGGGAGCGGCCTCTTCGACCCGCGGCGGCGAGACGGTGACGATCGTGATCTCCTCCAGCTCGTCGGCGACGAAGGTGACGCCGTCAGGCGCGGCGACGGCGGCGAGCGAGAGGGTGTCGTTGATCTCCATCGCGGAGACGTCGACGCAGATGTTGTCGGGGATCTCGGCCGGCAGCGCTTCGACGGTGACCTCGCGGGTGACGTGCTCGAGCACGCCGCCGCCGCGGACGCCGGGAGCGTCGTCGACCCCTTCGAGCTCGATCGCCACCTCTGCCTGGATCGCCTCTTTGAGGTTGACCTGCATCAGGTCGAGGTGCTGAAGGCTGCCGCGGACCGGATGGTGCTGCTGCTCCTTGATCACCACGGGAACGGCTTTGCTGCCGTCGATCTCGAGGTCGAAGAGGGCGGCGCCCTCCTGGAGGACGAGGCGGACGTCGCGTTCGCTCACCTGGAAGGCCTTGGCCTCGGCGCCGCCCGAATAGACGACGCCGGGCACGACGCCCTCGCGGCGCATGCGTCGCGAAGAGCGCGAGCCGAAATCCTCGCGGGGAGCAGCTTTGAGCGTGGCGCGATCGCTGGCCATCGGACGGGAGAGGATAGAGAAAGCCGCCGCGAGGGGGGCCTGTGGCAACCTTGCACCGGATGGCAGAGGACTCGAAGATCCCCAAGGGCCGGATCCGCCGCTCCGCCAAGCTGGGCTCGATCGTCGGCGTCCAGGGAGCGCGCTACGCCGGAACCAAGGCGACCAACGTCGGCCGCTCCGAGGAGGAGGGCAAGGAGCGGCTCGAGCAGCGCCACCTGGAGACGGCGATGAAGATGGTCGGCGCGCTGGGGCAGATGAAGGGCGCGGCGATGAAGCTCGGCCAGTTCGCCTCCTTCATCGACACCGAGTTCATCCCCGAGGAGTACCGCGACATCTACCAGGAGCAGCTGGCGAAACTGCGGACCGACGCCCCCTCGATGCCCTGGGAGAAGGTCGAGAAGGTGCTGGAGGAGGAGTACGACGGCGAACCAATCACGGAGCTCTTCGCCGAGTTCGAGACCGAGGCCTTCGCGGCCGCCTCGATCGGCCAGGTCCACCGGGCCGAGCTGCTCGACGGGCGCGAGGTCGCGGTGAAGATCCAGTACCCGGGGATCGCCGAGGCGCTCGACGCCGATCTGCGCAACGCCGGCACGATCGTCCGCCTGGCCCGGGTCCTGGCCCCGGGGCTCGACGCCAAGGCGATCGCCGAGGAGATCCGCGAGCGGGTGATGGAGGAGCTCGACTACGAGTACGAGGCGCAGAACCAGCGCACCTTCTCCCGCGCCTACCGCGAACACCCCTTCATCTACGTGCCCGAAGTGGTGACCCGGCTCTCGCGGCGGCGGGTGCTGGTCACCGAGCTCGTGCGGGGGAAGGGCTTCGAGGAGATCAAGGAGCTGCCGCACTCCGAGCGCAGCCGCTTCGGCGAGATCGTCTTCCGCGGCAGCCTCGGCTCGATGTTCCACCTGCAGCACTTCAACGCCGACCCCCACCCCGGCAACTACATCCTCCTCGACGACGGCCGCGTCGCCTTCCTCGACTTCGGGATGACGAAGAAGCTGGACCGCGAGCAGCTGCTGCTCGAGCAGCGCGCCTTCGACGCCGCCTCGCGCAACGACCCCGAGGCCTTCCGCCAGGCGCTGCATGACCTCGGCTTCATCAAGAACCCCTCCAAGCTCGACGCCGAACGGCTGATGGAGCACATGGGGGCGGTCGGCGGCTGGTACATCGAAGACCGCGAGATCGAGATCACCCCGCGGCGGGTGATGAAGATCATCGAGTCGACCAACGACCCGCGCTCGGAGTACTACGACCTGATGCGGCGCGAGTCGATCCCGGCCGACGAGCTGATGGGGCGGCGGATGGAAATCGGCGTCGTCGCCGTGCTCGGGCAGCTGCGGGCGAAGCGCAACTGGCACCGGATCTTCCGCGAGTGGGTCTACGGCGACCCCCCGACCACCGAGCTGGGCGAGCAGGAGTGGGAGTACTTCGAGGAGCGCGGGGTCAAGCGCACGCCCGGGCTTGCCGAAACCTTCTGACATGAACAAGATAAAACGTGGCTGGGGCCTGACCAAGAAAAGCTGGGCGCTCCTGAACGGGCACCGGGAGCTGATCCGCTTCCCGCTCTACGGGGCGCTGGCGACGATCGTGCCGGCGATCGTCTTCCTCGGACCGGGGCTCTACCTGTTCGACCAGGACGAGCTCGGCGGGGCGATCCCGCTGGTCGTGATCGGCGTCTACGCGCTCAGCGTCGTCGGCTTCTACTTCAGCGTCGGGCTGGCGGCCTGCGCCGACATGATCTTCCGCGGCCAGGAAGCGACGGTCGCCGACGGGCTCGCGGTCGCCCGCAGCCGCTTCGCCCAGATCTGCGGCTGGGCCGCGGTCTCGACCGCGATCAGCGCGCTGATGGGCGCGCTCGAGAACCAGGGCGGGATCGGCGGCCAGATCGCGGCGCGGCTGGTCGGGATGGCCTGGTCGCTGGTCACCTTCCTGGCGGTGCCGGTGATCGCGATCGAGGGCACCGGCCCGTTCGAGACGATCAAGCGCTCGGCCTCGATGTTCCGGGGGCGCTGGGGGCAGCAGATCACCGGCAACATCGCGATCGGCGGCGCCGTCTTCCTGCTCGGGGTGCTGCCGGCCGTCCTCCTGATCGTGGCCGGCATCGCCGTCTGGTCCTCGGCCTCGTTCATCGGCGCCCTCCTGGTCGTGATCGGCGCGATCGTGCTGGCGATCGCCCTGCTGGTCTCGAAGGCGCTCAGCGGCATCTTCGGCGTCGCCCTCTACCGCTACGCCCTCGACGGTCAGGCCTACGGCCCCTTCACCCAGGAGGACCTGGAGTCGGCGGTCAGGGTCAAAGGCCGCCGCGGCGCCAGCCCGCCTGGAGCCACCCCCGGCACGATCTAAGCGACGACTGCTGAGTTAACCCGCCTATAGCAGGGTTGATTCAGCAATCGCCCATAAGAGCTAATTCGCCAATCGCTGGAACAGCCGCGGGTCGTTCGAGCAGATGCCGCTGACCCCGAGTTCGGCAAGGCGCTCCATCCGCGCCTGGTCGTCGACCGTCCAGGCGATCAGCTCGACGCCGGCGAGCTCGCAGATCCGCGCCAGGCGGGCTGAGACCAGCGGGTGGTAGACCCACATCGCGGCGACGTTGAACTGGGGCAGCTTTTGCGCCGCCAGGCCCGGCAGCTGGGCGCGCATCCCGATCAGCGCCGCCCGCATCGGCAGCTTCGCCCAGCGCTTCGAGGTCCAGTCCTTGGTGACCCTGGGATAGGTCCAGCCGCGCCGCAGCTCCGGCGCCAGCTCGAGGATGCGTTTGAGCGTGTGCATCTCCATCGTCGAGATCATCGCCCGCTCGCTGAGGCCGCGCTCGCGCAGAGCGTCGACCAGCTCCTCCTCGCGGCCGGGCAGCTTGATGTCGAGGTCGAGCTCGACCTGGTCCAGCGGCGGCTCGAGGAAGGCGTCGAGCGCCTCGGTCAGCTTCAGCGGCGTCCGCCGCTCCGCGTCCTCCCAGTCGTGGGCGACGACCAGGGGATGCCGCTGCTCGAGCGGCAGGTGCGCGTCGCGCAGCCAGAGCACGTCGAGCTCGATCGTGTCCACCCCCGCCGCGACCGCCGCCCGAAACGACTCGACCGTATTCCCAGGCACGATCGAATCGGCCCCCTTGTGACCGACCAGGCGCAGCTTGCGCGGCTCCTGGTTCACCGGCTGTTCCCTGAGAAGCGGTTTCGGCGCCGGCCTTTCTTTGTCAATGTCCCTCATTTCAAACAGCCTTTCAATTTCCCGATGAGCGGTCGGCAAGGCGAGGCGTGGTGACTGGGCGTCTAGAACCAAGCTGGGCGCCAGCGAGACGACTTCCGCATAGCGGCGCTATGCGGAACGTCGGGGAGATGGCGATCCAGCGCCGGTTATAGACGTCCAGGCGCCGCGACTCGCCGCAGCCGCCCGCTCAAAACAGCTGGTTCTCACCGGCGAAGATCTCTGAGACCGAGTCGTCGGTGAAGATGCGGCGGATCGAGTCGGCGAAGGTGCTGGCGGTGGAGAGGACGGTGATGTTGTCCGGGGCGCCGGGGCGCAGCGGCAGGGTGTCGGTGACGACGATCTGCTCGATCGCCGAGGCCGCCAGGCGTTCGTAGGCGGGGCCTGAGAAGACGCCGTGGGTGGCGCAGGCGATGACCCGGGCGGCGCCCTCGTCGAGCACGGTCTGGGCAGCGGCGGTGAGGGTGCCGGCGGTGTCGATCATGTCGTCGACGAGAACCGCGGTCTTGCCCTTGACGTCGCCGACCACGTAGCCGATCTCGGCCACCTGCTGAGCCGGGCGCTCCTTCTCCATCACCGCCCACTGGGTGCCGATCCGGCGGGCGAAGTTGCGGGCGGTCTTGACCCGGCCGGCATCGGGCGAGACGATCACCAGCTCGTCGGTCATTTCCTGGTCGATGAACCACTGGGTCAGCATCGGCATCGCCGTCATGTGGTCGACCGGGACGTGGAAGAAGCCCTGGACCTGGCCGGCATGGAGGTCCATCGTGAGGACGCGGTCGACGCCGACCCCCTCCAGGCACTTGGCGACGATGCGGGCGGTGATCGGCTCGCGCGGAGCCGACTTCTTGTCCTGGCGGGCGTAGCCGTACCAGGGGAGGACAGCGATGATCCGGTGGGCGGAGGCGCCCTGGGCGGCGTCGGCCATCGTCAGCAGCTCCATCAGCGCGTCGTTCGGGGTCATCCCTTCCTGCTCGTTGGCGCAGGTCGACTGGACGAGGAAGACGTCGGCGCCGCGGATCGACTCCTCGTAGCGGCAGTAGACCTCGCCGTCGGCGAAGGTCTTCAGCGTCACCTGGCCCATGTCGAGTTCGAGCTTGCCGGCGACTTTGGCGGCCAGGTCCATCGAGCAGCGGCCGCCGAAGACCATCATCCGCTTCGAGTAGTCGTGGTCGATGGCGGTACCCACGTGCGGGCGCTCCTCGATCATGCTCACCGGCTCTCGTCCTCTCGCATTTGGGCCGCCTTGCGAGCGGCGTATCCGTCGATGTTCCTCTGCGCGTTCTCGCTCACGGCCAGGGCACCCTCGGGCACGTCGGTCTTGATCACCGCGCCGGCCCCAGTGTAGGCGGAGTCGCCGACTTCCACCGGGGCGACCAGCATCGTGTCGACGCCAATGCGGACGTTGCGGCCTATCACCGTGCGGTTCTTGTCGAAGCCGTCGTAGTTGGCGGTGATCGTGCCGGCACCGAGGTTGCTGCCAGGGCCGATCTCGGCGTCGCCGACGTAGGCGAGGTGCGGGACCTTGGTTCCCTCGCCGACGCGCGAGTTCTTGATCTCGACGAAGGTGCCGGCCTTGGCCGCGTCCTCGAGCAGGGCGCCGGGGCGCAGGTAGGCGAAGGGGCCGACCGAGCAGCGCTCGCGCACGTCGCACTCGACCAGGTAGGAATGGAGAACCTGGGAGCCGGCGCCGACCGAGCTGTCGAGGAGGGTGCTGAGCGGGCCGACGACGGCGCCGGGCCCGATCGTCGTCTCGCCGCGCAGGGTCGTGCCGGGCTCGATCCGCGCGTCGGCGCCGATCTCGACGCCGGCGTCGATCCAGGTCGAGGCCGGGTCGACGACGGTGACCCCGGCCAGCATGTGCTCCTCGAGCAGGCGGCGGCGCGCCTCGCCCTCGACCGCGGCGAGGTCGACGCGGTTGTTGACCCCCATCGTCACCGCGAGGTCGTCGGCGCGGTGGGCGGCGACGGCGAGGCCGGCCGCGCGCAGCGCCGGAAAGACGTCGGGCAGGTAGTACTCGCCCTGGGCGTTGTCGTTGGAGATACTCTGCAGCGCGGTGGCCAGCGGGGCGGCGTCGAACGCGTAGGTGCCGGCGTTGATCTCGCGGATCGCGAGCTGGGAAGCGTCGGCGTCGCCGGCCGCTTTGGCCTCGACCACGCGCTCGACCCAGCCCTCGGCGTCGCGGACGACGCGGCCGTAGGCGCCGGGGTCGTCGAGCTCGATCGTCAGCATCGTCGCCGCCGCGGAGGAGGAGGCGTGGGCGTCGAGCAGGTCGGCGATCACCTGCTTGGAGATCAGCGGCACGTCGCCGGAGAGGACGAGGACCGCCTCGCTCTGTTCGATCAGCGGCAGCGCGGCGCGGATCGCGCCGCCGGTCCCGTCCGGCTGCGGCTGCTCGACCGTCGCGACGTCCTCGGGCAGGCCGGCCGAGAGGTCGCGCCCCGGAGAGACGATCGCGGCGACGCGCCCGGCGCCCGCCTCGCGGGCAGCGGCGATCGGCCAGGCGACCATCGGCCGCCCGCAGACGGGGTGGAGCATCTTCGGCGTCGAGGAACGCATCCGCGTCCCCTCGCCCGCCGCCATCACGAGGACCAGGGGTTGAGTCACTTGCGGAATCCTATTCCGGAAGCTGATGCGTGCGAGACGAAGGTTTCCGGCGGGCGGGTCCTGTCACAGCAGGGGACCCGCTACCGGTTGACTGCTACTGCCGCGAACCGGCCCCGGCGCCCGTGGCCAGGTCCCTGCCGAGCAGGGCGACCGAGGTCAGCGTCCAGCCGGCGAAGATCAGGTCGATGCCGACCAGCAGGCCGATCGCCCAGTCGGCGCTGCTGGGGAACTTGGCGAGGACGAGGATGCCGATCAGCAGGCCGCAGACGCCGCTGAGGCCGAGCCAGCCGGCGTTCGGCTGGCCGCGGGCGAGGAAGGCGATCGTGATCCGGGTCAGGCCCATGAAGAGGAAGTAGATCCCCAGCACCAGGGTCAGGGTGAGCGTTCCGTTGTGCGGCTCGACGATCAGCCAGAGGCCGACGATCACCGTCAGCACCGCCCACAGCATCCGCCACAGCAGCGTCCCCACCGAGTGCGTCGAGAAGGCCGCAGCGACCAGGAAGGCGCCGACGATCAGCAGCACCCAGCCGATGAAGATCGCCGTCCCGACGCTCGCCACCGCCGGCACCAGGATCGCGATGCAGCCGATGAAGATCGCGACGATCCCGACCGCCATCAGCCCCTTCCAGCTGCGGCTCAGCCCCTCACGGACCTCCGGGTCCAGCGACGTCCCACCGATCTCCATGGGATCAACCTAAGCGACTAGGCGGATGGTGCGCAACGCTCGCCGCGCCGATGGTCAAATCCCCCAAAGGTCAATTCGACACAGGTCCCTGTGCTCAAGTGACCATTCGCCAACGGGGGCGCTACGCTCGGCTCACGATCCGGGGTGGTGTAGTTGGCCAGCACGCCAGGTTTTGGTCCTGGAGGCAGGGGTTCGAGTCCTCTCCCCGGAACTACTCGTCCGCCGCGCGGGCCACTTTCCCGCCTTTGGCGCCGGGCTCCATCGCCGGGCCGCGCGGGGAGGCGATCCCGAGGACTCGCATCGCTTTCAGCCCCAGCCCCAGCTTCTCGCGGCCTTCGGTGCCGGAGACGTCGTGGCCGCAGAGCTCGCGGACGCGCTCGAGGCGGTAGCGGACGGTGTGGCGGTGGGTGAAGAGCTGTTTGGCGGTGGCGGCGACGTTGCCGTCATTGTCGAGGTAGGCCTCGACGGTGGCGACCAGCTCGGTCTCGTACTGCTCGTCATAGGAGACCAGCGGCTGGACCGTCTCGGCGTAGAAGCGTTCGAGCTCGGCCGGATCCTCGCTCATCGCCGGCAGCAGCAGGCGGTAGGCGCCGGTGTCCTCGAAGGCGAGCAGCGCGTGGCCCTCGGCCTCTCCCACGTTGACCGCCAGCTGCGCCTCGCTGCCGGCCCGGTAGAGGTCGACCGGGTCGGCGCAGCGGCGGCTGCGGCCGACGCTGAGGTGGAAGCCGCCGAGGCCGTCTCCGAGCTCACGGGAGAGGGCGGCGGCGGCACGGGCCAGCCGCTCGTCGTCCGCGGCGGGCACGATCGCCGCGACCTCCGCCGCCGTCTCGCCGCCGTCGGCGGCCGCCAGCGACCCCGGGGCGATCGAGCGCAGCGCCCGCTGCGCCAGCACCAGCACCCGCTCCCGCCACTCGCCCGTCTGCGCCGCCCGCGGCGCCGCCCGCAGCACCACCACGCCGGCGCCGCGGTCGAGGTCGGCGCCGAGCTCGCCCGCCCGGGCGACGATGTCGCCCCGGTCGGTCACTTCCCGTCCCAGCACCGCGCTGACGAACGCTCCCGCCGCCTCCTCGCTCGCCCACTCGGGCGAGCGCGCGCGCTCCAGCTCCAGCGCCAGCAGCGTCGTCACCATCCGCGCGATCGCCGCGTCGGGCGCCGTCTTGGCCCGGTACCGCAGCTCGCCGACGATGCTGTCGGCGACCCGCAGCTCGACCCTGGTCACGCCCTCGACCCCGGAGAGCAGCTTCTGCTCCTGGTCGGAGGAGGCGCCGGCCACCGCAAGCACCGCGCTGGAGCGGTCGATCAGGGCGACGCTGGCGTCGAGCAGCCGCGCCGCCGCCCGCGCAACCGCCGGCAGCCCCGCCCCCGACTCGACCGCCTCGGAAAGCGCGTCGAGCAGGGCAGCATGCTCCATAGCGCCTTCGGACCCCTGTTTCGATTGGGCCTGCATCGCGCAATTATCAGGGACCGCTTGGGGATAAGGGCGGCCTGGCGAGACATGGGTGCGTGGCTGGGGGCGCCGGACCTAGCGAGGCAAGGACGCAGGGAGGCCGAATACAGCGCTATTCGGCCGACTGAGGACGCCGCATCGCGCCGGTCCGCCGCCGCCAGACGCGTGCCCAGGGCTCGCCAGCCCGCCCCCAGCTAACTCCCGTGGATGAAGTTGACGATGTCGGTGTAGTAGTAGACGAAGATCAGGCCGACGACGACGCCGCCGATCACCAGCGCCGCGAGCACGAAGAGCGAGAGGAAGCCGGCCGCGGCCTTCTCCCAGATCCGGCCGTAGGAGCTCAGCGCCGGAGTGAGGATGAGGGAGACGAAGACGACCAGGCAGACCGCCGCTGCGATCCCGTAGAGCAGGTACTGATGGTCGATCCTCGCCAGGGCGAAAACGGTCACTGCTGTGGATTCTGGCGCACTTGCGAGACGACCAGCCCCACCGCCGCGCAAAACGAGAAGGCGACCGCACCCAGCGCCCAGCCTCCGCTGACGTCGCTGAGGTAGTGGACGTCGAGGTAGACGCGGGACAGCCCGACGAGCGCGGTCAGCACCAGGCCCGCGGTCACCACCGCCGTCGCCCGTGCCATCCCCGGCCGCAGCCGCAGCACGATCGTCACCGCCAGCCAGACGTAGAAGACCGAGTGGGCGGCGTGGCCGCTGGGAAACGAGGAGCCCGAGGTGGCGACGAGCGGCTGGGCGGGACGCGGCCGGTCGACCGCCGCCTTGATCTCATGGATGCCGACCTGGGTGATGGCCATCCCCGCGACGAGGACCCAGAACTCGGCCCAGCGCTGTCGCCAGGCCAGCAGCGCCGCGCAGATCGCCGTCAGGCCCCAGACGGCCACGCCCGAGCCGAGCCAGGTGATCGCCTTGGCGACGCTGGTCAGCGCCGCGCTCCGCAGGTGGCCGGCGATTTCCATCGCCGTTTCGTCGCCGGGGGTCGGCCCCGGTTCGCCGCTGACGACGACCGCGTAGGCGACGAGGACGAAGGAGGCGACCGCGAGCGTCGCCATCAGCGAGGTGAATTCGAGCCCGAACGTCCCGCCCGGCGTCACCCGCTCCCAGAGGAAGCGGAACTGCGGCCTGCGGCCGATCTCGACCAGCCAGGCGGTCGCCCGGTGCCCCTCCATCCAGCGCACCGCCGCCGCCCGGTTGCGCTCCTCGCGGAAGTGGCGGTAGAGGAAGACGATGCCGACGACGACGACGATCAGCGTCGCCAGCGCGAAGGCGCCCTTGGCGGCGTATTTGCCGGCGGTCTCGATGCTGCGCGAGAAGAAGTAGCCGACGAGGATGTGGGCGCTGGCCCAGAGCCCGGTGCCGAGGATCGAGTAGGGGACGAAGGCGCGGTAGCGCATCCCGGAGCTGCCGGCGATGAAGGGGGCGAAGGCGCGGACGAGGCTGATGAAGCGGCCGATGAAGATCGTCTTGCCGCCGTGGCGGCCGAAGTACTCCTCGACTTTCTCGAAGCGCTCGTGGCTGATCCCGACCCGAGGGCCGTGGTCGAGGACGAAGTTGCGGCCGAGCCGGCGGCCGAGGAAGAAGCTGGTCGTGTCGCCGAGCCAGGCCGAGAACCAGGCGACCGCGATCAGCAGGTAGATGTCGATCGCACCCTGGCCGGCGACGGCACCGCCGAGCAGCATCACCGTCTCTCCCGGCACGACCAGGCCGACGAAGGCGCCGGTCTCGGCGAAGGCGAAGAGCCCGACCAGCAGGTAGGTCCACCTGCCGAGCGTTTCCGAGACGTCTTCGAGCAGCTTCTGCAGGTCGAGGCTGCCGAGCTCGCGGCTGAGGAAGAAGTAAGCGACCGCGACGGCGGCGGCGACGATCGCGAGCACGACGCGTTTGCGCGTGATCGGCCCCTCTCCCCCTCCCTCCCCGGGCAGCTTCATGGCGCCAGTCTCGCGCGTCCGGCAGCGCAGACGATCGCATCGGCGGCATCGAGCGATCCTGCCGCGGCCTGCGCGGCGGCGAGGTCTGCGAAGAGCCCGACCGCGGTCGGGCCGGAGCCGCTGAGGATGGCGACGGGGGCGCCGGCGGTGCGCAGGGCGGCTAGGGCGTTGCCGACGTCCGGGCGCAGCGAGAGCGCCGCCTCGGTCAGGTCGTTGACCAGCAGCTCGGGGTAGTCGAGCGGCGAGGCGCCGGCGCCCGCCGCCTCGCGCAGCCGCCCGGCCAGGCCGTCGAGCTCCGCGGCCGAGCGGCCGAGGCGGAGCCGGTCGGCCTCGGCGAAGACCGCGGCGGTGCTCAGCCCGCCGCCGCCCGGGAGCAGGACGGCCGCGTGCTCGGCCGGCGCGGGCAGCGGCTCGACCCGCTCGCCGGCGCCGCGGACCAGCGCCAGCGAGGGCCGCAGCTGCGAGGGCACGTCGGCCCCCAGCTCCGCCGCCAGCCGCGGCAGGTCGGCCACCTCCCCCGCCGCCAGCCGCAGGATCGCGGCGGCGTCGCCGCTGCCGCCGCCGAGGCCGGCCGCGACCGGCACCCGCTTCTCGATCTCGACCCGCAGCGGCTCGTGCTCCCAGCCGCGCTCGCGCAGCGCCGCCAGCGCCCGCGCCGCCAGGTTCTCGCCCTCGACGCCGGGGCAGACGACTTCGTCGCGCCCGGCCGGGGAGACCTCGATCAGGTCCGCCAGCGCCAGCGGCTCGAACAGCGAGCAGAGCTCGTGCAGCCCGTCCGCGCGCCGCGGGCCGAGATACAGGCAGAGGTTGAGCTTGGCGGGGGCGTGGACGAGCATCGCTCAGCCGCGCAGCTTCGCGGAGAGGGCGGCGAATTGCTGCGGCGCCAGCTGCTCGGCGCGGGCGCCCGCGGGCAGCCCCAGCTCGGCCAGGGCCGCCCGCGCCGGCGCCAGCGAGCCCGGCCGCGCGTGCTCGAGCGAGCGGGCCAGCGACTTGCGGCGGTGGGCGAAGGCGGCGCGGACGAGCTTCCGCGTCCCGGCGTCGGCGCCCGGGCCGGTCCGCCGCAGGCGCAGGATCGCCGAGTCGACCCGCGGCCGCGGCTTGAACACGGCAGGATCGACCGCCCGCACCAGCTCGACCTCGCAGGCGAGCTGCGCCACCGCGCTCGGCGCGCCGTAGGTACGGCTCCCCGGGGCCGCCCGCAGCCGGTCGGCGATCTCGCGCTGGACCATCACCGTCCACCGGTCCAGCGTGGGCAGCTGCTCGATCGTGCGCAGGATCAGCGGCGTCGCCACCGAGTAGGGCAGGTTGGCGACCATCGCCGTCGGCGGCGGCCGCAGCGCCGCGAGGTCGAGCTTCATCGCGTCCCCCCAGTGCAACTCGACGTTCGCCAGCGAGGCGACCGGCTCCAGCGCCGGCGCCAGGCCGCGGTCGATCTCGACCGCGTGCAGGTGCGCGACGGCGGCGGCGAGCCGCTTGCTCAGCACCCCCTCCCCGGCCCCGACCTCGAGCACGACGTCATCCCCGGCCAGACCTGCGTCGCGGACGATCGCGTCGAGCAGGTTGGGGTCGGCGAGGAAGTTCTGGCCGAGCCGGACCAAGCGACCACTACCAGCCGAAGAGCGCCCGCGCGTTGGCCTCGACGGTCCGCTCCAGCTCCTCGTAGGAGACGCCGCGCACCCCGGCGATCGCGCGCGCCGTCTCGGCCACGTAAGCGGGCTGGTTGCGCTTGCCGCGCAGCGGCTGCGGCGCCAGGTAGGGCGCGTCGGTCTCGACCAGGATCCGCTCCGCCGGCACCTTCGCCGCGGCGAACAGCAGGTCCTTCGCACTGGGGTAGGTCGCGTTGCCGGCGAACGAGCAGTACCAGCCGCGCTCGGCCGCGTCGCCCACCCGCTGCGGCGCCGAGAAGCAGTGCAGGATCACCGGCTGGCCGCCGGCGCGGGCGTCGAGCGTGGCGAAGATCTCGTCGGTCGCGCTCGTCTCCCCCTCGGGGTCGCGGGCATGGATCACGATCGGCAGGTCGAGCGAGATCGCGACATCGATCTGGGCGGCGAAGGCGCGCCGCTGGTCGTCCCGGCTCGCGTACTCGCGGTAGAAGTCGAGCCCGGTCTCGCCGATCGCCCGCACCTTCTCGTGCGCCCCGAGCTCGAGGATTTCGGCCGCCGCCGCCTCGTCGAAGCCGCTCGCCTCGTTCGGGTGGCGCCCGACCGAGGCGAAGACCGACTTTTGCCGCTCGGCGCTCGCCACCGCCTCGGCGTTCGTCTTCGCCGTCATCCCGACCGTCAGCATCCGGCTCACCCCCGCCGCCGCTGCCGCGGCGACCAGCTCGCCCTCGCCGCCGTCGCAGAGGAAGAGATGCGTGTGGGAGTCGATCATCGGCCGGTCCAGCCTATCCTTCGGCCGATGTCCGACCCCGCCGACTACTACCGCGAGATCTACCTCCGCGGCCTCGGCGGCGAGACGCCGGCGATCCCGGTCGCGGTCGCCGAGCTGGAGGACGCGGCGGTGGCGGCGATGGACCCGAAAACCGCCAGCTACGTCGGCGCCGGCGCCGGCTCGGAGGAGACGATGCGGGCGAACCGCGAGGCCTTCCGGCGCCGCCAGCTGGTGCCGCGGATGCTGCGCGACGTCTCCGAGCGCGATCTCTCGACCACCGTGCTCGGCACCGAGATGCCGGCGCCGCTGCTGCTGGCGCCGATCGGCGTGCAGAAGGTGGCGCACGACGAGGGCGAGCTGGCGACCGCCCGCGCCGCCGCTGCGGTCGGGGTGCCGATGATCGCCAGCACCGCCGCCCACTTCCCGCTCGAGGAGATCGCCGCGGCGGGCGGCGAGGCGGCCCGCTGGTTCCAGCTCTACTGGCCCAACGACCCCGGCCTCGCCCGCAGCCTGGTCGAGCGCGCCGAGGCGGCCGGCTACGGCGCCATCGTCCTCACCGTCGACACCTTCATCCCCGGCTGGAAGCCGCGCGACCTGCAGCAGGCCTGGCTGCCCTTCCTGCAGGGCATGGGCGTCGGCAACTACTTCCAGGACCCGGTCTTCCGCGCCGCCCTGGAGAAGACGCCGGAGGAGGACCTCGGGATGGCGACCGGCCACTTCCTCGGCGTCCAGGCGAACCCGGCGCTGAGCTGGGACGACCTCGGCGAGCTGCGCGAGATGACCTCGCTGCCGATCCTCGTCAAGGGGATCCAGCACGTCGACGACGCCCGTGAGGCAGCGCGGCGCGGCGTCGACGGGATCGTCGTCTCCAACCACGGCGGCCGCCAGGTCGACGGCGCGGTCGCCTCCCTCGATGCCCTGCCGCCGATCGCCGCCGCGGTCGGCGGCGAGCTGGCGATCCTCTTCGACAGCGGCGTGCGCGGCGGCGCCGACGTGCTGAAGGCGCTGGCGCTCGGCGCCGACGCCGTCTGCCTCGGCCGCCCTTACATCTGGGGCCTGGCGCTCGACGGCCAGGCCGGCGTCGAAGCGGTGCTGAAAATGGTCCTCGCCGAGCTCGACCTGACGATGGCCCTCTGCGGCTACACCAGCCCAGACCAACTCAGCTCAGGCTCTCTGGTCGAAAGCCCATCCCGGTAGGGGTGGAACGTCTTGTACTTTTTCGCCGCCAGCCATCGTCGGTAGTCGCGGACGCTGCTCGAAAAAGTTAAGTGAAACCCCTACCGGGATGGGCCTCAGCCCCTCGCGATCAACGCGCCGATCGTCTCCTGCCACCAAGCCCGCTCGGAAGGGTCGTCGCCGGCCCGCTCGGCGCGCCGCTCGCACCAGCGCGCGAGCGAGCGGCGATCGCCGATCGCGACGACCGTGTCGGAGGTGAGCGCGTAGCGACCGTCGGCCAGCGCGACGAGGGCGCTGGAGCGATCCCGCCGGCTGCGCAGCACCGAGATCACGGCGATGCCGTTGACCGCGTCCGGCGCGGAGGGATCCTCGATCGCGCCTCCGGGGCCCACCGAGAAGATTTGCGGGGCGCCGCGGGGCGGCAGCTGGGGCGGAGGCGGGCGGCCCACCGGCCCCTCGTGCCAGCGCCGGGTTAGTTCCTCGACCTCCTCGCGCAGCTCGCCGCGGACGAGGACGTGGAGCTCGTCCCCCTCCCTCATCTCGGTCGATCCGCGAGGAGGTATCGCGCGTCCGTCGCGCACGATCACGTTGACCAGCGCCTCCCGCGGCAGGCCCAGCTCCCGCACCATGTGCCCGGCCGCCGCGGCCCCGGGTTGCAGCTGGTAGGAGACGACGTCACCGCCCATGCGGCGGATCCGCCCCGACTCCAGCAGCCGCCGCGGCAGCGCCGGCTCGTCGGTGGTCAGCGCGAGTCGCTGCGCGAGGGGCTCGAAGGTGGCGCCCTGGACCAGGGTCGAGGTGACGACGACGAAGAAGACGATCGCGAAGAGGTCCTGCCCGCCGGCGACGCCGGCGACGACCGGGAAGGTGGCGAGCCAGATCGGCGTCGCCCCGCGCAGCCCCGCCCAGCCGAGCATCGCCCGCTCGCGCAGGCCGAGCGGGGAGAAGACGGTGGCGGCGAAGGCGGCGAGGGGGCGCGCGACGAGGATCAGCACGGCCGAGAGGGCGAGTGCCTCGAAGGCGACGTCACCAAGCGTGCTGGGAAAGACCAGCAGGCCGAGCAGGATGAAGAGGCCGATCTGGGCGACCCAGCCGACCCCCTCGTGGAAGGCGACGATGGTGCGGCGCGCCGGAATGTTGCCCGAGCCGAGTGCCAGTGCGGTCAGGTAGGTGGCGAGCAGGCCGGAGCCGTGGGCGACCTCGGCCAGGCCGTAGGCGAGGCCGGCGATCGCGATCGTCGCCACCGGGTAGATCCCGTCAGTCGGCAGGCGGGTTGCGTTCAGCGCAGCGACGGCAAGGCGCCCGATCAGCCAGCCGACGGCGATCCCCACCGCCAGTTTCAGCGCTAGCAGCGAGGCCATGTCGGTAAGCCCAAA
>DASSOC010000098.1:0-10562 GCA_035700965.1 Solirubrobacterales bacterium
AGTAGGCTCAGACCCGTTCGATCCACCCGGTGTCGCTGTGAGAGGACCTAGCTCGTGAGCAAGCTCGAATGGACAGACCTGGACCAGCGTGCGGTGGACACCGCCCGGGTGCTCGCCATGGACGCCGTGCAGAAGGTCGGCAACGGTCACCCCGGGACGGCGATGAGCCTCGCGCCGGTGGCGTACACCCTGTTCCAGAAGGCGATGCGCCACAACCCGGCGAACCCCGACTGGGTCGGCCGCGACCGGTTCGTGCTGTCCGCCGGGCACAGCAGCATCACGCTGTACACCGAGCTGTTCCTGGCCGGCTTCGGGCTCGAGCTCGACGACCTGAAGTCCCTGAGGACGTGGGGCAGCAAGACCCCCGGCCACCCCGAGCACGGGCACACCGCCGGCGTCGAGACCACGACCGGCCCGCTCGGCCAGGGCGTCGGCAACGCGGTGGGCATGGCGATGGCCGCCCGTCGCGAGCGCGGCCTGTTCGACCCCGAGGCGGCTCCCGGCGAGAGCCCGTTCGACCACCACATCTACGCCATCTGCAGCGACGGGGACCTCGAGGAGGGCGTCAGCTCCGAGGCGTCGTCGATCGCCGGCACCCAGCAGCTCGGCAACCTGACCCTCATCTACGACGACAACGACATCTCGATCGAGGGCAACACCGACATCGCGTTCACCGAGGACGTGGCGGCCCGCTACGAGGCCTACGGCTGGGACGTGCACCGCATCGACTGGACCAACGGCGGCACCCGCTACGAGGAGAACGTCCAGGAGCTGTGGGACGCGCTGGAGAAGTCCCGGCGGGTCACCGACAAGCCGAGCTTCATCGCGCTGCGCACGATCATCGCGTGGCCGGCACCGAACGCCCAGGGCACCGGCAAGGCGCACGGCTCGGCCCTCGGCGAGGACGAGGTCGCGGCCACCAAGAAGATCCTGGGCTTCGACCCCGCGCAGACCTTCGAGGTGCCGACCGACGTCATCGAGCACACCCGGCTGGCGCTGGAGCGCGGCAAGGTGGCGGAGGCCGAGTGGCAGGAGTCCTTCGACGCGTGGGCCCGGCGCTACCGGCAGCGCCGGGAGCTCTTCGACCGGATGCGCACCCGCGAGCTGCCGTCCGGCTGGGAGAAGGCCCTGCCGTCCTACCCCGCCGACCAGAAGGGCGTCGCGACCCGCAAGGCCTCCGGTGAGGTGCTGTCCGCGATCGCCCCCGAGCTCCCCGAGCTGTGGGGCGGCTCGGCCGACCTGGCGGAGTCCAACAACACGACGCCCAAGGGCCAGCCGTCGTTCATCCCGGCGGAGCTGTCCACCAAGGACTTCTCCGGGGACGAGTACGGCCGGGTGCTGCACTTCGGCATCCGCGAGCACGGCATGGGCTCGATCATGAACGGCATCGCGCTGCACGGCGGCACCCGCGTGTACGGCGGCACGTTCCTCGTCTTCTCCGACTACATGCGCGGCGCGGTCCGGCTCGCGTCGGTGATGCAGCTCCCGGTCACCTACGTGTGGACCCACGACTCCATCGGCCTCGGCGAGGACGGCCCGACCCACCAGCCGGTCGAGCAGCTGATGGCGCTGCGGGCGATGCCGCACCTCGACGTGATCCGCCCCGCCGACGCCAACGAGGTGACCGAGGCGTGGAAGATCGCCCTCGACCGCACCCACTGCCCGGTGGCGATGGTGATGACCCGCCAGAACGTGCCGGTGCTCGACCGCTCCAGGTACGCATCGGCCGCGGGGGTGCAGCGCGGCGGCTACGTCCTCGCCGAGGCCGAGGGCGGCGACCCGGAGCTGATCCTGATCGCCACCGGCAGCGAGGTCCAGCTCGCCGTCGGCGCCCACGAGCAGCTGCGGGAGGAGGGCGTCCGCAGCCGCGTCGTCAGCCTCCCCTGCTGGGAGATCTTCGAGAAGCAGGACCGCTCCTACCGCGACGAGGTGCTGCCACCGGAGGTCACCGCCCGCCTCGCGATCGAGGAGGGCTCGACCCTCGGCTGGGAGCGCTACGTCGGTAGCGAGGGCGCGATCATGGGTATGAGTACCTTTGGACAGTCGGCGCCGTTCAAGGACGTCGAGGCCGAGTTCGGCTTCACCGTCGACAACGTCACCAAGGCGGCACGCGAGGTCGCCGAGCGGGCGACCGCGAACTCAACCACTTAAGGAGGGCGCGCAGCATGAAACCGACCGAGCGTCTGCACGAACTGGGCCAGAGCCTCTGGCTCGACAACATCACCCGGCCGATGCTGCGCGAAGGGGTCCTGGAGGGCTATATCCGCGACCTCGCCGTCACCGGGCTCACCTCCAACCCGACGATCTTCGACAAGGCGATCGGCTCGGGGGACGCCTACGACGAGCAGATCGCCGAGGTGGCGCCGAAGGCCGCCGCCGGCGAGGGCGTCGGCGCCAACGAGAACGAGAGGGTCTTCTTCGAGCTGGCGCTTGCCGACCTGCGCGACGCCGCCGACCTCTTCGCCGAGGTCCACCGCCACACCGCCGGCGTCGACGGTTTCGTCAGCCTCGAGGTCTCGCCGCTGATCGCCGACGACGCGGCGGCGACGATCGAGGAGGCGAAGGCGCTGCATGCGAAGGGCGAACGGCCGAACCTCTACATCAAGATCCCGGGGACGCAGGCGGGCCGCGAGGCGATCGAGGAGTCGATCTTCGCCGGCATCCCGATCAACGTCACCCTGCTCTTCGACGACAAGCAGTACCTCGGCTCCGCCGAGGCCTACATGCGCGGGATCGAGCGGCGGATCGAGGCGGGGCTGGATCCTGTGGTCCCCTCCGTCGCCTCGATCTTCATGAGCCGCTGGGACGTCGCCGTCGCCAAGGAGGTCCCCGGCAACCTCGTCAACCGGCTCGGGATCGCCATCGGCGGCCGCGCCTACCGCGCTTACAACGAGCTGCTGGCCTCGGACCGGATGCGCCGCTTGATGAACGAGGGGGCGCGGCCGCAGCGGCTGCTCTGGGCCAGCACCGGAACCAAGGACCCCGAAGCCTCCGACACCCTCTACATCGAGGCCTTCGCCTCCCCCTTCACGATCAACACGATGCCGGAGCCGACCCTGAAGGCCTTCGCCGACCACGGCCAGGTGACCGACCTCTTCCCGCCCGACGGCGGCAACTGCGAGCAGGTCCTGGCCGAGTTCGCCGAGGCGGGGATCGACGTCGCCGCCCTGGCGACCCGCCTCCAGGAGGAGGGCAAAGGGAGCTTCAACAAGTCCTGGGGCGAGATGCTGGAGACGATCGGCTCCAAGAGCGGGGTCGCGGCCGGGTGAGCGGCACCAGCGCCCGCATCAACTGTTCCTTTTCGTGGCATAGCAACGAAAAGGAACAGGAATGAGCGGGCTTCGCGGGGCTGGCGCCTGGAAGGCGCTCGAGGTGCATTACGACCAGCTCCGCGACGCGCACCTGCGCGACCTCTTCGCCGCCGACCCGGATCGGGGCGAGCGGCTGCGGGCCGAAGGAGCCGGCCTCTACCTCGACTTCTCGAAGAACCGGGTCACGGACGAGACGCTGCTGCTGCTCGGCACCCTCGCCCGGGAGCGCGGGGTGCAGGAGCGCCGCGAGGCGATGTTCGCCGGCGAGCACATCAACGTCTCCGAGGACCGCGCGGTCCTGCACGTGGCGCTGCGGATGCCGCGCGGGCGCTCCCTCGTGGTCGACGGCGTCGACGTGGTCAAGGAGGTGCACGGGACGCTCGAGCGGATGGCGGCCTTCAGCGAGCGGGTGCGCTCGGGCGAGTGGCGCGGCCACACCGGCAGGCCGATCCGCACCGTCGTCAACGTCGGCATCGGCGGCTCCGATCTCGGCCCGGTGATGGCCTACGAGGCGCTCAAGCACTACTCCAGGCGCGAGCTCGCCTGCCGCTTCGTCTCCAACGTCGACGGCACCGACTTCGCCGAGAAGACGCGGGACCTCGACCCAGCCGAGACGCTCTTCGTCATCTCCTCGAAGACCTTCACGACGCTGGAGACGATGACCAACGCGCGGACCGCGCGCGAGTGGGTGCTGGCGGGCCTCGGCGGCGACGAGGCCGCCGTCGCCAAGCACTTCGTCGCCGTCTCGACCAACGCCGCGGAGGTCGGGAAGTTCGGCATCGACACCGACAACATGTTCGGCTTTTGGGAGTGGGTCGGCGGCCGCTACTCGATGGACTCGGCGATCGGGCTCTCGACCATGCTGGCGATCGGCCCGGCCCGCTTCGAGGAGATGCTGGCCGGCTTCCACGCGATGGACGAGCACTTCCGCAGCGCCCCCGATGGCGAGAACCTGCCGCTGCTGATGGGCCTCTTGGCGGTCTGGTACGCCGACTTCTTCGGCGCCGAGACCTGCGCGGTCCTGCCCTACGACCAGTACCTGCACCGCTTCCCCGCCTACCTGCAGCAGCTGACGATGGAGTCGAACGGCAAGCACGTGACTCTGGACGGAACGCGCGTGGACTACGAGACCGGCCAGATCTTTTGGGGCGAGCCGGGGACCAACGGCCAGCACAGCTTCTACCAGCTGATCCACCAGGGGACGCGGCTGATCCCCTGCGACTTCATCGGCTTCGCCAACTCGCTGAACCCGCTCGGCGACCACCACAACATCCTGATGTCGAACGTCTTCGCCCAGGGCGAAGCGCTCGCCTTCGGCAAAACGCCCGAGCAGGTGCGGAAGGAGGGGACGCCGGAGGCGGTCGTGCCGCACCGGGTGATGGAGGGCAACCGGCCCTCGAACACGATCCTCGCCGAGCGCCTGACCCCGGCGACGCTCGGCTCGCTCGTCGCCCTCTACGAGCACAGCGTCTTCACCCAGGGGGCGATCTGGGGGATCGACTCCTTCGACCAGTGGGGGGTGGAGCTGGGGAAGGTGCTGGCGAAGGCCATCATCCCCGAGCTCGAGCCCGGCTCCGAGCCCGAGCTGCGCCACGACAGCTCCACCAACGCGCTGATCCGCCGCTACCGCGCCCAGCGGCGTTAGCCTCCTTCGCATGCCGCCCCTCGACCCGCTGCCGCTGGCGGCGTCGGCTTCGAACCTGCTCGCCGCGCGCGAGCAGATGGCGTTCACGCTCGGCTTCCATATCGTCCTCTCCTGCCTCGGGGTGGCGCTGCCGGCGACGATCCTCGTCGCCAACTACATCGGCCTGAAAAAGGGCGACGGGGCGGCGATCGAGCTCGCCAAGCGGTGGTCGAAAGCGATGGCGGTGACCTTCGCCGTCGGCGCCGTCACCGGCACCGTCCTCACCTTCGAGTTCGGCCTGCTCTGGCCGCACTTCGAGGAGCGCTTCGGCGCCGCCTTCGGCATCGCCTTCGCGATCGAGGGGATCTTCTTCTTCCTCGAGGCGATCTTCCTCGCCGTCTACATCTACGGCTGGAAGCGGCTGGCGCCGTGGCCGCACTTCTGGTCCGGGGTCCCGATGGTGATCACCGGCATCGGCGGCGCCTTCTCGGTGGTGGCGGCGAACTCCTGGATGAACCAGCCGCAGGGATTCGCCGTCGACGCCGCCGGCAAGGTGACCGAAGTGGAGCCGCTGAAGGTGCTGTTCAACCCCGCGACCGGCTACGAGGTGCCGCACATGATCCTCGCCGCCTACATGGTGGTCGGCTTCCTCGTCGCCTCGATCTACGCGGTCGGGATGCTGAAGGGGCGGCGCGATCGCCTGCACCGGCTGGGGCTGCTGATCCCGCTGACGATCGGGCTGGTCGCGACGCCGTTCCAGCTCTTCGTCGGCGACACCGCGGCGCGTTCGGTGGCCAGGGACCAGCCGGCCAAGTTCGCCGGCATGGAGTGCATCCAGGAAAGCGGCCCCCACCAGGCCGAGTACATCGGTGGGATCTGCACCTCGGACGGGGTGAAGGGGGCGATCAGGATCCCCAACCTCGACTCCTTCCTGGTCGGCTTCAGCGCCCACACCCACGTCACCGGGCTGAACGACGTCCCCGCGGACGAACGGCCGCCGGTCAACACGCTGCTGCACCTCGCCTTCGACGCGATGGTGGGGATCGGGACGGCGCTGCTGGCGCTCGGGGTTTGGACGGTGGTGGTGTGGTGGAAACGGCGCGACATCCCGCCCACGCCGTGGTTCCTGCGCGTCGTCTCGGTCACCGGGGCGGCGGCGATCCTGGCGCTGTGGTGCGGCTGGATCGTCACCGAGGTCGGCCGTCAGCCGTGGATCGTCTACAAGTACATGCGCACCTCCGAAGCGGTGACCGGCGCGCAGGGGATCTGGTTCACCTTCGGCCTGGTGCTGCTGCTCTACGCGGCGATCGGGACGGTCGCGATCCTCGTCCTGCGGACGATGTCGCGCCGCTGGCGCGAGGGCGCCGCCGAAGCGGTCGAAAGCCCATACGCCCCGACCCCATGATGCCGACGGGACGAAACGACGCATCTGCGCAGTCATTTCGGCCCGTCGCTCAGCCGGATTACCCAGATCGTCCCGTCGGCGAGGCAATCTCATGAGCAAGGCCGACGCCGCAGCGGCGATCCTCTGGATCGGGGCGACCTTCTACGCGCTCTTCGGCGGCGCCGACTTCGGCGGCGGGGTCTGGGACCTCGTCGCCGGCGGGGCGGAGCGGGGGGAGCGGCCGCGGGCGCTGATCCAGCGCTCGCTGACCCCGGTATGGGAGGCCAACCACGTCTGGCTGATCTTCGTGATCGTCGTCCTCTGGACCGCCTTCCCGCAGGCCTTCAGCGCGATCTTCACGACGCTCTACGTGCCGCTCGCGCTGGCGGCGCTGGGGATCGTCCTGCGCGGCTGCGGCTTCGCCTTCCGCAAGACGATCGAAGGCCTGCAGGGCCGGCGGGCGATGGGCGCGACCTTCGCGATCTCCTCCTTCCTGACGCCGTTCTTCATGGGCACGGTCGTCGGCGCGATCGCGGCCGGAAAGGTGCCCCCGCAGGGGGACGGCGATGCCTTCGGCACCTGGCTGCAGCCCCTGCCGCTGGTCGTCGGCGCGATGTTCGTCGCCACCAGCGCCTACCTCGCCGGGGTGTTCCTCGTCGGCGACGCCCGCCGGGTCGGCGACGAGGAGATGGAGCGCTACTTCGAGCGGCGAGCGCTGGGAGCGGCCGTGGTCGCAGGCGCCCTCGCCGTCGCCGGCCTCTTCGCGCTGCACTCCGAAGCCCGCTACGTCTTCGACCGCCTCACCAGCCAGGGCCTGCCGCTGGTGGTCGTCTCGCTTGTCTGCGGCGCCGCCCTGCTCCTCGCCCTCCTGCGCGGCGCCCGCCGCCCCCTGCGCCCACTCTCGGCCGGCGCCGTCGTCGCCCTGATCTGGGGCTGGGGCGTCGCCCAGTTCCCCTACGTGCTGCCGACCAGCCTTCGCATCGACCAGGCCGCCGCCCCCGGGCCGACGATGACGATCATCTTCGTCGTCTTCGGCGCCGCCGCCGTCTTCGTCCTCCCCTCGCTCGGCCTGCTCTACACGCTGGCGCAGAAAGACCTGCTCGAGAGCGAGCACTGACGGTCGCCTGTTCCTTTTGCACGTATGACGACGATAAGGAACAACAAGCTAGGCTCGACTCGATGATCGAGGCGGTGCTATTCGACATCGACGGCACGCTCATCACCACCGGTGGGGCGGGGGGAGAGGCGTGGAAGCGCGCCTTCGTCGAGCTCTACGGCAGCCCGCTCGACATTCGCGAGGTGACCGAGTCGGGGATGACCGACCCGGAAGTGGGGCGGGTGGCGCTGCAGAACATCCTCGGCCGCGACCCGAACCCGCGCGAGCTGGCGGCGGCGATGGGGCACTACCTGCGCCACCTCTCGGCGGCGATCGACGAGTCGAGCGGCTACCGGGTGATGCCCGGGATCGAGGAGCTGCTCGACCGCCTCGTCGACGCCGGCCACCTTCTCGGCCTCACCACCGGCAACGTCGAGTCCGCCGCCCACATCAAGCTCGCCCGCTCCGGCCTCAACCGCTTCTTCTCCTTCGGCGGCTACGGCTCCGACTCAAACCAGCGGGCCGAGCTCACCCGCTGCGCACTCGACCGCGGCAAGCTCGTCTCCGGCGGCGTCCTCGACGCCGGCAGCGCGATCTCGGTCGGCGACACCCCCCGCGACGTCGCCGCCGGCCACGGCGCCGGCATCGAGGTGGTCGGCGTCGCCACCGGCAACTTCAGCGTCGAGGAACTGCGCCAGGCCGGCGCCAACTGGGCGATCGAGGACGTGGGGTCGGGCTTCCCGGTTTAACCCATCTCCAAGGCTGGATGCGCCGGTCAGGCAGTCTTGGAGCAGCGGGCCTGGTAGATGTTGAGGAAGCGCGACTCGAACCCGTTGCGGGCCATCCGCAGGTAGAGGCGCCAGACGCGGATCCGTTCCGCGCCGGCGAGGCGGGTCGCCTCATCGAGGTTGTCGTCGAGGTTCTGCGCCCAGTGCTTCAGCGTCTCCGCGTAGTCGGGGCCGAAGTCCTCGACATGGTGGACGTTGAAGCCGGCCCGTTCCAGCGCCAGCAGGTTGCGCGAGAGGTGCAGCGGCGCCGCGTCGGGGAAGACGTAGCGCTCGGAGAAGGCGCCGGCCTCGGGGTCGGTGTGGCGGAGGCGGGTGATGCCGTGGTTGAGCAGCCGGCCGCCGGGCTTCAGCAGGCTCGCCAGCGTCTCGGCGTAGAGGTCGATGTTGGCCGAGCCGACGTGCTCGACCATGCCGATGCTGGCGATCGCGTCGAACTTCTCGCCGAGCGAGGGCAGGTCGCGGTAGTCCATGACACGGACGTCGACGCGGTCGGCGACGCCGGCCTCCTCGGCCCGCTGCCGCGCCTTTTCGGCCTGCGGCGGCGAGAGGGTGATGCCGACCACGTCGGCCCCGTACTTCGTCGCGGCCCAGAGCGGGAAGCCGCCCCAGCCGCAGCCGACGTCGAGGACGCGCTCGCCCTCCTCGAGCGCCAGCTTGCGGGCGACGGTGTCGAGCTTCTCCTCCTGCGCTTCCTCCAGCGTCTTCTTCTCGCCGCCGCGCCAGATCGCGCAGCTGTAGACCATCGTCGGCCCGAGGAAGAGCTCGAAGAACTCGTTGGAGACGTCGTAGTGGTGGCGCACCGCCCGGGCGTCGCGCTCCTTGCTGTGGCGCTTGCCGCTCGGCCGCAGCTCCGCCGCCGGTCGCGGCGGGGGCAGCGTCAGCCCGGTCGCCCGCAGCGCCCCCAGCATCAGCGCCCGCTTGTCGGCGGCGTCGAGGCTCGGCGGCTGCCAGCCGTCGAGCACCCGGATCACCTTGTCGATGTCATCGACGTCGAGCTCGCCGCTGACGTAGGCGCGGCCGAGACCCAGCTGCCCCGGCGCTCGCAGCGCGTGCGCCAGCGCCTTCGGCGAGCGCACGCTGAAGACCGGGCCGTCCTCGGAGGTGGAGGCGAGGCGGGTGCCGTCCCAGAACTCGATCGTGAACGGGCGCTGGGGAAGGCGGGCCTCGATCTCCCGCCGCAGCGGCGCGGTATTGGCGAGCGGCATGGACCGAGGACCCTACAGCCTCACGACCGGCCGGCCCGCCGAACGAAAGAATTCAGGAAAGCCTCAGCGACTACCCGTATGATCGCCCGCCATGACGACCGTAGGCCCACTCCCATCGGATGTCCAGCCCGTCGAGAACGAGACCCGCGACCGCATCATCACCGGTCTCGTCACCCTGGTCCCCTTCATCGCCATCGGCCTGGCCGGCTGGCAGGTGTGGGGCAGCGCCCTGCACTGGAGCGACGTCTTCCTCTTCGTCGGCATGTACGTCCTCACCGGACTCGGCATCACCGTCGGCTTCCACCGCCACCTCACCCACCGCGCCTTCAAAACCCACAAGTGGCTGCGCGGGCTGCTGGCGATCCTCGGCTCGGCGGCGATCGAGGGGCCGGTGATCTCCTGGGTCGCCGACCATCGCAAGCACCATGCCTTCTCCGACCAGGAGGGGGACCCGCACAGCCCTCACGTCGACCATGGCGGCGGCTGGAAGGGGGCGATGCAGGGCCTCTTCCACGCCCACATGGGCTGGCTCTTCATCCACACCCAGCGCGGCAACAAGGAGCGCTTCGCGCCGGACCTGCTCAAGGACCCGGTGATCAGCTGGGTCGACCGGACCTTCCTGCAATGGGCGATCCTCGGCCTCTTCATCCCCTTCGCCGCCGGCTGGATCATCGGCGGCACCTTCTTCGCCGCGGTGACCGGCCTGCTCTGGGGCGGCCTGGTGCGGGTCTTCGTCCTCCACCACTTCACCTACAGCATCAACTCGCTCTGCCACACCTTCGGCCGTCGCGAGTACGAGACGACCGACCACTCGCGCAACCTGGCGCTGATCGCGATCCCCACCCTCGGCGAGGCCTACCACAACAGCCACCACGCCTTCCCGACCTCGGCCACCCACGGCCTCGGGCGCTGGCAGATCGACATCTCGGCCCTCGTCATCGACGGCCTCGAGAAGGTCGGCCTGGTCTGGGACGTGGTGCGGGTCAGCCCGGAGCGGATGGCGGCCAAGGCCGCCTAGTGACCTGAGTCGTTAGTCCGCAGGCATAGCCTCATGCCTGTCGAAGTCGTCGCCATCGCACGCGACGATTGGAGGCGGTTATGCCGGTACGTGCCGAGGTCGTTCTCAGCGAGGAGGAGCGCGAGGTGCTCGAGCG
>DASSOC010000099.1:0-1678 GCA_035700965.1 Solirubrobacterales bacterium
GACAACGTTCTACCATCGGAGTCAAGAGAGAGAGGGAGAGACGACGAGTACGGACGCACTCGCGTGCGCCAATTGTGGCTGAGAGAGGGCGAGACCACGCTCGGAGCGTGACCTGCCCGGTGGGCTTCCACCGATCACGAGTCCCCTGCTCACCATAATGAACACAGCGTCACCAGCACGGCGGCGAGGGTGGGAGCAGCCTCCCGCCCTCTGGTTGGCACGCTTGCCGTTCTTCACACAGCATGAGGGCCCGGTGGAAGGTCCGCGCATTATCTACGAGGTCACGGGCACCAGCCTGGGATCTGCTGGGTGCCGCGCCTCAACGGCCCGTCTCAAAGGGATCGATCCACCGGGGAGGTCGTGCTCGTAGTAGCTCCGGTACGGCTGCTCGGTCTTGATTACGGCATGGGCAATCCTCGCCATCTTGGCCGCGATGGCCGTGTACGCTTTCCGGCGCCGGTCCGCACTGGCCGGCTCGGGGGCGATGTAGCGCTCGTACTTGTCCCGCACGCTGCTCTCGCGCATGCGCACCGCCACGCGGCCGGCGAACCAGAAGGCCGAGCGCAGGCGCGCGTTGCCACGCTTCGAGAGTTGTTCCTGGCCCCGCGTCTTGCCAGACTGGCTCTTGGCGAGGTCCAAGCCGCAGAACTTCAGGAACTGCCGGTGGTGCGCGAAGCGGCGGAGATCGCCCGCCTCGGCCAGGATGGTCAGGGCGAAGACGGGCCCGATCCCGGGGATGGTCTGGAGCAGCTGGTAGTCGCGGTGGGAGCCCAGGAGCCGATCGGCCCACTGTTCGAGCCTCTGCCGCTGCGCGGTGAGGTCGAGAAAGCTCTGGAGGCGCAGCCGGAAGGTCGCGACGGCCGGGCTGTCCGGCGCGACGGGTAGGGCGACGGAGCGTCCCGCGAGTTCATAGAGCTCGGTGAGCCACGCCCGTTTGTTGACTTTCCGTCCGACCACGGGGGCCGCCGCTGTGAGGAAGCCCTCGAGCGGCGCGGCCGTGATGCTCGCGGGGGTCGGATAGGCGAGGAGCGTCTGCACGAACTGCTCGCTGCGCGACGTCCGCCAGAAGCGCGCGAACTCCGGCCAGTAGAGGGGCAGGAAGTGGGTCAGCAGGCTGTGCTGGACGCGGGTGCGGGCGAGCGTGACGTGCCAGTAGGTCTTCGCGACTTCCTGCACGTCGTGCCAGCCGGTGACGAGCGGATCGACGTAGCGCATCGTGATCCCCTGCTGGAGCAGCTCGAGGAGGACGGCCGCATCCTTCGGGTCGTTCTTATCCCACGACGTGTAGCGCGCCTCGCGGTAGCGGGCGCAGGCGAGCGAGGCGATCAGCACGACGTCGAAGCCGGCGGACACCAGCTGGTAGGCAAGGGGGCGGTGATAGACGCCGGTCGGCTCGAAGGCGATCCGCACCGGCTGCGGCTGGGCGCGCAGGAAGGCCACCAGGCTCTGAATGTCTTCCAGGCGATTCGCCACCCGGAACTGGCGGCGACCGGCCAGCGAGGCGACGAGGGCGATGTGCGCATCTTTGGCGATGTCGATTGCGACCCACGTCTGGGGGAGGCCATCTTGTGCGGGAGTGGGGTAGCCAGTCATGGCAGCGGCTCCTGGGAGGTCGGGATACCGTCCAGGATGCCGGGTCTGTCCGCGGCTGGCTACCTCGCTTCGTGATGTACTACGG
>DASSOC010000100.1:0-5826 GCA_035700965.1 Solirubrobacterales bacterium
ACCAGGCGGCGAACTCCGCATAGGTGGCCGGCACGGCGCTCGGCGGCAGCCCGAAGAGCTCGCCGAATCGCACGTAGTCGGCCCACAGCGCCTCGCGCTCTCGCGGGCTGAGCGGCCGGACCATCGTTTCGTACATCGCCCGTCCCGAGTCGGCGATCACCGCCAGGGTCCAGAGCATCAGCTCGGGGTCGAAGGCCGAGTAGGGGGTGCCGGCGGCGTGCGGCCCCGCGTCCTCGTCGAGCTCGCCGGCGACCCGCTCGTGCAGCCGGTGGACGGCGGCGAGGGCCCGGTCGGCCTCCGCCCGCGTGCCGAGGAAGACGGTCTCCTGGATCTTCGCGGTGCGGGCGAGTCGCGTGAAGGGCCAGGCGCCGGCGCCCGTCGAGAGCATCGTGCCGGTGTAGGTGAGCGGTTCGAGCGCGCCGATCAGCAGTGCCCGCTGGCCGTAGAGCAGCCCGACCGCGCGATCGCCGTGGACGCGCCGCGCCATCGACCGGCCCGGGGGGAAGTAGTGGTCGTCGCTCATCTTGGCCGCCTGGCCAGGATGGTAGTCGCTCAGACCCCCGCCGAGTCCGCGTGAGTGTCCGGTATGCGGACACCGACGCGGACTCGCGCGCCGGCTCCGGTCGTCTATTTGGGAGGGCTGCCCTCGCGGCTCAGCGCGACCATCGCCGCGCCCGAGCCAGGCGCCTCGACCAGTCCGCGCAGCTCGTTCGAGTCGAAGATCTCGTCGAGTTCCTCGCGGGTCAGGGTCTCGCGCTCCAGCGCCAGCACGGCGATGTGGTCGAGGCACTCGAGGTTCGCCGAGATCAGCGCCCGGGCGCGCCGGTAGGACTCGCGGGCGAGCGTCATCGCCGCCCGGTCGACCTCGCGGCGGGTCTCGTCGGAGACGGCGTAGTCGCCGGTCGGCACCGCGATCGGCGCCGGTCCGTCGTGATCGGTGGCGACGCCCATCCCGAATTCGCTGACCATCTGCTTGCAGACGAGGTGCACCCGGTTGAGGTCGTCGGCGGCGCCCGAGTAGGTCTCGCCGAGCACGACGTCCTCAGCGGCGCGACCGCCGAGCAGGACGACGACCTCGTTCAGCAGCTCCTCGCGCGAGTGCAGGTAGCTGTCCTCCTGCGGCGAGTGGGCGACGAAGCCGAGCGCCGGGCCACGCGGCACGATGCTGAGGATCTCCGGCGGGTCGAGCCCGAGCAGCTTGCGGCAGAGCGCGTGGCCGGCCTCGTGGTAGGCGACGATCCGCCGCTCCTTGGCGTTGATCCGCCGCGCCTGCTGGGAGCCGACGGCCTGGCGCAGCAGCGCCTCGTCGAGGTCCTCGCGGGTCATGCACCAGCGGCCGGCGCGGCCGGCGATGATCGCCCCCTCGTTGAGCGCGTTGGCGAGCTGGGCGCCGGTCATCCCGGTCGTCTTGCGGGCGACGTCGGCGAGGTCGAGGTCGGGGGCCAGCGGCTTGTCCCTGGCGTGGCTGCGGAGGATCGCCTCGCGGCCGTTGCGGTCGGGCGGCGCGACGAGGACCCGGCGGTCGAAGCGGCCGGGGCGCAGCAGCGCCTTGTCGAGCTTGTCGACGTGGTTGGAGGCGGCGATCACGATCACCATCCCCGGGTCCTTCTCGAAGCCGTCGAGCTCGACCAGCAGCTGGTTCAGCGCCTGCTCGCGCTCGCTGCTCCCGCCATCGCCGCCGCTGCCGCTGCGGTGGCCGCCGATTGCGTCGAGCTCGTCGATGAAGATCACCGCGCGGCCGGCCTTGCGCGCCTCCTTGAAGAGGCGGCGGATGCGGGCGGCGCCGCGGCCGACGAACATCTCGACGAAGCCGGAGCCGGAGGCGGCGAAGAAGTCGACGCCGGCCTGGGCGGCGACGGCGCGGGCGAGCATCGTCTTGCCGGTCCCGGGCGGGCCGTAGAGGAGGACGCCGCGCGGAGCCTGGGCGCCGAGGGTGGCGAAGCGGTCGGGGTTGCGGAGCCAGGCGGTGACGTCCATCAGCTCGTCCTTGGCGGCGTCGACGCCCTGCACCTCTTCCCAGAGGACGGGGGCGGTCTTCGAGGCCTTCACCGTCTCCGGCTTGGTCGAGCCCATCATCCCCCGCATCATTTTCAGGAAGACGAAGCAGAGGATCGACATGAAGACGACCCCGAAGACCGGGTACCAGTTGAAAAAGAATTCCTGCACTTCCGCCGCCATTGGTGCAGTGTGGAGACAAACGTGCGATTAACCCATCGCACATTCGTCCAAATCTGGAGCCGGGCCTAAAGGTCATTCGTGAGAGGGCCCGCTCGGCTGGATCCGCTGTGTCGGCGAGGCGTCGAGATTGCTGGCCTACGTCGGGCGGATCGTTTACGGTCCCGCCATGTTCCGTCTGCGCTTGCTCCTTGCCGCTTTGACCCTCTGCGGCGCCCTGGCCGCCGCACCTGCCGCCAGCGCCGCGCCGGGCGAGCTCGACCCGGGCTTCGGCAGCGGCGGCATGGTGAAGCTGCTCGATGGCAGCGAGGGTGAAGGATGGGCCGAAGGAATCGCCGTCCAGCCCGATGGCAAGATCGTCCTCGCCGGCTACGAGAAGGGGAACGCCGTCGTCCTGCGCCTGCTGCCGAACGGGCAACCCGACGCCGGGTTCGGCAGCGGCGGCAAGGCGACGCTGGACTTTCCAGGCGGCCGCAGCGAAGCGCGAGCGGTGGCGCTGCAGCCCAACGGCGAGATCGTCATCGCCGGGGAGGCGGAAGTTGCAGGCAACGTCGACTTCCTCATCGCCCGCTACAACCCGGACGGCTCGCCAGACGCGAGCTTCGGCGGCGGCGACGGGATCGAGACCGTCCCGGTGGGCTCCGAAGAAGACGAGGCCCAAGACGTGGCGATCGGGCCCGACGGGCGGATCGCCGCGACCGGAACCGTGGATCTGCCGGGAGGCGAAAACGGCCTCGGCGTCGTCGTCCTGGGACCGGACGGCACCCCGGACGCGAGCTTCGGTGGCGACGGCTCGCTGGTGAAACAAACCGCGATCGGCGAAGGCGACGACCGGGGCGTGGCGGTGGCGCTGCTGAGCGGAGGGCGAGTCCTGCTCGGCGACGAGTGCGGCGCCGGCCGCGGCAACGGCTTCGTGTTGTTGCAGCTGCTCTCGGACGGCAGTTTCGACCCGGGCTTCGGCGGCGGCGACGGCATCGTCGAAACCCCGATCCCGGGCGAAGGATTGACGATAGGGCTGGGCCGCATCACCGATTTCGCCCTGCTTCCCGACGGGAGGATCGTCGCTTCCGGCTATGGCGCCGACTACGGCGGCAGCCCGCCCGGCTACACCTCGACGGTCGCGGCGGTCAGGTACACGCCGGAGGGCGAACTCGACTCCAGCTTCGCCAGCGGCGGAATCTTCACCCACCGGATCGACGACGAAGGCCTCGCCACGGCGGTCGCGCTGGGAGAAAAGGGGCGCATCTTGCTCGGGGGCGAATACGAACTACCGGGAACGACGACGAACGCTGATTGGGTGGCGCGGCTCAACCCCGATGGCTCGCTGGATCCCTCCTTCGGCTCGGGCGGCCTCGTGGTCCGAGCGGACACCGCGCCCTTCGGCGAAGCGGTCGAAAACATCGCCGTCGATTCCGAAGACCGCCTGGTCACCGTCAGCTCTGCATACGGAGGCAGCAACACCGAGTGGACGGTGGTCACCCGCTACCTGGGTGACCCGCGGCCGCCGACGCCCGGCCCGACGAGCGCCCCAGGGGTGCAGAACCGGCCGCCGCACGCGCAGATGAAGCGGGTGCCGAAGAAGCTGCGGGTTGGGAAGCTGTCCGGCTTCTCCGGCACGGCGAGCGACCCCGACGGCAACGGCGTGGCAAAGGTTCAGCTCGCGCTGGTGAAACGGGCGCGCGGCGGTGCCAAGGCGAGAGCCTCCGCCCGCGGTCGCCTGCGCTGCTTCGCGCTGAACGCGAAGCTCCGCTTCAAGCGGGTGAAGGCGAAGGGGAAGCAGTGCCCGCGTGTGTGGGTTCCCGCCAAGGGGACGACCAAGTGGCGCTTCAAGCTGAAGGGAATGCTGCCGCCCGGCAGGTACGTCGTCTTCGCCCGCGCCGTCGACGGCGCGGGCCTGGCCGAGTCGAGCTTCAGCCGCAAGCTGCGGAACCGCTACGGGTTCCGCGTCGTCCCCCCGCGCTGAGGAGTCCGAACAGGTCGGCAGCCGCTATCGCTCGACCTGGGAGCCGCCGACGATCGCGTCCTCGCCGGAGTCGCCGAAGCGGACCCAGGCCTTGTTGCCGCCGTCGTAGTCGGGAGCCCAGAGCTTCAGCGTCGCCGGCCGGCCCCAGACGGTGACGCTGGTCTCGCCGGTCGGGTCGAGGCCGCGCCAGATCCGCACGAAGGGGTTGTGCTCCCGCTCCTCGCCGATCGTCGTCGGCTCCTTGTGGCCGGGGTGGACGGTGGTCTGCGGCGGCAGCTCCAGCAGCCGCATCACCGAGGTTTCGAGGTCGGCGAAGCCGCTGGCGCCGGGAGCCATGGTGCCGCCGACGGTGCCCTTGAAGAGGACGTCGGCGGTGAAGACGTCGGTGCCGTCGACGAGGAAGGCGAGGTGGCCCGCGGCGTGGCCGGGGGTGTAGAGGGCCTCGACCTCGATCCCGCCGGCGTCGAGCTTCTCGCCGTCGCCGAGGGTGATCGCGACCTCGTCGTCGAGCTCGGCCGCGCACTCGGGATGGGCGACCAGCGGCGGGTTGCCGAGCTGCGCCCGAGCCTCGGCGAGGCCGGCGACGTGGTCGCCGTGCGGGTGGGTGACGAGGACGTGGGTGATCTCGATCCCGTCGCGCTCGATCCGCTCCAGCAGCGGCCCGAGCTCGTCGTTGCCGTCGATCAGGACGCCGGTCTTGCGCTCCGGGTCGGCGACCAGGTAGGCGTTCGACAGCCAGATCGGGTTCTCGGTCCTCTCGACGATCACTGCTCCTCCTTCGCTCGGCGGCCTCGTGTCGCTTTTCCGTTCCGATGGTTGGGAAAGGCGCCTGCGCCCAGAGGGTACGGCCCGGCGGGCGCTCCGCGCCGCGCCGTCGCTCACCGGGCTTTCGGCTTCGCGAAGAGCGCCTGGACGTCGCCGATCCGCCGCTCGCGGAAGCCGGCCTCGGAGGAGCTCAGGTAGAAGTCCCAAAGCCGTTTGAAGCGCTCGTCGTAGCCGCGGGCGCGCAGCCGCTCCCAGGCGTCGAAGAAGCGCTGGCGCCACGCGGCCAGGGTCGGCGGGTAATGCGGGGTGATGTCATCGATCCAGACCTGCTTCATCGAGGTGACCCGCTCCAGGCAGTCGGCGATCAGCCCCTGCGAGGGCAGGCAGCCGCCCGGGAAGACGTGCGTGTTGGCGAAGCTCCTCGCCCCCTTCTCGATCTCGTAGATGCGGTCGTCGATCGTGATCGCCTGCAGCAGCATCAGCCCATCATCGCTGAGCAGCCGATCGCAGCAGCGGAAGTAGTCGTCGAAGTACTGCCAGCCGACCGCCTCGATCATCTCGACGCTGACCAGCCGGTCGTAGCTGCCCTCGAGGTCACGGTAGTCGCGCAGCAGGACGGTGACGCGGTCGGCGAGGCCGGCGGCGCGGACGCGCTCGGTCGCGAGGGCGTGTTGCTCGCGCGAGATCGTGGTCGTCGTGACGTCGGCGCCGTACTCGCGCGCGGCGTGGATAGCCAGCGCGCCCCAGCCCGTCCCGATCTCCAGCAGGCGGTCGCCGGGGCGCAGCTCGAGCGCGCGGCAGATGCGGTCGAGCTTGGCGACCTGGGCGTCGGCCAGCGACAGCCCGGGCGACTCGAAGTACGCACACGAGTAGACGAGCGCCGGGTCGAGGAACAGCTCGAACAGGTCGTTGCCGAGGTCGTA
>DASSOC010000101.1:0-14023 GCA_035700965.1 Solirubrobacterales bacterium
CCGCCGGCACCCCCACGCGCAGGAAAGAGACCGCGTCGGAGGCGCCGTCCCGGCCGACGCTCATCGGCTCGCCGTCGTGGTGGGCGGCGGTCGCCGCCCGCAGGGCCAGCACGTAGGGCGAGTCGCGGGCGACGATCGCCGGCGGCCGGGTCAGCAGCTCGGTCGCCTCGACCCCGATCCCGGGCAATTCGCGCACCTGGCCGAGGATCGTGGCCGGGTCCTGGTCGGGCAGGTAGCGGATGTCGACGTCGATCACGCATCGGTCGGGGACCTTGTTGAGAGCGTCGCCGCCGACGATCCTCCCCAGGTTGATCGAGGGCCGGTCGAACAGCTCCGAGCTGTGCCTGGCAAACGGTAGCGACTCGATACTGCGGAAAACGTCGACAGCGTTGAGAACCGCGTTTTCCCCCAGCCACGGGGTGGCGCCGTGGGCCGCCGTCCCCCCGATCTCGAGCCTTAGCGCCAGCACGCCCTTGGCCTCGATCCCGATGTGCAGGTCGGTGGGCTCGCCGGTGATCGCGAAATCCCCGGTGAACCCCGTGTCCACGAGGTGGTCGGAGCCGCGCTCGACGTCCTCCTCGGACTCCTCGTCGCCGACGATCCCCAGCCGCACCCGCACCCGGTCCTGCTCGCGCATCGCGGCGGTGACCAGGAGCATCGCCGCGATCGCGCCCTTCATGTCGTAGGCGCCGCGGCCGTAGAGCCGGTCGTCCTCGAGCTTCGGCTCGAACTGCCCCGGCAGGCCGGGCACCACGTCGAGATGCCCGTGCAGCACCACCGTCGGCGTTCCCTCCGGCCCGACTTCGGCCTTGACGACGGGAAGCCCACGCACCTCATCGCCTTCGGTCTCGATCCCTCGAGCGTCAAGCCAGCCCTGGACGAACCCGGCCGCCTCCGCAATAGCGTCCGGCTCACAGGTCTCAAACGAGATCAACCGCTGCGCAAGTACAAGCAACTCGTCGCTCATCGGCGAAACCAGCCCCCCTGCTGAACGCCTGACCCTGGCGCGCAGGCCCGCGACACCCGCTTGCGGCACCCGATGGGCGCGCGATCTGGCAAGCCCTCCCCTCTCCTGTTCCTTGTGCGGGCTATACAGGCATAAGGAACAGGAGAAAGAGGCTGCCCGGCAGTTGGTTGTTCCTTTCGACCGCTATACGAGCAAAAGGAACAGCTGAGTGGACGCGACGCGGGACGCTCTCGGCACGACCCCGTATCGCCGATCGCTGCCGCTTGTCGAAGGGGCGTCGACGCCACTCTCGAGGAATGGTCGGCTATATGCAACCTGCCCCCTGGCGCGGCGGGGCCGCGCTGCATGTTCTCCCCGGAGCGAAGCGGAGGGGAGCTCAATTCCGGAAGAAGGGTGTTGGCGCCCCTCATCCCCCGGCGATCAAGAGGAACGCTTCGGCCCGGTCCTTGTCTTTCTGCGCCCGGTTCTGCTCGGCGCTGCCGGCCTCGCTCTCGGCCAGCCGCCGCTCGGCGTCGGAGAGCTGCTCTTTCAGCGTGCCGGTGTCGAGGTCCTCGGGCGGGACCGCCTCCTCGAGCAGGAGCCGGGCGCGGTTGCCGTAGACCTGCAGCCAACCGTGGGCCTGGGCGTAGCTCCTGGTCTCCGAGTCGGAGACCTTCAGCCGCAGCTCAGTCGGCCGCAGCGCCGCCAGCAGCGGCGCGTGGTTGGCGAGGATGCCGAGCTCGCCGACCTCCGTCCGGGTCGAGACCTGGCGCGCTTCGCCGCTCCAGACCTCGCCCTCGGGGGTCAGGACCTCGACATCGACCATGTGCTCCGCCGCCATCGAAAGCTCCCGGCCTAGGCGGCCGCTTTGGCGTTCTCGAGGACCTGGTCGATGCCGCCCTGCATGTAGAAGGCGCCCTCGGAGAGGTCGTCGTGCTCGCCGTCGAGGATCTCGCGGAAGCCGCGAACCGTCTCCGCCACCGGCACGTACTCGCCGCTGCGGCCGGTGAACTGTTCGGCGACGAAGAACGGCTGCGAGAGGAAGCGCTCGATCTTGCGGGCGCGCGAGACCGTCTGGCGGTCCTCGTCGGAGAGCTCGTCGATGCCGAGGATGGCGATGATGTCCTGCAGCTCCTTGTAGCGCTGCAGCACCTCCTGGACCTCGGTCGCCGTCCGGTAGTGCTCGTCGCCGACGACATCCGGCTTGAGGATCGTCGAGGTCGAGTCGAGCGGGTCGACCGCCGGGTAGATCCCTTTCTCGGAGATCGACCGCGAGAGCGCCGTGGTCGCGTTGAGGTGGGCGAACACCGAGGCCGGAGCCGGATCGGTGTAGTCGTCGGCGGGGACGTAGACCGCCTGGATCGAGGTCACCGAGCCGCGGTCGGTCGAGGTGATCCGCTCCTGCAGGCCGCCCATCTCGGTCTCCAGGGTCGGCTGGTAACCGACCGCCGAGGGCATCCGTCCGAGCAGCGCCGAGACCTCGGAGCCCGCCTGGACGAAGCGGAAGATGTTGTCGATGAACAGCAGCACGTCCTGACCGCCCTGCTCGCGGTAGTACTCGGCCATCGTCAGCCCGGAGAGGGCGACGCGCAGGCGCGCCCCCGGGGGCTCGTTCATCTGACCGAAGACGAGCATGGTCTTGTCGATCACGCCCGACTCTTTCATCTCCAGCCAGAGGTCGTTGCCCTCTCGCGAGCGCTCGCCGACGCCGACGAAGGCGGAGAGGCCGGAGTGCTCCTCGGCGATGTTGCGGATCAGCTCCTGGATCAGCACGGTCTTGCCAACGCCGGCGCCGCCGAACAGCCCGACCTTGCCGCCTTTGGCGTAGGGAGCGAGGAGGTCGATGACCTTGATCCCGGTCTCGAGGATCTCCTGGGTCGGCGTCAGGTCGGAGGCCTTGGGGGCCGGGCGGTGGATCGGCCAACGCTCATCCACCTGCACCTCGGGGCCGTTGTCGATCGGCTCGCCGAGCAGGTTGAAGATGCGACCGAGGGTCGCGTCGCCGACCGGGACCGTGATCGGGCCGCCGGTGTCGGTGACGACGGCGCCGCGCTGGATGCCGTCGGTCGCGTCCATCGCGACCGCGCGGACGCGGTCGTCGCCGAGGTGCTGCTGCACCTCGCAGACCAGCACCGCCGATTCGCCGTCGCCGTCGCCGTCGGTCTCGATCGTCACCGCGGAGAAGATCTCCGGCAGCTGGTCGGGGAAGACGGCGTCGATCACCACTCCGGTGACCTCCTCGACGCGCCCCACGTTGGTTCCGTTTCCGTTGCTCTCAGCCATCGTTTCCTTTAGTCGTCTTCCGAAATTTCTGTCTGTCACGAAGTTCGCGCTTCACCCGCTGCGCGAAGAATCAGATATGCACGCTTGCTCGTTCCGCGCTCATCCGAGCGCCTCGGCGCCGGCAACGACCTCCAGGATCTCCTGCGTGATCTCCGACTGGCGGACCCGGTTCATCTCCAGGGTCAGCTTGCCGATCATCTCCTCCGCGTTCTCGGCCGCGTTGCGCATCGCCGTCATCCGCGCCCCGAGCTCGGAGGCGGCGCTCTCGAGCAGCGCCCGGTAGACCGAGATCGTCACGTACTCGGGGATCAGCCGTGCCAGCAGCTCCTCGGGGTCGGGCTCGTAGAACCACTCCGAGCGGCTCTGGACTTTCTCCGCCTCGGTTTCCTCCTCTTCGGCCGCGGCCTCCTCCTCGGCACCCTCGCCGAGCACCTGCGCCTGCTGCAGCGGCAGCAGCGTCTGCCGCCAGACGTGCTGCGTCAGCGGCGAGACGAAACGGTTGTAGACCAGCTCGACCCGGTCGAGGTCCTCGTCGACGTAGCGCGCGGTCAGCGCCTCGCCGATCTCGCGGGCGTTGGCGAAGGCGGGCCGGTCGGTGAAGCCGACGTAGGAGGCGGAGACGTCCTGCTTGCGGAAGGTCAGCGCCGAGACGCCCTTGCGGCCGACCACGGCGAAGGAGGGCTCGGCTCCCTGCTCGCGCACCTCCTGACCCATCCGCATGCCCTCGCGGATGATGTTGGTGTTGAAAGCGCCGGCGAGACCGCGGTCGCCGGTGACGAGGACGATCCCGACCCGCTTCACGTTCTCGCGCTCGACCAGGACCGGCACCCGCGGGATCCCCCCCGCCTGGGCGGCGGCGCGGCGGGTCAGCTTGCGCATCCCCTCCGCGTAGGGGCGCATGTCGGCGATGCGCTGTTCGGCCCGCCGCAGGCGCGCCGCCGCCACCATCTCCATCGCCCGCGTGATCTTGTTGATGTTCTTGACCGACGCGATGCGGTTCTTGACTTCCTTCTGGGATGCCATGGGGAACCAGCTCCCTGCCGCTAGGCCGGGGTCGCCGCCTCCTCGTTCTCGGTGCTTTCAGGGGCGGTGTCCGAACCGGCGGTACGGGCCGGCGCCTCGCGCTCCTCTTTGGAGTGGACGCGGTCGGACTCGCCCTCCTCGAGCGCGTCGCCGTGCTCGTCGAAGTCGGGACCGAAGTCGTCGACGAAATCCGCGATCGCCTTGCCGAGCGCCTCCTCGTCCTCGTCGGAGAGCTTGCCGCTCGCTTCGATCCGCTCCAGCAGCTCCTTGTTCTCGGCGTGCAGGCGGACCCGCAGGTCGGCGAGGAACTCGCCGACGCGCTCGACTTTGATCCGGTCGAGGTAGCCGCCGGTGCCCGAGTAGATCGAGGCGACCTGGTCGCCGACCGAAAGCGGTTCGCGCTCTTTCTGTTTCAGCAGCTCGACCAGCCGTTCGCCGCGGGTCAGGGCTTTCTGCGTCTCGGCGTCGAGCTCGGAGCCGAACTGGGCGAAGGCCTCGAGGTCGCGGTACTGGGAGAGGTCGAGGCGCAGTTTTCCGGCGACCTTCTTCATCGCCTTGGTCTGCGCGTTGCCGCCCACCCGCGAGACCGAGATGCCGACGTTGATCGCCGGCCGGACCCCGGAGAAGAAGAGGTCGGACTCGAGGAAGATCTGCCCGTCGGTGATCGAGATCACGTTGGTCGGGATGTAGGCGGAGACGTCGGAGGCCTGGGTCTCGATGATCGGCAGCGCCGTCAGCGAGCCGCCGCCGAGCTCGTCGTTCAGCTTCACCGCCCGCTCCAGCAGCCGCGAATGCAGGTAGAAGACGTCGCCGGGGTAGGCCTCGCGACCCGGCGGGCGCCGCAGCAGCAGCGACATCTGGCGGTAGGCGGAGGCGTGTTTGGTGAGGTCGTCGTAGACACAGAGCGCGGCTTTGCCGTTGTAGAGGAAGTGCTCCCCCATCGCGCAGCCCGCGTAGGGGGCGATGTACTTGATCGGCGCCGCCTCGTCGGCGGGGGCGGCGACGATGATCGTGTTCTCCATCGCGCCGTTCTCTTCGAGCGTCTCTTTCAGCTGCACGACGGTCGACATCCGCTGCCCGATCGCGACGTAGATGCAGATCAGGTCCTTGTCCTTGTTGTTGATGATCGTGTCGATCGCGATCGCGGTCTTGCCGGTCTGGCGGTCGCCGATGATCAGCTCTCGCTGGCCGCGTCCGATCGGGATCATCCCGTCGATCGACATCAGCCCGGTCTGGACCGGTTCCTCGACCGGCTGGCGCTGGACGACGCCGGGGGCTTTGAACTCGGCCGGGCGGGTCTCGGTGGTGTTGATCTCGCCGCGGTCGTCGAGGGGTCGGCCGAGCGGGTCGACCATGCGGCCGAGCAGCTGCTCGCCGACCGGGATCTCCAGCAGGCGGCCGGTCCGCTTGACCGTGTCGCCCTCGACGATGTGTTCCCACTCGCCGAAGAGCACGGCGCCGACGTTGTCGGCCTCGAGGTTCAGCGCCAGCCCGGTCACCCCGTGCGGCAGCTCGAGCATCTCCAGGGCCATGCAGTTGTCGAGCCCGTGGATGCGGGCGATGCCGTCGGCGACGGACAGGACCGTCCCGACCTCGCTGAGGTCGGCGGAATCGGTCTCCAGTCCCTCGATCCGCTCTCGCAGGATGCTTGCGATCTCGTCGGGCTTGATCTCCATCGGGTGCTAGTGCCTCCTTACGCCGCTTGGGCGACGCTCTTTCGAAGTTTCTCCAGGCGGTTGCGGATGCTCGCGTCCAGGACCATGTTGCCGACCTGCAGGACGATGCCGCCGAGGATCTCGCCGTCGACCCTGCTCGAGAGGTCGACCTTCTCCCCGGTCTGGCGTTCGACCTCCTGGCCGATTCTCCCCACCACCGCCGGGTCCAGCTCGACGGCGCTGGTGACGGTGACGTCGATGCGGCGGTTCTCCTGCTTCCAGAGCTCGTCGAGCTCGCGCCGGATGCGGAAGACCTCGGTCATCCGGTGCTTGTCGACAAGCAGGTCGAGGAAGTTGATCAGCTCGGGCTCGGCGCCGGTGATCGCCCGCTCGATCCCCTGCTTCTTCTCCGTCGAGGAGAGGTAGGGGCTGAAGAAGAAGACCTGCAGCTCGCGGTTGCGGTCGACCTCCTCGGCGAACTGGGCGAGCTGCCGGCACAGCGCGTCCAGCTTGCCCTTCTCGCGGCCCACCTCGAAGAGGGCCTCGGCGTATACGCGAGCTGCGTCGGCCATCGCTAGTTGTTGCTCTCCGAGCCCGAGAGAGCCGAGAAATCGACCTCGGCCAGGGCCTCCTCGACGAGCCGTTTCTGGTCCTCGGCGCTGAGCGCTTTGCTGGTCACCCGCTCGGTCGCGAGCACGGTCAGGTCGGCGACCTGCTGGCGGATCTCCTCCAGCGAGCGGCGCGTCTCCGCTTCGATGTCGCGCTTGGCGGCCTCGACCAGCTCCTCGCGCCTGGCGCGACCGGAGGCGGCCGCCTCGGCTTCCGCCGTCTCCGCCGCCTTGCGGGCGCGGGCCATGATGTCGTCGGCCTGCTCCCGTGCCTCGGCCAGCCGCGACCGGTACTCGGACAGCAGCTCGTCCGATTCCCGGCGCTGCCGTTCGGCGGCCTCGATCGACTCGCTGATCGCGTTGGCGCGTTTGTCGAGCGCTTCCTGAATTTTCGGGAAGGCGACCTTGCTCAACACCCACATCGTGACCAGGAACAGAACCAGCGTCCAGATCATCAGGCCGATGCCCGGGCTGACCAGGAAGCTGCCGCCGCTTTCGCTCTTCTCGGCGGCGAGCGGAAGCGCCGCTATGTAGCCGAGCAGCTGCATCGACCTACGAGAGGAAGAACGCGATCAGGCCGAAGATGAAGGTGTAGAAGGCGACCGCCTCGGTCAGCGCGAAGCCGAGCCAGCGGATGCTTTCCAGGTCGCTTTTCATCTCCGGCTGGCGGGCGACCGACTCGATCTCCTTGCCGAAGATGAAACCGATGCCGATACCGGCGCCGATCGAACCGAGACCCGCACCAACGCCGAGGGCGATCGCTTTGCCGGCGCCTTTGACCCCTTCGTCGGTGACTTCCGCGATCGGCAGGGCAGTGAGATCCATCGAGAGTTACTTCCTTTCTAATGAGAGGCGGAGGTCGCTCCGCCGATGTAGATAGCGCTGAGCGTCGAGAAGATGAATGCCTGCAGGGTGGCGATCAGGCCCACCTCGAGGATGAAGAAGAAGAAGGCGAGGGGGAAGGTGAGCGCGCCCAGGGCCGCGATCCCCAGCAGGACCGCGAGCCCGCCGCCCATGAAGAGCAGCAGTAGGTGGCCGGCGAGGATGTTGGCGAAGAGACGGACGGAGAGCGAGATCAGCCGGGCGAAGTGGGAGATCGCCTCGATCACGAAGATCAGCGCCTTGAGGCCGGCGCCTTTGTCCTCGAGGCCGGGCGGCAGCCAGCTCGCGAGGTAGGGGAAGAAGCCCTTCGCGCGCACGCCTTCGACGTGGTAGGTGACCCAGACGACGAGGGTGAGGACCAGCGGGATCGAGATGTTCGCGGTCGCGGCGTAGACGGCGAAGCTGGGAATTTCGAGGCCGAAGATCGAGATCTCGTGCTCGGTGTTGGTCGGCAGCGGCAGGAAGCCGATCATGTTCGAGAACCAGATCCAGAAGAAGAGCGCAGCGATGAAAGGGAACCAGCGCGACGCCGTTTTGCCCTGCATGCTGCCGCCGGTGATCGTGTTCTTGGTCAGGTCGTAGGCAGCCTCGATCGCCGCTTGGACCCGGTTCGGCTTCTCCTGCATCCGCCGCGCGATCCAGACCATCGTGAGGATCGTCAGGGCGCTGGCGAGGAACAGGTAGAAGACCGCTTTGTTGATGCTGAGGTCGATCGAGCCGAGGTGGATCGAGATCCACGGTTCGAGCTTGAACTCGTTCTGCGGCTTGAATGCTTCGTTCTTGCCGTCGTTGCCGAAGATCAGGAGCAGCAGGGCGAAGATCGCCAGGTAGGCGCCGAGCCCGACGAAGAATTTGCCTTTGGTGCTCATCCCCTCGCGCGTGCCGGCGCCGCGCGGCGCCGGGACCGTTGCCTGCTCCATGTCTACGCGACCCCCTGGCCCTCGGGCTGCTCGAACAGGTGGGCGAGCCCCTGGGCCGCGAAGGAGATGGTGAAGAGACTGGCCAGCAGCACCGCCGCGGCGAGCCCCGACTCCCGTTCGGCGAGGCCGACCAGCAGCACCGCGGTCGCCATCAGCCAGACCCGGCCGAGGGTGGTGCCGGCGACGATCCCCATCGCCTTCTGGCGATTGCCGGCCAGCAGGTGTTCCTTCATGCGACGGCTCGCGAGTCCCTGCAGGCCCCGCTGCGCGAGCCAGGCGGCAGCCGCGACCGCGTACCCGAGCAGGGGAAAGCCGCCGAGCAGGAAGACTGCGAGCGCGGCAGCGAGCGCGATGAGGTCGACGTACTTGGGAGGAGGAGACATAGACAGGAACAGCGCCCGGCTCGGGGCCGAGCGGGCGCAGGGGCGACTATACCCAAAAGGGCTCGCGAACGGCTTTAGGAAGCCAGTTCGTGAGGCTTGCCACTACCGCTGCAAGCAGCTTATTTCCCCACCGCCTCGAACTCGCCGGTCTCGGGGTCAACCGTCGGGAAGGAGCCGGTTTCGAGCTCCTGCTCGACCGCGACGTTGACCTCCTGCAGCTCCGGCTCGGGCTTGCCGACCTGGCGACGGAGGGAGACCAGCTGGCGCAGGCGGGTCTGCCGCAGCTTGAGGATCTCGAGCACCTCGACCAGGTAGACGCTGGCGGCGATCGCAGCGATCAGGCAGGCCGCCATCACCGCCGTCCAGAGGGCGTTGAAATGCCCGTGGTTGTCGCTGTAGGGGACGAAGCGAAGCGCCAGCGCCAGCGCCGCCATCACCGCCGTCCAGCCGTAGAGGTAGAGCAGGGTGCGGCGCTGGGAGAAGCCGATGTCGGCCATCCGGTGGTGGAAGTGCCAGCGGTCGGCTTTGTAGATCGGTTTTCCGTATTTGAGCCGCTTGGCGACGACGAAGCCGGTGTCGAGGATCGGCACGGCGAGGATGATCAGCGGCAGGAAGAGGGCGATCACCGCGTTCGTCTTCAGCGCCCCCTGCACCGCGACCGCCCCCAGCAGGTAGCCGAGCAGGTTGGAGCCGGTGTCGCCCATGAAGGTGCCGGCGGGGGGGAAGCCCCAGCGCAGGTAGCCGAGGGCGGCGCCGGCGGTCAGCGCCGCCAGCACGCCGGCGGCGGTGCGTTCGAGCGAGAGGGCGATCGTCGCCAGGGTGAGAGCCGAGATCACCGCCACCCCGGCCGCGAGCCCGTCGACCCCGTCGATCAGGTTGATCACGTTGATCATCGCGACCAGCCCGAGCACGGTGGCGACGTCGCCGAGCTGGATCGTCGCCCCCCAGAGGTGGAAGAGGTCGACGGTCCCCGGCGAGAGGCGGCCGAAGAAGGGGATCGTGAAGTTTTCGACCGTGACCCCGGCCGAGACCGGGATCACCACCGCGACCACCTGGCCGAGCAGCTTCGGCGCGGCGGCAAGCTCGAAGACGTCGTCGAGGAAGCCGACCCAGGCGATCGCGATCGCGCCGTAGACGATCGCGTGGCTCTCGGTGTCGGCCGGGAGGAAGAGCAGCGCCGCGACCACGGCGGCGGCGAGGATCCCGAGGCCGCCGAGCTTCGGCGTCGGCACCGTGTGCAGCGAGCGCTCGTTCGGGTGGTCGATCGCGCCGACCCGCACCGCCAGCCACTTCGTCAGCGGCACCAGGGCGAGGGCGAGGAGCAGGGCGACGAGGAAGGCGTAGAGCGCTTCCAGGTTGGTGGGGTCAGCGGGCATAGCGGTCGAACCAGAGGGTAAGCGCCATCAGCCCCCAGACCTGGCGGCTGAGATCCTCCCGCCCCGAGCAGTGGCGGTCGAGCAGGGGGGTTACCGCGGCCGGGTCGAGCAGGCCTTGACGGGCCACGGCGGACGGTGCGAGCACCTCGCGGGCGAAGGGCTCGAGCGGGCCGCGCAGCCAGGCGGCGATCGGAATCGAGAAGCCCTGCTTGCGGCCGTGGACGATCTCGCGCGGCAGCAGCGGCTCCAGCGCGGCGCGCAGCAGGCGCTTCTTGGCGAAGCCGCGGACTTTGAGGTTGGTCGGCAGCGAGAAGGCGAAGTCGGCGACCTTGGAATCGAGGAAGGGGACGCGCAGCTCCAGCGAGTGGGCCATGCTGAGGCGGTCGGTCTTGACCAGGAGGTCGTCGGCCAGGTAGATGCCGAGGTCGAGGTCCTGCATCCGCGCCAGCGGTTCCGCCGCCGGCGTTTCCTCGTAGCGCTCGCGGTAGAGGTCGAGCGGGTCCCAGCCGGCCGCCCCCTCCCCCGCCAGCTCGGCCCGCGCCCGCGGCGAGAAGATCTCCTTCCAGCCGTGGTGGCGCTCCAGGGGCGGCAGCGCGGCGGCGCGGGCGAAGCGCTTGGCTTTGTAATCGAAGCCGACGCGGTCGGTGCGGCTCGGCAGCGCCTCGGCCAGGGGGCGCGCCAGCGACGCGAGGCGACCGACGCGGCGGGCGAGGAGGTCGGCGACGTAGGTGTAGTAGCCGCCGAAGAGCTCATCGCTTCCTTCGCCGGAAAGCGCGACCTTCACATCGCGCGCGGCGAGCTCGGAGACGAGGAAGGTCGGGAGCGCGGACGAGTCGGCGAACGGCTCGTCGAAGGCCTCCGCGAGCTTGGGAAGAAGCTCTGCCGCGTCTGGCCTGACGACGAGCTCGTGGTGGTCGGTCTCATAACGCATGGCCACCTTGCGCGCGTCGGCGAGCTCGTCGAAGGATCCTTCGTCGAATCCGATCGAGAACGTCTGCACCGGCTTGCCGCTCTCGAGCGCGGCGAGCGCGGCGAGCGCACCGGAGTCGACACCGCCGGAGAGCAAGACTCCGACCGGAACGTCGGCCAGCAGGTGGGCCCGGACCGAGTCGCGCAGGCGGGCGCGGAGCTCCTCGGCCAGCTCGCTCTCGTCCTCCGTGCGGACGTCGGCGGCCTGAACGGGCGCCGGGCGCGCGACGCGCTCGACCCGTGGCTCGCCCTCTCCTTCCCAGACGAGCACGTGGCCGGCCGGGAGCTTGCGGGTGCCCTTCCAGATCGAGAGCGGCGCGGGGATCGAGTTGAACGCGAGGAAGGCCTCGAGGGCGTCGAGGTCGACTTCGCCACGCGGCAGGGCCTTCAGCTCCGAGGCGAAGGCGAGCGTCCCGCCTTCCGTCGAGTAGTAGAGCGGCTTGATCCCGAAGGGGTCGCGCCCGAGCACGAGCCGGCGGCGCTTCGAGTCCCAGAGCGCGACGGCGAACATCCCGCGCAGCTCGCGTACATAGTGGGGCCCGTGCTCCTCGTAGAGGTGGAGGTGCACCTCGGTGTCACTGGCCGTGCGGAAGCGGTGTCCCTGGCGCTCTAGGACGGCGCGCAGCTCGCGATGGTTGTAGATCTCGCCGTTCTGGACGACCTGAATCGAGCCGTCCTCGTTCGCGATCGGCTGGTCGCCGCCGGTGAGGTCGATGATTGAGAGGCGACGCGAGGCAAGCGCCACGGGCCCGTCGACCACCGTGCCCTCGGCGTCAGGTCCGCGGTGGCGGAGCGTGTCGTTCATGGCCTCGAGCGGACCGGCATCGACCGGGCTGCCGTCGAGCGAGGCAAGTCCGCAGATCCCGCACATGGCCCCTGAGTCTAGTGACGGCCTCCGCGCAGAAGTCCCCACACGGCCGCCGCCGACTGCCTGATCACGCGCCAGGCCGTCGCGAGGACGACGCGGAGGTAGAGGCCCACTGAACGGTCGGCTATGTACTCGAGGTCGTGGGCGAGCTTCTCGGCCCAGGACTCCTCGCGGCCCATTCGGGTCTGCGCGAGCCCGGTGAGCCCGGGCCTGACGACCAGCCGCTGCCAGTACTGCGGGATCTCCTGTGCGAGCTCTTCGAAGAAGGTGGGGCGGATCGGGCGCGGCCCGACGACGGACATGTCGCCGCGCAGGACGTTCCAGAGCTGCGGCATCTCGTCGAGTTGGGAGGCGCGAAGCCAGCGGCCGAGCCTCGTCACCTCGGCGGTCGTCCGGACCGTGAGCTCCTCGCCGTAGTAGGGGCCGAGCCGCGACTCGGCGTCGCGCCTGAGCGTCCTGAACTTGAACATGTGGAAGATCCGGCCGTGCCTGCCGACCCGCAGGCCCCGGTAGAAGAGCGGGGTGCCGGACGTGGCAAGGAAGACGATCGTCACGAGGACGAGGATCGGCGAGGCGATGAGGAGGACCGTCGCGGAGATGAGGACGTCGAGCGTTCGCAGCGCGGCGTCGACCCCGCGCCGCTCCGCGCCTTCTCGCGAGAGCCGGGCGTAGCGCTCCGCGAGCGACTCGGTCTCGGTCGAAAGCGTCATCGGTCTAAGCCGCTGCATAATGAATGCTTATGGATACCCGTCAGCTTGCCGCCTTCTGCGCAGTCGTCGAGAAGAGCAGCTTCTCACAGGCCGCGGAGAAGCTCGGCGTCACGCAGCCGGCGGTCAGCCTCCAGGTGCGAGCCCTCGAGGACCGCCTCGGCCAGACGCTGCTCGACCGTTCGGGCAGGCGGGTCGAGCCGACGGAAGCAGGCCTGCGGCTGTACCGGAGCGCCCAGCGCATGCTCGCCCTGGAGGAGCAGCTCTACGACGAGGTCGCCGCCGAGAGCGGCGAGCTCCAGGGCACGCTCGCGATCGGCGCCTCCACCGGTCCGGGCGCGCATCTCGTCCCGCTTCTACTCTGCGAGTTTCAACGCGAGCACGCCGAGCTGCACGTGGCGCTCTCGATCTGGGACACGCAGACGGTGAGCGAGAAGGTCGCCCAGCGGGAGCTCGAGCTCGGCGTCGTCGGGGCGCTGCGCAGGAACCGCTCGCTCGAGTTCGAGCCTCTCGTCCGGGACGAGATCGTGCTCGCGGTCCCGGCCGGACACCGCGCGGCCGGCGGGACGGTCTCGGTCGACGACCTCCGCAAGGAGAACGTCATCGCCATGCAGGAGGGCGCCGGCGTTCGCCAGGTCGTCGACGAGGAGCTCCGCCGCGCCGGGCTTCGCGTCCGTGAGCTCGAGCCGAGACTGGAGCTCGGCCTGCAGGAATCGGTGAAGAGCGCCGTCGCCGCCGGCTTTGGCGTCACCTTCATCTCGCGGACTGCGATCGAAGGCGAGCTGGCGGCCGGGACACTCGCCATGGCGCGGGTCGAGGGCCTCGATCCCGCCCGGCAGATCTACGTCGTTCGCGCCAAGGGCCGCCCGCCCACGCGCGCCGCCGCCGCGTTCCTCGACTTTGCGCGCGAGAAGACGGCGTGATCGTCCGCTGGGGCCTCGACGCTCTGCCCCCGGTTCTCGCCGAGGTGGGCTCCGAGCGCCCGCTCCTCGTCACGACCGAGCGCTGGCGGAAGCTCGACCTTCCTGCGGCGAATTCTTTCTACGGCGTCGAGCGGCACGGCTCGCCGGAATCCGTCGCGGAGGCGACCGCCGCCGCCGAAGGCGCGGACGGGCTTCTGGCCGTGGGCGGGGGCAGCGCGATCGACACCGCCAAGGCCGTGTCCGCGGCGACGGGACTCCCCGTGGTTTCGGTGCCGACGACGTACTCCGGTGCCGAGTGGACGCCCGGCTTCGGCATCCGCGACGAGGCCCGGCGCGTAAAGGCCGGTGGCAGCGGCGCGCATATCGAGGGAATCGTCTACGAGCCCGAGCTCACGTACGACCTGCCGCCCGGCGAGACGGGCGGGACCGCGCTGAACGCGCTCGCGCACTGCGCCGAGGCCCTCTACGTGCAGGGTCGAA
>DASSOC010000102.1:0-15208 GCA_035700965.1 Solirubrobacterales bacterium
CCCTCCCCGGACACTCCCCAAAGCGAGCGCAGCGAGCGCGTCCGGGGAGGGGGGTGCACGACTCCCCGCAGCCGTCCTAAATAGACTGCGCCGCCGTGTTCCAGAAGGTCCTCATTGCCAACCGGGGCGAGATCGCGATCCGGGTCGCCCGCACCCTGCGGGAGATGGGCATCGCCTCGGTTGCCGTCTACTCGGAGATCGACCGCGACGCGCCACACGTGCGCGAGGCCGACGAGGCCTTCCTGATCGGCCCTGCGGTCCCGGCCGAGAGCTACCTGAACATCGCGAAGATCATCGAGACCGCCAAGGAGGCCGGCGCCGAAGGAATCCACCCCGGTTACGGCTTCCTCGCCGAGAACGCCGAGATGGCCCGCGCCTGTGCCGAGGCAGGGGTCACCTGGATCGGCCCGCCGCCGGAGGCGATCGAAGCGATGGGATCGAAGACGCGGGCGCGCGAGATCATGGAGCGGGCCGGGGTGCCGATCGTTCCCGGCTCGACCGAGGTCGCGAAGGATCTCGACGAGGCCCGCAAGCAGGCCGATGAAGCCGGCTACCCGGTCGCCTGCAAGGCGGCGGGCGGCGGCGGCGGCAAGGGCTTCCGGGTGGCGATGAGCGCCGACGACCTGCAGGAGGCCTTCGAGGGCTCGGCCCGCGAAGGAGAGAAGTTCTTCTCCGACCCCCGCGTCTACATCGAGCGCTACCTCGAGGACCCGCGCCACGTCGAGGTCCAGGTGCTGGCCGACTCGCACGGCAACGTGATCCACCTCGGCGAGCGCGACTGCTCGCTGCAGCGGCGCCATCAGAAGGTGGTCGAGGAGGCACCCGGTCCGCACGTCGACGAGGAGATGCGCGAGCGGATCGGCAAGATCGCCACCGACGCGGCCGCTGCGGTCGGCTACCGCGGCGCCGGCACGATCGAGGGGATGCAGGTCGGCGAGGAGTACTTCTTCCTCGAGATGAACACCCGCGTCCAGGTCGAGCACTGCGTGACCGAGATGGTCACCGGCATCGACATCGTCCGCGAGCAGATCCTCGTCGCCGCCGGCGAGCCGCTCTCGATCTCCCAGCAGGACGTCGAGCTGCGCGGCTGGTCGATCGAGTGCCGCGTCAACGCCGAGGCCGCCCACAAGAACTTCGCCCCCGCTCCGGGGCCGATCGGCGAGTCCTACCGCGAGCCCTCGGGTCCCGGCGTCCGCGTCGACTCCGGCGTCGAGGGGGGCGGCGAGGTGACGCCGATGTACGACCCGATGGTGGCCAAGCTGATCGTTTGGGACGTCGACCGCGAGAAGGCGACCCGGCGGATGCTGCGGGCGCTGGGCGAATACGACACCGGCGGTCTCACCACCCTGATCCCCTTCCACAAGGCGATCCTCGCCACCGAGCAGTGGGCGCGCGGGGAGACCTGCCGCGACCTGATGGAAGACAAGGAGTGGCTGAAGACGACCGCCCCGGAGGACGCGACGCCGCCGGCCCCGAGCGAGGAGGACGGCGAGGTCGTCAGCCGCGACTACAAGGTCGAGGTCTCCGGCAAGCTCTTCGACGTCAAGGTCATCGGCGAGGCGCCCGCGGGCGGCGTCGCCGCTGCGGTCGCAGGCGGCAGGAAACAGCCGCCGAAGCGCGAGCGCAAAGGCGGCGGTGGGCCCAGCGCCTCCAGCGAGGCGCTGCCCTCGCCGCTGCAGGGCACCGTCCTCAAGGTCGCCGTCGAGAAGGGTGCCGAGGTCGCCGAGGGAGACCTGATCTGCGTGATCGAGGCGATGAAGATGGAGAACGAGATCACCGCCCACCGCAGCGGCAAGGTCGAGGAGCTGAACGTAGCCGAAGGCGCCGCCGTGAGCAGCGGCGACGTCCTCGCCGTAATCAAGTAACGCATCCGACTTCAGGCACACCAGAGTGGGTCAAAAAGCGGTAGCGGTAGCGGGCTGGCGCAGCGTGCTCATCGCCTGCCCCTATTCAGCTGACCACGCGCTTGCGGGCGACAGAGTGGGGTGGGTGACCCTCTCCAGACACTCCCAAAAGCGAGCGCAGCGAGCGCGTCTGGAGAGGGTCACCCACCCCACTCCAGCGGCATCGTTCCTTAGCCGTGCCGCTTGTGATGCCGCTTTTCTTCGCGTTCCTTCTGTTTGCGCCGTTCTTCTTCGCGGCGTTCCTTGCTCACCTTCTGCTGCTGCTTGCGGGTGAGCGGGAATTTCGGCGCGACTTCGCTGCAGTGGCGCCCGACGCAGTCCTCGAGCCGGACCAGCTGGGCGTGGAGGAAGGCGCGGATCGGGAAGTAGTTGGGGACACGGACGATGTTGTTGAGCTCGTTCGGGTCTTTGTTGATGTCGTAGAGCTCTTTCTCGCCGTCCGGCCACTCGATGTACTTGTAGGGCCCGAGGCGGATTCCCTCGTAGTCTTTCGGCGGCGCGACGATCGAGGCCTTGGCGTGGGGGGACTGGCGCTCCTGGCGCCGTTCGCGGCGGTTCAGCCAGGCCGGCCGCATGTTGATGCTCGCCCCGCCGCCGGTTTCGCCGGCGGCGACGCTGGACGGGGCAGCGGCCGGGCCGCCGCCGTTCTCTTCCACGTCGTTGGTCTGGACGAAAGACTCGAACAGGATCGGCCGCCGGGTGCGCAGGCTCGGGTCGCGCAGGAAGGGGACCACGGAGCGCCCATCGATGCTTTTGTCAGCTTTCACGCCGGCCAGTTCGAGCACCGTCGGGGCGATGTCGATGTTGGCCGCCAGCTCGCCGGTCGTGGAGCCGGGGGTGATGCCCGGGCCGCGGATCAGGAACGGCAGGTGGGTCGAGGGCTCGTAGGCGAGGAACTTGCCGCCGGTGAGGCGGTGCTCGCCGAAGAAGAAGCCGTTGTCGGAGATGAAGATGACGTAGGTGTTGCGCAGCCGGTGCTCGCCGCCGAGCGTGTCGAGGATCGTTTTCACACCGTCGTCGACGGCCCGCAGCGAGGCCAGCGCCTTCTGGTAGTAGACGCGGTAGATGTGGATTTCTTCCGGCGTCAGGTACGGCGCTTCGCGGATGAAGCGCGGCTTGTCGTTGACGTTGCCCTCGTTGAACCCTTCCGAGCGGCCGTGGGGGAACGGCGCCCCGTCGAAGAGGGTGTAGTAGCGGGGAGGCGGCTCCGGGCCGGCCGGGCGGCGGAAGTCGCCGTGCGGCGCGGTGTAGTCGACCTGCATGTAGAAGGGCTGGTCCGCCGGCGTCCCGCTCAGCTCTTCGTAGGCGATGCGGCTGAGGACGTCGGTCTCGTACAGGCAGGGTTTGCCTTCGATCGTCGTCGTCGGGCAGCCGAAGTAGTCGCGTTCCCCGTATTCGCGGGTGTCCCAGCTGCCGGAGTCGCCGAAGGGCCCGTCGATCGAGCCGTTGTCGTTGAGGGTGTAGCCGTAGAAGTAATGGTGGGTGTCGGAGTTGAGGACGCTGTGCCAGGCGCTCCAGCCGGGCGGCACGTCGCGGCCGCTGTCGAACGGTTCGTCGCCGTAGGCGTTGAGGAACTTGCCGATGTGGATCGTCCGGTAGCCTGCCCCCTGCAGCCAGGTGGCGATGTTGTGGCTGTAGGCCTGGCGGGCTTTGAAGCCGGTGTAGCCGCCGTTCGGCGGCACGTTGCCGCGGACGTTGTCGCTGTGCGCGTAACGGCCGGTCAGCAAGCTGACACGTGAGGGGCAGCAGAGGGGATAGGAGACGTAGTAGCGGCTGAACGTCTCGCCGCGGCCGGCGATCATCGAGAGCGTGTTCGGCATCGCCGGCACTTCGACGCCGCCGGCGTTGAAGACGGTGTAGAGCTCGTCGAGCGTCTCGTCGTCGGTCTGGATCACGACGAAGCTCGGCCGTTCGCTGAGCGGCTTCGAGGAGCGCTGTTCCAGCGCTTCTTCGGAGATCGGCGAGGACAGCGGGGTGGCGGCGCCGGCAGACCGCGAGGCGGCGAAGACCAGGCAGGCGAGAAGCGTCACGAGGCCGACCGCGATCGCAAGCCGCGCGCGGATCTGACTGGGATGTCCTGGAAACGTCTGCATCAATGGGCGGGGTGGTGGCTACCCCCGAAACCGGTGCCTCACGCCTGAGTTGCGGCGTGAACGCTAGAAGACGCTCAGGACGCGCCGAGCTTCTTGACGGCTTCGCGGAAGTTTTTCACCGTGGCGCTGGGGGCTTTGCGCCCTTCCAGCTTCTCGCCGTGGCGGTTGACCCAGATCACCGGCACGTTCATTTTCAGCACCGGGGCGACGTCGGTGGCGTAGTTGGAGCCGATGTGGAGCCAGCCTTTCTTGCCGCCGATCCGCCGCGCGCACTCTTTGAAGTGGACGGGATCGGGCTTGTAGCTGCGCACCTGCTGGGCGGTGACGACGAGGTCGAGTTCGGTCCGCAGGTGACGGCGCGAGATCCCCAGCAGTTTGTCGTCGACGTTGGAGACGATCCCGATCTCGTACTTCTTCCCCAGCCGGTCCATCGCCGCGTTGGCCTCGCGGAACGGCAGCCAGTAGGCAACGCTGTTGGGCAGGAACTGTGCCCGCGAGGGCTCGACTTCCCAGCCGATCTCGCCCGCGACTTTGACGATCGTGCGGCGCAGCACCTCGGCGTAGAGCTCGTAGGAACCGGCCATGATCTCGGCCTGGACCTCCATGAAGCGTTCGAGGAACGGACCCTCGTCGAAGCTGAAGCCGTCTTTGGCCGCCTCTTTCTTGCAGGCCTCGACGATCCCTTTCTCCCAGTCGATCAGGGTGCCGTAGCAGTCGGTCGTCACCCATTTGACGTTTTTGAGACTGGGAAGGGCCATGCGAGCGCGGCATTATGGCACCGGCTCGCCGGTTGGGCATTCCGGTTGTCACCCGGCAGCCCGAACCCACTTTGGATAGGGTTCCGCGCCGCGCCCCAGGGCGTCCGCCTCTTATGGACCTTCTCGAGTATCAGGGCAAGCAGCTGTTCGCCAAGCACGGCATTCCCGTGCCGGGCGGCGAGGTCGCCGACACGGTCGCCGACGCCGTCGCCGCGGCGGAGCGGATCGGCTACCCCTGCGCGATCAAGGCCCAGGTCCTGATCGGCGGCCGCGGCAAGGCGGGCGGGATCAAGATCGCCAAGGACGCCGAGGAAGCGCGCGCCCACGCCGATGCGATCCTCGGCATGGACATCGTCGGCCCCCACGGCGAGGGCCCCTTCCGCGTCGAAGCGGTCTGGATCGAGGGCGGCTCCGACATCGCCGAGGAGTACTACGCCTCGGTCATCCTCGACCGCGGCGAGAAGAAGCTGCTGGCGATGGTCTCCGCCAAGGGCGGGATGGACATCGAGGCGGTCGCCGCCGAGGACCCCGAGGCCCTGGTCAAACGCCACATCGACCCGACCCGCGAGTTCGACGCCGCCGCGGCGCGCCCGATCGTCGCCGACGCCGGCCTCGCCTCCGACGCGCTCGACCAGGCCGCCGAGGCGCTGGCGAAGCTGGCCGAGGTGGCGCGCGAGGAGGACGCGACGCTGATCGAGGTCAACCCGCTGATCGTCACCGCCGGCCGCGACGTCGTCGCCCTCGACTCGAAGGTGACGATCGACGGCAACTCGCTCTTCCGCCACCAGGACCTGGCCGAGATCGCCGACACCGTCGACGACCCGCAGGAGCAGATGGCAAAGGAAAAGGGCCTCACCTACGTCAAACTCGACGGCAACGTCGGCATCCTCGCCAACGGCGCCGGCCTCTGCATGTCGACGCTGGACGTCGTCGCTCAGGCCGGCGGCGCCCCCGCCAACTTCCTCGACGCCGGCGGCGGCTCCAAAGCCGAGGCGATCGTCAACGCGCTGGAAGTGATCAAGAGCGACGCGAAGGTGAGCGCGATCCTCTTCAACATCTTCGGCGGCATCACCCGCTGCGACGAGATCGCCAACGGGATCGTCACCGCCTCGCAGCAGATCGACCTCGGCGTGCCGCTGGTCGTCCGCCTCGACGGCACCAACTCCGAGGAGGGCCTGAAGATCCTCGCCGAGGCCGACCTGCCGAACCTGCACCAGGAGAAGACGATGCTCGACGCCGCCCGCCGCGTGGTCGAGCTGGCCGGGAGCGCCTCGTGAGCATCATCGTCGACGAGAAGACGAAGCTCGCCGTCTCCGGCCTGACCGGCCGCGAGGGCTCCTTCCACGGGCTGCGCAACAAGGCCTACGGGACCGACCTCGTCGCCGGCGTCACCCCGGGCAAGGGCGGCCAGGACGTCGAGGGCACTCCCGTTTTCGACACGATCGCCGAGGCGGTCACCGAGGCCGGCGCCAACACCTCGATGATCTTCGTCCCGGCGCGCTTCGCCGCGGCGGCAATCGACGAGGCGATCGACTCCGGGGTCGAGACGGTGATCGCGATCACCGAGGGGATCCCGGTCCTCGACATGCTCTCCACCTACTGGAAGGCGAAGGAGAAGGGCGTGCGGCTGATCGGGCCGAACTGCCCCGGCGTCCTCTCGCCCGGCAAGGCCAACGTCGGCATCATCCCGGCTCAGTTCTTCGACCCGGGGCCGATCGGCGTCGTCTCCAAGAGCGGCACGCTGACCTACCAGATCGGCAACGAGCTGAAGCAGGCGGGCACCGGCAACTCCTCGATCGTCGGCATCGGCGGCGACCCGATCGTCGGCTCCGACTTCATCGACATCCTCACCATGTACGAGGCCGACCCCGACACCGAGCTGATCGTGATGGTCGGCGAGATCGGCGGCGACGCCGAGGAGCGGGCCGCCGAGTTCATCGCCGCCGAGGTCTCGAAGCCGGTCGTCGCCTACATCGCCGGCTTCACCGCCCCTCCCGGCAAGCAGATGGGCCACGCCGGCGCGATCATCTCCGGCTCCTCGGGCACCGCCCAGGCGAAGAAAGACGCGCTCGAAGCAAAGGGCGTGCGGGTCGGCGAAAGCCCGACCGAGACGGCGGCGATCGCCGCCGAGATGCTGCGCTCGCTCTAGGGCCGCTCGGCGGGCGGGCGGTGTCGCAGCACCAGGCCACGGGCTATCGCCTTCATCCCGGCGAGGCTGTTGTAACCGCCGTGGCCGGGGCCGAAGCATTTGGCGCAGACCGTCGAAGTCTGAGCGACGATCACCATCGGCCCTAACCGCATGCGCAGCGTCCAAGCGGTCGGTTCGCTTCGGCGGCACTTTCGTAAGAGGCCTTCGGAGCCGCTGAAGGCGACCGCGGTGCGCGTGCGAAGGTTCAGCGGGTGGGGGGAGGAGCTGCAGCGAAGCGAGTCGGGCAGGTGGCGGCCGCTGTCTCGCAGGCGCCGCCACTGGTCGGTGGAATAGAGGTCAACGAAGATCTCTTCGTACCGATCGCGGAAGGGGTGGTCGGCGTATGCGAGCCCCACTCGGGGGCGAAGCGACGAGGGCTTTGGTTCGTGATAGCTCCCTATTAGGTGCAGTGCCGCCAGTTGGCGGCCTGGCTGGAAGCTGCTGCCGAGCCAGTAGGTCGGGAACTCGAGCGCCGGGTCTTCCAAGGAGACTTCGGTGTCGTCGAATTCCGCGGGCTTGGTCGCCACCGGGGCTTCGACGTGCCGCTGCTGCCGTTCCGCCAGTTCGGTCGCGATGCGGTCGTTGACGGAGGGCGAACCGCCCGGCACGAAGATCGCCGAAAGCGTCGACCCGAAGCGCCAGAACAGGAACGAGCAATCTTCTTCTTCCTCGCTGAAGATCCCGCTGTGCCGCCAGTGGAAGAGGCGGGTGGCATCGCCGATCGTCGCCGGCGGCTGCGCCTCTTCAGGAAGTTCGTCGAGGATCAGGTGGCTGAGCAGCTGATCGGCGACGGCAAGGCCTTCTTCGGCGGCCGCGACACTGCGGAAGCGCACCGCGGCGGTGCCGAGGAAGGCGGGCTCCGGCTGGCGGCCAGGCATCTTGTAGAGACGCTGGTAGAGGGCTGAGCAGCCCGCGGGTGAGTCGAGCCGGAGGAAATGCGCCAGCTCAGGCTGCGGGTTCGCCGGGTTGATCTTGTCGCAACGGAGGTCGCCCAAAGCGGTGAGCGGCGAGCCGTCGGTGAATCCGTAGCCCGGCAGATCTGGCAAGCGGAGCAGCACGTCGAGAGCGCCGATTCCGGGCGGCGAGCTCGGCCGGAAGTCGGCCCGGGCAGCTTGTCGTGCCTGGGAGGCGAAGACGGCTAGGGCGGCCGCTGCCACCGCACAGGCGAGAAATAGCTTTCTCAACGGCTCAAACCCCCTCTGGCTTGCGATTGCCCCATTTTCATCTCGACTCTCCCGCCGGCGGCCGCTCGCTAACCGAGCGTTGCTAGTGTCGCTGCTCGATGGCAGGCGAGACGATCTCATTCGCACGCGGGGCGCCAAGTGCCGACATCCTGCCGCACGAGCAGGTGCGGGAGGCGGCCCAGCGGGCGCTGGCTTCCGACTGGGAAGTGGCGCTCTCCTACGGGGTCGGGGTCGGCCATCCGGGGCTCTGCCGGTGGGTTGCGGAGCGGCACGGGGACCTCGATCCGGCGCAGGTGATGATCACCAACGGCTCGCTCGAGGCGGGGGCGATGCTCTTCGGGCACCTCCTCGGCCCGGGCGACCGCGTCGCGGTCGAGCAGCCGAGCTACGACCGCACCCTGCTCCTGCTGCAGCAGCTCGGCGTCGAGCTGGTGCCGGTCTCGCTCGAGGCCGACGGGCTCAACGTCGGCGAGCTGGAAGCGGCGCTCGAGGCGGGGCCGCTGAAGTTCGCCCACGTCATCCCCAACGCCCATAATCCCGCCGGCTGCACGCTCTCGGCCGAGAAGCGCCGGCGCCTGGTCGAGCTCGCCGCCGAGCACGACTTCTGGATCTTCGAGGACGACCCGTACCGCGAGCTGCCCTTCGAGGGGGAGCCGCTGGAGACGATGCTCTCGCTGGACGAGGCGGGCAAAGTCGTCCACGCCTCCTCCTTCTCGAAGACGGTCAGCCCCGGCGTCCGGGTCGGCTATCTGGCCGGGCCGCAGGACGAGATCAAGAAGCTGGCAAAGAAGGCGAACGAGACCTACATCTCGCCGAACATGCTGGCCGAGTCGATCGTGCTCGAGCTCTGCCGCAGCGGCGAGCTCGACCGCAACATCGAGTTCGTCAAGGGCGAGCTGAGGGCGCGCTGCGGTGCGCTCGTCTCGGCGCTCGAAGAGCAGATCCCCGAGGCCGAGTTCGTCGTCCCCGGCGGCGGCTACTTCCTCTGGCTCGACCTTGCCGAGGGCACCGACAGCGCCGCCCTCCTCGCCGAGGCCAAGAGCCACGGCGTCACCTTCGTCGCCGGCCCGGACTTCATGCTCGCGGACGGCGCGCGCAGCCTGCGGCTGTCGTTCGCGCCGGTGCCGGCGGACCAGGCCGCCGAGGGCGTACGGCGCATCGCGACGGCTCTGGCGAGCCTGCGCGCGGGCAGCCCCGCCTAGACGGTCGATTCCGCGGTCAGGCACGCCTGGTCGCACCTCGCCGCGCGATCAATCATCTAGCGCTTCCGATTTGGAGCACACCCGGCTGTGTCGAAAATCGGCTGCGCCTAGGAGGTAGCAGTTAGTCGTGGGGCGCCGGCGTGGCCGCCGAGCGCAGGGCGCCGGCGGAGGCGATGACGACGAGAGCGATCGCGATGACCTCGCGGCCGGCCAGGTCCTGTGAGAGCGCGAGGAAGCCGATCGCCGCCGCGACCGCAGGCTCGAGGCTCATCAGCACGCCGAAGACCGCCTGCGGCAGGCGACGCAGCGCCTCCATCTCGAAGGCGTAGGGGATGGCCGTGCTGAGGACGCCGACGGCGGCGCCGACGAGCAGGTGCGAGGGCACCAGCAGTTCGGCGCCTCCCTGGGCGATCCCGAAGGGCGCGACCAGCGCAGTCGAGATCACCGCCGCCAGGGTCGCGCCGCGGATGCCCGGTTCCAGCGCTCCCACGCGCGCGCTCTGGAGGATGTAGGCGCCCCAGAAGACGCCGGCGATCAGCGCCAGGGCGACGCCGAGGGCATCGACACCCTGGCCTTCGGTCCCGCCCGAGAGGAGGACGATGCCGGCGGCCGCGAGCAGCGCCCAAAGGAGGTCGCGGCGGCGGCGCGAGCCGAACAGCGCCACCCCAAGCGGCCCGACGAACTCCAGCGTCACCGTGATCCCGAGCGGCAGCCGGTCGAGCGCCGCGTAGAAGAAGAGGTTGACCGCCGCCACCGAGACCGCGAGCAGCCAGACGTCGCGGTGGGGCCACTCGCGCAGCCGTGGCTGCCCGCGCATCAGCGCCAGCAGCGCCAGCGCTCCGAAGGCGGCCCGCAGCAGCACCGCGCCCGCCGGCCCGACCGGGTCGAACAGGCCCGTCGCCAGCGCCGCGCCGCTCTGGACCGAGACGATCGACCCCAGCACCAGCAGCGTCGCCCGCCCGCTGCTCCCCTGCCCCTCGTGGATCATCGGGGGATTCTGATCCCCGGTCGCCCGCAGCGAGGAACGACCTCAACCCTCCAGTCGTGCTCAGCGGCCGTAGCGGTCGGAGCTGAGCACCAGCTGCTCCGGGATCGCCGCCCGCGGCGGCGGCGCCGGATCGGCGCGGACCGAGACCGTCTCGGCGACGCTGCGGCTCACCTCGTGGTTGCCCTCGCCGGAGGCGATGACCACCCGCTGCTCATCGGAGCTGTCGAGCTTGCCCGGCAGGCCGGGATAGAGGCCGGCGTCCTTGAGGTAGTGCAGCAGCTCCTCGGCCTCGTTCTCGAAACGCAGGACGGTGACCTCGGCCCCGACCTCGACGTCGGCCAGCAGCGAACCCTGCTCGCGAACGCCCTCGACGATCGGGTGCCCGTGCGGGCAGGTCGTCGCGTCACCGATCGCGGCCCGCATCCGCTCCTCCAGCACCGGGCTCATCGCGTGCTCGATCCGCTCCGCCTCCTCGTGCACCTCGTCCCATGGGATCCCGAGGACGTCGGTGAGGAAGCGCTCGATCATCCGGTGGCGGCGGACGATGTAGCTGGCGTGCTCGCGTCCCGACTCGGTGAAGCTGAGCGATTTGTTCGGGTTGCGCTCGACGTAGCCGTCCTCGACCAGGCGGCCGATCATCTCGTGCACGGTCGGCGGCGAGAGCTGCATCGCCCGGGCGATGTTGGCCCCGGTCATCGGCAGCCCCGCCTCCTCGATCCAGAACATGATCTCGAGGTACTCCTGCTCGGCGACGGTCGCGTGCGCGTCCATGGATTCGAGTCTACCCACCCGTCGAAGGGCCGATTTGTCCTGCTTCATCCGCCGACGGGCCTAAATGTCTTGCATGCTTGGACATTTAGGCCCGTCGGCGGAGGGGGTGCGTCTTTTCGTCCCGTCGGCGGAGTCAGGGGCGTTCCATCAGGGTGGAGACGACCGCCTCGTAGAAGCCGTTGCCCATGCTGCCTTCGGTGACGGTGACGTTGTCCCAGGCCGGCAACGCGGCGCGCAGGCCTTCGTCGTTGGCCGGCCCGTTGGCGACGACGAAGAAGCGGCCGACCGCAGCGGCGACCTCGAGGTCCTCGACCGAGTCGCCGACGGCGATGCAGTCGGCCGGGTCGTAGCCGCGGGCGCGGGCATGGCCGGCGACCGCCGCCGCCTTGCTGACCTGGCGCGGGACCAGGTGGTAGGCGTGGGTGCGGCCCGCAACCGTCGGCATCGGCCGGCCGATCGCGCCGTTGTCGAGCAGGCGCAGGTCGTCGTCGCCCCGCTCGTGCAGCAGCGCGTTCGCCGCCTCGACGTCGACCTTGCCGCGGAAGAGGTGGGAGAGCACGCGGCCGTGGTGCCAGGGCGAGTGGTACTCGAGCCGCCCTTCGAAGTGCTCGAAGAGCAGCTTCGGGATGCCGCGCGCCTCGATCTGCTCGTAGATCGTGCCGTCCTCGCTCGGCGCCATCTCGCCAGTCATCAGCGTCGTCTCGCCGTCGATCGCGAAGGCGCAGCCGGCCTCGTAGATGTAGGAGGTCTGGCCCATCAGCCGCGCCGCCTCGTGCACCTGCGGCTCGCGCCGGCCCGACATGATCACGACCTCGGCCCCGGCCCGGTGGCAGGCCTCGAGCGCCCGCGCCTGCGCCAGGCTGAAGCCGCCCTCGGCATCGCGGAAGAGGGAGCTCCCCCGCCCGAGCAGGGTCCCGTCGAGGTCGGTGTAGACGCAGCGAAGCGACACGCGGGCGTAAACGTAACGCGCATGGTGCGGGGTGCCGTCGCAGACCGCCGGCCGGCGAGCGCGCCTTGCGTAAGCTCGACCGGTGAGCAGCTGGAGGCTGGCAGAGCGGACCCTCGACCTGGCGCGTCCGATCGGGGCGGGGATCGTCAACGTCACCGTCGACTCGATGTTCGACGGGGCGCGCAGCGGCACCCCGGAGCAGGCGGTGCGCGACGGGCTGGCGCTGGCCGGGGCCGGGTTCGAGATGATCGACGTCGGCGCCGTGGCCGCGAAGGCCGGGCCGCCGGTGCCGCCCGAGGTGGAGGCCGCGGCGCTGGTCCCGGCGGTGGAAGGCCTGGTGGCTGAGGCACCGGTCTCCAAAACTGGCGATTCGATCGCCGTCTCCGCGGACACCTTCTCGCCCGAGGTGGCGCGCCGGGCGCTGGCGGCGGGCGCCGGGGTCGTCAACGACATCTCCGGCGGCTGCGAGGAGATGTTCGAGCTGGTCGCCGGGAGCGGCTGCGGCTACGTGCTGATGCACATCGAGGGACCACCGCGGGTCGACCGGCCCTGGCGCGACTACGGCGACGTGGTCGACCACCTGCGGGCCTGGTTCGAGGGGAGGGTCGAGGTGGCCCGGGACCTCGGGGTGTCGGAGGAGCAGATCGCAATCGACCCCGGACTCGACTTCGACCTCAGCCCCGAGCAGGACCTGGAGATCCTGCGCCGTCTCGGCGAGCTCCGCGCGCTCGGCCTGCCGCTCTACGTCTCGCTTTCGCGCAAGGACTTCATCGGCGCCGTGCTGGCTGGCTCGTGGGAGGAGCGCCTGCCGGCGGCCGAGCGCGAGTGGGGGACGGTGGCCGCGGCGACCCTCGCCGTCCGCGAGGGCGCCGACGTCCTCCGCATCCACGACCGCTCGTCCCTGCAAGCGATGCACGTAGCCGCCGGGATCTGCCGCCCGGGCCGGCCCGACGGGCCGATCAGTCGCCCTGCCTCCGCCGACGGGCCGATAAGTCCAACCGGAAGAGACAAATCGGCCCGTCGGCATCCAAGAGTGGACATTTCGGCCCGTCGAAGGGAGGACTGATGGCGCGTGGGGGCTCGCTGCTCGCTTCGGGCTGGGCGGTTGCGATCGATCCGGCGCGGCGCGACGGGCGGATCGTCGCCGAGTCGGCCGAGGAGGAGCGCCGCTCGCGGTCGGCGCCGCTGCCGGCCGAGCTGCACCCGGGGCTGGCCGAGGCGCTGGGGCGGGTCGGCATCGACTCTCTATATACGCACCAGCTGCGCGCCTTCGAGCTCGCCGCCGACTCCGACCTGGTGATCACCAGCGGCACCGCCTCGGGCAAGAGCCTCGCCTTCAACCTGCCGGTGCTGAACTCGATCGCGGCGCGGCCGAAGGACCGGGCGCTCTACCTCTACCCGACCAAGGCGCTCGCCCAGGACCAGGCGCGCAAGCTCGCCCAGCTGCGCCCGCCCGGCCTGCGCGAGGCGATCTACGACGGCGACACGCCGCGCGAGGAGCGCCCGGAGATCCGCCGCCGCAGCAACCTTGTCCTGACTAACCCCGACATGCTCCACGTCGCCCTGCTGCCCAACCACAAGGGCTGGGGCGACTTCCTCGCCAACCTCGAGTGGGTCGTCGTCGACGAGGCCCACACCTACCGCGGCGTCTTCGGCAGCCACGTCGCCAACGTGCTGCGCCGGCTGCGGCGGCTGGCCCGCCACTACGGGCGCGAGCCGCGCTTCCTGCTCGCCTCGGCGACGATCGCCAACCCGGTCGAGCTGGCCGAGCGGCTGGTCGGGACCGGGTTCGAGCTGATCGACGACGACGGGGCGCCGCGGGCCGGCCGCGAGGTCGCGATGTGGAACCCGCCGCTGATCGACGAGCCCAGCGGCACGCGGCGCTCGGCCCTCTCCGAGGCGGCCGACCTGCTCGCCGAGCTCGTCACCCACGAAGTGCGGACGATCTGCTTCCTAAAAAGCCGCCGCGGGATCGAGCTGATCCAGCGCTTCGCCCGCGAAAACCTCGAGCGGCGCGGCAAGCCGGAGCTGGCGAAGCGGATCGCCCCCTACCGCGGCGGCTACACGCCGCAGCAGCGGCGCGAGATCGAGTCGCGGCTGGCGGCGGGCGAGCTGCTGGCGGTCGTCGCCACCGACGCGCTGGAGCTGGGGATCGACGTCGGCGAGCTCGACGCGGCGATCTGCACCACCTTCCCCGGCACCATCGCCAGCCTGCGGCAGATGTGGGGGCGGGCGGGGCGCCGCCGCCGCGGCCTCGCCGTCTACGTCGCCGGGCAGGACGCGCTCGACCAGTTCTTCTGCCGCCACCCGGAGGAGTTCCTCGGGCGCCCGGTCGAGGCGGCCATCCTCGACCACGGCAACGAGCAGATCGCCTCCCGGCACCTGATCGCCGCCGCCTACGAGCTGCCGCTGAGCGAGGACGACGACGAGGTCTTCGGCGAGGGCTGGCGCGAGCGGGCCGAACGGCTGGTCGCCGCCGGGGAGCTGCGCGGGGTCGGCGGCAAGCTGCTGCCGCGGCGCAGCGAGTTCGTCGCCAACCGGATCCCGCTGCGCTCGGCCTCGGCCGACTCGGTCGCGGTGATCGAGCGCGAGGCGGGGGAGATGCTGGGACTGGTCGAGGCCGAGCGCGCCTTCACCACGATCCACCCCGGCGCCGTCTACCTCCACCTCGGCCGCTCCTACGAGGTCGACCGGCTCGACATCGAGGAGCGGCGGGCGATCGTCTCCGCCTTCGACGGCGACTGGTACACGCGGCCGAAAAAGGAGACCGAGATCTATATAGAGCGCGTGCACGAGCAGCGCCAGGTGGCGGGGGTGCAGCTGAACTTCGGCGAGGTCTCGGTGACCGAGCAGGTGATCGCCTTCCAGCGGGTCTCAATCGCCGACCAGGAGCCGATCGACATCGTCGCCCTCGAGCTGCCCGAGCAGAGCTTCGTCACCCAGGCGCTCTGGTACGTGCTGCCCGACCGGCTCAGCGGCAAGCTGCCGCCCGACGCCCTGCTCGGCTCCCTGCACGCAACCGAGCACAGCCAGATCGCCGTCCTGCCGCTGATCGCGATGTGCGACCGCTGGGACATCGGCGGCCTCTCGACCAACGTCCACTTCCAGACCGGCCGCTCGACGATCTTCGTCTACGACGGCCACCCCGGCGGGGTCGGGATCACCCGCCGC